>JMRP01000008.1 GCA_000708525.1 Cyanobium sp. CACIAM 14
GTGCCGTGTTCGGACTGCATGTGATCGCCTACAACCTGATCCGACTGGGCGAACCTGCTCAAACCGTTGGAGGCGACAGCATGAACGGGACGTTCTCCAGAAAGAGGGGCCCGCAGGGAGCATCAACGCCAGCCAAGGGCCCCATCCAGATGCTCATGGCCGGTTAGCGAGTCTGAGCCCATCCCATCAAGTTCCCGCCATGGCCAGCTCTGCTTGGGGGGAGAAAGACGCCTCACGGAATGGTTTTTCTGCAAACTCCTAGAGATGCCACTGCCAGAACCCGCATGGCCCGCAAGCGCAGAAGCAAGAAGGGATCAGCGATCGACGCCCAACGCCAGGCCATCGTGGAGCCGATGATCGGGCAGATCAAGGATGCCTGAGGCCTGAGGCGCTTACTGGTGCATGGCCTTGAGAAGGTCGTGGCCGAATGGCACCTGATCGCGGCCACGTACAACCAGCTCAAGCAGCTCCGGTTCTCGCATTCACAGCAGCAAGCGCGTATGGCCGCTACGCAATGATGGAAGCAGGCTTGACCAGTTTTGCCAAGGCTGCATCACTCCACTTCGATGGAACAGAGTGCCCGAAACCCCACGTCGCAGCCGCCAACGTCAGACAGCCCGAGATTCAATGCAATCGCTGTGCTGCTGCTCTACGGGCAACAAACTCCTAGCTCCAGATGAAGGAGACATATCTCTGCAATGCGTCCAGGCATCAACCCAGCCCAATGATTGCTGGAGCAAGGTCGGAGCATCGGCAGGATCTTACCGCAGGATTCGGGATTTCCGGTTAATTCCAGGCTCTCATCAATGGCAGGGTTCGTCTCTGCCAGTGTGGCTGTTTGGGAATCCAAGCTTTTGGCCATACGTGGATCAGTGACTCCCACTGGTATGTCCTGATGGCACTCCGCCCAAATTGCCAAGTGCCACCATGTAACCCCTTACTCGGCTAAGGGGGAAATCTCCAGGATACAAGGGCAATTCACTTGACCAACATCCTACTCCAAAATCGGAAGCGCTAGTCGTCGCATCTCTCACACCCTCTCTGTTGAGAAGCAAATCAAACGCTGGATGGGTGGCTCCTGCTTCAACTGCAGTCTGAATGATGGGTCGATCGCCACTGGGAGTCTTAATACAAAGTGCTCTCTCCCAATTCCAAGCCTGGTTGGGGGGGCCAAAGTAGCACAGGCTCACAAAGGATCGGAGTGCTCAACAAGCCAAGACGAACAAGCCGGCCTCAGCTCAGCCATTGACGCCTAGAACATTATAATTCTGCAGCCAATGCCACAACTACTCATGGTAGAACAATTGTCTTTCCGTCCGCTTCCCTATTTCCTTCCATTCTGCAGGCCTTTGCATCAAGAGGATAAAATACAATCCTCTCAGGACGGAGGTGATGCTGTGTCAACTCCATGAGCGGAGCAAGCGAGGGAGTCTCTTCGCCGAAGCATAGACCAAGCTTGTTCGAACTTTTTTCAGAGAACTGCCCGATAAAGTCACCTCTTGACTTAGAGTTTTTTAGCCCTGTCGAATACAAATATTCGTCGTACAACCTGTAGGCGCCACTCCCCTTGGGAGCGAGGCTCACCGAGAAGAATCGTGAACTCAGAGACAAAGACCAAACAAGGAGAAATACGGACATGACCATGAACAGCCTTTTCACCATCAAGATCACAGAACTCTGCGCAAGAATCTCCAACGTGAATCCAAAAGAACACGCGATTTGCGTTATATTAAACACCAAGACCCAGGACAAGACAGGAATCAGGCATACGTACGAGAAACCCATGTACTTAACATACCAGTTATGGTAGGCCAAGATGGCAAAGACAAGAAATGAAGAGATCAGCGAAGAGCAAACAATCATGGATATTGCACTTAGATTAAGCACCCTCCCAAGGGACGATCCATAGGAACCTTTCTTACTTGGCCCTCCATTGCAGAAGAAGAAGCCATATGCGAGGGGAACCAAAGCAAGTAGCGCCGCGAGTTGCACAAGGGGGCTAGTCAATGACACATCCTCGTTTCTATAGCGTATTAAGCTAAAGACGTAGTCCTCAGCAATCGCAAAGTGGCGGCCTGAAAGAAACCTGACAATTGGAGACAGACCCAGCCAGTAATCATCAGGAGATGTCGCATCTGGCTTGAGCCAGGTGGAATAAGGGTATGCAGCAAGATTCAGAAAAACCTAAGAGAGTTGAAGAAAGCAGCTTCAGCGTAGGAGAATGGATTTGAATATCGATTCACCAAGGCAACAAAAGAAGATTGATACTCTTCAAGACTGGAGTAACTCTCCCTTACAAATACACTGAATGCAAGAGCGAATGATGCGATGAAAGCTGTCAGCACATAAAGAATGCACGCCGGATCCCAGGCTTTTGATTTTACGGCCTGAAGAGTACCAGTAGAATGGAGTATCAATGGGTGCTCTTGCCAGAGCTCACGGAACTTCAAGACTGCCAGAACCGTAAAAGGAACGATGCAGATAATCCCATAGCTCTTGCAAGCGTAGGCATAGACCATCAATAACAAAGCGGATCCCATCAAGCTTGACAGCCCGAATGTCTCTGAGCCACATAGGAAAACCAACGCAGTCAGACAGGAAGTGGCAAAATAGACTGCAATAACAAGATCATTTTTTACAGAGAGTGCCTGCAACACCTGCTGATCGGACGAGATATGAAGGCAAACAGTAATGAGTTTTGCCGTTTCGAGCATGCAAGTTCTTGCCAAATCTGCAATAGCAGAATTTACCAAAAGAAGTTCACAGATATTAATTGATATTCCAAGTAGCAATATGAATTCTAATGTGTTAATGATGCCTAGACCTCGCAAGTTGCCTAGCAGCATGTCTGGATAATACAACAAGTCATGCCCTAGCGGGAAGATAGCTTGCGGCAGCGAAGGAGAGTTAACTAAGAACGGAGTCTTTCGTATGATCATATGGACCACTCTTGAAAGATTGTAAGTATATGCGTCCCACGAACTTGGACTTGAGATCAGGACTGATCCCACCAGGAGAATGCAGATGGCCAACGACGTGATCAAAATTCTTGCATTTACCGTATGCATCAGATATCTTCTAAGAACTATGCTTGCGTCATCCGAGAAAGATTGTGACTGCCTTAAATACAAGAAATGAAGCATTGCCTGACACGCAGACTTTAACGCATGGGGCCTAATCGCCAGAGACACAAGAATCGCGGTTAAATATGTCACCAGGAGATACTTGGCCATACCCGTCGTCCCCAAGGGGATCAGGGAAAGATATAGCAAAAATAAAAAGCATTGACTTGCCACAAAAGAGATGGCTGGAACGATACGTCTTGGCAGAGATGTCGAGCGCATAAAGACTGAGGTCGCGATAAGCCACGTAAGAAGAAGAATTACTCCAGAGATCATCCCAAGATCTTCATTGCTATTACCAAGGATAGCCTGCGACAACCAGCCAAAGCCGTGAATGTAAAAATAATTCCCGATGTCCCAGCCCACCCGATTCTTCTTCCACCAGGCTGCCAGCCTGGTACATAGGCACTATCCCAATGGCGCCAACCGGCTTTCAGTTCCATAAGGGCCGGTCGTTGCATGGGCTCCCGAAGTTGTACGCCACGGAGTCTTTCTGCGCGGCTGCCTTACTGCAAGGCATCTGAGCTGACGGATTACGATGTCCACACTGCTATGGGTTGACGTGTTCAGCGAAAGCAGGAAGCGTTCCCAATGTCGCTCCAAGCTCCATCAGTCCTCCGTGATCCCAGGAACTGTGCTGACATTGCCACAGGTCACCCGTCCTGTGGGAATAAGAGGCCCCAGCAGTCAAGACTGGGCTGGGGACTACACCATGGAACGAAACCACCGCACACCTGATCAGATGATCCGCAAGCACAAGCCTAATCGGCTTCTTTGAACCAGCAGACACTGCAGCAGCCGATTGTACTGGGAAGACCTTCACTTAGATCTGCTGTTTCATCAAGGTGGTGCAGCCCACCTGGCACCACTGGTGAAAGCAGTAGGACGGCGAGCAGGCTGAAACAACCCAAGCTTCAAGGCTTCTGAAAACCGGCAGCGCTCGACCCACCTGGAGCAGGAGCATGCCCATCGGTAGCCCAAGATCTCTCCGAAAGAAAGCGTGGACGCTGCTGGCTCAAGCAGAACTGGAGACGGCAATCCCCTAACCCCAGGCTTCCGAATAGGAGAAACCCCATCGCAGCGAAGCAGCAGTCACTAGCCAGGAAACAGTTCAAAGGCCTGGTCCGTGCATCGGGGCGCTTCACCTGTTTGTTCCTAGGCCGGCACAACAGCATGCATCACCGTGGCAGCAAGGTTGTTGATCTGGAGAAGGCCAGGCTCAGGCCTCCCTGCCGGGAGAACAGGCCTGGGCTGCAAAGCGCACCTCTCAGTGCGATGCAGATCTGCTGGAGCCAGCGGATCGCCCCCCGGCTCTCGCGGGAGAAAGGGCTGAAACGGCCGACGACCCGAAAGCAGGAGTGGTCCCAACCCACCGACGTGTCGGCCATGGATTTTCAGTTCGACGCCAGCGCGGATGGCTGACGATTCGGGGCCCTCAACGTGATTGACTCGCACGAGCCCCGCTGCCGCTCCGTCCGACTGGGTGCCGGTGATTCCCAGTCCGCGGGACACCCCCAGGGACAACACCACCACCGGGTACGGTTCCGCTGTCGGCACGTTCCCTCATGGATCTGCCCAGGGTGGTGTTCTTTGGCCGCACAGGTGCCGAGGCCCTGGAGTTCTTCAACCTCGATCTGAGTGCCTGGCGTGGCTGCCGGGTGCTCGACTGCCCGGGCGGACCGGGAACCCTCACGGCCCTGGCGCGCGGCGCCGGGGTGGACTGCATGGCGGTCGACCCCCTTTACGCCCTTTCCCTCGCGGACCTGGAGCGCCGCTGCCGCGACGACGTGGCCCTCACCCTGGAACGACTGGCCGTGAGCCCTGCCGTGCGGCCGGGGTTCGATCTCTCGGTGTTTCGCACGGGCAAGCTGGAAGCCCTGGAAACATTCCTGGCCGACCTGCGGGATCATCCGGAGGCCTACCGGGCCGCGGCCCTCCCCTGCCTGCCCTTTGCGGAGGGCAGCTTCGATCTGGTGCTCAGTGGCCATCTCCTTTTCTCCTACGCCCCCATCGCCGCTGGGGGGCTCAGCAAGCAGCCCGACTTCGACCTCCCATGGCACCGACGTGCCCTGGTCGAACTGCTGCGGGTGAGCCGGAGGGAGGTGAGGATCTACCCCGCCCACACGATCGAACGGCGTCCCAGGGTGCATCCCTGGGTGGCGCCCCTGCTGGCCGGGCTTCCCTCCGGATGGGAGGCTCACCTCGAGCTCACCAGCTACGACCAGGGTTTCTCCGGCGAGACACCGATGCTCCGGCTCCGGCGATGCACCGCCTGCTGATCGTCCGTTCACGCCGGCGGATCCGGCTCCTCCCCCAGCTTCTCGGCGCCGAACTCGGCGGCTAGCACATCGTCGAATTCATCGGCGGCGCTGGCCACGTTGAGCAGCATCTCCACGAACTGGGCCCGGTCGAGCCCCGGCAGACGTCGTTCTGCCGCCACCATCACCACGTCGTCCTCCACGCCGATGGCACAGCCGACCACGATCCGGTTCAGCTCCAGGCAGCGCCGGTAGAACGCCAGCAGGTTGGCGGCGGGAAGCCGCAGGATCGGCGCGCAGATCTCGATCGTCGGCTCCTGCAGCACCTCGTTGGTCTGCAGGGCGATCTCGATCGGGGCGCTGCCCACCTGCAGACTCCAGACGACGCCCTCGTCGCTCTCGTCGCGGGCCCCCTCCACCCCCAGGCTCTCCAGCACCGCTTCCACCAGCGCCTCCACCGCCTCCGGTGACGGAGCCTCGGAGCGTGCCGGATGCAGCCGCTCCAGCAGATCGGCCAGGAAAGTCCGCATGGCTCAGGGCCGCCGGGGAAGGGGGAGCGGAGCTGGCGCCACCGACAGATCCGCGCCACAGCGTGCACAGTACGGGGCGCCTGCGTCGTTGGCCGCCCCGCAGGCGGGGCAGACCGGCAGGGGCGGCTCCCTACCCGCATCGTCAGCCGTGACCGTGTCACCGCTCTCCTCCGTCCCCGCTGCCTTACCCGCCCGCTCCGGGGTCGTTTCGGCGGCCTCGAGCTCCTCCACGGCGTCGGCCAGGGCCAGCAGCGCGCCGCAGTGCTCGCAGTAGACGGCGTCCCGGCTGGCCGCTCCACAGGCACTGCAGTAGTGCAGGGCGCCCCGTTCACGCTCCTCCAGATAAGCGTTGAAGTGCCGGAAAATCTCATCGGTGGGCACGGCGAAGTTCAGCCCCTGGGCCTCGGAGCGGCTGCAGGCGTTGAGGCCCACCAGGCGGGCGGCACTGTCGTAGAGCGGACCGCCGCTGTTGCCAGGATTGATTGCGGCATCCAACTGGAGGTAGCGGCGTCCGCCGATCTCCCGCCCCACGGCACTCACGATCCCGCGGGTGAGGGTGTAAGGGAGGCCGAGGGGGTGGCCGATGGCGTAGATCGTCTCCCCCACGTCCGGCAGTCGGCCGGCCGGTGCCCGGCCGTCGATCAGGGGGCAGCGCACCCGCGCCGCGGCCTGGGGGGCCACCGCCTCATCGAGCTGCAGAAAGGCCAGATCGGCGTCCCGGTAGGAACGCACCACCCGGACCCGCGCCTGGGTGCCGTCCCGGAAGCGGACCCGGGCCGTGCTCCAGCCCTCCACCATGTGCTGGCTGGTGGCGATCAGACCGGAGCGGCTCAGCAGCACCCCGGCGCCGGCCCCATCCGGCACCTCGACGGCCACCACCGCATCGGCGACCCGGCGGAACACCTCCTCGGCCGGCAGAGGCGCAGCGATGGCGTCGTCGGGGAGATCCATGCATCGGGGAAGCAAGAGAGAGAAAAGAGATGGCCGGGACCAGAGCGGCCTTAGGCAGCGCTCAGCACGCAACCAGCGCGGGTCAGAAATCCAACACCTTATTCCGTAGTTGTTGCTACCGAAAATCGGCAATGTTACGACCCACGGCCAATGGCATCGCTGCTGATCACACTGATAGTCAGGCCCCAAGGAGTGCCCCCCCATGACGTATCTGACCTGGAGGCGGGAGCTGGTGAATGCCGCCATCGATCAGATGCTCGCCTCCATCGATCCCGCGCGCGGTCCCTTCGACGATGGCGGCATTCGCTTCAACCTGATGACGCAGCATCTCAGCCGCAGCCTGCCGGCTCTCGAGATCGTGGCCGCGGCCGACGACATCCTCACCGCCCATCGCGGGTTCTGCGAAGGCCGCGGATGCGAGGTGGCCCAGGCCCTCAGGACCTGCCTCTCGCTGCCTGCCGAGAAGCAGGGTCTGGAGCGGCGGCTCGTGCTCGACCGCCAGCTGGTGGAGCACAACGCTCTGTGCCGTGACGCCAGCCTGCTGCTGGTGTGGGATGGGGGCCGGGGCGGCCCCATCGAGGAACTCAGCGCCAGCCGTCTGGGTGAGCGCTTCCCCTGCGGGAGCGCGGAGGCCCGCTGGACCACCCAGGAGTTCGCGGCCCTGATGCAGGTGCGCGCCCTCCAGTGCCGCCGCACCCGCGTGGCCATGGAAATCCTGGCGGAGGATCCGAGCACCAGCCCCTCGGCCGGCACGGTGGTCCTGGTGTTTCCCGCCGGCACCGGCTCGCGCCCCTGGGCAGCCAGCGTTGCCGTCTCCCTGTGCAGCGACGACGAGCCCGGCAGCGAACCGCCCACCCTCGAGGCCCATCAGGCGATGCGGGTGCTGGCGGACTGAGCTACCGGCCAGCCCTACCCCCCGCCAGGGGGCGTCGTCAGGACGTCGGCATAGCGCCCGAAGGCGTGTCCCTCGCCGAGGAACAGCCGAGGAATCACCAGCTCGCACTCCAGCAGCAGCAGATCGCCCTGCTCGTCGTGGATGCCGTCGATCCGCGCATAAGGGAGCACCCCGAAGCGTCGCCGCAGCCGCTCCTCCACCGCCTCGGCCCAGCGCCGCTCCAGCGCGGTCGCCGGATGGCAGTGGTTGCGCCCCCCGAAGCTTTCATGCGCGATCCAGCCACCGCCGGCCACGGACTTGGACACGGCGTGGGAGAACCGTCCCGCGAGGAACACCAGGCTGACCTCGCCCCGGCCGTGGATCGAGGGCAGGAACCGCTGCAGGCACCAGTCCCCATCCCGGCACAGGCCCGTCAGCCATCCATCGGCATCGGCGGCATCGGCGGCATCGGCGGCATCGGCGGCATCGGCGGCGTCGGCGGCGTCGGCGGCGTCGGCGGCGTCGAAGGTCCTGGCGCCGTCGGCGGCAATGATCTCCACACCATGGCCCCGACGGCGCAGCCGATGAATCTGCCAGCTCCTCGAGCCGATGGCGGGCTTGAGCACCGCCTCGCTCCAGCCGCACGTCTCCAGCAGTTCCGCCAGGGACCCCTGCCAGCCCCTCGGCAGCCAGCGCGAGGGGATCAGGCGGATCCCCTCCCTTTCCAACCCGGGCAGGTAGCCGCTCTTGGCATGGCCCGCCAGCACCACGGCCAGGGGATTGACCAGCGCCACCCCGAGCGCCTCGAGTCGCCGGGCGAGCGTCGTGATCCGGCTCAGGAAGTCGCCGTGACGATGGCTGTCGCGGCAGTCGCGCACGCTCACCCGGTCGAAACGCCCCCAGTCGGTCACGTCAGCCGCGGACAGCGGGACCAGTTCGGTGGCAATGCCGCGCTGCTCGAGGACGGCCCGCAGGGCGGGTGTCTCGTCGTGGATCCTGCCCAGGTGCAGCAGGGCGATCCTCTGCCGGGCGGCGGTCATGGCCGCCGCGCCCGCAGCGGCCGCCACCTCAGCGCGGGAGGATGCCCCACTCCCGCTTCACCTGGACGCTGGTGATCTCCCAGGCCTCCTCCGCTGCCACGACGGGACCGGGGGACTCCCGGGGCTCGAGGCCCCGGCGCGCGAACTCGTTCTGCAGGAGGAGCTGAAACAGCACGCTCTGGGACACCAGGCCATTGAGCCGTTGCTCGCCGCCCAGGCGGGCCATCATCTCCGGCTGCCCCTGGAAATCGCGCAGGACCCGCTGCTGCTGCTGCAACCACGCCCACTCGTACTGGAGCATCGGGTCGCTGCAGCGGACGAGGTTCTCCCTGTAGCAGCCAGCCTGGCATTTGATGGCCCCCTCCGACAGACCGGCCGCTCCGCCGGCACCCTGGGGGTGCTGCACCGCCTCGCTCAGGAAACTCACGGCCGATCGCCGAACCCGACGAAAAACTAGAAACGCCTTCGGCGGCTGACCACGGAGACGGCACCTCGGCAACGATCCGTAGCCCGACCCCAAGCCGGCTGCCACGGGCCGGGGCCGCTCTCAGAGCCAGTTCTTTCGTCGGAAATAAAGAAACAGGCCAGTGGCGATCAGGATCATCACTGCCCAAACCGAGTAGTATCCGCCGCGCCATTGCAGCTCAGGCATCTCCTTGAAGTTCATGCCGTAGACACCGGCGATGAAGGTGAGTGGGATGAAAATCGTCGAGATGATCGTCAGGACCTTCATCACCTCGTTCATCCGGTGGCTCAGGATCGAGAGGTAGGTGTCATGCATCCCGCCGAGGATGTCGCGATGGGTCTCCACCAGATCGATGATCTGGATGCAGTGGTCATAGAGGTCCCGCCAGAACACGCGGCTCTCGGGCGTGAGCAGGGGTGATTCGCTCTTGACGATCTGCCCCACCTCCTCGCGGATCGGCCAGACGGCCTTGCGCAGACTGAGGATGCCTCGCTTGAGTCCGTGGATCTCCCCGATGTCACCGGGGCGCGGATCCTCCAGCAGCCGGTCATCCACCTCCTCGATGATGTCGCCCATTCGCTCCACCGCCAGGAAGTAGTGGTCCACCACGGCGTCCATGAGGGAATAGGCGAGGTAATCGGCCTTCATCCAGCGGATCCTGCCGCCCGCGGAGCGGATGCGCTCCCGCACCAGATCGAACACGTCGCCGTCATCCTCCAGAAAGGAGATCACGAAGTTCTTCCCGAGAATCACGCTCACATGCTCGATGCCGATGCTCTGACTTTCCTCGTTGAAAGCGATCATCTTGAGCACCATGAAGATATAGTCCGGAAACTCTTCGACCTTGGGGCGCTGGGTGGTGTTGACGATATCCTCCATTGTCATCGGGTGAAGATCGAAGCACTCCCCCAGACGCTCGATCAGGCTCACGTCGTGGACGCCGTTGACGTTCATCCATGTGATGCCGCCCTTCGCCACGCGCCCGGCACAGCTCTCGACCGAAACGTCCTGCCGCTCGCTGTAGCCGCTGCTGTCGTAGCGGATCACGTCCAGCCGCGCCGTGAGCAGACGCCGCTCGCCCACGTGCACGACGGCGCCCGGGATGGAACCGGGCGTGACTGTTCCACTGCGGATGTCGGCACGGCGGCGGTTTCGCCGCGCTGTTCCGGGCGCTCTGGTCCTCATCGCACCGCTCCGTGGTAAATCGCGGTCGCGTGGAGCCTATCGGCAACCCCGTTCAGAGGAACTCCGGACGCAGGCGCTGGCTGAGGGCCAGAGAGCGCTGCAGTGCCTCCCACTCCGCCCGATCCACCATCGCCTCGAGGGCATCCAGGCAGGCGCGGTAATGGCCCAGGGCCGCCAGCAGCGCCGGCCGGTTGCTGCGCGCCATCAGCATGCCCAGGTCCGGGTTGCCACCCCCGACCCGTGTCGTGTCGGCGAAGCCGCTCGAGGCCAGGGCCCTCACCAGGTCGGAGGCCTCGCCCGCTCCGGCATCGGCGGCCTGCAGCAGGGCCGCCCCCACCAACACCGGTAGATGGGAGATGAGGGCCACGGCCCTGTCGTGGATGTCGGCATCGCAGCACAGCCAGCGGGCACCGAGGGCCTCCGCCAGCTCCCGCACCGCCGCCAGCGCGCCCGCATCGGTGCCCGCCTCCGGCGTCACCACCCAGGGCCGCTCCCGGAACAGGCCGGACTCCCCCGCCTCCACGCCGGCCCGGGCGGTGCCCGCCATCGGGTGGGAGGCCACGAACCGGGCCGGATCCAGTCCCCGGCCGGCCTCGGCCAGCAGACTCCGCCAGCGGCGCAGCACCGGTGCCTTGACCGAGCCCACATCGGTGATCACCGCCGCGGGCGGGAGTGCCGCCACCAGGGCGGGGTCCGGATCCAGGAGACGGTCGAGCGGCAGGGCCAGCACCACCAGCCCGCACCCCTGGAGCACGGCCGGATCGGTGCTCACCTCGCTGGCCAGGCCCCGCTCCCGGGCCCGCTCGGCGGTGGCCGGCCGATGGACCAGGGCCCGCACCCGGGCCCCGGCCGCCTGCAGATCGAGCCCCAGGGAGCCTCCGATCAGCCCCAGGCCCACCACACCCACCGGTTCCCGCTGCCAGAGGGGTGTCATCGTCGCTGCGGTACGGCTTGGGCCAGCTTCCTACGATCCCGCGATGCTGGAAGCCCAGGCCCACCACCATCTCAAGGCACTCCTGCAGGGGGAGGGGTGGAGCGCTGGCCCCATCACCTCACCCTCAGTCGGCTGGTGGCACGGAGCCTGCGCCGCGCCGACCACACCCTGGTGCGTCTGGCGCCCGGAACCGCTCCCAGCTGGTGGATCAGCCTGCTGGTGCCCCTGGCCCTCAGCGAGACCCCCCTGGCCCTGGTGGTGACCCAGCCCCTCCGCCAGCGGCTGCTGCGGGTGGAGTGGCCGCGGCTGCGCAGCGTGGGTCTGGAGCTGGCGTGCTGGGAGGGCCCAGGGGCGCCGCCCGGCAGCCGTCTCTGGCTGCTCGACCATCGGGAGCTGGTGGCCGCCTGGCGCGCGGGGACGCTGGGGGAACGGCAACTGGTGATCCCCGAGGCCGAAGCTCTGGAGGGGGCCCTGCGCCAGGCCCTGGAAGTGGAGCTGGAGCCGCGCCACTGGGACCTGCTGCGACGATCCCAGCCCAGTGCCGAAGCCTGCCTGCTGAACCTGCACGAACGGCTCAGCCGCCGGGTGTTCGCCCACCCTGGCGCGCCCCACCGGCTGGTTCCGCTGGCCGACGACGACGAAGCCCCTCTGCGTCACCTGCTCCGCCTGCTCGAACCCCTGCCCGGGCCCTGGCCCCGCTGGCTCACCGCCGGAGCCGGCTGGAGCAGCTGGGCCCGGGTGGATCCGTCCTTGCTGCAGTGGACCCTGCTGCGCCAGCCCCTCGATCCCCTGGCGGAACTGACCGGGCTGCTGCAGGGTCGGGGAGCCGTGCTGATCGGGGAGCTGGCCACCGGCCGGGCCACGGAGGGCCAGCCCGCCGCCGGGGCCGCCCTGGGGCTCCAGCCGAAGGTGGTGCTGGAGCTGGCCGATCCGCCCCTGGCCGATCCCCTGCCCGTCTACGCCCCCCTGCGCCAGCCGCTGCCCAACAGCCCCCACTACGGTGAACACCTGCTCGAGCAGGCGCGAAGGCTGGTGCTGGGGCAGAGCGGACTCACCGTGGTGCTGCTCGACGATCCGGCCCTGCGGCTCGCCCTGGCGAGCGGTCTGGCGGCCGAATTCGGCAGCCGGGTGAGCCACCAGGACACGGCCCCGGAGAGCAACGGTGTGCTGTGCTCCAGCTGGAACTGGTGGCTGGAGCACCAGCCGCGGCTGCCCCAGCCCTGCCAGGTGGTGGTGGCCCTGCTGCCGATCGCCAGCCTGGAGGATCCGCTGACAGCGGCCCGCGTCGCCGTGCTGCGCCAGCAGGGCCGCGACTGGTTCCGGGAACTGCTGCTGCCCGAGGCCCTCAATCGTCTGCAGCGGGGGGTGTCCGGCCTGCGGCGCAGCGGTGGCCGGCTGGCGGTGCTCGACGGGCGCCTGCGCGGACGCAGCTGGGGCCGACTGGTGTTCACGGCCCTCGAACCCTGGGTGGGATTGGCCCGGCTCCTGCCTGGCTCCTAGCCTGCCGCCAGTTGCCGTCAGACCCTGATGGGGGAAGCCAAGCGCCGCGCCGAGCAGGGCCTGCCGCCCCGCAGCAAGCCCCGTGCCGGAAAGAGCAGGCCCGCGGACGATTCGCCCCGCATCGCCCCCTGGCTGCCCCTGACCCGCAACCAGGCCAACCGCTTCGTGGCGATCACCACGAAGGGGGCCTGGATCGGCATCGGCGCCCTGGCGCTGTTCTGGATCACCGTGCGCTTCATCGGCCCCGCCGCCGGCTGGTGGACCCTGGCCGACGGCTGAGCATTCCTACCTAGCAACAATCGGAAGAAAACATTATGATCCGGCGATCGTGATGGGTTCGCCCGATGTTTCTGCGTCTGGCCGAGCAGTACCGCTCGGTCGTTGAGGATCTGATCCTGAGCCTCCAGGCCTTGGCGGCGTCCATGCAGAAGCAGGGCCTGGTGGCCAGCTGCTACCTCTGCGGCGAGGGGCGCGACGGCCATGGCGCCTCCTTCGTGGCGAACCTGGGCGACAACCACATGGTGCGGCTGCTGGTCTCCGATTTCGGCATCAGCTGGGTGGAGTCCCGCAACGGCCAGGAGCTGGTGAAGCTGGAAGGCGCCGACGCCATCCAGGAACTCCAACGGGTCGCTCTGGTGCTGCAAGCGCCGGACGAGGCTGCCTCGCTCGGCGCCGCCCTGCCCGCCAGGCCCTGAGCCACGGCGGTCCCCTCGGGGAGGGGGCCGCCGATCAGCCGGCGGCAGGCAGGTCCGCCAAAGCGGTCCCGGCGTCGGCGCCATCGGCGGGGGCCTGAGGCTTGGCCGCCGCCAGCTTGGCCGCCGCCGCCAGGGGCTTCATCGAATTGGCGGTGACCTCGGAGCCCTCGGTCAGCTTCTGACGGGTGAGCCGCTCGATCACCTCCTTCGGTTCGGGGTTCTGCTCCAGCCAGGCGATCGTGTTGTCGCGGCCCTGGCCGATGTTGTCGCCCTCGTAGCTGTACCAGGCCCCCTTGCGGGTCACCACGCCGGTCTCCTCCGCCAGATCGAGCAGACAGCCAAGGGTGCTGATGCCGCGGCCGAAGAGGATATCGAACTCGGCGATGCGGAACGGAGGCGCCACCTTGTTCTTGGCCACCTTCACCTTGGCCCGGATCCCGTACTCCTCGGTGCCGCGCTTGAGCGTCTGGATGCGGCGGATGTCGAGGCGCACCGAGGCATAGAACTTCAGCGCGTTGCCGCCGGTGGTGGTCTCCGGGTTGCCGTAGGTGACGCCGATCTTCTGCCGCAGCTGGTTGAGGAAGATCACCGTGCAGCCCGACTTGCCGATGTTGCCGGTGATCTTGCGCATGGCCTGGCTCATCAGACGGGCCTGGCTGCCCACCGCCAGATCACCCATCTCCCCTTCGATCTCGGCCCGGGGGGTGAGGGCCGCCACCGAGTCGACCACGACGATGTCGACGGCGGCCGAGCGCACCAGCTGATCGACGATCTCCAGGGCCATCTCGCCGGTGTCCGGCTGGGAGACCAGCAGGTTCTCGATGTCGACTCCGAGGGAGGCGGCATAGACCGGATCCAGGGCGTGCTCGGCGTCGACGAAGGCGGCCACCCCGCCGCGCTTCTGCACCTCGGCGATGGCATGCAGGGTGAGGGTGGTCTTGCCGGAGCTCTCCGGCCCGTAGACCTCCACCACCCGGCCCTTGGGGTAGCCGCCCCCCAGCGCCAGGTCGAGGGTGAGGGCCCCGGTGGGGACCGTTTCCACCCGCATGCGGGAGGCATCCCCCAGCCGCATGATCGAACCCTTGCCGAAATTGCGCTCGATCTGGTTCAGCACCAGCCCGAGGGCCTTGTCGCGCTCGGCGGCGGCCCGGGGGTCGGCGCCGGCGGCGGCGGAGACGTAGGAGCTGGAACTGGAACCGGCGCTGGAGGTGGCGGCAGCGGCGGCCTTGGGGTCGGCAGGCATGGTCGAGAGGGGTGATGGAACAGGCCGCGGCAGGCGGAAGCCGGGGTGGGTCGGGGGCCGGCGTGGGCACCGGTGGCCGGCCCGGGGTTTGGGCAGGCACCCTGGCGGAGGGTGAACCAGGAACCGGGGGCCATCCTGCGGCCTCTGGAGAACCAGTGCCACCCGGAGAGGCCGGCGTATCAATCGCGTGTAGTACGGGCGTACTCTAGCGACTCAGGGCCACTGCGCCAGGGGGGCCTCGAAAACCTCGGATTCCAGCCAGCGGATACCCAGGGGGTCCAGCCCCTCCCCGTCACCGGGGCCCAGATACCCCCACGCCACCAGGTAGCAGCGCACGGCCTCCAGCCCGGGGGTGCGCCGGACCAGCTCCAGGGTGGGACGCCGGTCCTCCACGAACCAGAGGGGACGCTCCCGCGGGTCGCGCTCGGCCGCCAGCCGGGCCAGCACCGAGGCCTTGCTGCCCTGCTCATGACCGAACAGGGCCAGGGGGCGGAGACCGGCGGCGGCCAGCAGGCGGGCGGCGAAGGCCCCGCCCTTGGTGGTGAGGACGGCCCAGTCGGCCCCCTCCGCCGACAGCCGTTCGAGGCGCGCCTGCACGCCCGGATAGAAGCGGTGCAGTGCCAGCCAGCCGTCGAGGTCGGCGGCGATGGCCTCCTCCCGCAGCCGCTCCAGCGCCCGCTGCAGCTGGTAGGGAGTCCAGCCCCAGCGCGCCAGGGCCTGGGGCAGGAAGGCGTCGTAGTGGGCCAGGGCGGCATCGAGATCGAAGCCGGGCCGGCCCAGCTCGGCGGCCATCAGCACCATCTCCCAGCCCTTGTGGATCAGGGGGCGCAGCAGGGAGAAGCCGGCCGGCGCCTGCTCCGGCAGCCGCAACGAGGCCGCCCCCTCGCCGGCCAGGGCCAGGGCCGCCCGTCGGGCCGACCACCAATACTCCGCCATGCCGTCCACCAGCACGCCGTCGAAATCGAACACCAGCAGGGGGCGTTCAGGCACCGGCGATCAGGGAGGAAAGAACTGGGCCGCTAGGATTCGAACCTAGGAATGGCGGGACCAAAACCCGCTGCCTTACCGCTTGGCGACGGCCCATTGAAGGCCCACTCACCCGATGCATCCACCGGGGTGGGGAAGACGTCGGTCTTGAACCGGCGCCTAGCTAGTTACCCACAGCGGCTGGTCCTTCGTCAACTCGGCCGCGCCTCCCAGGGAGGTGGGGGCTTCAGGCGGGGAAGACCCGCAGCCGCTGCTGGAGACCCCGGCCGAACACGGCGCTGCGCAGGCGGTAGCGGTTCACCAGCTCGGCCTGCATCGCCCGCACCGATTCGCTGCGGGGCAGCAGTTCCACCGGCCGGCCCTGGGGCAGCACCACCTGCTCCACCGCCAGCCGGCATTCCTCCAGGGCGGCATGGGCATCGTCGAGGCGGGCCAGACCGGCGACCTCGGAGGCGGGATCGCCGCTTCCGGTCCCGGCGTCAGCGGAGCGCCGGCGCTCCAGCAGCCGTTCCATGGCCCGCTGCAGCTGGTGGGGCGTGTCCGACTTGATCACAAGGATCGGCAGGCCCAGGTCGCGGGCCTGGCGGCGCAGGTCCGGATCCCGACCCAGGCGCCCGCGCAGGCTGAGCACCGCATCGGCCTGCTCCGGTCCGGCCACCACCTGCACAGGCAGCCGGCGGCTGCGCACGGCCTCCTCCAGCTGCTGGGCGGGCATCCCCACCCCGTACACCCGCAGAGCCGGTGCGGCAGCCCGCGCGTCGTCCAGACCTGTGCCGGCGGGCCCTGGGGCCTCGGGGTCGGGCAGTGGCACCACGGCCAGCGGGGCCGGTCCGGGTCTCCGTGGCGGGGCCTTGGGTCCGGCCCCAACCCCTGGCCGGGCCGGATGGACGGGCGGAACATCGCTCAGCAGCAGCCGGCCGTCGGCGCCGAGTTCGCGCACCTGGGGACGGGTGGCCTGACCCCGCAGCAGCAGATCCACGGTGCCGGCCACGTCACGGTGCACGAGCCAGCGGTGGCGGCTGTGCATCTCCACCGCCAGGGGAAAGGTGGGCTCCGCCGCCCGCTCCAGGACGGTCTTCTGGGTGCGGCGCCGGCGGGCCTCCTCATCCCCCAGGGTGACCGACTGGATGCCGCCCACCAGATCGCTCAGGGTGGGGTTGCGGATCAGATTGGCCAGTTCGTTGCCGTGGGCCGTGGCCACCAGCATCACGCCCCGTTCGGCGATCGTGCGGGCCGCCTGGGCCTCCAGTTCGGTGCCGATTTCATCGATCACGATGACTTCGGGCATGTGGTTCTCCACCGCCTCGATCATCACCTGGTGCTGCAGCTCGGGCCGGGCCACCTGCATGCGCCGCGCCCGGCCGATGGCCGGGTGGGGGATGTCGCCGTCGCCGGCGATCTCGTTGCTGGTGTCGATCACCACCACCCGCCGCTGCAGGTCGTCGGCCAGCACGCGGGCGATCTCCCGCAGGGCCGTGGTCTTGCCCACGCCGGGGCGGCCCATCAGCAGCAGCGACTGGCCCGTGTCAAGGAGGTCGCGCACCATCGTCACCGTGCCGAACACGGCACGGCCGACCCGGCAGGTGAGGCCGACCACGTCGCCGGTGCGGTTGCGGATGGCGCTGATGCGATGCAGGGTGCGCTCGATGCCCGCCCGGTTGTCCCCTCCGAAGGGCCCGAGGCGCTGCAGCACCGCCGCCAGGTCGCCCCGCTCGATCGCCATCTCTCCCAGGGCCAGCACGCGGCCGGGATAGCGGGCCTCGGGCACCCGGCCCAGGTCGAGCACCACCTCCAGCAGACCCTCGCGCTGGGCCGGATCCGCGAGGGCCCGCTGCACCACGGCGGGGAGAACGTCCAGCAGACGATCCAGATCGTCGGTGATCCGCTGGGTCAGAAGAGCGGGGGGCGGCGAGAGCTCCAGGAGAGCGCAGGGGGGAGCGATCCCTTCGTTCTAGCCGGGGCTCAGGGGGGGCCGGCGCCAGCCCGCGTCAGCCAGGGACCCACCAGCGCCTCGGCGATCGCCACGGCCCGCGGCCAGAGCCGGGGCAGATCCAGCAGACGCAGGCCCTCGGCTTCGGCCTCCTGCAGCAGGGGCTGGAGCTGGCGGCGCGCCACCCCGCCGAAGGCCACCCCGGCCGCCCGGGCCGTGGCGATGGGCGAGCGCTCCACCAGGGACAGGGTGCGGGCGTTGGTGCCGCCCGCCAGCTGCAGGGGGCCCGGCGGGGCCAGCGGGGCCAGGTTCTCCAGAAGCCCCACCGCCGCATGGGCCGTGCCGGCCCCGACGTCACCGCTCATCGGCCGGCCGTCCAGCTGCCAGAGAGGTCGGAAGCCGGCCTCCCGCAACACCCGGAATCGCTGCCACAGCTCGATGGCCAGGTCCTCGACACCGATGCCGGCACCACCGGCCTCGAGACCGGCGCTCACCGCCACCCGGCGCAGGGGCACCCCGCTGGCGGCCAGTTGCCCCACGCGCTGGGCGAAGGCCTCCAGCCGCCCGGGCTGGGTGTGAAGCTCCACCGCATCGGGGGCCAGCTCCGCCAGCAGGCCCGCCACGGCGGCCGGATCGACCACCTGGCTGCGCTCCTCGATCAATCCCAATGGACAGGCGGGCAGGCAGCGACCGCACCCGTAGCAGCGGGAAGCCGTCACGCCGTGGCGGTCGATGGCCAGAGCCGGACAGACCCGCTCGCAGGGGCGCGGACAGGCCGGCGGGCAGCGGCGCGAATCGAACCAGGCCTTGCGGAAGTGGGGGTCGAGGCCATCGCTGAGACTCACCATCAGCCAGGGGCGCCGGGCGCCCCGGTCACAGGCCCAGACCATGCCGCGCCGGGCGGCCGCCACCACCGCCGGATCCGCCGCCACATCGATGCAGTGCACGCCGGCCAGGGCATGGATGCCGGCCAGATCCTCGATGGCAGCGAGATCCTGGTTGCTGGCCCCGCCGATCAGCTTCACCCAGCCCCCCCGCACCAGTGCCTGCTCGGGATCCGTGGGGAATGCCGGCGCCGAGGCCCGGAGGATCGCATCCATGGGCTGGCGATGCAGTCGAGCGATCCTCCCACCGCCCGACCTCAGCCTTCACCAGGCAGGTCCTGGGCCCGGGAGACCGGATCCCCCTCCAGAGCTGCGGACGCTCCCTGCCCCGGCTCTGGAGGGGTCAGGCCCAGACGGCGCGCCAACCAGGGGGCGGTGAATCCCTGCAGCCCGACGGTCATCAGAATCGTCAGGAACACCAGTCCCTTGAGGACACCGCCGCCGGCCACCTCGGCCCGGTCCAGTTCGAGGGCGAAGAGACTGGCGACGGCGGCGGTCACGATGCCCCGCGGCGCGATCCAGCTCAGCAGGGCCTTCTCCCGCCAGTCGAGACTGGGGATGCCTACGGCAGCGGTGAGGATCAGGGGCCAGCGGGCCAGCATCAGGGCGAGCACACAGGCCAGCCCGCCCAACCCCAGAGGGCTGAGTTCGGCCCAGGACACATCGGCCGCGAGCAGGGGGAACAGCACGGTGATGGCCAGCATGGCCAGCTGGCGGATCAATTCGTCGAGCTGGCTGGCTGCGGCATCGAGACGCACGCCCACCACCACCCCCGCGCTCACCGCCGCCGGCAGGCCCGATTCCGGCAGCAGCGCCTCGCAACCGCTGAACAGCAGAAACAGAACCCCCAGCGTCAGTTGCAGCTCCAGGCCGCTGGCCTCGGCGGAGGCGGGCCCAGCACCGGACTTCGCCGCCACCACGGTGCCGAGTTGGCCGAGGGCCTCCGACAGCACCAACCCGGCCAGAAGACCGAGACCCACCCCGCCCCCCAGTCGCAGCAGAAGGCGGGAGGCGGCCTCCTGCCAGCCACCCAGATCCCCCAGGGTCAGCTGGAGCAGCACCAGACCCAGCACGGCGCTCACGGGCTCGAGGAGGAGTCCTTCCGCCTCCAGGAGCTGAGCCAGCTTCGGGGCCAGTCGCAGCTGGCGGACCATGGGCGTGACCACCGTCGGCCCGGTGGCCATCGCGATCGCCCCGTAGACCAGCGACAGCGACCAGGGCAGGCCCGCCAGCCGGTGGGCGAACAGACTCGTGAGGGGAAGCCCCACGACCAGGCGCACCAGCACCAGTCGGAGCGCCGAGCGCTGCAGTTCCCTGCCCGCCAGCCGGAGATTGAGGCCCCCGTCGAAAAGCACCAGGCTCACGAGCAGCCCCACCACCGGCTCAAGACCGTCGCCGAGCGCCTCAGGACGGACGAGGTCGAGGCCGGCATGGCCCACCAGCAGCCCCATCCCAAGCAGCAGGACCACTGCCGGCTGACCGGTGAGCCACGCCGCGGCCTGGGCCAGGGAGCCTGCGAAGAAGGCCGACCCCCAGATCAGTGCCAGCCGCTCCCTCAACTGCCGGAAAGGCGCCGAACGGGGTCAGGCTATGGGAATTCAGGGCCGGGCCGCAGGCTCAGGCGGGGACGAGCTGATCGAGGGGCTGCCAGCGCAGGGCTCGGGCACCGCCCATTTCCACCACCACCTTCAGGCGTGGCTCACGGCGGCAGAGGTCGCAGAGGGCGGCCAGCTCGGAGGCGCTGAGCACCTGACCTTCGAGCAGCCAGAGGAGCACCGGGCCTTCGCCGGCGAGCTGGGGGCCCAGCAGAGGCATCACCATCTGGACGTCGCCGACGGCGGCTCCGCGGCCCACGCTCTGGTGGCCGAGATGGGGGGGGCGGACTCCGTGCAGCTGGGTCAGGTAGGCCTCCGGATCACCCAGACCACGGGCCGAGGTGAGGTGGGCCCGGTAACCGGCCGCTCGCAGACGCCGCAGCAGACGAGTCTCGGCTCCTCCCTCCAGGGGCACGAAGAGGGCCAGGGCACCGCAGCGCTCGAGCTCGGTGCGGAAACCACGGCCGGTCATCAGCAGGGGCATCGGGAGCGGCAGAGCAGATCGGGAGGGAGTCTGGCAGGAGGTGGGCGGTCCGGGGGTGGCGGCGCGCACCATGAGGTAAGGTATCTGCTTGTGCTGATGATCTGCGCCCGTCCGCTAGCCGGGCCTCCAGAGAACGGCACGGGGTTCGTCGTTGGTGACGAGCCCTTCCTGGCCCGTACGGCAGCCTGCAGCGATTCGTCGTTGTCCGGTCCGTCGGGATACTGCCGAACCGATCGCAACCGGCCGGAGAGCTCGCTCCCCATCCGTGCCCGGTCCGGCAAGTCCCAGCCCGCTGATTCGCCTCGCTAGCTCCTGACCTCCCGGTCAATCTGCGATTCCACGAATTCAGCCCTCGCCGCCCAGCGGTTCCATCCGGGATCGGGCTTCGGCCCTCCATTGGTGGTCCGCCGCGGCTGTCCAGCTGGTGTTGTTCTTCCTTCCATGTCCATCGGCATCCTCGGGAAGAAGCTGGGTATGTCCCAGTTCTTCGACGAAGAAGGCAAGTCCGTTCCGGTCACCCTGATCGAAGCGGGTCCCTGCCGCATCACCCAACTCAAGAGCGAAGCCACCGACGGCTACACGGCCGTCCAGCTCGGCTTCGGCGAGACGCGCGACAAGCTCGTCAACAAGCCCGCCCGCGGCCACTTGGCCAAGTCCGGCGCGTCACCCCTGCGTCATCTCAGGGAATACCGGCTGGAAGCCATCGATGGCCTCGAGCTCGGGGCTTCCGTCACCGTCAGTGCCTTCAGCCCCGGCCAGAAGGTGGACGTCAGCGGCGACACCATCGGCCGCGGCTTCTCCGGCTATCAGAAGCGCCATGGTTTCAGCCGGGGGCCCATGAGCCACGGCTCGAAGAATCACCGGGAGCCGGGTTCCACCGGCGCCGGCACGACCCCCGGGCGGGTCTACCCCGGCAAACGGATGGCTGGCCGCTATGGCGGCAAGCAGATCACCACCCGCGGCCTCACCGTGCTCAAGGTGGATGCGGAGCGCAACCTGCTGGTCGTGAAGGGCTCGGTGCCCGGCAAGCCGGGGGCGCTGCTCGACATCCGCCCGGCCCGCCGGGTGGGCAGCCCCGCAGGGAACTGAGGAGAACACCCATGACTGACTGTGTGATCCGTGACTGGCAGGGCAAGGAGAGCGGCAAGGCTCCCCTCGACCTCAAGGTCGCCAAGGAAGCCACCGCCAAGGGGCTGCTCCACCGGGCCGTGGTCCGCCAGCTGGCCCATGCCCGGCAGGGCACAGCGAGCACCCTCACCCGGGCCGAGGTGGCCGGCGGCGGCCGCAAGCCGTACAAGCAGAAGGGAACCGGCCGGGCCCGCCAGGGCTCCATCCGCACCCCCCTGCGACCTGGTGGCGGTGTGATCTTCGGACCCAAGCCCCGCAGCTATGGCGTGGCGATGAACCGCAAGGAGCGTCGCCTTGCGCTGCGCACCGCCCTGATGAGCCGCGCCGAGGACATCACCGTGGTGAAGGGCTTCGCCAAGGGGCTCGAGACCCCCAAAACCAAGGAGATCACCGCGGCCCTGGCCCGCTTCGGCATCGATGCCGGCGCCAAGGTGTTGATCGTTCTCGACGGGGCCTCCGAGGCCGTGCGCCGTTCGGTTCGCAACCTTGAGAAGGTCAGGCTGATCGCCGCCGATCAGCTGAACGTGGTCGATCTGCTCCATGCCAACAAGCTGGTGCTCAGCGAAGAGGCACTGGCCAAGATTCAGGAGGTCTACGGCGATGTCTGAGCGTTTTGCAGGCCGGCTGGCGGATGTGATCCGGCGCCCGCTCATCACGGAGAAGGCCACCCGCGCCATCGAGCTCAACCAGTACACCTTCGAGGTGGACCATCGGGCCGCCAAGCCCGACATCAAGGCGGCCGTCGAGCATCTGTTCGACGTCAAGGTCGTCGGCGTCAGCACCATGAATCCCCCCCGCCGCACCCGCCGGGTGGGGCGCTTCGCCGGGAAACGGGCCCAAGTGAAGAAGGCGGTGGTGCGTCTTGCCGAAGGCAACGCCATCCAGTTGTTCCCTGAGTCCTGAGGGGTCTGAATCGTCATGGCAATCCGCAACTACAGGCCCACCACCCCCGGCACCCGCACGCTGGTGGTCACCGATTTCAGCGAGATCACCGGCAAGGGCCGGGAACGGGGGCTGGTGGTCTCCAAGCATCGCCACAAGGGCCGCAACAACCGCGGCGTGATCACCTGCCGCCACCGCGGCGGTGGTCACAAACGCCTCTACCGCATCGTCGACTTCCGTCGCGACAAGCACGGAGTGAACGCGAAGGTGGCCGCGATCCACTACGACCCCCACCGCAACGCGCGGCTGGCTCTCCTGTACTACGCCGACGGCGAGAAGCGGTATATCCTCGCGCCCGCCAACGTGAGCGTGGGGCAGACCGTCGTCTCCGGGCCCGACGCCCCGATCGAGAACGGCAACGCCCTGCCCCTCTCGGCCATCCCGCTGGGCTCCAGCGTCCACAACGTGGAGCTCTACGCCGGCCGGGGCGGCCAGATGGTGCGCACCGCCGGGGCCAGCGCCCAGGTGGTGGCGAAGGAAGGGGACTACGTCGCCCTGAAGCTGCCCTCCACCGAGGTGCGGCTGGTGCGCCGCGAGTGCTACGCCACCCTCGGTGAGGTGGGCAACGCCGAGCAGCGCAACACCAGCCTGGGGAAGGCTGGCCGCAAACGCTGGCTGGGCCGCCGCCCCGAGGTGCGGGGCAGTGTGATGAATCCCTGCGACCACCCCCACGGTGGTGGCGAGGGCCGGGCACCGATCGGCCGTTCCGGTCCGGTCACCCCCTGGGGCAAGCCCGCCCTGGGCCTCAAGACCCGCAAACGCAACAAGCCGAGCAACCGCTTCGTGCTCCGCAAACGACGCCGCACCTCCAAACGGAGCCGTGGCGGACGCGACTCCTGATGACCCCCACCGCTCTGCCGTTCGCCTGATCCGCCATGGGACGCTCACTCAAGAAAGGCCCCTTCGTCGCCGACAGCCTGCTGCGCAAGGTCGAGCGGCAGAACGCCGCCGACGACAAGACCGTGATCAAGACCTGGTCACGGGCCTCCACCATCCTGCCGATGATGATCGGCCACACCATTGCCGTTCACAACGGCAAGGCCCACGTGCCCGTCTACGTGACGGAGCAGATGGTGGGCCACAAGCTGGGGGAATTCGCCCCCACCCGCACATTCCGCGGTCACATCAAAGACAAGAAGGGAGGCCGCTGATCCGATGGCAACCACCACACCCGCCAACCAGGCCCTGGCCCACGGCCGCTACATCCGCGGCTCCGTGTCCAAGGTCCGCCGGGTTCTCGATCAGATCCGGGGTCGCACCTACCGCGACGCGCTGATCATGCTCGAGTTCATGCCCTACCGCTCCACCGAGCCGATCACCAAGGTGCTCCGCTCCGCGGTCGCGAATGCCGAGCACAACCTCGGCCTTGACCCGGCCACCCTGGTCATCAGCCAGGCGAGTGCCGACATGGGACCGTCCCTGAAGCGCTTCCGCCCCCGCGCCCAGGGCCGCGCCTACGCCATCAAGAAACAGACCTGCCACATCAGCATCGCTGTGGCAGCGCCCACCGCCTGACCCCCGAGGACACCGCCCGATGGGACACAAGATCCATCCAACCGGCCTGCGCCTGGGGATCACCCAGGACCACCGCTCCCGCTGGTACGCCCCCAGCAAGACCTATCCCGTCCTCCTTCAGGAGGACGACCGGATCCGGTCGTTCATTCACAAGAAGTACGCCGCCGCCGGCATCAGCGACGTGCTGATCGCCCGCAAGGCCGACCAGCTCGAAGTGGAGCTCAAGACCGCCCGTCCGG
Organism: Cyanobium sp. CACIAM 14; assembly: GCA_000708525.1. Lineage (GTDB taxonomy): Bacteria > Cyanobacteriota > Cyanobacteriia > PCC-6307 > Cyanobiaceae > Cyanobium. Next base: position 24,503 of record JMRP01000008.1, read on the forward strand.
GCGTGCTGGTGGGCCGCCAGGGCAGCGGCATCGAAGAGCTGCGCACCGGCATCCAGAAGACCCTCGGCGACGCCCACCGTCAGGTGCGCATCAACGTGGTGGAGGTGGAACGGGTCGACGCCGACGCCTACCTGCTGGCCGAGTACATCGCCCAGCAACTGGAGAAGCGGGTGGCCTTCCGGCGCGTCATGCGCATGGCGGTGCAGCGCGCCCAGCGGGCCGGGGTGCTGGGTCTCAAGATCCAGGTCAGCGGTCGCCTCAACGGCGCCGAGATCGCCCGGACCGAGTGGACCCGCGAGGGTCGCGTGCCCCTGCACACCCTCCGCGCCGACATCGACTACGCCACCAAGGTGGCCTCCACCACCTACGGGGTGCTGGGGATCAAGGTGTGGGTGTTCAAGGGTGAGGTGCTGCCCGGTCAGCAGGAACAGCTGCCGGTGGGTGGAGCACCGAAGCGCCGGGCGAGCCGCCGGCCGCAACAGTTCGAAGACCGCTCCAACGAGGAGTGATCAGGAGGCCTGAACCATGCTGAGTCCAAAACGCGTCAAGTTCCGCAAACAGCAGCGGGGCCGCATGCGCGGCATCGCCACCCGCGGCAACACCATTGCCTTCGGCGATTTCGCCCTGCAGGCCCAGGAGTGCGGGTGGATCACCTCCCGCCAGATCGAGGCCAGCCGCCGCGCCATGACCCGCTACGTCAAGCGGGGGGGCAAGATCTGGATCCGGATCTTCCCCGACAAGCCCGTCACCATGCGACCGGCCGAAACCCGCATGGGTTCCGGCAAGGGCAACCCGGAATTCTGGGTGGCCGTGATCAAGCCGGGCCGCATCCTGTTCGAGATGGGAGGTCCCGAGATCACCCCCCAGATCGCCAGGGAAGCCATGCGCCTGGCCCAGTACAAGCTGCCGGTGAAGACGAAGTTCCTCACCCTGGCCGACCAGGAGGCCGCCGCCCCCGAACCCGCCCTCGCAGTGGAGTCCTGACCATGGCCCGTCCCACCATCTCCGACGTGCGCTCGCTCAGCGACGCCCAGATCGCCGAACGCATCGACGGCGTCCGCCGCGAACTGTTCGACCTCCGCTTCCAGCAGGCCACCCGCCGGCTTGAGCATCCGCACCGCTTCAAGGAGGCCCGCATCAAGCTGGCCCACCTGCTGACGGTGCAGCAGGAGCGTCAGCGCTCCACCGTCGCCTCCTGATTCCCCCCTCGATCCCCATGGCACTCAAGGAAAGGGTCGGCACCGTCGTCAGCGACAAGATGGACAAAACGGTGGTGGTGGCGGTGGAAAACCGCTTCCCCCACCCCATCTATCAGAAGACCGTCCGCCGCACCACCCGCTACAAGGCCCACGACGAAGCCAACAGCTGCCGCGTGGGTGACCGGGTCCGCATCACCGAGACCCGCCCCCTCAGCCGCACCAAACGTTGGGCCGTGGCCGAGGTTCTCTCTTCCACCAGCGCCGGCTGAGGACCCTCCGATGATCCAGCAGGAAACCTTCCTCAACGTCGCCGACAACAGCGGCGCCAAGCGCATCCAGTGCATCCGGGTGCTCGGAACCAACCGTCGCTACGCCCACGTCGGTGACGTGATCGTGGCGGCCGTCAAAGACGCCATGCCCAACATGGGCGTCAAGAAGTCGGATGTGGTCAAGGCCGTGGTCGTCCGCACCAAGGCCACCCTGCGCAGGGACACCGGCAACGCGATCCGCTTCGACGACAACGCCGCCGTGATCCTTGGGAACGACAACAACCCCAAGGGCACCCGGGTGTTCGGGCCGGTCGCCCGGGAACTGCGCGAGCGCAACTTCACCAAGATCGTGTCCCTCGCTCCGGAGGTGATCTGACATGGCCACCGCAACCCCCAAGGCCCGCCCCGTCCAGCGCGTCAAGATGCGCATCCGCAAGGGCGACACCGTCCAGGTGATCGCCGGCAAGGATCGCGGCAAGACCGGCGAGGTGCTGCGCACCCTGCCCAACGAGAACCGCGTCGTGGTTCAGGGCGTCAACCTGCGCACCCGCCACGTCAAACCCACCCAGGAAGGCGAGAGCGGTCGCATCGTCACCGAGGAGGCCTCGGTGCACGCTTCGAACGTGATGCTCTACTCCACCACCAAGAAGGTGGCCAGCCGGGTGGAGATCGTGATCGAGAAGGACGGCACCAAGAAACGCCGCCTCAAGAAGACCGGGGAGGTACTCGACTGACCGCCCCCACCCCTTCCGACTCCCTTCCCCCGTCCGCTCACTGCCCCGCTCTCTGACCACGTCCAGAAGCGCCCTTCCTTCCCCCCGTCATGTCACTCAAACAGCGCTACCGGGAGACGATCCAGCCCAAGCTGCTGAAGGATCTCAACCTCTCCAACGTCCACCAGGTTCCCAAGGTGGTCAAGGTCACGGTCAACCGTGGTCTTGGTGAGGCGGCCCAGAACGCCAAGGCGCTCGAGGCCTCCATCTCCGAACTGGCCACCATCACCGGCCAGAAGGTGGTGGTGACCAGGGCCAAGAAGGCGATCGCCGGTTTCAAGATCCGCCAGGGCATGCCGATCGGCGTGGCCGTCACCCTGCGAGGCGAGCGGATGTACGCCTTCCTGGAGCGCCTGATCCACCTGGCCCTGCCGCGGATCCGCGACTTCCGCGGTGTCAGCCCCAAGAGCTTCGACGGCCGGGGCAACTACACCCTGGGGATCCGGGAGCAGATCATCTTCCCCGAGATCTCCTTCGACAAGATCGATGCCATCCGGGGGATGGACGTCACGATCGTGACCAACGCCCGTAACGACGAAGAGGGCCGGGCCCTCCTCCGCGAGATGGGAATGCCGTTCCGCAATACCTGAGCCCCTTCCGGACACGACCATGGCCAACCACGACCCGATCTCCGACATGCTCACCCGCATCCGCAATGCGAGTGAGAAGCGCCACGAGCGCACCAGGATTCCCGCCTCCCGTCTCTCCCGCAGCATCGCCAACGTGCTGCAGCAGGAAGGTTTCATCGCCGCCGTCTCCGAGGAGGGCGAAGGGGTGCAGCGGCAGCTGGTGCTGGAGCTCAAGTACAGCGGCAAGCACCGCCAGCCCACCATTCGCTCGGTGCAGCGGGTGAGCAAGCCCGGCCTGCGCATCTACAAGAACACCCGCCAGCTGCCCAAGGTCCTGGGTGGCCTCGGGGTGGCCATCATCTCCACCTCCAAGGGTGTGATGAGCGACCGCGACGCCCGCAAGCAGGGTGTGGGCGGTGAAGTGCTCTGCTACGTCTACTGATCCCAGGAACTGTCCCATGTCCCGTATCGGTAAAGCCCCGATCCCCATCCCCGACAAGGTCACGGTGACCCTTCAGGGTCTCTCGGTGACCGTCAAGGGTCCCAAGGGCGAACTCAGCCGTGTCCTCCCCGAGGGCGTCAGCGTCAGCCAGGACAACGGCACCCTGGTGGTCAGCCCCACCAGCGACCATCGCCGCTCCCGTGAGCGCCACGGCCTCAGCCGCACCCTCGTCGCCAACATGGTGGAAGGGGTCAGCAAGGGCTTCACCCGCAAGCTCGAGATCGTGGGCGTGGGCTACCGCGCCCAGGTCCAGGGGCGCAAGCTGGTGGTCAGCGCCGGCTACAGCCACCCGGTGGAAATGGATCCTCCCGAAGGCATCACCTTCACGGTTGAGAACAACACCTCGGTCTTCGTTTCTGGCGCCGACAAGGAGCTGGTGGGCAACGAGGCGGCCAAGGTCCGCGGCATCCGTCCCCCCGAGCCCTACAAGGGCAAGGGCATCAAGTACGAAGGAGAACGGATCCTGCGCAAGGCCGGCAAGACCGGCAAGAAATGAGGTCTGCTCGAGCGTCATCCCTCTGATCCCCCATGTCTTCCCTTTCCCGCAAACAGCAGACCCAGAAGCGTCACCGCCGCCTGCGCCGTCTGCTCGCCGGCACCGCCGACCGCCCCAGGCTCGCGGTGTTCCGCTCCAACAACCACATCTACGCCCAGGTCATCGACGACGACGCCCAGAGCACTCTCTGCGCTGCGTCCACCCTCGACAAGGACCTGCGCACCAGCATCAAGGCCACCGCCAACTGCGACGCTTCCGTCGCCGTGGGGCAGCTGGTGGCCAGGCGCGCCCTCGCCAAGGGCATCCAGCAGGTGGTCTTCGATCGCGGCGGCAACCTGTACCACGGCAGGGTCAAGGCCCTTGCTGACGCCGCCCGGGAAGCGGGCCTTCAGTTCTGATCCCTGCGCTCACCATGACCGAAACCAACGACCAGATCCAGATCGATGCCGTGCCGGCGGCCTCTGACGTCCCTGCTGCCGCCGAGGGGCAGGAGCAGCGCCGCGGCGGCGGCCGGGGCGGCGACGCCAAGGGTGGCGAACGCCGCGGCGGCGGCCGCGGCCGTGACAGCCGTCGCGGCCAGGAGCGCGATTCCGAATGGCAGGAGCGGGTGGTGCAGATCCGCCGCGTCTCCAAGACCGTCAAGGGCGGCAAGAAGATGAGCTTCCGCGCCATCGTCGTGGTCGGCAACGAGCGCGGCCAGGTGGGTGTGGGCGTCGGCAAGGCCGGCGACGTGATCGGCGCTGTCCGCAAGGGCGTGGCCGATGGCAAGAAGCATCTGGTCAAGGTGCCCCTCACCCGCAACAGTTCGATCCCCACCCTCAGCAACGGCCGTGACGGTGCCGCCAGCGTCCTGATCCGCCCGGCGGCCCCCGGTACGGGGGTGATCGCCGGCGGTTCGATCCGTACCGTGCTGGAACTGGCCGGCATCAAGAACGTGCTGGCCAAGCGGCTGGGTTCCAAGACGCCGCTGAACAACGCACGCGCCGCCATGCAGGCCCTCGAGGGCCTGCGCACCCACAAGGAGACCGCCAAGGAGCGGGGCATCTCCCTCGAGCAGATCTACTCCTGAGGCCCGCCATGACGTCCTTCTCCCTCGACAGCCTTCAACCCCAGACAGGCTCCCGGCGGCGCAAGCTGCGCAAGGGCCGCGGCATCGCCGCCGGCCAGGGCGCCAGCTGCGGCTTCGGCATGCGCGGTCAGAAATCCCGCTCCGGCCGTCCCACCCGCCCCGGCTTCGAGGGCGGCCAGATGCCGCTCTACCGCCGCATCCCCAAGCTCAAGCACTTCCCGGTCGTCAATCCCACCCGCTACACGGTGATCAACGTGTCCCGACTGGCCGACTTCAAGGCGGGCAGCACGGTGAGCCTCGACGCCCTCGAGCAGGCCGGGCTCGTCACCAGCCCCCGCTACCCGCTCAAGGTGCTCGGCAACGGCGATCTGACGGTGAAACTCACCGTCCAGGCCGCCGCCTTCACCGCTTCGGCCCGCGCCAAGATCGAGGCCGCCGGCGGCAGCTGCGAGATCGTCGACTGAGACCGGGCCGCGGCCGTGCCTCCAGCCGGGAGCCGTCTGCCCGTAGCCTTGCGCTGCGGCAGGCGGCTCCGCTCGTAGCGCCCCATTCCCTTCCCTCCACCCCACCGCGACGTCACCACCATGCTCCTCAGCAGGGGGCGCAACCCGAGCGCCGCTGAAATCCTCGTCCAGCTGGTTCAGTCGAAGGGCCTGAGGGACCGGGTGCTCACCACCCTCGGTCTGCTGCTTCTGGTGCGTCTCGGCATCTACATCCCGGTGCCGGGCATCGACCGTGTGGCCTTCCAGGCCTTCATCCGTCAGGGCGGACAGCTGATCGGCTTCCTCGACATCTTCACCGGCGGAGGCCTGTCGACCCTCGGGGTGTTCGCCCTTGGCATCCTGCCCTTCATCAACGCATCGATCATCCTGCAGCTGATGACGGCGGCGTTGCCCCAGCTCGAGGAGCTCCAGAAGAACGAAGGGGAGGCCGGCCGCCGCAAGCTGGCCCAGATCACCCGCTACGTCGCCCTTGGCTGGGGCATCCTGCAGAGCGTCGTCTTCGCCCTGATCCTGCGGCAGTACGCCCTGCCGGGCCTGCCGGAGTGGCTGTTCGTGGCCCAGACCACCCTTGCCCTGGTCACGGGCTCGATGGTGGTGATGTGGATCAGCGAGGTGATCACCGAGCGGGGCATCGGCCAGGGCGCTTCCCTGGTGATCTTCATCAACATCGTCGCCACCCTGCCCAAGGCCCTCGGCTCCACCATCCAGCTGGCCCAGAGCGGAGATCGCGCCACGGTGGGCGGGATCGTGGTGCTGGTGCTCGTGTTCCTGGTGACGATCGTGGGGATCATCTTCCTCCAGGAGGGCAGCCGCCGGATCCCGATCGTCAGCGCCAAACGCCAGGTCGGGGGCGCCACCATGCTGACCTCCCGCCAGAGCTACCTGCCCCTCAAGCTCAACGCCGGCGGGGTGATGCCGATCATCTTCGCCTCGGCAGTGGTGTTCCTGCCCCTCACCATTGCCAACCTCACCAAGAACCCTCTGCTGATCCGGGTGGCGGGTTACCTCAACCCCACCAGCAGCATCCCCTGGCTCTACGCGCTGGTGTACTTCGCCCTGATCTGCGGCTTCGCATTCTTCTACGCATCTCTCACGGTCAATCCGGTGGACATCGCCACCAACCTCAAACGCTCCGGAGTCGCCGTTCCCGGCGTTCGCCCCGGTTCGGCCACCGCCGACTACCTCGCAGGGGTCTCCAACCGACTAACCCTGCTGGGGGGCCTCTTCCTCGGGGCGGTGGCGATCATTCCCTCGGCCGTGGAGGGCGCCACCCAGGTGCGAACCTTCCAGGGGCTGGGGGCAACCTCCCTGCTGATCCTGGTGGGCGTGGCCATCGACACTGCCAAGCAGGTCCAGACCTACGTCATCTCCCAGCGCTACGAAGGCCTGGTCCGGCAGTAGGCCCTCCCTTCCCTCTCCGTCCTCCATGAAACAGCGACTCCTCTTCCTCGGCCCCCCCGGTGCCGGCAAGGGCACCCAGGCGGCGCTCCTGGCCGAACGCCACCAACTGCTGCATCTCTCCACCGGTGACCTGCTGCGCGCCGAGGTGAAGGCCGGCACACCCCTGGGCCTGGAGGCGGAAGCGGTGATGGCCCGGGGGGAGCTGGTCAGCGATGAGCTGGTGCTGGCGATCGTGCGCAGCCGCCTGGAGAAGCACCAGGGTGGCTGGCTGCTGGACGGCTTCCCCCGCAATCTTGCCCAGGCCGAGGCCCTGGAGGCGCTGCTGGCGGATCTGGATCAGCGGATCGAGCAGGTGGTGCTGCTGGAGCTGGAGGACGGCGTGCTGATCCAGCGCCTGCTCTCCCGTGGCCGGGCCGATGACAACGAGGAAGTGATCCGCAACCGGCTGGTGGTCTACCAGGAGCAGACCGCGCCCCTGATCGACCACTACCGCCAACTGGGCCTGCTGCGCCGCGTGGAGGCCTCCGGCACCGTGGAGGAGATCAGCGCGCGGATCGTGACAGGGCTGGTTGACTGATGTGATACGTTAGCGGTTTGCAAATTCGGAGAGCACACCGCCCATGAAGGTGCGTGCCTCAGTCAAGAAGATGTGCGACAAGTGCCGGGTGATCCGTCGCCACGGCCGGGTGATGGTGATCTGCACCAACCCCAAGCACAAGCAGCGGCAGGGTTGACCCTTCCCCGTTGCCCCGGCCTCCGCCTTCGGCGGCCATTCCCCCTTTGCCCTCTGATCGTTTCCTGACGTGGCTCGGATCGCCGGTGTCGATATCCCTCGTGACAAGAGGGTCGAGATCTCTCTCACCTATGTGTATGGGATCGGGCTCACCCGGGCCCGCAAGATTCTCGCCAAGTCGGGCGTCGACCCCGACACCCGGGTGAAGGATCTCAGCGACAGCGACGTTCAGAAGCTGCGTGGTGCCGCCGAGTCCTATGTGCTCGAGGGCGACCTGCGGCGGGAGGAGGGCATGGCCCTCAAGCGCCTTCAGGACATCGGCTGCCTGCGGGGTCGCCGCCACCGCATGGGCCTGCCCGTGCGGGGCCAGCGCACCCGCACCAACGCCCGCACCCGCCGTGGTGCCCGCAAGACGGTCGCCGGCAAGAAGAAGTAGGTCCCTGCCGCGGGCCCCTTCCCCCAGCCAACGGTCCGGTCGCCTTCACCGGGCGGCCCGCTCGCGCCCGCAGCCCCCGGCCCCTGCCCCGCCGCCCTTCCATCGCGGAGGTCGTCACCGGGGCATCCCCAGTCCCCCGATCACCTCCCTGCTCCCGCAGAGCCACCGCCATGGCCAAGCCAGCAAAGAAGACCGGCCCCAAGAAGGCCAAGCGCAACGTCCCCAACGGCGTGGCGCACATCCAGAGCACGTTCAACAACACCATCGTCTCCATCACCGACACCGCCGGTGAGGTGATCAGCTGGTCCTCCGCCGGTGCCAGCGGCTTCAAGGGGGCCCGCAAGGGCACCCCCTTCGCCGCCCAGACCGCCGCCGAAGCCGCCGCCCGCCGCGCCCTCGAGCAGGGCATGCGTCAGATCGAGGTGCTGGTGCGCGGGCCGGGCTCCGGCCGCGAGACCGCGATCCGCGCCCTGCAGGTGGCCGGCCTCGAGATCACCCTGATCCGCGACGTCACGCCGCTGCCCCACAACGGCTGCCGTCGGGCCAAGCGGCGCAGGGTCTGAGCCGTCCGGATCCCTCGGCTCACCCCCCGCCTTCACCGCGCCGCAGCCGCGGCCCATTGCCCCCTTTTCATCTCCTCAGACCGTGTTGCACTACCAGATCGATCGGGTCGAGCACCAGGTCGCAGACGACCGTTCCCAGACGGGCGTCTTCCTGATCGGCCCCCTGGATCGGGGCCAGGCCACCACCCTCGGCAACGCCCTCCGGCGGGTCCTGATCGGTGGCCTCGAAGGAAGCGCCATCACCGCGGTCCGTCTCTCCGGTGTGAACCACGAGTACGCCACGGTGCCCGGCGTCCGGGAGGATGTCCTCGACATCCTCCTCAACTGCAAGTCGGTCCCGGTCAGCAGCCGCAGCCGTGATCTGGAGATCGGGCGCCTGATGGTCACGGGTCCCGCCAGGGTCACCGCTTCCGATCTCCAGTTCTCCCCCCAGGTCCAGGTCATCGACGGCGACCGCGAGATCGCCACCGTGGCCGAAGGCCACAGCCTGGAGATGGAAGTGCACGTGGAGCGGGGCATCGGTTACCGGCCGGTGGATCGCCACAACGAGGACACCTCCGCCATCGACCTGCTCCAGATCGACGCCGTCTTCATGCCCGTCCGCAGGGTCAACTACAGCGTCGACGAGACCGCGGTGGGGGAAGGAGGATCGGCCCGTGAGCGGCTCCGCATCGAGATCGAGACCAACGGCAGCATCACCCCCGATGACGCCATGGCCCAGGCGGCCAACCAGCTGATCAGCCTCTTCCAGCCCCTGGCCACCCTGACCATGACCGAGGAGCCCGGCCTGGAGCCGGAACCCTCGGCCGAGGCCCAGATTCCCCTCGAGGAACTGAACCTCTCGGTCCGCGCCTACAACTGTCTGAAGCGCGCCCAGGTCAACTCCGTCTCCGATCTGATGGGCTTCAGTTACGAAGACCTGCTGGAGATCAAGAACTTCGGCTCCAAGTCCGCCGACGAGGTGATCGAGGCTCTCGAGAGGATCGGCATCTCCCTGCCCCAGAGCCGCACCAGCGGCTGAAAGGCGGTTCTCCCCTCCCCGTTTCGCCACCCGCTCCGCCCCCACCATGCGACACCAGTGCCGAGTCCCCCTGCTGGGACGCCCTGCCGACCAGCGCAAGGCCATGCTGCGCGGCCTCACCACCCAGCTCATCCGTGAGGGTCGCGTCACCACCACCAAGGCCCGGGCCAAGGCCCTGCGCGACGAGGCCGAGCGCATGATCACCCTGGCCAAGGACGGCACCCTCGCCGCCCGCCGCCGCGCCATCGGCTACATCTACGACAAGCAGCTCGTGCACGCCCTCTTCGAGAAGGCCCAGGACCGCTACGGCGATCGCCAGGGTGGCTACACCCGCATCATCCGCACGGTGCGGCGCCGTGGCGACAACGCCGAGATGGCGATCATCGAGCTGGTCTGATCCCTCCCGGGCTCCCTCCCTCGCCTCCTGGCTCAGCAGCTTGTGGCCCGGCTGAAGAGCCTGCCGAGCCGATGGTGCTGCGGCGGATCGCCCTCTCGCTCCAATACGAGGGATCCGCCTTCCATGGCTGGCAGCGCCAGACGCGTCACCACAGCGTGCAGGAAGTCCTGGAGGCCGCCATCGCCGATCTGGATCCCCACAGACCGGTCCATGCGGTAGCGGCGGGACGCACCGACAGCGGCGTGCACGCCGCCGCACAGGTGGTCCACTTCGATACCGCTGGACCCATTCCGGCCTCCCGCTGGCCCAAGGCCCTCAACGGTCGTCTGCCGCCCACCATCAGGGTGAGGGCAGCGGCCGAGGTTCCCTCCGACTGGCACGCCTGCTTCAGTGCCAGCTACCGGCGCTACCGCTACACAATCCACAACGGCCGCACCCCCAATCTCTTCCTGAGCCCCTGGAGCTGGCATCGCCACCAGTGGCGGCTGGATGAGAGGCGCATGGCTGCCTGCCTGGAAGCGATGCTCGGCGAGCACGACTTCTCCGCCTTCCAGAGGGCCGGCAGCCGCCGGGCCCACGCCCGGACCACCCTTCAGGAGGCATGGATCGCCCGCCAGGGGGATCTGCTGGTCACGGAGGTGCAGGCCAGTGGCTTCCTCTACGGGATGGTGCGACTGCTGATGGGCCAGCTGGTGGCGGTGGGAGAGGGCCGCCTCGACGCCGAGGCCTTGCTGTGCCGCTGGCGCCGCGGGGCCCGCCACGAGGTCAAGGAAGCCGCGCCGCCCCAGGGACTCTGCCTGCTGCGGGTGGGCTATCCGGCCCCGGTGTTCCCGGAAGCCGCCTGGTATGATTGCCAACCGCGATTTCTGTTGGATTCGCGCGATCCTCCCAAGGATCCGTTCCGAGATTCCGCCCTCCGGGATCCCAGCCTCCTCGATTCCACCGCAGATGATCAGATCATCGGCGCGCAGATCGGCTGAGCGGATCATCCCCCTGCCACGCCGGGCTTTTCCCCGATCGGCCATGGGGGCGTCCCCACGAGGCGGTAGGGTCGAATCTCCCTGTCCAGACCCATCCGGCTGTGATGGGCTCAACACCCCATCCGGCCCGCCGGCGCGATGAACAAGACAACCCCACCCCCCATCGATTCACTCGAACGCCAGTGGTACCTGGTCGACGCAGCGGACCAGACCCTCGGCCGCCTCGCCAGCGAAGTGGCCCAGCTGCTCCGCGGCAAGAACAAGCCCACCTTCACGCCACACCTCGACACCGGTGACTTCGTGGTGGTGATCAATGCCGACAAGGTGCGCGTCAGCGGCAACAAGGCCACCCAGAAGATCTATCGGCGCCATTCCGGCCGTCCTGGCGGCATGAAGACCGAAAGCTTCGAGCATCTGCAGGCCCGTCTGCCGGAGCGGATCATCGAGAAGGCGATCAAGGGGATGCTGCCCCACAACGCTCTCGGCCGTCAGCTGTTCCGCAAGCTGAAGGTGTACAAGGGAGCCGAGCATCCCCATGCCGCCCAGAAGCCCCAGCCCCTCGCCCTCGATCCCGCCACCGCCGCCCGATGACCAGCTCCTCCAACCGCGTCGTCTACTGGGGTACCGGCCGTCGCAAGACCGCCGTAGCCAGGGTGCGGGTCGTACCCGGCAGCGGCAGCGTCACCATCAATGGCCGTCCCGGCGACAACTACCTCAACTACAACCCCGTTTATCTGGCCGCCGTGTTGGCCCCTCTCCAGACCCTGGGTCTGGAGGGCCAGTACGACCTGCTGGTCAACGTCCGGGGCGGTGGCCTCACGGGTCAGGCCGACGCCATCAAGCAGGGTGCCGCCCGTGCCCTGTGCGATCTCTCTCCCGACAACCGTAAGCCGCTCAAGATCGAAGGCCACCTCAGCCGCGATCCCCGGGCCAAGGAGCGTCGCAAGTACGGCCTCAAGAAGGCCCGCAAGGCTCCCCAGTTCTCCAAGCGCTGATTTCCGCCATGCCGAAGCCCGACATCCATCCCACCTGGTACCCCGAGGCCAAGGTGATCTGCAACGGGGAGGTGGTGATGACCACCGGCTCCACCCAGCCCGAAATCAATGTGGAAGTGTGGAGCGGCAACCACCCCTTCTACACCGGTACCCAGAAGATCCTCGACACCGAGGGGCGAGTGGATCGCTTCATGCGGAAGTACGGCATGGGCAGTGCCGATTCCGCCTCCGGCGCCAAGAAAGCGGCCAAACCCGCCACCCCAGCGGCTGAAACGCCTGCCACCGCCGACGCCTGACGCTGGCCTCCGGATACGGCCCTGGTTCTCCCTGGCCGGGTGCCTCTGGCATCCGGCTTTTCTGTTGGCAGCGTTCCGGTCGCGCCAGTCCCCGCCCCGCGGCCCCGGAGGGGCGCTCCCCTGATCGGCACCGCCAATGGATTCCGACCTGCTGCAATCCCGCCTGGACACCGCCTGTCGCACCTTCGAGACCCTGGAGCGGCAGCTGGCCGATCCGGCGGTGGCCTCCGATCCGGCTCGGCTGCAGTCGATCGCCCGGGAGCGGGCCAGGCTCGAGCCGCTCGTCAGCGACTATCGCGAACTCCGCAAGCTGGAGCGGGAGCGGGAGGACGCCAGGGCGCTGCTGAGGGAGCACCGTCACGACGAGGACGCCCGCGAACTGGCCGCCCTGGCCGCCGAGGAACTGGTCAGCCTCGACGGGCTGATCGCCAGCCTTGGTGAGCGTCTCACCCTGGCCCTGCTCCCCACCGACCCCCGCGACGAGCGCAGCGTGATGCTGGAGATCCGCGCCGGTGCGGGCGGCGATGAAGCCAGCCTCTGGGCAGGGGATCTGGCCCGGATGTACGAGCGCTATGCACAGGGGCGAGGATGGCAGGTGCAGCCGGTGAGCGCCTCGCAGGCCGATCTGGGGGGCTACAAGGAGCTGATCCTGGCCATCCGCGGGGATGGCGTCTACAGCCGGCTGAAGTTCGAGGCGGGCGTCCACCGGGTGCAGCGGGTCCCGGCCACCGAATCCCAGGGGCGGGTCCATACCTCCACCGCCACCGTGGCGGTGATGCCCGAGGCCGATCCGGTGGAGGTGCAGATCGATCCGGGGGATCTGGACATCAGCACGGCCCGTTCGGGCGGCGCCGGCGGCCAGAACGTGAACAAGGTCGAGACGGCCGTCGACCTGCTCCACAAGCCCACCGGCATCCGGGTCTTCTGCACCCAGGAGCGCTCCCAGTTGCAGAACAGGGAGCGTGCCATGGAGATCCTCCGGGCGAAGCTCTTCGAGCGTCAGCTGGCACAGGCGAACGCCGAGGAGCGCTCCGTCCGCCGGGCCCAGGTGGGCAGCGGCGACCGCAGCGAGAAGATCCGCACCTACAACGCCAAGGACAACCGTGTCACCGATCACCGCCTGGGGCGCAACTTCTCCCTCGAACCGGTGCTCGCCGGCCAGCTCGACGACCTGATCGACGCCTGCATCGCCGAGGAACAGCGACAGGGTCTCGAAGCCATGGCCCTGGAGGCCAGCGGCACGGGAGGGTGATCCGGTGCGGGCCTTGGACGCCACCTCAGACGCCGATGACGTATTTCGCCCACTCCTGGTGCTGACCGGATCGGATGCGCCGGTTGGCCTCGAAGCTCAGGCTGCCCAGCGGACGCCGCGGCTCCCGGGCCAGTGGCATGCCGGCCTCGCCCGGGGTGCGGTTGCCCTTGCGCACGTTGCAGGGCAGACAGGCGGTGGTCACGTTCTCCCAGGCATCCGTGCCGCCGCGGCTGCGGGGGACGACGTGGTCGATGGAGAGCTGATCGCCACTGAACCCGCAGTACTGACAGGCGTGGCCGTCGCGCTGGAAGACGTTGCGTCGGGTAAGCGGAAGAGGCTTGTAGGGCACCCGCACGAACTGGCGCAGACGAATCACCGTGGGCAAGAAGTGATCCGGACGGATCACACGCCCTGGATCATGCTCGAGGCCCTCGGCCTTTCCCTTGAGCAGCATCACCATGGCGCGGCGCCAGGTGGTGATATTCAGCGGTTCGTAGGACGCATTCAGAACGAGAACGTGGCCCATGCCAGTCCGCTGGATGTAAGGCATGCTAACGGGATTCCAATGAGACCCATGGCCTTCCCCCATCCACCCTGCCCATGACCAGTTCCCCGCTCGCCCCACCCAGCGCGACGGAGGAGACCGGCGAAGCGCGGCAGCGGGCCTGGGTGGAGGTCAACACGGCGGCGATCCAGGCCAATGTCCGGGCCCTGCGACGCCACATCGGCCCGGCCACCCAGCTGATGGCGGTGGTCAAGGCCGATGCCTATGGCCACGGCGCCCTGCCGGTGGCCAGGGCCGCCCTGGAGGCTGGAGCCGCCTGCTTCGGAGTCGCCACCCTGGCCGAAGGGGTGCAGCTGCGCCGCGCCGGCATCTCCGCACCCGTCCTGGTGCTCGGCAACCTCACCCAGGCCGAGGAACTGCGCAGCTGCCTGCGCTGGCAACTGATGCCCACGATCAGCAGCATGCGCGAGGCGCTGCTGTGCCAGAACCTGGCGAGCGGCAGCGGTCGCAGCATGGCCGTGCAGCTCAAGCTCGACACCGGCATGACCCGCCTCGGCGTCGACTGGCAGGAGGGCCCCCGGCTGGTGGCGGCCCTGCGCGGCATGGAAGCGGTCGAACTGGTGGGGATCTACTCCCACCTCGCCTGCGCCGATGCCGCCCCCGACGAGGACGACGGCCTCAGCGACCGCCAGCAGCAGCGCTTCGAGGCCGTTCTCGCCGGCCTTCAGGAACAGGGCCTGGCGGCCGGCTGCCGCCACCTGGCCAATTCGGCGGGCACCCTGCGAAGCCACCGGCAGCACTACGACCTGGTGCGGGTGGGTCTTGCCCTCTACGGCCACCCCCCGGCGGCCCACCTCGCCGGGGTCGTGCCCCTTCGGCCCGCCCTGCAGATCCATGCCCGGGTCACCCTGCTGCGCCAGGTGGGGGCCGGGGTCGGGGTGAGCTACGGCCATCGTTTCCGGACCAGCCGGCCCAGCCGGCTGGCGGTGGTCTCGATCGGCTACGCCGACGGAGTGCCCCGCATGCTCTCCAACCGCATGGACGTGCTCTTCGAGGGGCGGCGACTGCCCCAGGTGGGCGCCATCACGATGGACCAGCTGGTGATCGACGCCACCGACGCTCCCCGCATCGAGGTGGGCAGCATCGTCACCCTGCTCGGCAAACAGGGGGATGAGGCGATCGGTCCCGTCGACTGGAGCGAGCGCTGCGGCACCATCCCCTGGGAGATCCTCTGCGGCTTCAAGCACCGCCTTCCTCGCCTGGCGGTGGCCGCGGATCCGGGAGTGCCCACGCCGGCCGGGCCGACGGCGGAGCCCTGATAAGCTCTCGGGGCCGCTGGAGAGGTGGCTGAGTGGTTGAAAGCGGCTCCCTGCTAAGGAGTTACAGGAGGCAACTTCTGTCGAGGGTTCGAATCCCTCCCTCTCCGTTCCCGCCCCGCCACGTGCCTCGCTGACCTCCCCTCAGGCCGTACGGCTCAGGCGTCCAGCAGGCTGGCCGCGATGGCCGGCAGCAGGGAGTCATCACAGGCACAATCGCGTCCCTCACTGAAGACCACCAGCAGCATCGGCGCCTTCCCGTCCACCTCCACGTAGGCGGCATCGTGACGGGCCTGGCTCATCCAGCCGGCCTTGCTCCACAGCCGGGCCTCCGCAGGGAGTCCGGCTCCAAGGAAGCCATCCACCTGGTTCTCGGGATCGGCAGCCCGCTGGTGCGGGTCGAGGGAACGACGCAGCAGTTCGATCATGCGCCGACAGGCCGGTGGCGACACGATCGCCCCGGCCATCACCGCGTGCAGCAGGCGGGCCGTGAAATCGCTGCTCAGGCGGTTGCGGTTCTCCAGCTCGGGGCCATAGAAGTCCCGCTCGCGGCCATAGGGCCCCTCGGCCCAGGTCTTCTGGCAGGCATTGATGCCCTCGACCTCACTCCAGCCCAGGCGGGAGAGCCAGCCGTTCACGAGCTGGCGCTGCCGGCACCAGGCCGCATGGCGCTCCGGCGGAAGGGAAGGACCGCTGGTGGTGCCGGTGAGCAGATCCAGCACCAGGCTGGTGGCGTCGTTGCCGGAGTCGCGCACCATGTCGGCCAGGGCGCGGCGCAGCTCGGGCCCGTCGTCGATCAGCTGGCGTTGGAGCCAGGCTTCGGCGGCCACCAGGTACACCAGCTTGATCACGCTGGCCGGGTAGCGCGGCCGCGCCCCGGCCCAGCTGGCCCCCGCCACCGGCTGGCTCCAGAAGGCTTCCCGGGTCAGTGGCTCCCCGCTGCCGATGAGGGAGGTTCCGTAGCGGAGCCAGGTGATCGAGAGCTGCTCCTCGAGTCCCGGCCGCCCCTCCTGCCGAAGCTGGCCGACGAGCTGGCGGAGGGTCTGGCCCATCGCCGGATCCTGGCTGTAGAACGCCATCAGCGGCGAGACCTTGCGATGGCGACCATAGGCACGCTGCCTTCGCCGGGCAGCGGCTGGACCCTGCAGCAGCCGCTGGAGGCCTACAGCCGGCCACGGGGAACGGCTCTGGCCACCCAGGTCCGGGCCGGACGTCACCTGAAGGTGCTGGAGAGCGCCCAGGAGTCCGTCTGCGCCGGCCGTCTGCCCCGCCTGCGGGTACGTCTCCACGAGGATGGCTACCCTTGCTGGGTGGAGAGTCTCGAGCTGCTGGAGCGGGCTCGCCCCTCCCTGCCGCCGATCCTGCCCCGCCTCGACCGCCACCGGATCGCCGGCCGCCTGGAGGTGGTGCTGGCCTTCGCCGAGGCCGCCCGCCAGCGTCCCAACCGCTA
Organism: Cyanobium sp. CACIAM 14; assembly: GCA_000708525.1. Classification (GTDB taxonomy): domain Bacteria; phylum Cyanobacteriota; class Cyanobacteriia; order PCC-6307; family Cyanobiaceae; genus Cyanobium. The sequence continues at coordinate 41,228 of JMRP01000008.1, forward strand.
CCTGTGGGGCGGCACTCTGGGCCCCGATTTCGACTGTTCGGGCCTGGTGCAGACCGCCTACGCGAGGGCCGGCATCTGGCTGCCCCGGGACGCCTACCTGCAGGAACGCTTCTGCCAGCCCGTGGCCGTGGCCAGCGGCGTCACCTGCCTGCTGACACCCGGCGATCTCATCTTCTTCGGTACTCCGCGGCGCTGCACCCACGTGGGCCTGCACCTGGGGGGCGGCCGCTACCTGCACAGTTCCGGCCGCCAGCACGGCCGTGACGGCATCGGCATCGACGACCTGGCTCCGGGCAACTGGGATCCGGTGGCCAGCCACTACAGGACCGAGCTGCGCGGGGCGGGGCGGGTGATGCACAGCCATGACGGCAGCCCCCTGCCCCCCTAGGCGTCTGGGCGCCGGCCGGGTACGGTGCGAGCTGCGGCGGCAATGGCCCCATGGCGCACACCGCCAGCCTGTCGGTGGTGGTGCCTCTCCACAACGAGGAGGCCAATGTCCCCCTGCTCGTGGAGCAGCTCCTGGCGGCCCTGAGGCCCCTGGGACGGTCCTTCGAACTGGTGCTGGTGGACGACGGGTCGAAGGACGGCACGGCGACCGTACTCCGGGAGCTGACGGGACGGGTGCCGGAGTTGGTGGCGGTGCTGCTGCGGCGCAACTACGGCCAGACCGCCGCCATGGCCGCAGGGTTCGATGCCAGCAGCGGCGAAGTGATCGTCACCCTGGACGGGGATCTCCAGAACGATCCCGCCGACATCCCCCTGCTGCTGGCTCGCCTGGAGCATGACGACCTCGATCTGGTGAGCGGCTGGCGCCATCAGCGCCAGGACAGGGCACTCGACCGGCTGCTGCCGTCCCTGCTCGCCAACCGGCTGATCGCCCGGGTGACGGGGGTGCGCCTGCATGACTACGGCTGCTCCCTCAAGGCTTACCGGCGGGAGGTGCTCAGCGACATGAACCTCTATGGGGAACTGCACCGTTTCCTGCCGGCCCTGGCCTTCATCGAGGGGGCGCGCATCGGTGAGGTGAAGGTGTCCCACCATCCCCGTCGGTTCGGCCGCAGCAATTATGGAATCGATCGGACCTTCCGGGTGCTGATGGATCTGCTGACGGTCTGGTTCATGAAGCGGTTCCTGACCCGGCCGATGCATGTGTTCGGCTTCGCGGGGCTGCTGACGCTCGGGGCGGGCCTGGCCATCGCCCTCTGGCTGGTGGGCGAGAAGGTGCTGCTGGGAGCGGACATCGGCAACCGCCCCCTGCTGCTGATGGCGGTGCTGGCGATCCTCAGCGGCGTGCAGATCTTCTGCTTCGGGCTGCTGGCCGAACTCCAGATGCGCACCTATCACGAGAGCCAGGGCCGGCCGATCTATCGGATCCGGGCCACTCTCCGGGGATCCACCGACCCCTGACGCAGCTGCTCAGGGGAGACCTCGCCGTCCCTCTCACCGCCCCTGCTGAACTTTTATGTCGCCCCCCGGCTCCCCAAGAATCCAGGCGGGAAGGGCTCTTTACAGTACCGGCGGTTCTTATTGGCCCATGTCATGACTGGTGATTTCGCCGTTGCCTGGCTGCCGTCCGTGCTGGTTCCCCTGGTGGGAATCCTCGGTCCGGCGGTGGCCATGGCCCTGCTGTTCAACGTGATCGAGGCGACCGAGTGACCCGGGGCCCCGGCTCCTCCGTCATCCGCCTCCCCCTCCGACGACCACCCGATCCGCTCCCCATGACCGTGACCCCCGTGGCCGACCCGACCGTCGGCAATCTGGCCACCCCCGTCAACAGCAGCTACTTCACCAAGGCCTTCCTGAACGCCCTGCCGGCCTACAGACCATCCCTGTCGCCGAACCGTCGGGGTCTCGAGGTGGGCATGGCCCACGGCTATCTCCTCTACGGCCCCTTCGCCTACGGCGGTCCCCTGCGTGCCACGGAGTTCGCCAGCACGGCCGGCCTGCTGGCCGCCATCGGCCTGGTGTCGATCCTCACCATCTGCCTGTCGATCTACGGCACCGCCGGCAGCGGCCCCAACGTGCAGCCGCCTGATGCCACCATCGACAACCCTCCGGCCGATCTGTTCACCAAGGCGGGCTGGGCCGAGTTCGCCAGCGGTTTCTGGCTCGGCGGCTGCGGCGGTGCAGCCTTCGCCTGGTTCCTCTGCAGCACCGCCATCCAGTCCCCCCTGGCGAATATCGCCGGTGGCGTCTGGAGCGCCGGCTGAGCCTCTCGATCCCGGTAGGCGAAGTCGACACCGGCCTTCCTGCACTACTCCTCGCCCCGCCCGATGGCGGGGCTTTTTTATGGCCAGGGCCCGGCAGTAACCTCGGGAGTTCCGGAACCAACCAGGCCACTGGCTGGCAGTGCACCAGAGGAGCTGTCCTAGGGCCTGCAGGGTTTTCCTACAGCCTGCCGCGGCTCGCCATGCCATGCCGCTGGAGCCTTGCGGGACTTCCAGGCCGCCGACCAGGCTTTGACACCTGGGATAGGAAGCTGTTTGCGGTGTCAGGCCACGGGTCTCGCGGCAGCCACGCTCACCCGGTGATGGCCGGGCCTCTCCGGTGGGCAACGGAAGAAGAGATCCGGATGGGCACGGGGGGAAACGCTGCGCCGCATGCAGGAGGGAGCGGTTCAGCCGAGCGTGCAAGCCGGAGCCCATGAAAAAACCCCCGGCCGAAGCCGGGGGCGGAACCGTCCCTCGAAAGGGGCAAGGAGCTGGGATCAGCCGAACTTGCCGGAGGTGGAGGCGATCAGGAAGGCGGCGTACGTGAGGATGTAACCGATAGTGAAGTGGGCGAGGCCCACCACCCGGGCCTGAACGATCGAGAGAGCGACGGGCTTGTCACGCCAGCCCACCAGATTGGCGAGGGGCGTGCGCTGATGAGCCCAGACGATTGTTTCGATCAGTTCCTGCCAGTAACCACGCCAGGAGATCAGGAACATGAAACCGGTGGCCCAAACCAGGTGACCGAAGAGGAACATCCAAGCCCAGACGGCCAGGTTGTTGGATCCCATCGGGTTGTACCCGTTGATCAGCTGGGAGCTGTTGAGCCAGAGGTAATCGCGGAACCAGCCCATCAGATAGGTGCTGGATTCGTTGAACTGGGCCACGTTGCCCTGCCAGATGGCGAGGTGCTTCCAGTGCCAGTAGAAGGTGACCCAACCCACCGTGTTCAGGGCCCAGAAGACCGCCAGATAGAAGGCATCCCAGGCCGAGATGTCACAGGTACCGCCACGACCGGGGCCGTCGCAGGGGAAGGAGTAGCCGAAGTCCTTCTTGTCGGGCATCAGCTTCGAGCCCCGGGCGTCCAGGGCACCCTTCACCAGGATCAGGGTGGTGGTGTGCAGACCCAGCGCGATGGCGTGGTGCACCAGGAAGTCCCCAGGACCGATCTGCAGGAACAGGGAGTTGTTCCCGGCATTGACGGCATCGAGCCAGCCGGGGATCCAGTAGCCACCGGGACCCGGCGGGTTGCTGACGATGCTGTTGGCGTTGGCCAGCAGAACGTCCATCCCGTAAAGGGCCTTACCGCTGGAGGCCTGAACGAACTGAGCGAAGACGGGCTCCACCAGGATCTGCTTCTCGGGGGTGCCGAAGGCGACCACCACGTCGTTGTGGACGTACAGCCCCAGGGTGTGGAAACCGAGGAAGAGGGAGACCCAGCTCAGGTGGCTGATCAGGGCTTCCTTGTGCTCGAGCATCCGGGCAAGAACGTTGTTCTTGTTGGCTTCCGGGTCGTAGTCACGGATGAAGAAGATCGCTCCGTGGGCGAAGGCACCGCACATCAGGAAGATGGCGATGTACTGGTGGTGGGTATAGAGGGCTGCCTGGGTGGTGTAGTCCTTGGCGATGAACGCATAGGACGGCAGCGAATACATGTGCTGGGCCACCAGGCTGGTCACAACGCCCAGACAGGCCAGGGCGAGACCCAGCTGGAAGTGGAGGGAGTTGTTGACCGTGTCGTAGAGCCCCTTGTGTCCGGCACCCAGATCACCCGGGGTTCCCTTGGGGGGATTGTGGGCTTCGAGGATCTCGCGGATCGAGTGGCCGATACCGAAGTTGGTTCGGTACATGTGGCCGGCGATCACGAAGATGCAGCCGATGGCCAGGTGGTGGTGGGCGATGTCCGTGAGCCAGAGCGCTTCGGTCTGGGGGTGGAAGCCACCCAGGAAGGTGAGGATCGCGGTACCGGCCCCCTCGGAAGTGCCGAAGATCTGACCGGCGGTGTCAGGGTTCTGGGCATAGACGCCCCAGTTGCCGGTGAAGAACGGAGCCAGACCGGCGGGGTGGGGTGCGACCGAGAGGAAGTTGTCCCAGCCGACGTGCTGACCCCGGGACTCGGGAATGGCCACATGGACCAGGTGCCCGGTCCAGGCGATGGAGCTGAAGCCGAAAAGCACAGCCAGGTGATGGTTGAGCCGCGATTCAGCGTTCTTGAACCAGGCCAGGGAAGGCAGGAACTTGGGCTGGAGATGGAGCCAGCCGGCGAACAGGGCCCAGGCCGAAAGGATCAGCATGAAGATGGAACCCTGATAGAGCTCCTGATTGGTCGTCATGCCGATCGTGTACCACCAGTGGTACAGACCGGAGTAGGCGATGTTCACCGGGGAGGAAGCGCCCGCCTGGGTGAAGGCATCGATGGCGCCCTTGCCGAAGTGGGGATCCCAGATCGCGTGAGCGATGGGACGGACATACAGAGGATCGGCGACCCACTGCTCGAAGTTGCCCTGCCAGGCGATATGGAACAGGTTGCCCGAAACCCAGAGGCCGATGATCGCCAGGTGACCGAAGTGGGTGGAGAACAGCTTCTGGTAAAGCCGCTCCTCCGTCATTCCGTCGTGGCTCTCGAAGTCGTGAGCCGTGGCGATGCCGTACCAGATACGGCGGGTTGTCGGGTCCTGTGCCAGACCCTGGCTGAACGAAGGAAATTTCGTTGCCATTGGGAAAGGTCAGGTGGAGGTCAGCCGACCGCGATGAGTCGGGACAGGAAGAAGGCCCAGGTGGTTGCGATACCGCCCAGCAGATAGTGGGCGACACCGACGGCACGACCCTGGGTGATCGAGAGCGCCCTCGGCTGGATGGCCGGAGCCACCTTCAGCTTGTTGTGAGCCCAGACGATGGACTCGATCAGCTCCTGCCAGTAGCCGCGGCCACTGAAGAGGAACATCAGGCTGAAGGCCCAGACGAAGTGGGCACCCAGGAACATCAGGCCATAGGCACTGGAGGACGAGCCGTAGCTGTTGATGACCTGTGCGGCCTGAGCCCAGAGGAAGTCCCGAAGCCAGCCATTGATGGTGATGGCGCTCTGGGCGAAGTTGCCATTGGTGATGTGCTGGACGCTGCCATCGGCATTGACGGTGCCCCAGACGTCGCTCTGCATCTTCCAGCTGAAGTGGAAGATGACGATCGACAGGGAGTTGTACATCCAGAACAGGCCGAGGAACACATGGTCCCAGGCCGACACTTGGCAGGTACCGCCACGGCCGGGGCCGTCGCAGGGGAAGCGGAAGCCCAGGTTCGCCTTGTCGGGAATCAGGCGGGAGCTGCGCGCATAGAGCACGCCCTTCAGGAGGATCAGCACCGTGACGTGGATCGTGAAGGCGTGGATGTGGTGGACCATGAAGTCGGCCGTTCCCAGAGGGATCGGCGCGGCGGCCACCTTGCCACCGACGGCGACGACGGTGCCGTTGAACACTTCGCTCACCCCGGCAAGAGCGTTGGGAGCGGTAGTGCCGGCAGCGGCGGCGTGCAGACCCTGGATCCACTGGGCGAAGACGGGCTTCAGCTGGATCGCGGTGTCACTGAACATGTCCTGGGGACGACCCAGGGCACTCATCGTGTCGTTGTGGATGTAAAGGCCGAAGCTGTGGAAGCCCAGGAAGATGCACACCCAGTTGAGGTGGCTGATCAGGGCATCACGGGCCTTCAGCACCCGGTCGAGCACGTTGTCGATGTTCTTGGCCGGGTCGTAGTCGCGGATGAGAGCGATGGCCGCATGTGCACCGGCTCCAACGATCAGGAAGCCGCCGATCCACATGTGGTGGGTGAACAGCGACAGCTGGGTCGGGTAGTCGATACCGATGTAGGGATACGGAGGCATCGCATACATGTGGTGCGCCACGATGATCGTGAGCGAACCGAACAGCGCCAGGTTGAGGCCAAGCTGAGCGTGCCAGGAGGTGGTCAGGAATTCATAGAGCCCATCGTGACCTTTGGGCGCAGGGAACAGCAGGGGATCACCCTTCTGGCCCTCGAGAATTTCCTTGATGCTGTGACCGATGCCCCAGTTGGTGCGATACATGTGGCCGGCCACGATGAACAGCACCGCGATCGCCAGGTGGTGATGGGCGATGTCGGTCATCCAGAGGCTGCCGGTCACAGGATTCAACCCACCCTTGAAGGTGAGGAAATCGCTGTAGGCCGCCCAGTTGCCGGTGAAGAAGGCGGAGATCCCGGCACCGAAACCCGGAAACAGCTGGGTCAGCAGATCCTGGTTGAGAAACTCGTGCGGGAGGGGAATGTCTGCCACCGAGGCGATGGTCTTGCCATTCAGCACCAGCGGACTGCCGGCGTCGATGGCATCCATCAACTGGGTGGTGGGCAGCGACACATGCAGAAGGTGCCCTGTCCAGGACAGGGACCCAAGCCCGAGCAGACCGGCCAGGTGGTGGTTGAGCATGGACTCAACGTTCTGGAACCACTCCAGCTTCGGAGCTGCCTTGTGGTAGTGGAAGACACCGGCATTGAGCATGAGTCCGGCCATCACCAGGGCACCGATGGCGGTGCACAGGAGCTGGAACTCACTGGTAAAACCCCAGGCTCTCCAGACATGGAAAAGACCGGAGGTGATCTGGATGCCGTGGAAGCCGGCACCCACATCGCCATTGAGAATTTCCTGACCGAAGATCGGCCAGACCACCTGGGCACTGGGCTTGACGTGCAGGGGGTCGGCGAGCCAGCCGGTGTAGTTGGAGAAGCGGGCTCCGTGATAGAAGGCGCCGCTCAGCCAGATGAAGATGACGGCCAGATGGCCGAAATGAGCACTGAAGATCTTCCGGGAGACCTCTTCGAGGTCGCTCGTGTGGCTGTCGAAATCGTGAGCGTTGGCGTGGAGGTTCCAAATCCAGGTGGTGGTTTTGGGACCTTTGGCGAGGGTGCGATCGAAGTGGCCGGGCTTCCCGAACACTTCGGGATCCGCCGGAACAGGGTTCCGGTCAACCATGTCCTTCGCCGCTTTCCCACGCTCTGGTGGGCTGATGGTCATCGAGACGTTCCTCGAGGGACGGGGTCGAGGTGGAGGTCCACCCCTTCGACGGACGCCGGGGTCGCTCTTGCGAACGACCAGGCTCCATCGGTGGGCCCCATGACCGGGTTGACCCGGCCATGGGCACCAGCCGGGCAGGGAGAGAAAACCCTTGCCACGACTGGAGCTTTGGGCCCCGAAAGGGGACCGCTGGCGGAAGTATAGGGGTCGAAAACAAGACGATTCGGCAGCCAGTTACAAAGGTTTAATCCCGGCGCTTCCAAGGCTGGGACTGGGGTCTGACGGCAAGTTGTGAACATCGCGACAATCAGGAAAACAGTGGGGTTCCTATAACCTTTTGCGTCATTTTCCCGCTCGATTCATCTGACCATTTCTTGGCTTCGGCCGCCGAAGCAGAATGGCGCTCACGACATGACTCGGACGGGGGCGCGTGGGCGGCAGGGGTGACGGAGGGCGATCGGGCTGGCGGCGGAGAGCACGGTCTTGGCCCTGGCTCGTGGCGGCGTTCCTGGCGCTGGTGCTGGCGGGGGCCGGGCTGCTCGCCCTGACGGCCTCACCCGTCTCCGCCCTCCCCCTGCCCGGGCGATGGAACGCGCCCACGGGGGGCGACGGACGTCTCGAAACACGCCGTTCCGGCCTGCAGGAAGTGGCTCCTCCCCTGGCGGTTCAGCAGATGCAGGACGCCCTCGACGGGCGCCGGCCACGGGTGGAGATCCTTTCACCGGCCGATGGTGCCCTGCTGCCAGCGGGTCCCTGGTCCCTGCGCCTGCGGGTGGAGGACTGGCCTCTGGTGAATGCCGGTCCCCTGGGCCTCGGTCCCCATCTGGTGGTGCAGCTGGATGGGGATCCCCCCCTGGCGCTGACGACCACCGCCACCACCATGCGGGCCCTGGAACCCGGCAGCCATCGGCTCACCGTCTATGCGGCCAGGCCCTGGGGCGAGGCGGTGAAGAGCCCGGGCGCACAACGCCAGATCCGGCTGCACCGGGTCGCCGCCAACCCCCTCAGCCAACCCGCCCCAAGCAGTCCCCAGCTGATCGCCGTGAGCCCCCGGGGCCGGGCCGCCGCCAGCCCCCTGCTGCTCGACTGGCTGCTGATCGACGCCCCGCTGCAGAACCTGCGGGCCGGGGACGCCAGCTGGCGGCTGCGGGTGAGCGTCAACGGCGACAGCTTCCTGGTGGACCACCAGACGCCTCTCTGGCTCGAGGGCTGGCGCGCCGGCAGCAATGCGATCCAACTGGAGTTGCTCGATGCCATCGGCGAGCCCCTCAACCCACCCTTCAACAGCCTGGTGGGGGAAGTGACGCTCGAACCCGGAGGTGAAGGCCCCCGATGGCAGGGTGGCCGCCTCGACCCCATCGAGCTGGCCACCCTGCTGGGCGAGGAGCCGCCGCCTGTTGAACCGAGCGCCGCGCCGGAACCGGACGAGACAGCGGAGGCAGGCAGCGAGACTCAGCCGGCCGCCGGCGGGCCGGCGGCAGCGGCTACGGAATCACCGCTGGGAGAGGCGGTGGAAGAGGCAGCCGAGCCCACAGCGACGGCGGCCCCCGGGCCCCTGTCCGAGGAGGAAGCCCCTGGGGTCGCCGAGACCCCGTTGGTCGACGAATCCACTGCGGTCGATCGGGCGCCGTCCGATGCTGAAGCCGCCGTCGGAGCGGTCGCCGAGGCCCCCTCAAATGTGAAGATCCCGGCGGGGGTCGTACCCGAAGCCGCCATCACATCTCAAGGCGCCGCCGCACCGGAGACCGCGACAGAGGAGGAACCACTGCGCCCTCCCACCCTGAAGGAGGCGCCGGCCATCACCGACATGCCGGACTCCGTGGCCGCCTCGCCGACCACCTCCCCGGGCAAGCCGCCTCCGGACTCCGCTCCAACCGCTGCCGTGCGCCAGAGGCCTCCAGCGGTGGCAAAGGGCGCGGACCCACCTGGCCGTGGGGAAGGGTGGCCTGACCTGCTGGAACGGGTCCGCCGCAGGCTGGCACAATGAATACAGAGCTGCGCAGGATCGTGGGCCTCGGCTTCGGCCCGGCGGCCGGACCGATGCTCGAGCGCCTTCGCCGGGGTGGGCTCCTGGCCGAGGTGAAGGGTCCTGAGGAGGGCTCGGCCGACTGGCTGGCAGCGAGATGGTCGGGTGCCCGTGCGGTGGTGGCGGTGGGGGCCTGCGGCCTGGTGACGCGGCTCATCGCCCCCCTGATCGCCGACAAGGACAGCGATCCCGCCGTGGTGGTAGTGGATCCGGACGGGCGCTTCGTGGTGCCGCTGCTGGGGATCCATGGCGCCGGCGGGGATCGGCTCGGCCAGGAGATCGCCGCCCTGATCGGCGGCCAGGCCGTGCTCACCGGGGCCTCTGCCAGCGGCAGCCGGCTGCCGCTGGATGCCTTCGGACTGGCCTGGGGCTGGCGTCGGGGCAGGGGCGACTGGCGCACGCTGATGGTGGAGGAGGCCCGAAGCCCCGGCGCTCTCCACCACCAGGAGAGCGGCACCCGGCTCTGGCTGGAGCTGGAGGCCGCCGCCGCGGCCCCTGGGAGCGTTCCTGAAGCCCTGGTGATCGGACCCCGGAGCGGCGCGGGCTGCCGCTGGCACCCCCCCAGCCTCTGGCTGGGCATCGGCTGCGAGCGGAACACCAGCCTAGGTGTGCTGGAGCGGCTGGTGGACGAGGGGCTGGCGAGTCAGGAGCTGGCTGGCGAAGCTGTCGCCGGGCTGGCCAGCATCGATCGCAAGGGGGATGAGCCCGCCCTGCTCGCGCTCGCGGAGCGCCGCGGCTGGCCCATGCGGCTGTACGACAGTGCCACCCTCGCCGCCGTGAGCGTGCCCCATCCGTCCGAAGCGGTGGCCAGGGAGATGGGCACGCCCAGCGTGGCCGAGGCCGCCGCGCTGCAGGCGGCCTTCCAGGCGTCCTCTCCCCAGGCGGCGACCCTGACGGACACCCGGGACACGCCGCCCCGCCTGCTGCTGGGGAAGCGGATCGAACGTGCTGCCTTCGGTGAGCGGGGGGCCGCCACCCTGGCGGTGGCCCTGGCGGAGCGCCAGTGGGCACCCCAGAGGGGTCACCTGCATCTGGTGGGCAGTGGGCCGGGCCCGATCGGGCTGCTCAGCGGCGAGGCCCGCCAGGCGCTCGCCGCGGCCACGGTGTGGGTGGGCTACGGGCTCTACCTCGACCTGCTCGAGCCGCTGCGCCGTCCCGACCAACTGCGCCGCGAAGGACGCCTGACCGAAGAGCGGGCCCGCTGCGCCGAGGCCCTCGATCTGGCCCGTCAGGGCATCGACGTGGCTCTGATCTCCTCAGGGGACAGCGGCATCTACGGCATGGCGGGCCTGGCCCTGGAGCTCTGGCTGCAGCTGCCTCCCCTTGACCGCCCGGGCTTCACGGTGCATCCAGGGGTCTCGGCCCTGCAGCTCGCGGCCGCCAGGGCCGGAGCGCCGCTCATGCACGACTTCTGCACCATCAGCCTGAGCGACCGACTCACCCCCTGGGAGGTGATCGAACGCCGGCTGAGGGGCGCGGCCAGCGGCGATTTCGTGGTGGCCCTCTACAACCCCCGGTCCCTCGGCCGGCCCTGGCAGCTGGGCCGGGCGCTGGAGTTGCTGTCGGAAGACCGGCCGTCCAGCATCCCCGTGCTGCTGGCCCGTCAGCTCGGGCGGGCCGACGAATGCCTCAGCCTCCACACCCTGCACACCCTGCCCCAGGAGCAGGTGGACATGCTCAGCCTGGTGCTGGTGGGCAACAGCACCACCAAGGTGCAGGACGGCCGGATGGTGACTCCTCGCGGCTATCCGGGGTCTGCCCTGGTGTGAGGCCGTTCACCGGTAAGCAGCTCTGCCGACCGGAGCGCTGAAGCCTTCTGGCCAGGTTGGTGGTGGCTGCATGGGAGCGCCCTTATGCCAGGCCGCCGCCAGTGGAATCGGGATGACAGGATTCGAACCTGCGGCCCCTTCGTCCCGAACGAAGTGCGCTACCAAGCTGCGCCACATCCCGATGGAGCAACTTTAGGGGATGGGCCGCGGCGGAGCGCCCTAAGAAGGCCGAAGGGAAGCCTCCTTACACTCCGATCAGCCCAGCGCCTCCCGTGACCGTCAGCGACCCCAGGCCCGCACCCGCCAAGCCCCCCTGGTTGCGGGTGAAGGCGCCCCAGCGGGAGAGGATCGGCGCGGTGGCGGATCTGCTGGTCGATCTGAAACTCAACACGGTCTGCCAGGAAGCCAGCTGCCCGAACATCGGCGAGTGCTTCGCCGGCGGCACCGCCACGTTCCTGATCATGGGGCCGGGCTGCACCCGGGCCTGCCCCTACTGCGACATCGACTTCGACCGCAGTGTGCGAACCCTGGATCCCACCGAGCCGGAGCGGCTGGGGGAGGCGGTGCGGCGCATGGGCCTGAGCCACGTGGTCATCACCTCGGTGAACCGGGACGACCTGGCCGATGGGGGGGCGAGTCAGTTCGTGGCCTGCATCGAGGCGGTTCGCCGCAACGCCCCCCTCACCACCATCGAGATCCTGCTGCCCGACCTCTGCGGCGCGTGGGACGCCCTGGGTCTGGTGATGTCGGCAGCGCCGGACGTGCTCAACCACAACATCGAGACGGTGCCCCGCCTCTACCGGCAGGTCCGTCCCCAGGGGATCTACACACGGTCACTGGAGCTCCTGCGCCGTGTGCGGCAGGGCTGGCCACGGACCTACACGAAATCCGGCCTGATGGTGGGGCTGGGAGAGAGCGACGCGGAGGTGCACGCCGTGATGGCTGATCTGCGGGCCCACGCGGTGGACATCGTGACCATCGGGCAGTACCTCTCCCCTGGCCCGAAGCACCTGCCGGTGCAGCGGTTCGTGACACCGGAGACCTTCGAGGCCTACCGCCGTCATGGCGAAGAGGAACTGGGCTTCCTGCAGGTGATCAGCAGTCCCCTCACCCGCAGCAGCTACCACGCCGGCGAGGTGCGGCGCCTGATGCGGGAGCATCCGCGCTGAAAGCGGGCCCTGCGGGCTAGACGGCCACCTGCTCGCGCTGATCCACCAGGCCGAGGGCGGCCTTCTCGCTGGCCGGCACCAGCACCTTGAAGCGGGTCTTCCAGAAGGCCCACTCGGCCAGGATCTCGGCAGCCCGTTCACTGCCGGTGAGCATGCGGTGGGATTCGAGCAGCGGCCGCAGCAGACCTTCCTGCTCGGGGGTGGTGAGGGGGTGCAGTTCCACGGTCTCGGGGTTGAGGCGGGCCGCAAGGCCATCAGCCTCGTCCAGGACGAAGGCGACGCCACCGGTCATCCCCGCGGCCACGTTGCGGCCGGTGCTGCCCAGTACCACCACCACACCACCGGTCATGTACTCGCAGCAGTGGTCGCCGACACCCTCGACCACCGTGCGGGCACCGCTGTTGCGCACGGCGAAGCGTTCGCCCGCCCTGCCGAGGGCGAACAACTCACCGCCGGTGGCGCCATAGAGGCAGGTGTTGCCAAGGATCACCTTGGCGCCGGGATCCCGGCCGCCGCTGGGAGGCACCACGGTGATGCGACCGCCGTTGATGCCCTTGCCCACGTAGTCGTTCGCCTCGCCCACCAGACGCAGGTCCATGCCCTGCAGCACGAAGGCGCCGAAGCTCTGTCCCGCCGCGCCGCTGAAGGTGAGGGAGAAACCACCCTGGAACCCGGAGTTGCCATGCCGCTCGGCGATTTCCCCCGCCAGGCGGGCACCCACGCTGCGGTCGGTGTTGACGATCGGCAGCTGACGCACCAGGTGGCCATGGCCATCGATCGCGGCCTGCACCTCCGGATCGGCGAGCAACCGGTCTTCCAGGACCGGACCGTTGCCATGGGCCTCGGCATCGTGCCGCAGCCAGGACCGGTCGGCGGCGGCGGGGATCGGCTCCAGCAGGGAGGAGAGATCGAGGGACCCGGTCTTGGTGAGACCGATGGCACGGGGGGCCAGCAGCTCGGTGCGGCCGATCAGGTCCTCCAACCTTGCCACCCCGAGCACGCTCAGCAGCTGGCGGACTTCCTCCGCCACGAAGTGGAAGAAGTTCACCACGTGCTCGGGCAGGCCCGTGAAGCGCTTGCGCAGGGCCTCCTTCTGGGTGGCGACCCCCACCGGGCAGTTGTTGGTATGGCAGACGCGGGCCATGATGCAGCCCTCGGCGATCATGGCGATCGAGCCGAAGCCGAACTCCTCGGCCCCCAGCAAGGCGGCGATCACCACGTCCCAGCCGCTCTTGAGGCCGCCATCGGCCCGCAGCAGCACCCGGTCCCGCAGGCCGTTCTCCAGCAGGCTGCGGTGGACCTCGGTGAGACCCAGTTCCCAGGGGCTGCCGGCGTGCTTGATCGAACTCAGGGGCGAAGCGCCGGTGCCACCGTCGTGACCGGAGATCTGGATCACATCGGCATTGGCCTTGGCCACGCCGGCGGCGATCGTGCCGATGCCGATCTCGGCCACCAGCTTCACCGACACCTTGGCGGAGGGATTGACCTGATGCAGGTCGTGGATGAGCTGAGCCAGATCCTCGATGGAATAGATGTCGTGGTGCGGGGGAGGAGAGATCAGGGGCACACCGGCCTTGCTGTTGCGCAGCCAGGCGATGTAGGCATCGACCTTGGGCCCCGGCAGCTGACCGCCCTCTCCGGGTTTGGCTCCCTGGGCCACCTTGATCTCCAGCTGCCGGCCGCTGCGCAGGTAGGCAGGGGTGACGCCGAACCGACCCGAGGCGATCTGCTTGATGGCGGAGCAGGCGCTGTCACCGTTGCGCAGGCCGCGCAGAGTGGGGAGGCTGGGGGAATGGCCGTCGGCGTCGACGTCTGTGAGGGGGTGGTAGCGGACCGGATCCTCACCGCCCTCGCCACAGTTGCTCTTGCCGCCGATGCGGTTCATCGCCACCGCCAGCACCTCATGGGCCTCCCGGGAGAGGGCCCCGAGGCTCATGCCGCCGGTGCAGAAGCGGCTGCAGATGCTCTCGACGCTCTCGACCTGGTCGATGGGGAGGGGCTCGGGGGCCACCCGCAGTTCCAGCAGATCCCGGAGCGAGGTCACAGGCCGGTTCTGGAGAATCGTGCGGTACGTGGAGAAATGGTCGTAGCCCGGACCCACCGCCACGGCGGCGTGCAGGGCCTTGGCCATCTCCGGGTTGTTGAGGTGGAACTCGCCGCCGGTGCGGTACTGCACGAAGCCCATGAACTCCAGCTTGGTGCGGTTGAGCTCCGGGTAGGCCTTGGCATGGAAGGCCAGGGTCTCGCTCGCCAGGTCGTGGAGACTGAGGCCGGCGACCCGGCTGGTGGTGCCGGCGAAGGCCAGGTCGATCAGATCGGCGCCGATGCCGATGGCCTCGAAGATCTGGGCGCCGTGGTAGCTGGCGAGGAGGGAGATGCCGATCTTGGAGAGGATCTTGCGCAGTCCTTCCTCGAGGGCCTTGCGCACGTTGGCCTGGGCCATCCCGGCATCGAGGACGGGCAGCTTGCCCCGTTCGATCAGCGACTGGGTGCGGGGGTGCGCCAACCAGTGGCGCGTGGTCTCCCAGGTGAGCCACGGGCAGACCGCACTGGCGCCGTAACCGATCAGGCAGGCCAGATGGTGGGTGCTCCAGCACTGGGCGGTCTCCACCGCCAGGGAGCACTGCAGACGCAGGCCGACCCGCAGCAGGTGATGGTGGACCGCCCCCACGCCCAGAAGGGGGGGGATCGCGGCGACCCCGGCGGAGATACCGCCGTCGCAACGGTCGGAGAGCACAAGGATCTGGTCACCGCTGCGCACGGCCGCCTCCGCCTCGAAGCAGAGCCGCTGCACCGCCTGGGCCAGACCGTCAGGGCCACCGGCGACCGGCAGGAGCGTGGAGAGGGTGGCCAGCCCCATGCCATAGGAGCCCAGGTCCTGCAGTTCGGCCTCGTTGAGCACAGGGGTGGAAAGGTGGAGCACGGCCGCACCGGAGGCGTCGGGTCGGAGGGCCGAGCCGCGCCTGCCCAGATGCATCTCCAGGCTCATCACCAGCTTTTCGCGCAGCGGATCGATGGGCGGATTGGTGACCTGGGCGAAACGCTGCTTGAAGTAGTCGTAGAGAAGGTGGGGCCGGGTGGACAGCACCGCAAGGGGGATGTCGTCGCCCATGCAGTAGGTGGGCTCCTTGCCCTGGCCGGCCATGTCCTCGATCACCATGTCGAGATCCTCGGCGGTGAATCCGGAGGCCGTCTGCTGCTGCAGGAGATCCAGCCCGCCCAGCCGGCGCTCGGACTCCCAGGACCCGGGAGCGAGGCTGCGGCGATGGTCGAGCAGCCAGCCGGAGTAGGGGAGGCGCGCCGCGGTCTCCTCCTTCACGTCCCAGTTGCGCAGCAGCCTGTGCTGCTCAAGGTCCACCGCCAGCATCTGCCCCGGGCCGAGACGGCCCTTTTCGATGATGCGGGCTTCCTCCAGTTCCACCACGCCCGTCTCCGAACCCATCACCACGTAGCCGTCGCTGGTGATGCAGTAGCGGGCCGGACGCAGTCCGTTGCGGTCGAGGGTGGCTCCCACCATGCGTCCGTCGCTGAACACCAGCAGGGCGGGTCCGTCCCAGGATTCCTGCAGGCAGGCGCTGTATTCGTAGAAGGCCTTGATGGCCGGCCGGTCGTCGAGTTCGGGCTGGTTGCGGAAGGCCTCCGGCACCAAGGTGAGAAGACTGTCGGTGATGGGGCGGCCGCTGCGCACCATCAGCTCGAGGGTGGCGTCCAGGTTGGCGGAATCGCTGAAGGCGGCGTTGACCAGCGGTCTGAGGTCGCGGGCGGCTTCCCCCCAGACCGCTTCGAGATGGGCCTCGGCCGCCCGGGCCCAGTTGATGTTGCCCAGCAGGGTGTTGATCTCGCCGTTGTGACCGAGCAGCCGCATCGGCTGGGCCAGGGGCCAGCGGGGCAGGGTGTTGGTGCTGAAGCGTCGGTGGTAGACGGCGAAGGGGACCGCGAAACGCTCGTCCCGGAGGTCGGCGTAGAAGGCGTCGAGCACTTCCGAGCGCACCATGCCCTTGTAGACGACGGTGCGGGCGCTGATGGAGGCGAAATAGAGATCGGAGGTGTCGGTGCCCCAGACCTCCCTCACCCGATCGACGGCACGGCGCCTCAGGCGGAACAGCAGGGACTCGAGGGCATCGACATCGGCGGTGACGCCTGGCACGGCATCGGGAGCGGCCAGCAGCCACTGCACGATCGCCGGGGCGTTCGCCCGGGCCAGCGGCCCGAGGACCTCGGGGGCCACGGGCACCTCGCGCCAGCCGAGGCTCTCGAGTCCCAGACGGGCAGCCTCCTCGTCGCAGATCCGACGCGCCAGTTCCCGCCTCTCGGGGTCGGAGGGCAGGAACAGCATCCCCAGACCCCGCACCAGCGGGGTGGAGGCGGCGGCCGCCGGCCAGACCGCTTCGAGGTAGGGCCAGGGGATGGCCGTGAGCAGGCCGGCCCCGTCGCCGGAATCGCCGTCACCACCGCAGCCGCCGCGGTGCTCCATACAGCGGAGACCGCGCAGGGCCTGCTGCAGCACCCAGTGGCTGGGGACCCCGTCGAGGTGGGCCAGGAACCCAACGCCACAGGCATCCGTCTCCCGAAGGCCCGGGGCGGGACTGTCGCGGTGGGGCCAGGCGGGGACGGGGGAGGAGGACATGAGGCGGAATCGTGCTGCTGAAACCGAGCTGGGAAGGGACTGAGACGGGGCTGGGAGGGGCCGGCAGGGAAGATCGGCCTGGCGCTGCCATGGCGCCCGTGCAGCTGCCTTGTCCGGGACGAGGGGCGAGCCCCAGATCCTAGGGAGCGACGGCCGCCCATCATCGCCGGGACTAACTTTCTCCATTGAGCGGCAGGACCTCGTCGATGCCCAGGACCCTTTCGATCACCGTGGCCCTGCTGGCCCTGATCGGAGCGCCGCCGGTCACCCGCGCCGCCCCACCGCCGACGCTGCCCGCCCTGCCGGAGCCCCAGCGCCCCAGCCAGACCCTGGGGGAATCCCTGCGGATGGCCCCCACGGCAGCGGCCAACGGCACGCAGTTGCTGCTCAACGGCCGCAGCCAGCAGGCGTCGTGGCGCTGGGAGGGCGGCGACCCGCGACAGCCACTGGCGCTGTGGTTGCCGCTCGAGGTGCTGGAGGGCCAACTGGGGTTCAGCAGAGCGTCCAGAGCCGACGGGAGCCTGGCGCTGGAGTGGTTCGGCCGGGAGCTGGTGGTGGCGCCCGCCGACCAGCGATCCCTGGCGGACGAAGTGGCGGTGGACGTGGCCCGGATCCTGCGGGAAGCGGGCGTGGTGGCGGAGCGCCGCGGCGAGGTGCTGGACCTGCGGCTCCCGGCGCCGCGCCTGCTGCAGGTCCGCAGCTCCGATCAGCCCGGTCACCGCCGGGTGGTGCTCGACCTCGACGGACCCACCCTGGTGCGCAGCAGCGAAGGGGGGGTGCAGCTGGGCCTGCTCGGCCGCAGCGACCAGCTCGCCCTGCTCGGCGCCAGAGGCCTGCGCAGCGGCAGCACGGGCACGGAGCTGAGTCTGGCGGCCCCGGGCCGGGCCGCTCCGATGCGGGTGTTCACCCTGGGGGGGCCCGACCGCGTCGTGATCGATCTGCCGCCCGATGGCGGCAGCGCAGGCACGGCGCCGACGCAGCCCGCACCGATCGATCCTCGGCTGCTCTCCCTGCTGGGCCCCCAGTTGCGCTGGGACCAGCAGGTGCGCTCCGTCGGGGGCAGCACGGTCCGGATCAATTCGGTCAGCCTCGACCCCCGCAACAGTCCTCTGGAACTGCGGACCCTCAGCCGGCCCGACGGGGTGGTGGGGCTGAGCTCCCTGGCGGACCTTGCCATGCGCCAGGACGCCCTGGTGGCGATCAATGGCGGCTACTTCAACAGGGTCCGGCGGCTTCCCCTCGGTGCCCTGCGGGACCAGAGTCGCTGGCTCTCCGGACCGATCCTCGACCGGGGCGTGGTGGCCTGGGAGCCGCGCAGCCTGCCGCGGTTCGGGCGCCTGCGGCTGGAGGAGTGGATCAGCGACGAGCGGGGTCGGCGCTGGCCGCTGCTGACGCTGAACAGCGGCTACGTGCAGCGGGGCTTGAGCCGGTACACGGCCGAATGGGGCCGGGCCTATCAGGCGCTGAGCGCATCGGAGACGGGTCTGGTGCTGGCGGCTGGGCGGGTGCTGCGACGGTTGAGCAGCGAGGAGCTGACGGCCGGGGTTCGCCTGCAGCCGGAGCAGATCCTGGTGGTGGCCCGGGGCGGGGCGGAACTCCCATGGAGCGAGGGAGAGCGGCTGCGCCTCGAGAGCCGTCCGAGCGATCCACTCGGGAACGCCTCGAACGTGATGGGCGGTGGCCCACTTCTGCTCCAGAACGGCCGCATCGTGCTCAACGGCAGTGCGGAGGGCTTCGGAGCCGCCTTCCTGCGCCAGGGAGCGCCCCGCACGGTGGTGGGCAGCGACGGCACGCGGCTCTGGCTGGTGACGCTCGAGGGTGCCGGTGGCGGGGCGGGACCCACCCTGGACGAGACCGCCCGGCTGCTGCAGCAGATGGGCCTGGTGGATGCCCTCAACCTGGATGGGGGCAGTTCCACCGGCCTGGTGATGGGTGGCAGCCACAGGGTCAAGGGACGGGGCGTGGCCGGTTCGGTCAACAACGGTCTGGGGCTGGTGCCGATCGGCGGTACCGGTGGCTCCTCCAGCCTCTCTCCCATGAGCCGGCGGCTGGCAGACTGAAGCCTCCCGTCCATTCACCGTGCCCAGGGGCCACAGCCTGCGCCTCACCGCCGCCGCCGCCGCCGAGCTCTGCCGTCAGGCGGCCGTGGCGGGGACGCCCGGGCTGATGCATCTGGAACTGCAGGAGGGGGCTTGTGAAACCTGGGCGATCCGGCTGCGCCCCGGGCACCTGGCCGGCATCCCCGTGGCCCGGGCCGATGGCATCACGCTCTACGCCCCGGGCGAGCAGCTCCCCCGGCTGCGGGGCCTGCAGCTCGACTACAAGGGGGATCTCAGCGGCGGCGGCTTCCTGGTGCGCTCCGGGCCAGGGGTGCGCACCTGTGCCTGCGGAGCCGCCTTCAGCCGCGAATCCTGAGGGGGACGGCGACGAAGTAAGGTGTCGGATTGTCGAAACGGTCGGCCGTCCGACCTGCCCACACCGAAGTCCCCACAGAGCAGCACCCCGGCCCTCGATGCCCACCATTCAGCAGCTGATCCGCACCGAGCGGCAGCGTCTCACCCGGAAGACAAAGTCGCCCGCCCTGCGCGCCTGCCCTGAGCGGCGTGGCGTATGCACCAGGGTGTACACCTCCACCCCCAAGAAGCCGAATTCGGCCCTGCGCAAGGTGGCCCGTGTCCGTCTCACTTCCGGTTTCGAGGTGACGGCTTACATCCCCGGCATCGGTCACAACCTCCAGGAGCACTCCGTGGTCCTGATCCGTGGCGGCCGGGTCAAGGATCTGCCAGGCGTCCGCTATCACATCATCCGCGGCACCCTCGACACCTCCGGCGTCAAGGACCGGCGCCAGTCGCGCTCCAAGTACGGCGCCAAGACCCCGAAGGGCTGAGCCGCTCCTCCTTCCGCCCTGCCGGGCCGTCCCAGGTCCTTCTTCGTTTTTTCTCCCACCGTTCCATGTCCCGCCGCAACGCCGCCGAGAAACGACCGGTTCTGCCGGATCCCCAGTTCAACAGCCGTCTGGCCTCGATGATCGTGGCCCGGCTGATGAAACACGGGAAGAAATCGACGGCCCAGCGCATCCTTTCCGATGCCTTCACCCTGATCAACGAGCGCACCGGCGCCGACCCCCTCGAGCTGTTCGAGACGGCCGTCCGCAATGCCACCCCCCTGGTGGAGGTGCGGGCCCGCCGCGTCGGCGGGGCCACCTATCAGGTACCCATGGAAGTCCGTCAGGAGCGGGGCACCGCCATGGCCCTGCGCTGGCTGGTCAACTTCTCCCGCGCCCGCAACGGGCGCAGCATGGCCCAGAAACTGGCCGGCGAGCTCATGGACGCGGCGAACGAAGCCGGCAATGCCGTCCGCAAGCGGGAGGAGACCCACAAGATGGCCGAGGCCAACAAGGCCTTCGCCCACTACCGCTACTGAGCGGCCCCCTGAGCCGGATCCCTGGGCTGATCCGACTCCCTCAGATCCGTGCCGCGGCCGGTCTGTAGAGTGACGCCCGTTTTTTGTCGACCCTCCCTCGGAGATCATCCCGTGGCCCGCGCCTACCCCCTGGAACGCGTCAGAAATATCGGAATCGCCGCTCATATCGATGCGGGCAAGACCACTACGACCGAACGGATTCTGTTCTATTCCGGCGTGGTCCACAAGATGGGCGAGGTGCACGATGGCGCCGCCGTCACCGACTGGATGGAGCAGGAGCGCGAGCGCGGCATCACCATCACCGCTGCCGCCATCTCCACCAGCTGGAGGGACAACCGCATCAACATCATCGACACCCCCGGGCACGTCGATTTCACCATCGAGGTGGAACGCTCGATGAGGGTGCTCGATGGCGTCGTCGCCGTGTTCTGTGCCGTGGGGGGGGTCCAGCCTCAGTCCGAGACGGTGTGGCGCCAGGCCGACCGGTACAACGTCCCCCGCATCGTGTTCGTCAACAAGATGGACCGCACCGGGGCCAACTTTCTCAAGGTCTACGAGCAGATCAGGGATCGCCTCAAGGCCAATGCCGTGCCGATCCAGCTGCCCATCGGCGCCGAAGGTGAACTCAGGGGGATCATCGATCTGGTGCGGAACAAAGCGGTCATCTACACCAACGATCTCGGCACCGACATTCTCGAGGAGGAGATCCCCGCCGACATGAAGGACCAGGCCGAGGAGTGGCGCCTGAAGCTGATGGAATCGGTGGCTGAAACCGATGAGGAGCTGATCGAAGCCTTCCTCGAGAATGGTGAGCTCTCCGAGGAACAGCTGATGCGGGGCATCCGGCTGGGGGTGATCCAGCACGGGATGGTTCCGATGCTCTGCGGCTCCGCCTTCAAGAACAAGGGCGTCCAACTCGTTCTGGACGCGGTGGTCGACTACCTGCCGGCTCCTGTGGACGTGCCGCCCATCCACGGACTTCTGCCGGATGGCACGGAAGACACGCGCCCCTGCGATGACAATGCCCCCTTCAGCGCCCTGGCGTTCAAGGTGATGGCCGACCCCTACGGCAAGCTCACCTTCGTACGCATGTACAGCGGGGTTCTTCTGAAGGGCAGCTATGTGCTCAACTCCACCAAGAATAAGAAGGAGCGGATCTCCCGCCTGATCCTCCTCAAGGCCGACGAGCGCGAGGAAGTGGACGAGCTGCGAGCGGGCGACCTCGGCGCCGTGCTCGGTCTCAAGGACACCACCACGGGCGACACCCTCTGCGTCGACTCCGATCCGATCATCCTCGAATCCCTCTACATCCCCGAGCCGGTGATCTCCGTTGCCGTGGAACCCAAGACCAAGGGCGACATGGAGAAACTGGGCAAGGCCTTGCAGTCCCTCTCCGAGGAGGATCCCACGTTCAGGGTGTCCACCGATTCGGAAACCAACCAGACCGTGATCGCCGGCATGGGTGAACTGCACCTGGAGATCCTCGTCGACCGGATGCTGCGGGAGTTCAAGGTGGAGGCCAACATCGGCGCTCCCCAGGTCTCCTACCGGGAGACCATCCGCGGCAGCGCCAAGGGCGAAGGCAAGTTCGCCCGTCAGACGGGCGGCAAGGGCCAGTACGGCCATGTGGTGATCGAGATGGAGCCCGGCGAACCGGGCTCAGGGTTCGAGTTCGTCAACAAGATCGTTGGCGGCATCGTTCCCAAGGAGTACATCGGTCCGGCAGAAGCCGGCATGAAGGAAACCTGCCAGTCCGGTGTGATCGCCGGTTTCCCCATGATCGATGTCAAGGTCACCATGGTGGACGGCTCCTATCACGACGTCGACTCCTCGGAGATGGCGTTCAAAATCGCCGGGTCCATGGCCTTCAAGGACGGCGTCAAGAAGTGCAATCCCGTGCTTCTTGAGCCGATGATGAAGGTGGAAGTCGAAGTCCCCGAGGATTTCCTCGGTTCGGTCATCGGCGACCTTTCCTCCCGCCGCGGCCAGGTCGAAGGTCAGTCCGTCGAAGACGGGCAGTCCAAGGTCCAGGCCAAGGTGCCTCTGGCCGAGATGTTCGGCTACGCCACCCAGCTCCGATCCATGACACAGGGTCGGGGTATTTTCTCGATGGAGTTCAGCCACTACGAGGAAGTCCCTCGCAACGTGGCCGAAGCCATCATCTCCAAGAATCAGGGCAATTCCTGATCTTTTCTTTCATCCAACCCACCCCCCCGATTCTTTCCTTCCATGGCACGCGAGAAGTTCGAGAGGAAAAAGCCTCACGTCAACATCGGCACCATCGGTCACGTTGACCACGGCAAGACCACCCTCACTGCCGCCATCACCAACGTGCTGGCGTCCCAGGGCATGGCCAAGGCCCAGGCCTATGACGAGATCGACGGTGCCCCCGAAGAGAAGGAGCGGGGGATCACCATCAACACCGCCCACGTCGAATACGAGACCGAAAAGCGTCACTACGCCCACGTGGACTGCCCCGGCCACGCCGACTACGTGAAGAACATGATCACCGGTGCCGCCCAGATGGACGGTGCCATCCTCGTGGTGGCCGCCACCGACGGCCCGATGGCCCAGACCAAGGAGCACATTCTGCTGGCCAAGCAGGTGGGCGTGCCCGCACTGGTGGTGTTCCTGAACAAGAAGGACATGGTCGACGACGAGGAGATCCTTGAGCTGGTCGAACTGGAGATGCGTGAGCTGCTCAGCAGCTACGACTTCCCCGGTGACGACATTCCCGTGATCGCCGGCTCGGCCCTGAAGGCCCTCGAATACATCCAGGCCGGCAAGAAGGCCGTGCGTGGCGAGGACGAGTGGGTCGACAAGATCCTCGACCTGATGGACGCCGTGGACGAGGCCATCCCCGAGCCAGAGCGCGAGATCGACAAGCCCTTCCTGATGGCCGTCGAGGACGTCTTCTCGATCACCGGTCGGGGCACGGTCGCCACCGGCCGCATCGAGCGCGGCAAGGTGAAGGTGGGTGAGGTCGTTCAGATCGTGGGCATCAAGGACACCCGTGAAACCACCGTCACCGGTGTTGAGATGTTCCGCAAACTCCTCGACGAGGGCATGGCGGGCGACAACGTCGGCCTGCTGCTGCGCGGCATCCAGAAGGAGGACATCGAGCGTGGGATGGTGCTGGTCAAGCCCAACTCAATCAAGCCCCACACCAAGTTCGAGGGTGAGGTCTATGTGCTCAAGAAGGAGGAAGGTGGGCGTCACACCCCCTTCTTCGCCGGCTACCGCCCGCAGTTCTACATCCGAACCACCGACGTGACCGGCCAGATCACGGCCTTCACAGCCGATGACGGCTCCAACGTGGAGATGGTGATGCCCGGTGACCGCATCAAGATGAGCGCCGAGCTCATCTGCCCGGTCGCCATCGAGCAGGGCATGCGCTTCGCCATCCGCGAAGGCGGTCGCACCATCGGTGCCGGCGTGGTCTCCAAGATCGTCGCCTGAGCCTCACCTGGCTTCAGCCGGGAGCCGCACCAGGAGTGCGGCTCCCTTCCCCGGAACCAACGGTTCCGGTGCACCTCGACAACCCGTTGCCGCGGCCCAGCCGTCTCCCTTCGCCCAACGGCCTCCTCCGCGTCTTCCCCGCGTCCCTCCTGCCATCCCCCCAGCGATGTCCGCCACCATTCCCCAGCAGAAGATCCGCATCCGCCTGAAGGCCTTCGATCGCCGCATGTTGGATCTGTCCTGCGAAAAGATCATCGAAACCGCCGATCACACCGCGGCCACCGCGATCGGCCCCATCCCCCTGCCCACCAAGCGCAAGATCTACTGCGTGCTGCGCTCTCCCCATGTGGACAAGGATTCCCGCGAGCACTTCGAGACCCGCACCCACCGCCGCATCATCGATATCTACAGCCCGAGCTCCAAGACCATCGACGCCCTCATGAAGCTGGACCTGCCCAGCGGTGTCGACATCGAGGTGAAGCTCTGAATCTGTCCCAGCCGGTGGGCCATCGGCGAGCGGGTCGATCTCTCTAGGATCCGCTCAATGTCCAAGCTCCTCTGGTTGCCGGCGACGTTCCCGACTCCCGATCACCCCCTCCCCCTTGCCGTCAGCGGCAACTTCCGCGCGTGACCGATCTGGCCGTCAGGGAATTGCCCCTGTTTCCCCTCCCCGATGTGGTGCTCTTCCCCCAGGAGGTGCTCCCGCTCCACATCTTCGAGCCTCGCTACAGGATGATGCTGCGCACGGCGATGGCCGAGGATCGCAGGTTCGGTGTGGTCCGCTGGGACCCGCAGAACAAAAGGATGGCCGAAGTGGGCTGCTGCGCCGAAATCCTCCACTGCCAGGTACAGGACGACGACCGCAGCAACATCGTGACCATCGGCCAGCAGCGCTTCCGGGTGCTGGACATCGTGCGTGACACCCCCTTCCGGGTCGCCATGGTCAGCTGGATCGAAGACACGGTGAGTGAGAGTCACCAGGAACTGGAAACGCTCACCAGCGATGTCACCCGGGCCCTGCGGGATGTCGTCGACCTCACCGGCAAGCTGATCGGGAAACCCTCCTCCCTGCCCTCCGATCTCCCCGACCTCCCCAGGGAGCTGTCCTTCTGGATCGGCGCCCATCTGGGGGGGCCGGTGGCGGACCACCAGCAGGCCCTGCTGGAGATCACCGACACAGGCGAGCGCCTGCGGCAGGAATATGAGCTGCTCGACCAGACCCGGCGGCAACTGGCCGCCCGCACGGTCCTGAAGGACACCTTCTCCACCCTCGGCGACGGTCCTTCCGAGAACTGAGATGGCTCCCGGGGACTGAGCATGGCGAGTGTGGTTCAGGGCGTGAGCCTGCCGGCCCTCCTGCTGCTGGGGGCCGCACCGGTGGGTGTGCTGACGTTCCTCCTGTGGCAGCACCGTTCCCGCGCCTTCGAGTCGACGGCCAGCGTCGCCGCCGCCTACGACCGCTGGACCGATGACCGCCTGCTGGAGCGCCTCTGGGGAGAGCACGTGCATCTGGGGCACTACGGCAATCCCCCCGGACCGCGGGACTTCCGTGCCGCCAAGACCGCTTTCGTGCACGAACTGGTGCACTGGAGTGGCCTCGACCGGCTCCCCCCCGGGAGCCGGGTGCTCGACGTGGGCTGCGGCATCGGCGGCAGCGCCAGGATCCTGGCGAAGGACTACGGCTTCGACGTGCTCGGGATCAGCATCAGCCCGGCCCAGATCGAGCGGGCCCGCGAGCTCACCCCGCCCGACCTGCCGCACTGCCGCTTCGCGGTGATGGATGCCCTGGCCCTGGACCTCCCTGATGGGAACCCGGATGCGGGATTCGATGCGGTCTGGAGCGTGGAGGCTGGCCCCCACATGCCCGACAAGCAGCGCTACGCCGATGAGATGCTGAGGGTGCTGAAACCGGGCGGCGTGCTCGCCGTGGCGGACTGGAACCGTCGCGACCCCAGCGACGGCCCCATGAATCGCCGGGAACGCTGGGTCATGCGACAGCTGCTGGACCAGTGGACCCACCCGGAATTCGCCAGCATCCGCTCGCTGCAGCGGAACCTGGAGCAGAGCCGCTGGAACCGGGGCCTCGCCATCGAAACCGCCGACTGGACGGTGCCCACCCTCCCCTCCTGGCTGGACTCCATCCTCGAGGGGATGCGCCGGCCCGGTGCCGTGCTGGGTCTGGGCCCGCGAGCCCTGCTGCTGGGCCTGAGGGAGACGCCCACGCTGCTGCTGATGCACTGGGCTTTCCGCAGCGGCCTGATGCAGTTCGGGGTCTTCCGCGGCCCCCTCCCTGAAGGGGCCAGCCGTGCGCCGGCCTGAAGGGCGAGGGGTCTAGGGCCAGGGTCGCCGGGGACCTGCCTGCCCCGGCTCAGTGGGCCGCTTCGTCGTCCGCCAGGTTGGTGAGCGGGTAGGCGCCGAACAGGGCCAGATGCTCGCAGAGAGGGGTGAGATCCGCCAGCGCCCGATCCAGGGGCTCGGACCCTTCGGGAAGTTCGAGATCCACGAAGAAGATGTATTCCCCCATCTCCCGTTTCGACGGGCGAGATTCGATGCGGCTCATGTTCAGCCCCTGCCGGGCGAAGCAGCCCAGCGACTCCAGCAGCGCCCCGGGCCTGTTGGAGTGGAGCGAGAACGCCAGGCTGGCATGGGCCCCGTGGTGGCTGTGCTCCCCGCGGCGGAGCAGCAGAAAGCGGGTGCAGTTGCCCGGCACGTCGTTGATCGGATAGGCCAGCACTTCCAGCTCATGCTCGGCCGCCGCTTCACGGGAGGCGACGGCACCACGGAAGCGGCTGCCGCGCACCAGGCGCGCGGCCTCGGCGGTGGAGCTGGTGGGAAGCTGCAGGGCCTCCGGCAGATGCTCGGCCAGCCACTGGCTGCACTGTGCCAGGGCCTGGGGATGGGAGAGCACCTCGCTGATGGCCTCCAAAGGACCACTGCCCACCAGGGCATGGCGGATGGGCAGCACCAGGGCCCGGGCCACCGCCAGGTCCGGATGTTCCCAGAGGGCATCGAGAGTGCTGGTCACCCCCCCCTCCACGGAGTTCTCGACAGGGACCACCGCCAGCTCGCAGTCGCCGCCGGCGAGGGCCTGGATCACGGAGCGGATGCCCTGCTGGGGCACGAACTCCACCGCCGCAAGGCTCTCCAGGCGTGCCAGTCGCTGCGCCGCCCGTTCGCCGTAGGTGCCGACGGGTCCGAGAAAGGCGAGACGCATGGGGGTGGGGCGATCGGGGGTGCTCGGTAGGATCATGCCCTGCCGGCCCGCAGGCCATGTCCCTGGCCTTCAGTGCCAGCCAGCACCTCGACCTCCCGGTGGAACAGGACACCGAACGGCTGCCCGCCTATCTCAACGACGAGCAGCGTGTGGTGGAGGCTCTGCTCGACCCGAAGCAGCTTGAACCCCTCGGTCCGGGACGCTACCGCTACACCGTGAGCCAGGTGCGGGTGTTCCAGCTGAAGATTCAGCCGGTGGTCGAACTGCAGGCGACCCACCGCAACGGCCGTCTGGAGCTGGAGGCGCTCGACTGCCAGTTGGAAGGACTGGGCCTGGTGGAAGACTTCCGGCTCGGCCTGTGCTCCTGGCTGGCCGCGGCTGACGATGGCCTGAGGGGCGAGGCGAGTCTGTCGGTGACGGTGAGCCGCCCGCCCCTGCTGCAGCTGATTCCTCCCCGGGTGCTGGAAGCCACCGGCCGATCGGTGCTCGGCGGCATCCTGCTGGGCATCAGGAATCGGGTGGGTCAACAGCTTCTCGGCGATTTCAGGCGCTGGTGCCGAGCGACCTGAGGAAGCTGCGGCGATGCATGGCCGTGGGCCCCAGCCGTCGGATGGCCTCCCGGTGCTGGGCCGTGCCGTAACCGGCGTGTCGCTCCAGGCCATAGCCGGGATGCCGCAGCGCCAGGCGGCCCATCAGGGCATCCCGTGCCTGCTTGGCCAGGACGCTGGCGGCGGCAATCGCTGCGCAACGACCATCGCCCCCCACCACCGTGCGCTGCTCACCGGGCCAGGGCCGCAGGGGCAGCACGCCATCCACCAGCAGAAGGACGGGGGTCAGCGGCAGCCGCTGCAAGGAGCGCAGCATGGCGGACTCGGTGGCCCACCGGATGCCCCACCGGTCGATCTCCGCGGCGCTGGCCTGGCCCAGGGCCCAGGCCAGGGCGTGCTCACGGACCAGGGGTTCGAGGATCCCGCGGCGCCTGGCGGACAGTTTCTTGCTGTCGTCGAGGCCGGCCGCCGCCAAGGGAGCGAGAGCGGACGCCGGCAGCACGACAGCCGCAGCGAACACGGGCCCGAACAGGCTGCCCCGGCCCACCTCATCCACTCCCGCGCACAGGGAGGGATCGAGCCCGCCCCACAACGGATCATCGGGCCGCCGCAGCGACTCGCCGGCGGTCAAGTCAGGCGGTGGCGGAGGAGCGGCGACGGCGACGGCGGGGCTCGCCGGCGTCCTCGGGCTCCACATCGGCTTCCGTCTGCACGGCCGCGGTGGCGATGGTGGGGACGTCCTGGACAGCAACGGCGGCGGCGGAACGACGGCGGCGGGGCAGGGACACCGTCGCCACAGTGGCTGACTCCGGAGCGGCCATGGGCTCGAAGGGCGCCGGGGGGATCTCCAGGATCTCGGACAGGTCCTCCGTTTCCGGAGCCTCCTCGGCTCCGGCAGGTCGGGAGGTGCCGGGGAGCAGGCCGGAGCCGTTCTCGGCGTCGGAGCCGGCGCCGCGCCCCTCACCGCCCCGGCCACGGCGGCGGCGCCGGGAGCCGCTGGCGGCCAGTTGCTGGCGGGCTTCCTCGACGACCGCCTCCGGATCGGCATCCGGACGCACCACCCGCACCAGATGATTCTCGACCGCCGGCAGCGGATCGAGAAGCAGGGCAGGGCTGAGGCCCATCCAGCCATAGACCAGTTCCTGCTCGGCGTCCATCGGCACCGCCAGCACCTCGGGTTCCTGACGCCGCAGGGGGGTCTCGCCGGCCGGGGACTCCGGCAGGGCGCCGCCGGCGGCACCGGCGCCGTTGGCACCACCCTCGGACACGCCGGATGCCGGCAGACCATCGGCCGCTTCAGGGCCGCGGCCCCCGCGAGCTCCGCGGCGGCGGCGGCCGCCGCCGGCTTCAGCGGCGGCGGGGGCCACCACCTCCGCCCTGGCCGAGGCGGCGGAGCGCACCAGTCCGGCCACCGTGGCCAGCGGCTGGAGGGTGTCCTTGCCGGGGAGCACCGCCACATGGCCAAGCCCGCCGCAGCTGGGACAGGCCCGGCCGAACAGTTCGTAGATGTTCTGACCCTGGCGCTTGCGGGTCAGCTCCACCAGGCCGAGTTCGGTGAGCTGGGCGATCTGCGGGCGGGCGCTGTCATCGCGGCAGGCCTGGGTGAAGTGCTCCAGCAACTGCAGCTGGTCGCGGCGGGACTCCATGTCGATGAAGTCGATGATGACCACGCCGCCGATGTTGCGCAGCTTCAGCTGACGGGCGATCTCGACCGCCGCCTCGCAGTTGGTCCACAGCACCGTTTCGCGGGCGTTGGCCGAGCGTGTGAAGGATCCGGAGTTGACGTCGATGACCGTGAGAGCCTCCGTGGGCTCGATGATCACGTAGCCGCCGGAGGGAAGATCGACCCGGGGCTTGAGGGCATCCCGGATGGCCGCGTTGACCCGGTAGTGCTCAAGGATCTCCGTGGGTTCCCCGTGATGCTCCACCAGCAGGTTGGCCTGGTCGGCACCGAGGAAGTCGTTGACCCGGGCCACCGCCTCGACGCTGTCGACCACCACCCGAAGCACTTCAGGGTTGTAGAGGTCGCGCAGCACCCGGTGGATGAAGTCCTCGTCGCGGTTCAGCAGCACCGGCGGGGAGGCCGTCTCGGCCGCCTGCTGGATCGACTCCCATTGCCGCAGCAGCGCCTCGAGGTCGTCGATCAGCATGTCTTCGCTGACGTCCTCGGCCTCGGTGCGGATCAGAAGACCGGCGCCGGGGGGCTTGATGAGCACTCCCAAGGCCCGCAGCCGGTTGCGCTCGTTCTCGCCGTTGATCCGCCGGGAGATGCTGACGCCCTGGCCGTGGGGCTGGAGGACCAGAAAACGGCCGGGCAGGGAAAGGTTGCCGGTGAGACGCGGTCCCTTGGTGCCGGTGGGCTCCTTCATGACCTGCACGAGCACCTTCTGCCGAGGCTCCAGCAGTTCGGTGATACCCGCGCCACCCTTCTTCAGGCGGAGCGGACCCAGATCGGTGATGTGGATGAAGCCGTTCTTCTCGCTTTCGCCGATGTTCACGAAGGCGGCATCGATCCCGGGCAAGACGTTCTCGACGGTTCCGAGATAGACGTCGCCGATCTGATAACGACCCTGGGCGACGATCAGTTCATCGACGCGTTCGTCGTTGAGCACTGCGGCGATCCGCAATTGCTCAGCGATAACGATCTGCTGGGGCATGGAAGAGATGGAGGGCTCAGGGGAGCCCTGCCCGGAGGGCAGGTAGGGAGGGAGTGGAGATGGATGACCGCCGACGGGAGTCGTGCAACAAGTAGCCGATGGGACACCCGGACCTGAAGACCAGGAGTACGGCCCATTGCCAGAAGCGGTCCACCGAAGCCGGCGGCCGGAAAGGAAGCAAAGACGTCATCGGGCCGGCAGCGTGGCGGAAAGGATCACCTCCCTTCCCGATGCGAAGCAACGAAGACCGAACCAAGCAGGCTTGACCGTGATAGCGCTTTCGCGGAGGAGCTTCTAGAAAGCATCCCTGATGCAGAAGCGTCTGGTCGGTGGGGGAGGAAGGGAAGGTTCCCTGCTTTCCATCCACCGTCTATGGGGAAATTAGCATGGCCCGAGACGCAGGCAGCGTCGCTGCAGCGGACCGAGGGCCAGTGGCTGGCCGAGCCGTTCGGCCAGCCACTGCTGCACATGGGCTGGCCGCAGACTGCGGCCCTGGCGATCCACGTCGGCTTCCAGATCCAGCACCTGAGCGGCCCTGCTTCCCGCTGCGGGGCTGCCGTCAGCGGCCGGCACCGGGCGGAGGTCTCTGAGGTAGGGACGGCAGTCCCGCTCGCGGGGACGACCCTTCTTGTCCTTGTCATGCCAGAGGAGCTCGCCTGAGGCCAGCAGCGCGGCGACCGCGACTCGCCAGCGCTCGGGCGGCAACGGCTCCGCCTCACCGACCGGAATCAGGGTGATGCGCCACTGGGCGGTGCGGATCTGCTGGGCCAGGCTCGGGCTCCCCAGGGGCACGGCGGTGACCGAGAGCAAGGTCAGTTCGGCTGGAAGCTCCGCCTGGAGACGTTGCCGGGCCATCGCCGGGTCGATGGGGGCGGCGAACTCCAGGTCGAACCATTCGCCCAGACCCTCCACCCCCAGGGGCAGCGGGAGCGCCACCTGCAGCCGCGGCAGGGGATGGAAGCCGCCGGTGAAGCTCACCGGCAGAGCGCTGCGCCGCAGGGCCCGCTCCAGCAGACGGAGGGTGTCCAGGTGGCTGATCAGCGCCAGCGAACCGGTCTTGGCGAAACCGAAGCGCAGGCGGCACACCCGCTCGCTGGCCGGAGACCGCGGCGGCAGCGGCGGCGGCGGCGGCGGCGGCGGGATCACCACGTTGTGGCCCAGCGCGGGGCCGCACACCCCGCAGCTGCTGCAACCGTCGAACGAGCAGTCCGGCACCACCGCCGCCGCCAGGGCCCGGCGCAGGTCCTCCGCCAGCCAGGCCTTGTCGACGCCGGAGTCGATATGGTCCCAGGGGAGCGGCTGGCGGCAGAAGGCCTCCAGGTCGTCCGTGGCGAAGGCCTCGGCGGCGCTCCAGCTCCCCATCTCCAGGGCCCTGTAGGAGCCGGCGAGCCCGGCGGCCTCGATGGCCCCGGTCCAGGCGGCATGGGTGCGCTCGGTCGATTCGAACCAGGCATCCAGACCCGCGCCGGCCCGCCAGGCGGCCTCGATCACCGGCGCCAGGCGCCGGTCGCCCCGGCCCACGAAGTCCTCCACCGCCGAGAGCCGCACGTCGGTGAAGTTGGTCTTGATGCCCCGCAGGGGGCGCAGGGCCTGGCGCAGCAGCTGCTGCCGGCGCCGGAATTCCTGCGTGGACACGCTGTGCCACTGGAACGGGGTGTGCGGCTTGGGAGTGAAGTTGCTGATCGTGAGGTTGAGCTGCAGCCGGCCCAGATCCCGGCACTGCTGCTGAAGCGAGCGGCAGGTGTCGGCGATGCCGAGCACGTCGGCATCCGTCTCGCCCGGCAGGCCGATCATGAAATAGAGCTTCACGCGGCTGTAGCCGTTCTCCATGGCGGTGCGGATGCCGCGCAGCAGGTCCGCGTCGGTAAGCCCCTTGTTGACGATGTCCCGCAGGCGCTGGGTGCCGGCCTCCGGCGCGAAGGTGAGCCCCGCCCGGCGGGTGCCGCCCAGAATGTGGGCGATGGAGGCGTCGAAGCGATCGACCCGCTGGCTGGGCAGGGTGAGGCTGACGTTGTGCTCCGCCAGCCGGTTGCGCAGCTCCACCCCCACCGCCGGCAGGGACAGATAGTCGCTGCAGCTCAGGGACAGCAGCGAGAAGTCGCTGTACCCGGTGCGCCGCATCCCCTCCTCCACCGCCTCGATCACGGCTTCGGGCTCCACGTCCCGGGCCGGGCGGGTGAGCATCCCCGGCTGGCAGAAGCGACAGCCCCGGGTGCAGCCGCGCCTGATCTCCACCGTGAGCCGGTCGTGGACCGTTTCTATGTGGGGCACCAGACCCATGGCGTAGTGGGGCATGGGCGTGGCCGTGCGG
Organism: Cyanobium sp. CACIAM 14; assembly: GCA_000708525.1. Classification (GTDB taxonomy): domain Bacteria; phylum Cyanobacteriota; class Cyanobacteriia; order PCC-6307; family Cyanobiaceae; genus Cyanobium. The sequence goes on from JMRP01000008.1 coordinate 73,682, forward strand.
CGCAGGATCCGCGCCGGCAGGCCGCCCTCCAGGGGCACCAGGCTCACCCCATCGGGCCCGGGGGCATAGAGGGAGGGCACGTAGACCCCCGGCACATGAGCCAGATCCCGCAGCAGGGCGGAGCGGCTCAGGCCGGCCGCCCGTCCCTCGGCCACCACCAGGCCGATCTCCGGCAGCAGTTCCTCGCCATCGCCCAGGGCCAGGAAATCGAAAAAGGGCGCGAAGGGCTCGGGGTTGCCCGTGGCGGTGGGACCGCCGGCGAAGATCAGCGGCGGCGCCGCCGGGTCGTCCAACGGCAGGTCGCCCCGGTCGGCCGCACGGATCGGCAGGCCGGCCAGATCCAGCATCTCGAGGATGTTGGTCCCCCCCAGTTCGTAGCTGAGGCTGAAGCCGAGGAGGTCGAAGGCCGCCAGGGGCCGGTGGCTCTCCACAGCGAACAGGGGCGTCCCGCGCTCCCGCAGCCGGGCGGCGAGATCGGCCGCCGGCAGGTAGGCCCGGTCGCACAGCTGGCCCGGCACCGCGTTGAGGATCGAATAGAGCAGAACATGGCCCAGATTGCTGGCGCCGACCTCGTACACCTCCGGATAGGTGAGAACCCAGCGCACCCGGGCGGCCGACCAGTCGCGGAGCTCCACCCCCCGCTCGTTGCCCAGGTAGCGAGCCGGGCGGGCGATGCCGCCGTCCACCAACGCCGCGAAGGCGACGGGAGCCTCCGGCGGGAGGGGACCGCCGGCGGTGCCGGGGGGGCCTGCGCTGCTGAGAGGCGAGGGCGCGAGGGGCACGGTGGCGGCTCGGGAGGCTTGTGCTGATCGTATGCAGGCCGGACCGCGCCATAGGAAGATGCCGCCGGCTCCCGCAGCCGCGCCTTCCGCTTCCCACCCATGGTTCAGGTCAACGACAGCTACCTCAAGCTCAAGGCGGGCTACCTGTTTCCCGAGATCGCCCGGCGGGTGAAGGCCTTCAGCGAGGCCCACCCGGAGGCCCGGATCATCCGCCTGGGCATCGGCGACGTGACCGAGCCCCTGCCGGCGGCCTGCCGCGCGGCGATGACCAAGGCGATCGAAGCCATGGGCACCCGGGAGGGCTTCCACGGCTACGGCCCCGAGCAGGGGTACCCCTGGCTGCGCGAGGCCATCGCCCGCCATGACTTTCAGTCGCGCGGCTGCGAGGTGAGCGCGGAGGAGATCTTCATCTCCGATGGCTCCAAGTGCGACAGCAGCAACATCCTCGACATTCTCGGAGCCGGCAATCGTGTCGCCGTCACAGATCCGGTGTACCCGGTGTACGTCGACAGCAACGTGATGGCGGGCCGCACCGGCGATGCTGACGAAGGGGGTCGCTACGGGGGCCTCACCTACCTGCCGCTGACCGCAGGCAACGGCTTCGTCGCCCCTCTGCCGGAGCGGCCGGTGGATCTCATTTACCTCTGCTTCCCCAACAACCCCACCGGTGCGGTGGCCACGCGGGAGCAATTGAAGCAGTGGGTGGACTACGCCCTTGCCCACGACGCCCTGATCCTGTTCGATGCCGCCTACGAGGCCTTCATCTCCGATCCGGAACTGCCCCATTCCATCTACGAGATCGAGGGGGCCCGCCGCTGCGCGATCGAGTTCCGCTCCTTCTCCAAGAACGCCGGCTTCACCGGCACCCGCTGCGCCTTCACCGTGGTACCCCGGGGGCTCAGCGGCACCACGGCCAGCGGCGAGCGCGTTGAGCTGTGGGGTCTGTGGAACCGGCGCCAGAGCACCAAGTTCAACGGGGTGAGCTACATCGTGCAGCGGGGGGCCGAGGCCGTGTACTCCCCCGAGGGACAGGAGCAGGTGAGGGCCCTGATCGGCTTCTACATGGAGAACGCCTCCATCATCCGCCGCGAACTGCAGGCCGCGGGGCTTCAGGTCCACGGCGGTGAGCAGGCTCCCTACGTGTGGATCGGAACGCCCGAGGGAATGGATTCCTGGGGCTTCTTCGACCATCTGCTTGGCAACGCCCATGTGGTGGGAACACCCGGAAGCGGCTTCGGCGCCGCCGGCGAGGGTTATTTCCGCCTTTCCGCCTTCAACTCCCGCGCGAATGTGGAGGAGGCGATGCAACGCATCCGGGCTCTTTAGAGTTGAGCGCTGTCAGGACCGGAGCGGCCATGCCCATGACCATCCCGCCCTTCATCTCCCCCATCGCCATCGGAACCCGCTCCCCGGCGGCCAGCGAAACACCCAGCCGTTCGCCGGGTGGGGCCGCCGTGATCGAGAAGGCCCCGGAGCGGGTACGCAAGACCTCTCCCCGCTACCGGGTGCTGCTGCACAACGACCCGGTGAACAGCATGGACTATGTGGTCACCACCCTGCGCCAGGTGGTGCCTTCGCTGAGCGAGCAGGATGCCGTGGCGGTGATGCTGGAGGCCCACAACACCGGCGTCGGGCTGGTGATCGTCTGCGATCTGGAGCCGGCGGAGTTCTACTGCGAGTCGCTCAAGGCCAAGGGCCTCACCAGCACGATCGAACCGGAGACCTGAATGGGTCGCCGCCCGGAGGCATCGTCGTCAGGACCACCAACGCAGTTGCCGCGGGCCACGTCCAGACCCCGCTGGATCGGCACCGTGCTTTACGTGCCGCTGCTCTACGGCTGCGGCTGGCTGCTGGTCCGGCCCCTGGCGCTGCTGGCGCCCGGGCTGCCGACCGACAGGCTCGATCTGTTCGGCACGGCGATGGCGCTGCTGCTGCTGGTGGGCAGCCTCCCCCTGCGGATCAGGCGTGCCTGGGGGGAGACAAGGCCCTGGCAGCGGCTCGGCGTGGTCGCAGCGCCCGGCGTGGTTGGCCTGGCCTTTCTGCGGGGGCTGCTCAAAGCTGTCCTGCTGCTGGCTCTGGTGGGGGGCGTGTTGCTGCTCTGCGGCCAGGCTGCCTGGCAGCCACGGCTCGGCGTCCCCCAGTTGCTGAATGGGCTGGCCCTTCTGCTGGGGGTGGGGTTCGCGGAGGAACTGCTGTTCCGCGGCTGGCTCTGGGGCGAACTGGAGAAGCACCTGGGCACGGAGCGCGCGCTCTGGGGCCAGGCCCTGGTGTTCAGCCTGGCTCACACCCGGTTCAACCTCGGCCCCGCTGCTGCGGTGGGTCTGCTGGGTGGTCTGACGCTGCTGGGGCTGGCCCTCGCCCTGCAGCGACGGGCCGATGGCGGCCTGCTGTGGGGTGCCGTGGGGTTGCACGGGGGGCTGGTAGGGGGCTGGTTCCTGCTCCAGTCGGGGCTGCTGAGCCTGAGCGCGCAGACTTCACCCTGGCTGGCGGGCCCGGGCGGCAGCCACCCGAATCCCATCGGTGGGGTGCTGGGGTGGCTGGGGCTGGGGGCACTGCTGTGGGTGCGGCGCCGGTGGTGGCCGGCGATGGGCTGAGGGCGCAGCAGCAAACTGAGCCGCGAGGCGGTCGACGGGAATCAGGCCATGGAAATCAGAAGATGACGAAGCTGGCCGCCGTCAGCGTGGTACCCGCCAGACCCGAGAGCGTGGCGAAGGTCGTGCTGGTGCCTGTGGCAGGGCTGAAGTAACGCAACTCGAGATCGGCGCCGTTGGCGACCTGGGTGAGGCCGGAAAGCCCGTTCGCCGAGAGACTCGTGAAGATAGCGTCGTCAAGCCAGATCCTGTCGCCCTGGGCCACCGAGAAATTGGTGATCCTGTCGACGTTGGCGACCCCGTCGAGGGGGGTGGCGAACACGAAGGCATCAGCCTGTGTACCTCCGGTCAGGGTGTCGTTGCCGAGATCGCCACTGATCCAGTTGCTGGTGCCGGCGTCGCCGGCGGCGTTGATGTCATCACTCTGGACACCGCCGACACGAAGCCTGTCGAACGCCACGCCATTGACCGTGTTGGGACCGAAGACCAGCCCCCCGGGGGATGGCAGTTCACTCTTGACCGCGACACCACCATTGAAGGCATTGCCATGGACATCGAGCAGCCCCTGAAGCTGCTGAACCGGCAGATCGGAACGGATCAGCATCCCATAGCCACCATTGAGAATGTCGAAGACATTGCCGACAACTGAAGTCTTCAAGGGGGGAATCGGTCCCTCCTTGGCGAGATAGTCCCGCCATACCACTCCCTGGTCGGCAAGCACATAGAGATAGTCAAAGAACGCACCACCAGAGAGGCGGTTGTTAGTGAATGTGCCACCGGCATTGTAGAAGCGCTCACCCCTGGGATTGTCCTCCAGATCCGACCCATCGTCCTGCTTGATCAGACCAGATCCAACAAACTGGTTGGAGTCCATGATCACATCAGGAGTGAACAGAGCGATCAGGGAGGAGCTGTAACCAGCCTCGAAGAAAGAACTGTTGCGGGCCTGGAGATTTCTTCCACCCTCCATGAACAGGAAGAAGCCTCCCCCCTCTCCGGTTGCGGGAGAGTAGCCATACTGTCCTTCCAGCTTCACCACGATTCGATCCAGAAGAATATCCTTGGAGCCACTGATATCCATGTAGGTTCCGCTGACCCCCACAGCGCCTCTGTGCTGCCCAGTGAACGCCACGTCGACGATGGAGAGCCCTGCCATCGTGGGACTGCTCGGGTCATAGGGAAGGCTGCCCCGGCTGGGAGCGAGGAGATAGCCTTCTGCTGCTGCGTCATAGTTGAGCTTCACCCCCTCCAGCCTGAACCCCACAGGTGGAGGCCCATCAGCCTGGAGCGTGTGAAGGCGCGGATTGCCGAGGATGACGGTGGCTTCGGAGCCTGCCCCCCTGATCGTTACACCGGAAAGAGCGAACCCGGTCAAGGTGGCAGGTGATGCTCCACTCGTCGCTGGAGAGGAAGCGTCGGTATCCGACTTCGTGATGTTGTAGGTTCCGGTTCCGAGCTCGATCAGAGAATTCGCGGCTGCCCCCTGGATCGCCGAACGGATCGTTGGAAAGGTTTGTGTGCCGATCTTGATTGCCGTTGAGGCTGGCGGCGGTGGCTGGCCGGTCACCGGGGCACCCGTGGCATCCACCGAGAACTGCTGCTGCAGCTGGAGGCCCTCGGGGCTGGACGGGTCAAAGATCCCGTTGCTCTGCACGTAGTTCCAGCTGCCGTCCACCGTCCACGTGTGCAGCCGGCCCGTCGCAAGCTCCTTCCACAGCACCCGGTTCTGACCCGCAGCGATCGTTTCGGCGGCAAGGATCTGCCAGCCCGCGAACTGGGAGGCCCTGACCTGGGAGCCCTGGAAGCGCAGCGGCAAGCTGACGCCGTCGCTCTGAATGGAGACCAGATCGGTGGCCGGGTCCCGCAGCAGTCGCACGGAACCGTTCGGATCGAGCACCTGAAGGGTGCTGGTGCCGGTGGTCGGTGGCTGGCCGGTCACCGGGGCACCCGTGGCATCCACCGAGAACTGCTGCTGCAGCTGGAGGCCCTCGGGGCTGGACGGGTCAAAGATCCCGTTGCTCTGCACGTAGTTCCAGCTGCCGTCCACCGTCCACGTGTGCAGCCGGCCCGTCGCAAGCTCCTTCCACAGCACCCGGTTCTGACCCGCAGCGATCGTTTCGGCGGCAAGGATCTGCCAGCCCGCGAACTGGGAGGCCGTGATCTGGATGCCTTGAAACCTGACGGCCACGGAGGTGCCGCCAGCGGCTGGGACGACAGACACCAGACCGGTTCCTGAGTCGAGCACCAGTTGGATGTTCCCATTGGGATCGAGAAGTGTGGTGGACATCGCCGCGCTCAGGTGATCCAGACAATGATGATGAGCATAGGCTGAGCGTGAATTCATCACTGCTTCATGCTGCTGGGGTGTCAGGTGCCCCCTTGCCTGCGGAGCCCTCTGGTCCGGCAGCCCCAGTCCTCCAGTGGGCGCCCCAGAACCGAAAGAGCGCGATTCTTTTCGCGATCACCACACGAAATACCCCAGAACACCATCTCCGAACAACGGAGTCTTACTGAACAACTCTCCAACCCGAAGCCTATGCCAAAAGACGGCTGAATCGCCACAGGCGTACATGATCCAACGGCAGAGGCCTCGCACCCGTTGCTCTCCCAGCTGACGCCGGGTCCAATCGACAGGGGCCACGGACACGGCATCTTTCAGCCACCGAGGGGGCTCATGTCCGGCCTCATCACCCTAGACGATTGCGGCCCTGAGCTCAACCCCTATCCCAACGAACGCATAGGTCGACACCCTGCAGGAAACACAGGCAGCTTTCCATACCCAGGGCAAACCACACGTCCGTGAAGTCTCGAGAGTTTCAGGGGAGCCGTTCGCTTCCTGCCGAAGAGTGTTTTCTCAGCGCCCTGCCGTCGCCAGGGCTCGGCGGCCCTCCACGGGCGCCCGCAGGGCCTCTTCCAGAGGAGCCACACCGTAATCGCGCTCCAGCAGATCCATCACGGTGCGGCCGAAGTCACCGGGATTGAGGCGGAAGGCCTCCAGGCAGAGGCGGCCGAAGGTGCGGCCCATGGGTTCGGGGTTCCAGAGCAGCTTGCGTGCGGTCCAGGGAAGCATGCTCATCGGGTTGTAGCCGGGGCGAAGCACTCCCTGATCGAAGGCATACTGCTCAAGATGGGTGTGGGGCTGCAGGCCGATGAAGAAGATGGCAGGCTCCACCTTGTCGGCACCGAAGATGCGCTCCAGTTCCCGGTGATAGGCCACGGTCTGGCGGATCGTCTCGGGACGCTCGTCGATCACGTTGAAGGAGTAGTTCACCGAGACGTGTTCCCGGAAGCCCGCCCGGGCCAGCATCCGGCAGCTCTCCAGCACCGTGCGCAGGTTGTAGCCCATGCGCATCCGGCGCACGAGTTCCTGGGAACCGGAGGTGATGCCGATCTCGAAGTAACTCATGCCGGTGGCCACCATCAGCTCGGCCAGTTCGTCATCGAGATTGTCGGCCCGGATGTAGGCGGCCCAGCGGATGTCGCGCATGCCGGAGGCCTGGATCGCCCGCAGCAGCTCCTTCGCATCATCGATGTAGCGGCGGGCGGGGATGAACTGGGCATCGGTGAACCAGAACCCACGCACCCCCCGGTCGTAGAGCTGGCGCATCTCCTTCACCACCTCCTCCACCGGGTTCACCCGCACCGCTTTGCCCTCCACCACCGTGTAGACGCAGTAGCAGCAGTTGTGGGGACAGCCCCGCTTGGTCTGCACCCCCACGTAGAAGTCGCCCCCGTCGAGGTACCACTCGAGCTGGGGCCAGATCGAGGCGATGTAGTCGTAGTCGCAGGCGGTTTTCTCCATGCCGGCGGGCTGTTCGTGGATCAGTCCGGGGCGGGGGGGCTCGCCGGCGATGTAGCAGCGTTCGCTCGTCAGGTCGTCGCCGCGCACCAGCTTCTCCAGCAGCGGTTCCCCTTCGCCCACCGACACCACCGTGCCCCGCGGAAGCTGCCGACCCAGCTGCTCGTAGAAGACACTCACCGCTCCGCCGCCCAGCACCGCCCGGGCGCCGGGATGGTGCCGCCGCGCCCGGTGCAGGCCGCGGCGGATCAGACCCAGATTGCGGCGCAGCTCGCCGTAGTAGGCCCCCATCAGGCGCAGGCCCCCGAGGGCTCCCCGCAGACGCCGCAGGGGGTTGCGGGCATAGAACACCTCGAAGGAGTTCTGCAGCGGATTGCCGCCACGGCCATCCACCGGGGCATAGATCTGGATGTCCCGCCAGGAGAACACCAGCAGGGTGGGACGGAACTCGTCGACGACCGCCAGGAGCACCCGCTGCACGTCGAGGAGCGGCAGGGCGGCCAGATCGAGGATCCGCTGGGGCAGGGCCGGGAACTGCTTGTGGAGATGGTCGGCCAGATAGATCGGGCCGATCGGGAAGATCGGATTGCAGGGCAGCCGCACCAGCAGCACCCGTTGATCGCTCACGGCTCGCGCAGCTCGAAGGTGTGCTCGGACGCTAACAACCGCGCCGCGGCGGCAGCGGCACGCCGCAGCGGCCCCGGCAGCCGGGGGACCCAGGCTTCGTGCACGCAGAGGCGGGGCCTCAGTTCCCAGCCGCCGGCAGCGAGCCGCTGGGCGAGGGACTGGAGGCTGGGCTGGGGATAGGCCGGATTGATCACATCGCCGGTGTCGATCCCACCGAGATCGTCGATTCCGGCCTCGAGGGCATCGACCAGGCACTCCACTGGCCAGAGGTTCGGCGGCAGCTGCAGATGCACTTCTGCCGGCAGGATCGCGCGGGCCTCGGCGATGGTGTTCAGGAGGTCGTGCTGTTCGGCGCGCTCCAGCGGCCGGGGCGCCAGGCCATCCGGGCGCCAGGGCTGCAGGATCACCTCCTGCAGATGGCCCCACCGGTCCTGGAGGAGCGCCAGCAGCTCCAGAGCGTCGCGGCGATCGGCGCGGCTCTCCCCCACCCCCAGCAGCAGGCCGGTGGTGAAGGGGATGCCGAGCCGGCCGGCCTGCTCCAGCTGACCGAGACGCACCTCGAGCCGCTTGCTGGGGGCACGGCGGTGCAGCTCGTCGTACGCCGGGCCCAGCCCCTCCAGCATCAGGCCCATGGAGGGGTTGAGGCGGCCGAGGGCGGCCATCTCCCGCAGGGAGAGCGGGCCGGCGTTGGTGTGGGGCAGGCGGCCGTGGGCCAGGGCCAGCCGGCTGAGCCGCAGCAGCCGCTCGAACCAGGCCAGCCGCCCTGGCGAACCGGGGACCTCCTCCCCGCTGAGAAGCAGCACCTCACGGGCCTCGGGCCGCTGGCGCAACAGATGAGAGGCAGCGGCATCAGAGAGCGCGTCGGCAGGGGTGGCACCGGCGGCGAGCCTGCTGGCCGGGGGCGGCTGGCGGAAGGAGCAGTAGCCGCAGGCGTTGAAGCAGTGGTGGGTGGGCACCAGCGTGAGGCTGGGACTCCAGGTGACACGGGGATGGCCGTCACGCGGGGACACGAAGCTCATCTTTTCTTCATGAAGTCATCCTCACACTCCGCAACACTCTGTTACGCTTTTGGCCGGTGGGATTCCGCCTCTACCTCCCTCACCGGGACGGCCCCGTGCCGACCTTCGGTGCTGTTTCTTTTCGCACTCATGACCGCCACTCTCCAACAGCGCTCCGGCGCCTCGGTGTGGAACCAGTTCTGTGAGTGGGTCACCTCCACCAACAACCGGCTGTACGTCGGTTGGTTCGGTGTGCTGATGATCCCCACTCTGCTGGCCGCCACCACCTGCTTCATCGTCGCCTTCATCGCGGCGCCCCCCGTCGACATCGACGGCATCCGT
>JMRP01000009.1 GCA_000708525.1 Cyanobium sp. CACIAM 14
AGGCCACCACGCGGCTTGGCGAGGCCGTGATGGCGTCGAGGCCTGCCAGGTAGCGGGCCATGAGCCGGTCGCGCACGGCGTAGCTGAGGGCCATGTAGAGGTCGTGGCCGTCGGCCTCCTGCACCCTTCGCCCCAGCGTGTAGAAGAGGTGCTCCACCATGCCGTCGGCGAGATCCTGCGTCGTCAGACCGTTCCGCTGGGGATCGGCATAACGACCTGCCGCACTGAGGTCCGCGGAGGGAGGGGGGGTGATGGTCATGACGGCTTCGGGACCCGTTGTGTTCCCAGGCTCCGGGGCCCGGGTTAAGGCCTCCCGCCCCCAAAGCCAGCCGTTGCAGGACGTCGCAGGATGTTGCAGGACTTCGCATCCGCTGCCGTCTGCGGACCTTCGTTTCGCCGCTGCTGTGGCTTGGCAGGATGGGGGTCTGCGTCGGGTCGCCCCATCCCAGGCCCCTCCTGCCAGCCAGGCGGCGACGGCCTGCCTCCTTCTGCGGCGGCCGTCTCCTGTCCCAGGGAGGGGATGGTGCTGGTCTGCGGGCTCGGTTCCCTCGGCCAGGCCTGCCTGCTGAGGCTCCTCCCCTTCGATGTCCCCCTCGCGGGCCTCGATTGTCGCCCTCCCCGCTGGCGCGATCCGCGCCTGGAGGAACGCTTCGGCTCCACGCTGGTCCTGGGAGACATGCGTCTGCCCCATGTGCTTCGGCAGGCGGGCGTGGCGACGGCTCGCGCCGTGCTGCTGCTCGGTTCGGAGAGCACGGTGAATGTGGAGGCGGCGCTGCAGGTGCGTCTGCTCAATCCCTCCGCCGAGGTGGTGGTGCGCTCCTCCGGCCAGCTGGCCAGCCTCGGTGCGCTGCTCGAAGAGCGCCTGCCGGGCCTGGCCGTGGTGGATCCCCTGATCCTCACGGCAGGGGCGATCGCCGAGGCCCTCAGGCCAGGAGACCAGCTGGCCTGCTTTCGTGTGGATGGCCAGTCCTATGCCGTTCTGGAGGGCACCATCGAGGATCGCCGGCTGCAGCGCCCTCTCCGCCTGGGAGCGCCAGGGACGCAACCGGCGCTGCTGATCACCCCCATGGGGCTCCACCAGCCCCGTTCCCGAGACGCCGCGGCAGCGGCCGCACCGCCTTGGGGCCTGGCAACCTCGCTGCGGCAGCAGCGCTGCTCCCTGGGCTGGTGGCGTCAGCGCAGCCGCCAGGAGCGGATGGGGCTGCTGTTCCTGCTCCTGCTGGTGAGCGTCGGCATGGTTCTCTTTTCCCGCGCCGGCGGCTGGAAGCAGGGAGTGTTCGTCACCCTGGCCTTTCTGCTGGGGGAGTACGTGGATCCCGTCAACGTGCTGCTGCCGCAGGCCACCGGCATCGCCGGGGCCGAACCCTGGTTGATCGCCATCACGCTGATCTATTCCCTGATCGGCACCGTCCTCACCTCGGCGCTTGTGGCGTTCATCCTGGAATGGCTGCTGCGGGAGCGATTCGGCCTCGGCCGGCCCGCCCGCCCCCGCCGCGGCAGCCGCAGGATCCTCGTGGCGGAAGGGGGAGAACTGGGGGTGCAGGTCGCCCGGGCCCTGGAGAGGGACGGGCACCGGGTGCTCCGCATCGATTCCCGTCCCGATCGGCCGCGCACCGAACCGGGGATGGCGGCCTTCGATCGCTGGGAGCCGGCGCTCGCCGCCTTGCGGGACTGCCGGGTGGACGGGATCGGCCTGCTCTCGTCCGACCTGCTCGCCAACCTGCAGGAGGCCCTCGACCGGCAGCGCCGCTGGCCCTCGGCCCGGGTGGTGATCCTGGCCCATGCCGTCGAGGCGGCCGAGCAGCTCGGTGACCTGCTCGGCGGTGTCACGGTGATCTCCAGCATGGATCTGGTGGCCGATGCGGTGGTCGCCACGGCTCTGGGGGAGCGGGTGGAGGAGATCTGCCGCATCGGCGGCCAGAACCTGCTGCTGGTCCGCTACCGCATCCAGAGCAGCGACAGCCTGCACGGGCTGAGCCTGGCCCGTGTCGAGAACGGCTACGGCGTCACCACCGTCCAGCTGCAGCGCCAGGGCCGGGGGGCTCCGCTGGTGCTGCCATCGCTGGATGTGCTGCTCGTGGAGGGGGATCAGCTGCTCGTCCTGGCGACGCTGGCCGCGCTGCGGCGCATCGAACTGGCTCTCCTGGCTCCGCCGTGCTGGCGGGTGCGCCTCGAGGGGGCCCCCCGCGCCGATCGCCGCTTCGATGCGATCCAGTGCCTGGCCAGGCACCTGGGGGCCGCCCCTGGGGCAGTGGCCCCCCTGCTGGACGGGAGCGAACATTTCACCGATGGCCTCGATCAGGAGATCGCCGAACGGCTGGTGGAGGAACTGCGCCGACAGGGAGTCCGCTGCCGGCTGGAACCGGTGGAGGCCGCCGCCACGGCGGGGGATGCCGGCCCACCCCTGCAGCGGAGCGATGTCCGATCAGCCCGATGACCCTGGAGGGATGATGACCACAAGCCTGACAGCGGCGCCGATGCGGCCGGATCCTTCCAACCGGGCCGGCGACGGGCCTGGCGACGCGACGGGCGAGGCGCTGGATCTGCTTGAGGCTCTCGGGGGCCTGCGGGCCTCGATGCGCACGATCGAAGTGGAGGAGGCCGCGAGCCTGCAGCTGATCCACGAGCGCTTCCGGCCCAGCGCCCTGAACCTGCTTCATTTCATCGCCTTTCATCGTCACGCCCACCCCGGCCTGGCTCCGGCGCTGCGCCAGCGGGGGCTTTGCTCCTTCGAAGGCTGCGATGGCCATCTGCTGGCGAGTCTGGAGGCCGTGATCCATGCGCTGGAGTGTCTCGATGGCCGCCGCCCCGGCGGCGCGGATCAGCCTCGGCCGGCAGGGCTTCCCCCGCTGCGGGGACAGGCGGTCCTGCAGAGCCACTGCGACCGGCTGTTCGGATCCATGACGGCCGAAGGGGCCGCGGGAATCATGGTCACCCTGCCGGCCGAGGCGGGCGACCATCCGGCTCTGATCGCCGAGCTGGTCGAGGCCGGCATGACCATCGCCCGCATCAACTGCGCCCACGACGATCCGGCCGTCTGGTCACGGTTGGTGGAGGGAGTGGCCCAGGCCCGGCGCAGCACCGGCAGACCCTGCCGGATCGCCATGGATCTGGGGGGGCCGAGACTCCGCACCGGCTCTCTCGATCCCAAGCCCGCCGTGATCCGGGTCCGCCCCGTGCGGGATCGCCTGGGCAGGCGCCTGCGGCCGGCGCGACTCCTGGCGGTGCCGCAGGACGCGCCGCCGGCAACGCTGGAGGAGGGCGTGGTCCTGCTGCCGGTGACGGGGAGAGGCTGGCAACGGCTCAGACCCGGCGATCGTCTCGAGGGGCGTGACGCTTCAGGGCGACGCCGGCGCTTCACCGTCCGGGCGCTGCGCTCCGAGGGGGTGCTGCTCCACTGCCGCCAGAGCTGCCATCTCACCTCCGGCCTGGTGTTCCGGCAGCTGGGTGGAGATCGCCGGCTGGAAGTGGCCGCCCTGCCGCCGGTGGGGGGGAGCGCTGGCTGCGGCCCGGCGATCTGGTGAGGCTGACGCCGGAGCCGGATCAGGGAGAAGGCACCCTGCCGTGCACGTTGCCGGAGGTGTTCTTCGATCTGCGCCTCGGGGAGCGGGTGCTGTTCGACGAGGGCCGCATCGCCGCCGTGATCCGGGCGGTGGCGGCCGAGGAGGTGCTCCTGGAGATCAACCGGGCCCGCGCCCGGGGCAGCCGGCTGGTCGCCGACAAGGGGATCAACCTTCCCGACAGTGACCTGCGCACCCCGGCGCTGACGGCCAAGGACATCGAGGATCTGGCCTTCGCCGCCGGACATGCCGACATCGTGAATTATTCGTTCGTGAGCCGGGAATCCGATATCGAGGCCCTGCGCCGGTCGCTGGAGCGGGATGGCCGTGAGGATCTGGCCCTGATCCTCAAGATCGAGACCCGCCGTGCCTTCCTCAACCTGCCGCGCCTGCTGCTGATGGCCATGCGGCAGGGGTCACCCCTCGGGGTGATGATCGCGCGGGGGGATCTGGCCATCGAATGCGGCTGGGAGGCGCTGGCCGAGATCCAGGAGGAGATCCTGCGCATCTGCGCGGCCGCCCATGTCCCCTGCATCTGGGCCACCCAGGTGCTCGACACCATGGCCCATCACGGCCGGCCAACCCGCGCGGAGATCACCGACGCGGCCATGGGTGCCCGGGCCGGCGCCGTGATGCTCAACAAGGGACCCAACATCACCGCCGCCGTGCGAACGTTGCGCGCCATCGCGAGCAGGAACGCTCCGCAGCGCAGGGAGCGCACGGAGCCGCTCCTCGCCTGCGTGGCCTTCCGGAGCAACTGCGAGCCCTCGCCGCACCTGTGAGCCATGGCCACAGCAGTGATCCGGGCCGCACGGGGCAACCATGCGGAGACTCGCGGCGCCTGCCGGCGCTGTCCACCGTGGGTGCCGGGGGGTCAGTCCCGCTCTGGGGTGCCGCCGTCGGGCAGCAGGGTCTCCTTGCTCTGCTTGATCGTTTTCCAGATCTTCTTGATCTGGTGGAACGCCTGCTCCTGGCTCAGCTTGCCGTTGGCCTGCAGGCCAACGATCAGGCCCACCTGTTCGGCGAAGGTCTCCAGGTTCTGATGGAACATCAGCCGCTCCGGTGACCATTCCCGGCCGCGATAACTGCCGTGGGCTTCCATCGGCGAGCGCACCAGGATCTCATCACCTCCGGGCGCAGGATCCCGGGTTCCAAGAACGTCGCCGCCTGCCAATGCGCCAACCCACACGACGTTCAACATAACGAGGAATCGATTAAGGGTTCGTAAACACGCCGCCGGGCACCCGGCCATGGCCCGTACGCCGCCCTGTCCGCGCCCCCGATGCGTTTCCACCCGCCCCTGGCTGCGGTTGAATGCGCCCGAACGCGGTGAACCCCCGTGCTGCGCCTGACACCGGGAGCCCTCAACTCCCAGCGCCTCGAGCAGCGTCCGGCCGGTCTGCCCAGCCACCTGTTCGTCCACGGCGGCCTCGGGCCCACCCGGGCCGATCTGGTGGTGTTCGAGCCTTCCGGTCCCGTGCGCCGGCGGGACCCCGGCATCGATGGGTTGGTGGAGATGCGGGCCGCCGGGGTTCCCTTGTGGCTGCGGCTGCGCGGGCTCGGGGATCGCCGCCGGATCACCACGCTCCTCGATCGCCTGGGGGTGCCGGCCGTGCTGCTGCCCGCCCTGCTCGACGTGCCTCAGCGGCCCCAGCTGGAAGGTCTGGAGGAGGTGCTGCTGGTGGTGCTGCACCGTCTCAGCTTCGCCCAGGAACCGGCCCATCTGGTGAGCGACCAGGTGTCCCTGGTGCTGATGCCGGGTCTGCTGATCACCCTGGAGGAGGGGGGCGTCGGCGATCCCTTTCCCGATCTGAGCCACTGGTTGCTCGATCATCCCGGGGCCAAGGAGGACCGGGATCTGGATGACATCCTGCATTTCCTCATCGATGACATCCTCGATGACCTGTTCCCGATGCTGGAGGCGATCGCCCAGCGGCTGGATGCGCTGGAGGAAGCCGCCCTGCGCAGGCCCAGGCCGCGGATCCTGCACCGGGCCTTCGAGTACCGCACCAACCTGCGCACGATCCGCAGCCAGATCTGGCCCCTGCGCCATCAGATCCGGTTCCTGCTGCGTCAGCGTCAGCGCCAGCGGCTGCTCGGCCCCGAGGCGATGGAGGGCTTCCAGGACATGGCCGAACTGGTGGACCAGCTCTTCGAGGCCTGCGGAGCCCTGCGCAGTCAGTGCGATGCCATCACCCGGTCCTATGCGGCCACCATCGGCAACCGCATGAACCAAGTGATGAAGACGCTCACGATCCTCACCAGCATCTTTGCCCCGCTCACGTTCATCGCCGGGATCTACGGCATGAATTTCGAGTTCATGCCCGAGCTGAAATGGCGGCACGGCTATCTGATCGTGCTGCTCTCCATGGGCGTGGTCGCCGCCCTCCAGGGTTGGTGGCTGTGGCGCAGAGGCTGGTTCGAGGACTGGACCGGCCAGGGCTGAGCCTGGAATGGCGGTGGTTTCCGGTGATCCGGGCCCGCTCCCTGCCGTCATCCGGGTGACAACCTGCCCTTAACCCCATGGCCGCTGGAGTGGGTTCAGAGTCGGCGCAGGAGCTGCCGCGTTGCCACGTTCCATGCCCGATCGATCTCCGCTCCGGCGGTTCCTCAGGTCTGCCGGCCTTTCCGCCGCTGCCGTCGCCCTCGGCGTGGTCACCGCGTCGAGCCCCTTGGCCAGCCTCGCCCAGGGGCGCTCCGGTGCTCCGGTCCGCATCGAAGGCTCCAGCACCGTCTTCCCCCTGATGGAGGTGGCGGTCAGGGCCTACGAGGCCTCGTACCCGGACAGGAAGGGGAGCATCGTGCTGAAGGAAACCGGCAGCACGGCCGGTTTCCGCCGC
Source organism: Cyanobium sp. CACIAM 14 (assembly GCA_000708525.1). Classification (GTDB taxonomy): domain Bacteria; phylum Cyanobacteriota; class Cyanobacteriia; order PCC-6307; family Cyanobiaceae; genus Cyanobium. The sequence continues at coordinate 6,401 of JMRP01000009.1, forward strand.
TTCTGCAGCGGCCGGATCCCCATGGCCAATGCCTCGCGACCCATCAACAGCCGGGAGCTGAAGGCCTGCGCCGCCCGGGGCATCACGTTCATCGAGCTGCCGGTGGCCTTCGATGCCGTCACCGTGGTGGTGAACCCAGCCAACACCTGGCTCAGATCCATCAGCCTCCCTGAGCTGTCCAGGCTCTGGAGCCGCAAGGCCCAGGGGCGCATCACCCGCTGGAACCAGGTCAATGGCTCCTGGCCTGACAAGCCCATCAGGCTCTGCGGCCCAGGCAAGGACTCTGGCACATTCGACTATTTCAACAAGGCTATCAATGGTTCTGCGGATAGCTCCCGCCGTGATTACAGTGGCAGCGAAGATGATAATGACACGGTGCGTTGTGTGGTGAACAACCCCTACGCGCTTGGTTATTTCGGTTTCTCCTATTACGAGAACAATGCCTCCCGCCTGAGGGCCCTGCCCATCGAAGGCCCCAGGGGAACCGTGCTCCCCTCCCTCGTCAACGTGCAGAGGGAGTTGTATCAGCCTCTTTCCCGTCCCCTGTTCATCTATGTCAACAACAGGGCGCTGCTGGAGCAGCCGGAGGTGCGGAGCTTTCTCACCTTCACCATCCAGCGGGGCCTTGGCTTCGCGGAAAAGGCCGGCATCATCCCCCTCCCTGCGGACACCTACCGAGTGGTGGAGGGCAAGCTCTACCGCCACCTGATCGGCACCTCCTTCGGCGGCGATCTGCCCATCGGGCTCACCATCAGCCAGGCCATCCGCCGCAGCTTCGAGCAGATCCGCGCGCCCGGCCAGCGCTGACGGCCGAGGGGCCGCGGGTCTTCGGCCTGGAGGGCAACGAGCGGCGAGAGGATCTTGAGCGCTCCTTAATCGCTCCATAACGTTGGGGCCGCCCTGCGGTTGCTAACAAGGCATCGCCCCCTTCTGCTTCTCGATGACCTTCGCCAAGAAGGCCCTGATCTTCGGCACGGTGTTCTCCGTCGGCGCCGGTGTGTCACTCGCCGCCCTCGCCCAGAGCACCATCAGCGGCGCCGGGGCCACCTTCCCTGCACCCTTCTACCAAAGCGCTTTCGCCAGCCTGGCCAGTTCCGGTGTCCAGGTCAACTATCAGGCGGTGGGCTCCGGTGCCGGTGTGCGCCAGTTCGTTGCCGGCACCGTGGACTTCGGCGCCACCGATGAACCCATCAAGGCATCGGAAGCCGCCAAGGTGAGCCGCGGTGTTGTGCAGTTCCCGACGGTGGGGGGCACGATCGCCATTGGTTACAACAAGCCGGACTGCAAGGCCCTGAAGCTCACCCAGAAGCAACTGGTCGATGTCTACATGGGCACGATCACCACCTGGGACCAGCTCAAGTGCGGCAAGGGGCCCATCAAGGTTGTGCACCGCTCTGACGGCTCCGGCACCACCTTCGCCTTCACCAATTCCCTCTCGGCCTTCTCCCCCGCCTGGCAGTCCAAGGTGGGCGCCGGCAAGAGTGTCAACTGGCCCGTCGGTGTCGGCGGCAAGGGCAACGAAGGGGTGGCCGGCATCATCACCAACACCCCCGGGGCCCTGGGCTATGTGAACCAGGCCTTCGTGAAGGGGCCGATCAAGGCTGCCGCCATCCAGAACAAGGAGGGCAAGTTCGTGATGCCCGGGCTGAAGGGAGGTTCCGCTGCCCTCAACAACATCAAACTCGACGGCAACCTTGCCGGTGAGGACCCGAATCCGGCCGGCTCCGAGAGCTATCCCATCTCCACCCTCACCTGGATCCTCGCCTACGAGAAGGGCAATGGCCCCAAGGCCGGCACCATCCGCAAGGCGATGCTCCATCTGCTCAGCCCGGCGGCCCAGAACAAGGCCGACGACATCGGTTACGTGCCCCTGAGGGGCGCCATCCTCAGCGCCTCCAAGAAGGCGGTGGCCAGGATCGGCAGCTGACCCCGGGCCCTTCTCCCTCCAGAAGGGCCGATCATCCCGAGAGGGAGGCATGAGCCTCCCTCTTTTCGCTTCCACCGATCCACGCCCGAGGAGAGAGCGGACAGATCCTTTTTCTTACCCATCTCTTAACCGGATAGCTACCAGCCCTTTGCCCGTGTTCCGGGTGTCGCTGCATACAGTTCGCTGCATCCGACGCGCTTCTCACGATGGTCTTCACGCCCTCCCGTGAATCCGGCAGCAGGGGCAACAACGGCAACAAGGGCAGCAAGGAAGGATTCCGTGAACTTCTGGAAGCCAGTTTTCAGAAGCGCAGTCTCGTTCAGATCAGTGCCGGCAGCCATGTTCCGCTGCTGAAGAACAACATCTGGCTCGTGGTTCGCGGGATGGTCAAGCTCAGCGCCATCACCATCCACGGCGACGACATCCTCCTCGGGATGGCCGGTCCCAACGAGCCCTTCGGCGATCCACTCAATGGGGTCGAGGCCTACACCGCCACCACCCTCGCCGACACAGACCTGCTCTGCCTCAGCTGCAGCGAGATCCGGGAGGACCCGGCCCTGGCGGCGGCCATGCTCGACGCCCTGGGCCAGAGGCTCCAGCAGAGCCAGGCCCTGCTGGCCCTGATGGGACTCAAGCGCGTCGATGAGCGGGTGCGCGGCTTCCTCGAGCTGCTGGCCAGCGAGTACGGGCAGCCCTGTGAGTCGGGTCTGCGCCTCAATCTGCGGCTCACCCATCAGGAAGTGGCCAGTGCACTGGCCACCACCCGGGTGACGGTGACCCGGGTGATCGGCAACCTGCGCGACGAGGGCTGGCTGCAGATGGACGTCCAGAGGCGTCTGGTGGTCAGCTACCTTCCACGCCGTTGAACCGGTTCTGGGATCTGCCCGACGTGGAGACGGAGAATGGGCCCATGAAGCCCCACCTTCCGCTCCTGGTCGTCGAAGACGACGACACCATCCGCGAAACCATCCGCGACGTGCTGGCTCTGGAGGGGTTCCGCGTCACGGCCTGCGACAACGGACGCGAGGCCCTGAACAGCCTCAGCTCCTGTCCGCCCGGGGAGGAATTCGCGCTGGTGGTGCTCGATCTGATGCTCCCCGGCCTGGGGGGGCTCGACCTCTGCCGGAGGTTGCGCGCCGCCGGCAACCAGACCCCCATCCTGGTGGTCAGCGCCCGGGACAGCGAGACCGACCGGGTGCTGGGCCTGGAGGTGGGGGCTGACGACTATCTGATCAAGCCCTTCGGGCTGAGCGAACTGGTGGCCCGCTGCCGGGCCCTGCTGCGGCGCAGCCGTCTGGCGGAAGTGGCGGTCAAGGTGCTCCAGCACGGCAACCTCTGCCTGTTTCCGGAGGAATGCCGCGTCACCCGGGATGGCGTCGAGGTGAACCTCTCGCCCAAGGAATACCGGCTCCTGGAGCTGTTCATGCAGCATCCCCGCCGGGTCTGGAGCCGGGACAAGCTGCTGGAGCGGGTCTGGGGCTACGACTATTTCGGCGACAGCAAGACCGTCGACGTGCACATCCGCTGGTTGCGCGAGAAGCTGGAGGACAACCCCTCGGCGCCGGAGCATCTGGTCACCGTGCGCGGCTTCGGCTACCGCTTCGGCTGAATGGGGCTGCTGCTGGCCGTGCTGCTTGGGCTGGCCCTGGGCTGGGGGCTGGCGCGCCGTTTCTCCCGCAGGCGCCTGTTCCTGGAGGGGCTGTCGGCCCGCCAGCTGCACGGCTGGATCGGCGGCGCCCCGGAGGGGTGGCTGATCCTGGATGGGAGTGATCGCATCCAGCTCATCAACCCCCGGGCCGAACGGCTGATGGAGGTGGCCGGGGCAGGATTGCTGCGTCAGGAGCCCCTGGTGCAGGTCTGTCCCTCCCCCGAACTGCTCGCCGTGATCCGCGACGCCCGTCAGCGGCAGCGCCCCCAGCGTCTGGAGTGGCAGCTGGGCAATCAGCAACTGGCGGCCCTGGCCCTGCCTGGTGAGGGCGGCTGGGTGGCGGTGCTGCTGCAGAACCGTCGTTCGCTCGAAGCCCAGTTGGAGCAGCAGGAGCGGTGGGTCAGCGACGTGGCCCACGAACTCAAGACCCCTCTCACCGCCCTGCTGCTGGTGGGTGACAGCCTGGCGGCCCACGCCAACGACGCCACCGCCGTTCTGGTGGAACGGCTCCAGCGGGAGCTGCTGCGGCTGCAGCGGCTCGTGGGCGATCTGACGGAGCTCTCCCGGCTGGAGAACACCCTGCCGGAGGCGGTGCGGCGCCAGAGCCCGGTGGATCTGCCCGCACTGGTGCAGCAGGTCTGGGCCGGCCTGCGGCCCCTGGCGGAGCGACGCGCCGTCCGTCTGGCGATGGAGGCCGATGCGCCCCTGGCCGTGCAGGCGGACGGCTCCCGGTTGCACAGGGCCGTGCTGAATCTGCTCGACAATGCGATCCGTTACAGCCCTGACGGCGGCACGGTGCGGGTGGCGATGGAGGCAAGCGCAGGCTGGTGTCTGCTCACCGTCCGGGACGAGGGCCCCGGCCTGAGCGAGGACGACCTCGCCCACATGTTCGAGCGCTTCTACCGCGGCGATCCGTCACGGGGGCGCAGTGACAGGAGCGGCAGCGGGCTGGGTCTGGCGATCGTGCAGCAGATCGCCGTCACCCATGGCGGTCGCGTCCAGGCCGCGAACCATCCCCAGGGTGGGGCCGTGCTCGAACTCCTGCTGCCGATGGAGGTCTGAGATGGTGAGCGGTCTCTCGGCTGGCGCCGCAGCGATGCCCGCTGCCGCCGTCAGGATGGCGGCCGTGGCCGATCCGGTGATCCCGCAGGTGGGCGCGCTGATGGCCCGGCGGCCCGATGCCCTCTCCCTGGCCCAGGGCATGGTGGGGTGGGCACCACCGGAGGCGGTGCGGCAGGCCGTGGCCGCCGCCCTCTCCGAAGCGCCCCGGGCCCTCGATCGCTACGGCCCGGTTCGGGGCGAGGAGCCGCTGCTGGAGGCCGTCCGCAGGGAGCTCACCGAGGTGCGCGGCCTGGATCTCGAGGGCAGTGACGTGCTGGTGACCGCCGGCAGCAACATGGCCTTCAGCGCCATCGCCCAGGTGCTCTGCGACCCGGGCGACGAGGTGCTGCTGCCGCTGCCCTACTACTTCAACCACGCCATGGCCATCCGTCTGGCCGGTGGGGTTCCCGTGCCGGTGGAGGCGGGCCTGGGGCCCGATCCCGACCGGCTGGCGGAGGCCATCACCGCCCGCACCCGGGCGATCGTGACCATCTCCCCCGGCAACCCCAGCGGCCTGGTGACTCCGCCGGAGCTCCTGGAGGCGATCAACACTCTGTGCGCCCGCCATGGTCTCTTCCACATCAGTGACGAGGCCTATGCGGAGTTCGTCCATGGGCCGGTGCCCCATCGGAGTCCCGGGCGCCTGTCTGGCAGCGGTGCCCACACGGTGTCCCTGTTCTCCCTCTCCAAGGCCTACGGCATGGCCGGCTGGCGGGTGGGCTATGCGGCGGTGCCTCGCCAGCTGCTGGGGCCCCTCACGAAGGTCCAGGACACGGTGCTGATCTGCCCGTGCCAGGTGAGTCAGCGGGCGGCCCTGGCCGCCCTCGAGGCGGGCCCGGCCTGGTGCGGGCCCCTGATCGCGGCTCTGGGAGAGCGCCGGCGGCAACTGCTGGCGGCCGTGTCAGCGGCGCAGCGGGGCGGGCTGCCGGTGGAGCTGCTCGGGCCTCCCGATGGCGCCTTCTACGGTCTGCTGCGCTTCCCCACCGCGCCGGGGGGAGAGCGGCTGATGCAGCGGCTGGTGCTGGACCATGGCGTGGCGGCCCTGCCGGGGGACAGCTTCGGGCTGCCCACGGCCGGCGGGACGGGGGTGCTGCGGATCAGCTACGGCATGCTCGGCCCCGCCGAACTGGAAGAAGCCCTTCGCCGTCTGTTCGGCGGGTTGGCGGCCCTGGCCCCCGGCTAGGCGGGTCCCTGACGCACGATCCAGAGGGTCTGCCCGGCGGGCCAGAGCAGCAGCACCCGGCCTCCGGTCAACGCCGCCTGTGGAGCCTGGAGCGGCAGACCTCCGGTTCTGGCCTTGGCCAGGGGCATCTGGCGGACCTCCACCTCCTGGGGGAGGGCCGGCAGCTCCGGGGGAGAGTCCTTCGTCACCGTCGCCTGCTCCCAGAGCCCCTGCAGGCTGGAGGCCTCCTCACCCTCCGCGGCCCGTACGCCGAGCGCCAGGGTGAGCATCCGGGCGGCCAGCCCGGCCGCTTCGGTTGCCGGCGGTTCCTGGGTCGGCCCCGGAGCCCCCTTGGAGCCCGCCGCCCCGGCTCCGCCATGGGGGGGCAAATCGGGCTTCCCCTGCTCCCGCTTCGGCAGTGCCGGAGCGTTCGGGGATGCCAGCTCCGCCGGTGGTGGCGGTGGCAGCAGGCCGGCCTGGGAGGGAAGGGGAAGCATCTGCAGGCCCGGTTCCCGGGCCTGACGGCGACTGAAACGCAGCAGTTCGGGCGTGTCGTCCAAGGTCCTGGAGGCCGGCCCTGCCGTCGGCCCGGAGGACATCCGCAGGGTGGGCAGGAACAGCACTCCGTTGAGGGCCAGGGCCACGAGCAGGGGCAGCAGTGCCCTCTGCCAGCCCCGGAAGGGGTGGGGCAGGGGGCCGGGCCGGAAACGCAGCCGGCGGGGAAGGCTGGCTTTCACGGCAGTTGCAGCTCCAGTGGCAGCCCCATGGCGCTCAGCTGTCCCACCAGCCGCTGCACCGATCCCCAGGGCACGTCGGGGTCGGGAATGAGCCGAACGGTCGCTCGATTGGCCTGACCTTCCATCCTCCGCAGCACGGCAACCAGCCGATCGGCCGGGACCGACTGGTTCCACAGCCGGAACTGCCCGTCGCCGGCCATGTGCAGGCTGACGATTCCCTGGCTGGCCGGGCGCTGGGCCAGGCGCTGGGGCACCAGCAGCAGGGCCAGCGTGAACAGGCACAGCCCCGTGGCCATGGCGGAGAGGGCCCAGGCATCGATGGTCCGCGACCATCCGGGTGGGGGAGCTGCGGCTCTGGTCATGGCCGTTCCTCCCGCAGGCCAAGAGCCACCGGGTGGGGGGTGCTTGCCCTCAGCTGGGCCAGCGATCGTGCCACCTCTCCCAGGGACAGGCTCGCCGACGGCAGGAAGCGGATGTCCACCTTGCCGGGCTGGGCGGCCAGCAGGTTCGGCAGCCGGCTGCGTGTCAAGGGTTCCCCGTTGACGTACCAGCGCCCGTCCGCCCCCTCCACCACCCAGAGGGTGGCTGTGACGGCGCCGGGGCTCTCAGGTCGCACCCTGGGCTGCCGATCCCTGGCCAGGTCGGCCATCGCCGCCACCGATCCGCACAGCAGCAGGGTGCATCCCACCAGGCAGGTGAGGGCGTGGGTCATCGGCCTGCAGCGGCGGTGAGCCGACGCCCCAGCCGCTGCAGCCGCAGACGCTGGCTGTGCCGCAGCCACTGGTTCAGGAAGAGCCCGGCGCTGGCGATCAGACTCACGATCAGACCGAGCGCGGTGCTCAGCATCACCTTCCCGTAGCCGGCCAGGTTCGCTCCGGGGGGCAGCAGCAACCGGTCGCCGAGCACGGAGAGCACCTCCATCAGTCCCAGCACCGTCCCCGTCAGCCCCAGCAGCGGCGCCAGCACGGTGGCCGCCTGCAGCAGCGGTTCCCCGAAGCGCATCTCCAGATCCCAGTCCTCCAGGAGACGTTCAGCGCCGGAGGGGTTCCCCTCGCTGAGGATCCTCTCCCAGTCCTGACGCCGTACCTTGCGGCTGCGCCACCACTGCAACCAATAGCGGCCGCGATCGAAGATCACGGTCACCACGGCGATGGAGAGCAGAAAGAGCAGGAAGGTGGTGGGGCCATTCACCCCGGGGATCGCTGTCTTCACCCCTGACCCTTCTCCATGGCTGGGAGTTATTTCTGGCTGGCGCGGATTCTATGGGTCGTCTGTGCCACGGCCATGTGCTTGACCGGCTTGACAGTACCCCCACCGGTGACGCTGTCTATGGTGCCCAGAGGATCGGATCCAGAGTGACCGCGATGAGCCCCATTTATGCCGACAACAGCCTCACCATCGGCAAGACGCCACTGGTGGAGCTCCAGCGGGTCACCCAGGGGTGCGGAGCCCGGGTTCTGGCCAAGATCGAAGGTCGCAACCCCGCGTATTCCGTCAAGTGCAGGATCGGCGCGGCGATGATCTGGCAGGCGGAACAGGATGGCCTGCTGGGGCCCGGCAAGGCGCTAATCGAACCCACCAGCGGAAACACCGGCATCGCCCTGGCCTTCGTGGCCGCCTCTCGCGGCATTCCCCTCACCCTCACCATGCCGGAGACGATGAGTCTCGAGCGGCGCAAGCTGCTCACCGCCTACGGCGCCCATCTGGTGCTCACCGAAGGCCGGCTGGGGATGGGTGGTGCCATTGCCGCGGCCAGGGAACTGGCCGAATCGGAACCGGATCGCTGGGTGATGCTCCAGCAGTTCATGAATCCCGCCAATCCCCGCATCCACCACGACACCACCGGCCCGGAGATCTGGAAGGACACCGGCGGTGTGGTGGATGCCGTCGTGGCCGGCGTGGGCACCGGCGGCACGATCACCGGGGTGAGCCGCTACATCAAGACCACCCTGGGCCAGTCCCTGGTGTCGGTGGCGGTGGAGCCCGCCGGCAGCCCGGTCATCCGTCAGACGATCGCGGGGGAGGAACTCCGGCCTGGCCCCCACAAGATCCAGGGCATCGGTGCCGGTTTCGTTCCGGCCAACCTCGATCTCTCCCTGGTCGACCGGGTGGAGGCCGTGAGCGACGAGGAGGCCGTGACGATGGCCCGCCGCCTGATGCGGGAGGAGGGCATCCTGGCGGGCATCTCCTGCGGCGCCGCCACGGTGGCCGCGCTGCGGCTGGCTCGCGAAAAGGCCTTCGAGGGGCGCACCATCGTCGTGGTGCTTCCCGATTCCGGCGAGCGGTACCTGAGTTCGGTGCTGTTCGAGGGTGTCTTCAACGAGAGGGGCCTGGCGGCCGTCTGAACCCCCTCCCCTGCCCCCACGAGTCCCCGTCGATGAGCTATCTGCGACAGATCATGGAGCGGCTGCGCGACCGCTCGCCCTCCCCGCCCCAGGATCGGCGGAGCGATGATGCCCTGCTGGAGGAGCATCTGCGTCTCTACGGCAGCCAGCTCGAGGCCTGCAGCGACGCGATGCTCGACTATGAGGCCGCCTGGCTGGAGCAGCACATCGAAACCCTCGAACTCTGCGCCCGCGAGCCCACCATGCAGGCCGGCGCCGGTGGTGCCCAGCACGTGGAGCAGCTTCTGGAGGAGAGTCGCCGCTTCCGCCGGCTGCTGAACCGGCATCGCCACGAGAGGGGCCTGGGCTATCGGGCCGTCCACGCCACCGTCGTGGCCAGCGAACATGCCTGGGAGCTCTCCGATCCCGCCCTGCGGCGGGCCTGGGGCTTTCCGGCGGCCCCGTCTTCCTAGGGTCTGGAGGTGCGGCCGACCCCCGGCGTGTTGGTGAGGTCTGCGAGCCGAACCCTGTGCTCACCGACACAGCCTCCCTGCAAGGGCTCCCCAAGGATTTCCGAACCGCCCCACGGATCCCGGCAAGCCCATGGCGAGCTTCACCATCACCCTCGAAGGAGGGAAGACGTTCACCTGTCCTGACGACACTTACATCCTCGACGCGGCCGAGGAGCAGGGCGTCGAGCTGCCCTACTCCTGCCGCGCCGGCGCCTGCAGCACCTGCGCCGGCAGGATCCTCTCGGGCGGCGTCGATCAGTCCGATCAGAGCTTCCTCGAGGACGAGCAGATCGCGGAGGGCTATGCCCTCCTCTGTGTCAGCTACCCGCTGAGCGACTGCACCATCCAGCCGGAGGTCGAGGACGAGCTCTGAGGCCCCCGCCGCGACGACCCCCTGCCGATCGCTGCAGCGCCCGGCCGGCCGCGCTCAGCCCGCCATCGTGACGAACTCCTCGGCGACCGAGGGGTGCAGCGCCATGGTGCGGTCGAAGTCGGCCTTGGTGGCGCCCATGCCGATGGCGATCGCCGCCATCTGAATGATCTCGGCGCTGTGGTCGCCCACCATGTGGCAGCCCACCACCCTGTCGCTGGCGGCTTCCACGATGAGTTTCAGCAGCACCCGGGGACCCCGGGCCGGCAGGGCCTGGGCCATCGGCCGGAAGCGGGCCCGGTGCACCCGGATCCCCTCGGCGCCGAAGCGTTCGACGGCGGCCTCCTCGGTGAGGCCCACCCCCGCCAGCTCCGGCTGGCTGAACACGGCGCTGGCCACCAGGTCGTGATCCACCCGCCGGGGCTTGTTGCCGTACACGGTGTCGGCGAAGGCACGGCCCTCGTCCACGGCCACCGGCGTCAGATTGACCCGGTCGGTCACGTCGCCGACGGCGTAGATGTGGGGCACGTTCGTGGTCTGGTCCGCATCGACTGGGATGCGATGACCCTCCATCGCCACCCCGGCGCACTCCAGCTGCAGGCCATCCAGGAACGGACGACGCCCCGTGGCCAGCAGCACGCCGCCGCAGGCCAGCTCCTCGCCGCTCTGGGTGGTGACCTTCAGATCCACCGGCACTCCTGTGATGGCCGCCGGGCTGTGGGCGAAGCGGATCTCGATGCCTTCGGCTTCCATGGCCTCCTGCACCGCGCTGGAGGCCTCCCGGTCGAAGCCCCGCAGCAGGTGATCCCCCCGGACCAGCAAGGTCACCGCCACGCCGAGGCCGTGCAGGATGCAGGCGAACTCGCAGGCGATGAAGCCCGCTCCCACCACCACCACCCGCTCGGGGAAGCGCTCCTGCAGGAACATGTCGTCGCTCACCCAGGCCAGTTCCGCCCCCGGGAACACCGGCCGGTGGGGCCGGCCACCGACGGCGATCAGGATCCGCTTGCCCATCAGGCGCCGTATCCCCCCCGAGGCGTCGACCACGTCGACATGGTGGGGATCGGCGAAGCGGCCCCAGCCCCGCACCAGCTCCACCCCTGCCTTCTCCAGCAGTCCGATGTGCAGCGTGTTGAGCCGGTCCACCTCGCGGCGCACGTTCGCCAGCAGCACGGAGGCATCGGGGCGGCATCCGTCAAGCTGCCAGCCGTAGCTGGACGCATCGGCGAGCAGGTGCCGGTAGGCCGAGCCGTAGACCAGCAGTTTCTTCGGCACGCAGCCGCGGATCACGCAGGTGCCCCCCACCCGGTCGCCCTCCACGATGGCCACCGAGGCTCCATGGGAGGCAGCCCGTTTCGACGCGGCCAGGCCGCCGGAGCCCGCCCCCAGGACGATCAGGTCGAAGCAGTCGGTCATGGCAGCAGGGCGTCGTTGAGCAGCGTGTCCTCCAGCATGGCGTCCCGCAGATCGGTGTCCCGGAGGTCACAGCCGCGCAGATCGGCCCGGCGGAGGTCGGCGGCCACCATGCTGCAGCCGTAGAGGCAGGCACCGCGAAGATCGCTGCCCTGCAGCTGGGCGCCCTGCATCAGGGCGAAGCTGAGGTCGGCGCTCCGGAAGTCGGCCCCGCCGAGATCGGTGCGCTGGTCGAGGCCGCTGCGGAAATCGGCTTCCACCAGGCGGCACTCCCGCCAGCGGCTGCCCGCCGCCAGTACCCCCCGCAGGCAGCAGCGGTGCATCAGGGCCCCGCCGAGGTCGGCCCCCTGCAGCCGGGCCGCCGAGAGGTCGGCGTCATGCCAGAAGGATCGCCCGGCGGCCAGCCCGGAAAGGTCGGCCCCCCAGAGCAGGGCCTGCTGGAAACAGGCGCCTTCCACGTTCGCCCCGGCCAGGCGGGCCCGGCCGAACCGGGCCTCCTTGAAGCAGCCTCCGTGCAGGTCGCAGTCCGCCAGGTCCAGGTCGACCCCGTCGAGGTTCCCGAGCCGCAGACCGGGGAAGTGGCGCCGGCCGGCGGCCAGGGCCTCTCGCAGGGCGTCCAGGCTGGTGGGGAGGTCAGAGGATGGCCGCGAGGGCATCGAGCTGCTGGCGTCGGGAAGCGAGCATGAGCTTGCGGGCCTGACCCAGCAACTGGAAAACGCCCTTGTCGATCACCTCATAGAACACGAGGCTGCCCTCGGGACGGCGGCGCACCACGCCGGCGATCGTGAGCAGCTTGAGGTGCTTGGACACCAGGGCCTGGCTGAGGCCGGTCTTCTCGACGACCGCCGTGACGTTCAGGGGGCCCTGACGAAGGGTCTCGAGCACGGTGAGGCGATTGGGCTCGGAGAACACCTTGAAGTAGTCGGCCAGGGCTTCCATGGTGAAGGGGTGAGTGCGAGGACGCCTTGGCGTGGGGCCAGGGCGAGGATGTGAGACGACAGCTCGGGCCGCTTGAAAGGGGGCAGATAGGGCAGAGCCTAACGCGATTCGCAGACAGGAACGCAGAGACGCGGAAGCGCGATGACCAGTTCCTGTAGTATCACGGTGTCGTTATGACGTTGTCCGATGGTGTTGCTTCTGGACCTGCCGCCCCGGGCCGCCGAGCCGGACCGTGCTCCCGTCGCCAGGGCTGGGGCGTTCTGGTGGCCACGCGGCTGGAATGAGCAGCGGGTCCTGCTCGAGCGCCAGCACGATCGGCTCGAGCGATTGCTCGATCAGCTGATCGATCACCACTCCGTGGCCGAGGCCGATCTCTGCGCTGCTGTTCTTGAGGATCATCGGCGCGGCTGCCACCGCCTGGTGCGGGCGCTGGCCCTTCACCTGCGCCTCGAGGAGCGCTGGCTGGCCGAACGGGGCTGTCTGTGCGGCGGCCATCGCGCCGCCCACGCGCAGGCAGCCGCTCTGGCCGCGGATGGCCTGGTCCGCACCGAGAGCCTGCACATCGCCCGGCTCGCCTGGCTGATGGACATCCAGGCGTGGTTCCGCCAGCACCGCTCCGGCGCGGATGCGATCGCCTATGCGCGTGCTCGGCAAGGCGCCCATCAAGCCCCTTTCACCCTCTCCCCCGCCGTGCGATGACGACCACCACCATGACTTCCGGGACCGCATCCACGTCGGCCGTGCCTGCCGCCCCCCACCTGCGCGAGGACCTGCTCACCCCCCGCTTCTACACCACCGAGATCGCCAAGGCGGCCCGCACCGATCTGGAGCTTCAGCGGCCTGCCTTCGAGGCGATGCTGGCCGAGATGGAGGCCGACTACAACCGCGAGCACTTCGATCGCAAGGCCCCGCTCGATCGCCTCAGGTCCCTGAGCACCGAGGAGAAGGAGGCCTACGAGAGCTATCTGGTGCGCTCCTGCGTGTCGGAGTTCTCCGGCTTCCTGCTGTTCAAGGAGCTCTCGCGGCGGCTGTTCCAGGCGCAGCGCCCCGAGATGGGGCGTCTGTTCCAGTTGATGGCCCGCGATGAGGCACGCCATGCCGGTTTCCTCAACCGGGCGCTGGTGGCGGAGGGCATCGAGATCGATCTCCCCACCCTGAGCACCAAGCGGCCGATCACCTGGTTCCCGCTCAGCTGGGTGCTCTACAGCGTGTTCCTGTCGGAGAAGATCGGCTACTGGCGTTACATCCTCATCGATCGCCACCTCAAGGCCCATCCCGACAACAACTTCGCGCCGCTGTTCGATTTCTTCGAACCCTGGTGCCAGGACGAGAACCGCCACGGCGACATCTTCAACATGCTGATCCGCTGCTGGCCCGCCCTGCGGTCCGGTTTCCGCGGCAAGCTGCTCAGTCGCTTCTTTCTCTGGTCGGTGTTTCTCACCCACAGCCTCACGGTCTGTGAGCGTGGGGATTTCTACCGGATCCTGGGCATGGATCCCGCCCGCTTTGATGCGGAGGTGATGCGCCAGACCAACCGAACCGCCCGCCGGGTCTTCCCCTGGGTGTTCGACCTGGAGAACAGCCACTACATCGACCTGCGGGATCGACTCGTGGCCTGTTTCCAGCAGCTGCAGGCGGCCCGCGAGGGGGGGGCGGACCGCTGCGCCAATGGGGGCTGAAGCTTCGCTTCGGCGCTCTGCTGCTGCGCCAGTTCTGCCAGCCGATGCAGCGGGCCGAAGCGGCCTGAGCGCGGCGTCCCTCCATCACCAGTTCTGCTCCCCTGTCACCCGAGCCATGGCCAACCTGGAACTCACCACCGCATATCGCGAGGCCTACAGCCGCATCAATGGCCTGGTGATCGTGGGTGAAGGGCTGGCGGATCGCCATTTCCGCCTGCTGGCAGGCCTCCTGCCGGACGAGCGGGAAGACCTGGAGCAGCTGGCCGCGATGGAGGGACGCCACGCCCGCGACTTCCTGGGCTGCGGCCGGTCCCTGGGGATCCGCCCGGATCTGCCGCTGGCCCACCGGCTGTTCGCACCGCTGCACCGGCTCTTCGCCGAGGCGATCCGTGCCGGTGACCGGGTCAGTGCCCTGGTGATCCAGTGCCTGATCGTGGAGAGTTTCGCGGTGGCCGCATACCGCTGCTACCAGCCGGTGGCCGATCCCTACGCGGCGCCGATCCTCCGGGAGGTGCTGGAGGATGAAGCCGAGCACCTCGACTACGGCGAACGCTGGCTGGCCGCCTGGTTCCCTGACGTGGCGGCGCCGATCGCCGCCTGCTGTGAGCGTGCCCTGCCGGTGGCGCTGGCCATGCTCCAAGACGTACGCGACGATCTGACGGTGATCGGCATCGACCCCCTCGACCTCGTGGGGGAATTCGTGGCCTGTTTCGAGGAGACACTCGAGAAGGTCGGCTTCCAGCCGCGCCAGGCCCGGGGGCTGGTGGCGCGGCTGGCTGGCAGGGCCTGCCACGAAGCAGCCCCAGCCTCGATTGAATCGTGTTGACGACATTCAATGAGGGATCGCGGCTAGGTGGATGCCCGCGGCGAGTTTCTCAATTCCGGTCAGCTGGATGCCCTTTCCGGCATCATCGCCGACAGCTTCCAGCTTCTGGATGCCGTGAACAGGATCACCTCCAGCTTCCACCCTCGTCACCAATGCGGCGCGGGCGCTGTTCGACCAGCCGCCGGCCCTGATCGCCCCTGGCGTGAACGCCTACTGTCCGGCGATGTTTAGATAGGCGATCGCCTACGTAGTTGACACCGGGCAGCCTCCTCCGGGCCGGAACGCTGTCGACGGATCGGCAGGCGCCTGCGGACCACTGGCGGGCGCCCCTGCCGCACCTTTCCTGGGCCAGGAATGGGTCTACGTTGAAGACGGTTGCCGCACGGATCGCCTGCCCTGAGTGACTCCCTGAGCCTTGACGTACTCCGCCTCCGAAGGCCTGGCGCTGATCGAGTGGTACCGCTCCTTCCGCCGCCTTCAGGACCAGCCGAGTCGTGATGTGACGGTCCAGGAGGCGGCCACGGTCGCGTTGGCCGTGGACGAGGCCGATGACCCCGCGCTGATGGAGGATCGGGCGGCCCAGCCGAAGGTGCGCGAGACACTCAGGGAGATGGCCCTCCGTGTGCTCTCCACCTGACGACGGGCGCCTCGCCGGATCTGGTGTCAGGGATGCACGGGGGCCAGGGGGGCCCTGGGCGGCAGCCCGCGGGCCCGGTCGTGCAGCAGGGTCGGCGACAGGGGAGCCTCGCTCCTTCTGCCTCCGAAGCGCAACTGCAGCCAGGTGATCACGGCAGGGTCGCCGGCGAGCACCGCCTCCTCCAGGGCGCTCCCCAGCGCCATCTCCTCCACCAGGGCCGGCGGCAGGTACCAGATCTCCACGTCCGGCCCCTTGCGGTCGCGGCGTTCCTCGATCAGTTCCCGCAGCTGGCCATCGCCGCTCAGCTGACCGGATGGCGCCAGCAGCAGGGACAGGGTCCGGACCTGAGCGGTGGCGGACGGGGTGAAGGGGGCGGATGGCATGGCGAGAGGGGGCGGTGGGGCGGGATGCAACGAAATCGTTGCGAGCGGACGATTGAACAACAGTAACGTTATACCGTTTCTGTCAGCGCCCCTCCGGGTCCCCTCTCCCCTTCGGCACCGCCCCCATGACCACCGCCATCCCTCCAGCCATCTCCGACCACGCCAGGCCCGCCGATGTGCAGGCGCGCAAGGGTTTCGGGCCCCGGGTACGCCGTCTTCACGCCCGCATCGGCGCTGCCCACCACAAGGCCGAGGGCATGGCCTTCTCCCGGGCGCTCCTGGCGGGTGAGGCCTCGCCCCGGCAGCTGGCGGCCCTGATCCGTGCCCTGGCTCCCGCCTACGAATGGATCGAGCAGGCCGGCCCCGAGCTCTCCTCGGCCCTCGGTGCTCCCGACTTCCCCTGGGCGGTGCTCTCCCGCAGCGAGGCCCTGCGGCAGGACGTCGCCCACCTGGTCGGCCTCGAGGCCACGCCACCGTCCGCGGCGGCCCGGGACTGGCTGGACCGTTTGCGGACCCTGGCTCAGCAGGAGCCCCATCGCTTTCTGGCCCACGTCTACGTGCGCTACGGCGGGGATCTCTCCGGAGGCCAGCAACTGGCTGAACAGGCCACGGCCATCCTCTCTGCCCATAGCCTGGCACCCCTGCGCTTCTGGCAGTTCGACAGGCCGACCGCGGCGCTGAAGCAGGCCCTTCATGACGCCTTCGAGCAACTCGACCTCAGCGACGCCGAGGACGCGGAGCTGCTGGAGGAAGCGGAGCTGGCCTTCCATGCCACCCAGCGGCTACTGGCGGAGCTGGGGGATCTGGAAGCCCTCGCCGTCCCAACCGAGCCGGCGGCCTGATCGCCCCCCAACGGTTACCGACCTCCCCTCTCCCCGACGCTTCAGCCATGACCCCAGCGGCCTCCGCCCCATCCCTTCCCTCCACCATCGATCTGCTGCTCAAGCACGACCGGCCCGTGCCCCGGTACACGAGCTACCCCACTGCCGCGGCGTTTCACGAGGGCGTCACGGCGGACCATCTGGCGGCCCAGCTGGCCCGACCCACGGCGGAGCCCCTCTCGCTCTACGTGCATGTGCCCTTCTGTCGCAACGCCTGCTGGTTCTGCGGCTGCAACCGCATCACCACCGGCGCCGGCGCAACGGTGGTGGAGCCTTACCTGGAGGCCCTCTCCGGTGAACTGGCGTTGATCTCCCGCCACTCCGCGCAGCGCCGCCGCCTCAGCCAGCTGCACTGGGGCGGGGGCACCCCCAACTACCTCAGCACCCCCGAGCAGGAGCGGCTGTGGGGGCTGATCGAGGCGCATTTCGACCTCCAGAGCGACCTGGAGGCCTCGATCGAGGTGAACCCCGAGTCCCTCTCCCGCGAGGCGGTGGTCGCCCTGCGCCGGATGGGGTTCAGCCGGATCAGCTTCGGCATCCAGGATGCCGATCCCGAGGTGCAGCGGGCCGTCAACCGCGTGGTGCCGGTGGACCAGCTGCGGAGGGTCATGGGCTGGATGCGGGACGCGGGCTTCGCCAGCGTCAACGTCGACCTGATCTGCGGTCTGCCGCTCCAGACCCCGGAGCGTTTCGAGGCCACCCTGGCGCTGGTCCAGGACCTGCGCCCCGATCGGGTCTCCCTCTTCTCCTTCGCCTACCTGCCCGACCAGCTGCCCCTGCAGCGCCGGATCTCCCCGGCGGATCTGCCTAGCCGGCTGCAGCGGCTGCAGATGCTCCGCAGCGCCGCCGGGCGCCTCGGCGCCAGCGGCTACGACGCCATCGGCATGGACCACTACGCCCTCAGGGAGGACGGGCTGGCCGTGGCCGCCCGCGAGGGGCGCCTGCATCGCAATTTCCAGGGGTACACCACCGGCGGCGAAGTGGAGCTGCTCGGGGTCGGCCCCACCGCGATCAGCCAGTTCCCGCACCTGTTCAGCCAGAACTGGCGCGACCTCAAGGCGTACCGGGCCAGCATCGCCGCGGGTCGGTTGCCGGTGGAGCGGGGGCTGACGGTCACCGACCCGGAGGTGCTGGAACGGCGCGAACTGATCCGGGAGGTCATGTGTCATTTCCGGGCGGACCTCGACCCTGAGCGGTGGTCCGTGGAGTGGGCCGATCTGGAGGCCCTGGCGGACGATGGCCTGGTGCGGCTCAGCCGTACGGGCCGCCAGGGGCGGGTGGAGGTGACCGACGCCGGACGCTGGCTGATCCGCACCGTGGCGGCGGTGTTCGATCCGTCCCAGCGTCTGAGGGCGTCCGGCTCGCGGCTGATCTGAGCCCCCCTCAGGCTTCCGGCTCAGGTTTCCAGCAGGCAGTTGATCTTCAGCTCGAAGGGCACGGCGCTGGCCGGCAGGGTCAGCAGCTGGGCGGTGATGGCGGCCAGATCCTCCGGCTGGGTCATCGCCTTGGGGGGCACGGCCGTCACGGCGGCGGCCATCGTGGTGTTCACCCACCCCGGACAGAGGGCCGTCACCCGGATACCGGCCTCCCAGCCCTCGTTGCGCATCGTCTGGCACAGGGCCATGAGGGCGAACTTGCTCGCGGGGTAGGCCGCCAGCGAGCCCTTGACCCGCTGGCCACTCATCGAGACGAGGGTGATCACCCTTCCATCGCCGCTGGCCGCGAGTGCCGGCCAGGCGGCCCTGCTGAGCCACCAGGGGCCCATCAGATTGACCCTCCAGAGCTCTTCGATCTCCTTCTCCTCCCCGTCTGCGAACAGGAGGCCCACCCGGGAGAAGATCCCGGCGCTGTGGATCAGCCCGTCGATCGCCCCGAAGTGCCTCAGCGTTGCGTGCACCCAGGCCGCGGCCTGATCCGGGTCACGGGCGTCGTAAGGATGCAGCAGCACCCGCCCCGGTTGGTGGCGGGCGGCCTCGCCAAGGGATCCTTTGCTGAGCACCGAGGGATCCCGCACCCCCAGGCTGAGCCGATGCCCCTCCGTCAGGAGCTTCTCGGCGATGGCACGGCCGATGCCCCTGCTGGCTCCGCTGATCAGGAGGCTGCGTGGGCTGGCCATGGCAGAAGGTGAGGGGGCAAGGGAAAACTAAGAGCCAACGGGGAAGCTCCTGAATGAATGGCGCACATCAGCCCATCGCTGCATCCAGGTGGCCCCGAGACGTTTGTTTGCAATCCTGATACCATCCGCTCCAAACGTGAGTCGGATGGGATTCTTCAGCTTCTCCCGCTCCAACTTCATGGCCATTTCCCGTGGCTCCGGAGCTACTCAGCAACGGCTCAGATCGCTGAAGCCGAGACAGGAACAGCGCTCAACGGTCCCCATCTTCAGCATCAAGATCCGCGCCGAGTTCTTCCTGAAAGGCCGGCGGTACGTCGGCAATCTCTGGGATGTCAGCCGATGGGGAGCCTGTGTATGCAGTTTCGAACCGCTTCCCTCTTCCGGACGGATTCGTGTGTGCCTGCACGACCATGCCAGCGACGACATGGTGGAACGGATGGCCACGCTCCTCTGGTCCGACCACGCGATGAATGCCTATTACGTGGGTTTCTGTTTCGATGAGCCTCTGGGGGAGGACTGCGGTTTCCTGTGCAACCTGCTGAACATCCCGGATAGCTCGCTGACCAGTCGTCTGTCGAGCATCGGCCCCATTCGTCTCAATCCCTGGCCCGTCTGAAGCACCAGAACTGCTCCCGTCGATGGCCTCCAGGAACCAAGATGGCCGAAAGAAAAAACGAGCTGGCCAGGGGGGCCAGCTCGTCGTGATGGGGCCGGAAGCGGCCGGTCGGTGGTTCAGAGGCTGACTTCCCCGGTCTCACCGGTGCGGATGCGGATCACCGATTCCACAGGGCTGACGAAGATCTTGCCGTCGCCGATCTCGCCCGTGCGGGCGGCCTCGGTGATGGCCGCGACAGCGGCCTCCACCTTCGCCGAGGGAACGACGACCTCGATTCTCGCCTTCGGGAGAAACTCCACCGTGAACTCGGTGCCCCGGTAACGCTCCACCTGACCCTTCTGGCGGCCGAAGCCGCGGGAGTCGGTGACGGTCATGCCGATGATGTCGAGGGCCACGAGAGCTGTCTTGATGGCGTCCACCTTGGAGGGGCGGACCATCGCCGTGATCATTTTCATGGTTCGTGGCTCTTCAGTTGGTCATGGGATCGTACGCCTCTTCCCCGTGGGCCACGTAGTCGAGGCCGCGCTCCTCGTCCTCGGCGCTGACGCGCAGGGGCATCAGGGCACCCAGAATCCAGAGAATCACGGCTGTCCCCAGAGCGACGAATCCATAGGAGAAGATCACGGCCTTGAGCTGGGCGATGAACAGGCCGAAATTGCCTGATTCCTCCATGATCTTGGCCGAAAGAGGGAAGTAATCGGCTGGCACCAGGGCCTTCGAGGCAAGAATCCCCGTGAGCAGGGCCCCCGTGGTGCCCCCCACGCCATGCACCATGAAGGTGTCAAGGGAATCGTCGAACTGGATGGCGGCCTTCACCTGCACGGCGATGAAGCAGGCGGCTGCCGTCAGGACGCCGATCAGAATGGAAGGCCCCATGTACACGAAGCCCGCGGCAGGGGTGATCCCCACCAGACCGGCCACCGCGCCGGTGGCGGCACCCACGGCGGTGGGTTTGCCGTCCTTGAACCATTCGATCAGGCACCAGGTGAGCAGGCCTGCCGAGGCGGCGGTGCTGGTGGTGAGGAAGGGATAACCCGCCGTTTTGGCGGCGAACATGCTGGCTCCGTTGAAACCGAACCAGCCGAACCAGAGCAGGCCAGCGCCCAGCAGGATGAACGGTACGTTATGGGGGGGACGCTTGCTGTCAGGCCAGGTGGTGCGGGGACCGATGATGGCGGCCCCCACCAGGGCGGCGACGCCCGAGGCGATGTGCACAACGGTGCCACCGGCGAAGTCGATGGCGCCGATCGATCCGAAGGGGCCGATGAAACCGCCACCCCAGACCATCTTCGCCATGGGGGAATAGACCAGCAGGCTCCAGATCAGGCAGAACCAGAACCAGGCCTTGAAGCTGACGCGTTCCACCAGGGCGCCGGAGATGAGGGCCGGGGTGATGATCGCGAACATCCCCTGGAACAGGGCGAAGGAGGTGGAGGAGAGAGCGAAGCCGTCGGCCAGGGGAGCGTCACCCAACTGGCCGCCGACCCCGTTCAGCCACATGAATTCGAGGCCACCGATGAAGGGACTCTTGAAGCCGGTGCCGAAGGCGAGGCTGTAGCCGATCACCACCCAGAGCACCCCGATGAGACCCATCAGGAAGAAGCTCATCATCATGCAGTTCAACACGTTCTTGGCACGCGTGAAACCGCCGTAGAAAAAGGCCAGGCCCGGGGTCATCAGCAGCACGAGGGCCGAGCCCACCAGCATCAGCAGGGTGTCGGCACCGTCAGTGGGCATCTTGGTCAGGGCGGCCTTGGCGGAGCCGGCCATCAGCGGAACGATGCCTGCGCCGATGGCCATCAGAAAGAAGGCCATCCTGCGCAGCTGGGGATCCTGGAGCCGGTCCAGAAACCTGTTTCGGAAGCGGTTGAAGGTCGTCGCAACGGACAACGCCCCACCGATTGGTGATCGATGCATTGGAGGAGGGTGAGAAAACGCCAAGTGAGCGCGTACTCCACAATCGGTAAGGATGCATCGGGGCTGTGTAGCGACGGCTACCAATAAGGTGTTTGGCTTGGGAGCGGCCACAAAAAAGCCGGGGGAGTCCCCGGCGATGGGATGGATGGCAGTGGTGCGGATCTGCCAGAGCCGATCAGGCGACGGCGGCGGCGGCGCGATCGAAGTAGGTGCCGATTTCCGACATCAGGGCGGAGCAGTCACCCTGGGTGATGCCGTTGCGGTCGTTGGCGATGGCGATGGCGGCGTCCTTCATCTTGAGGATGCCTTCGGCCACGGAAGCGCCGGGCACACCGAGGGCCAGGTAGGTCTCGCGGAGGCCGTTGAGGCAGCGGTCCTCGAGGACGGAGGCGTCACCGGTGAAGACGGCGTAGGTGATGTAGCGGAGGACGATCTCCATGTCGCGCAGGCAGGCGGCCATGCGGCGATGGGTGTAGGCGTTGCCGCCGGGAGCGATCAGAGCTGGCTGCTGCTCGAAGAGATCGCGGGCCGCGTTGGTGACGATCCTGGAGGCATTGGAGGTGATGCGGTTGACCGCATCCATCCGCTTGTTGCTCTCGGCGACCATCGCCGCGAGGGCGTCGATCTGGCCGGTGCTGAGGAATTCGCCGCGGGCATCGGCCTGGGCCACGACCTTGGTGAAGGCGTCGAACATGGGGCTGGGAACTTGGAGTGAGTCCGAAGTCTCGACCTTAGGGACGACGCCAGGACTGCCGCGAGCCATCCCCGTGGCACGCCCTCGAACACCACCTGAGCCGTGACCTGAACCGATCGGGGAGTCTGCCTAGGCTGGCGCGGCACTGTTGCAGGCCATGGCCGCTATGTTGGACGATCCCTGTCAGCCGCTGGGCTGGAGGGAGCTTGAGGCCCAGGCAAAGCCGGAGGTGGATCCCGCGGAGGGACCCACCAACGCCCAGGCCGTGCTGCGTCTGTTCGGCGGCACCGAGCGGGATGTCCGGGTGACCCTCTACCGCGACCACCATGCCTGGTGCCCCTACTGCCAGAAGGTGTGGCTGTGGCTGGAGGAGCGCCGGGTTCCCTATCGGATCCGCAAGGTGACGATGTTCTGCTACGGGCAGAAGGAGCGGTGGTACACCGATCTGGTCTCCAGCGGCATGCTCCCCGCCCTGGAACTGGATGGCTGCCAGATCACCGAAAGTGATCGCATCCTCGAGGCGCTGGAAGCCGCGTTCGGTCCGCTGGGCCCAGGGATGAACGATCCGGCGGTGCTTGCCCTGCGCCAGCTGGAGCGCCTGCTGTTCCGGGCCTGGTGCCAGTGGCTCTGCGTGCCCAGCCGGGATGCGGGCGAGGAGGCCCGTGGCAGGAGCGGTTTCGAACGCTTCGCCCAGCGGTTCGATGCCGCCCTGTCCGCCGAAGGCGGGCCGTTCCTGCTGGGTGCCTTCAGCACGGCGGATCTGGTCTTCGTGCCCTACGTCGAGCGGATGAATGCCAGTCTGGCCTACTACAAGGGTTACCTGCTGCGGGAGGCCTTTCCTGCCATCGATCGCTGGTTCATTGCTCTGGAGGGGCGCAGCACCTACCTCGGCACCCAGAGCGACTTCCACACCCATGCCCACGATCTGCCCCCCCAGATGGGGGGCTGCCATGCCAGCGGCACCGCGGAGCAGCGCCATCTGGCTGCGCGGATCGACGCCGGCCCCTGGCCAGTTCTGGGTCCGGAGCGGCCTGATCCCGAGACCAGCCAGAGCACGCCGGCGGATGCGGCTGCCACCGCCCTCGCCAGGGTGTTGAAGCATCGCCTCACTCTGCTGGAACGCAACCCGCTCGGCCCCGAGGGGCTGGATCGTCCGCTTCGCTGCGCCCTCACCCACCTGATCACGGGCCGTGACTGTCCGCCTCCCGCCGGTTCGGCCAGCGGGCTCCGCTACCTCCGTGATCGCATCTGCGTGCCGAGGGACATGCCTCTCCACGCCGCCCGACGGCTGCGCAGCTCCCTGGAGCGGACCGCCAGCCACGATCCGCTGGATCCGATGGCCATGGCCGAGCCGATCCCCCTGCGCCATCGACGCGATCAGGATCCGGCCCCGTTCCTGGCGGTCAAGGCTGGCACCCCCTTCCGGAGGGCCTGGCGATGACAGCCGCTCCGAAGCAGGGAGGCGTGGGGCGAAGCCTGGCGCCGCTGGCCCTGGCCCTGCTGCTGGCGCCGGCTGCCCCGGCCGGGGCCCTCGAAGTGGGGGGCAGCACCAGCTTCGTTCGCGCCCCCTGGAAGGTGAGCCTCACGAGTTACAACACCAATGTCGGGCAGGCACCGGTGGAGTACTTCTTCACCCTCAGCCTCGACCAGGAGGCCGGGGCCTCCCTGGGAGCCCTGACGATCCAGCAGACCCGTGGTGCCGACTGGCAGTTCCCCTTCTCCGTGGATCGCACCCGCGCCTTTCTTGGCGTTCCGCGCCGCGAGGGGGCTCCCATCCCCGTGCAGGCCCGCTTCGATGCCGCGGCCCGTCAGTTCACCCTCACGTTCCCCGAGCCTGTCCCTCCCGGCTCCACCTTCACGGTCTCCCTGAGGCCCTGGTCGAACCCCTCCCAGGCCGACACCTACCTGTTCCAGGTAGTGGCCTTTCCTGCCGGTCCCAATCCCGTCGCCTCGCCGGTGGGGGTGGGCACCCTGCGGATCTACCAGTCCATCGATTGGTAGCCAGAATGCCGTTCAATCGGGTTCCGGCGTGATGCAGGCCAGTTGGAATGGGCGGGTGGTCGCCAGCAGCGACGACATCGTGACGGTGGAGGGGAATGCCTATTTCCCCGCCGAGTCCCTCGATCCCGCCTGCATCCGAGAATCAAACCATCGCAGCGTGTGTGGCTGGAAGGGGGAGGCTCACTACTACGACCTGATCGTGGACGGCCAGGTGAATGCCAATGCGGTCTGGTATTACCCGGATCCGAAGCCTGCGGCGAGCAACATCCGCGGCAGAGTCGCCTTCTGGAAAGGGGTCAAGGTGGCTTGAGGCCCAGGGGCCTCGGGTGCACCGAGCCCTTCAGGTGCCCGGATGGCGCAGGGTGCGCCACTCACCGCTCAGGGTGCTGACTTCCACCCCGATGCCCACAGGACCCTGGACCGGGCCGAATTCCTCCTGCCACCACTGCAGGGCCTCCGACCAGGCGGCATCGAGGGAGTCGTAGTGGTCGTCGAGAACGGGGTGGGGGTCACCCTGCTGATCGACCAGCCGGTAGGTGCGGCACGGCTGGGAGCCTCGGCGGAGGCCGGGGGTCATGCGGCTGGAGGACAGGGGTAAGGAGATCGCCACGTCTTGCCTGCGGACAGATCATGGATTCTCGGCCCTGTGCCAGATCCGAACTGTCACCTTCACAACATCTTCCAGTGTTCCTCAGGGGCCTCCATTCCCCTCCTGGGAGCGGTCCGGTGGCCGCCTCCGGCCCATCCGATGGCTGACCTGGCGGCTGCGTTCCTGGTAGCGATGCACCACCGGCAGCCGCTCCTCCACGTACTCCTGCAGCGCCTGCATCGGAGATGCGCAGGCGCCGGGGAGGAGCCGGGCCGCCAGGGCCACCGCATCCTCCAGTCCCGCGGTCATGCCCCGGGCCTGGGAGGAGCTCATGGCATGGGCGGCATCACCGATCAGGACCACCCGCCCCCGGGCCATCGTGGGCAGAGGATCGATGTCGTAGGACCAGTTGGCCACCACCCCCTGCGGTGGGGTGGCGGCGATGATGGTGGCCGCGTCTTCAGGCAGCTTGGCCAGAGCACTGGCCGGCACCCGTTCCTCGAGTGCCCGTCGGCGGGCGTCGCGGTCCTCCGGCAGTGGCTCCTCCAGGAAGAAACCCCAGTGCGTGAGCTCGCGTCCCTCCGCATCGGCGCCCAGGTCGAAGAAGTTGGCATAGATGCCCCGGCCGCGGACATAGACCAGGAAATCCCCGTTCGTGCAGAACCGGGCATCGGGCACCACCCCTCGCCAGACCCGATCGCCCAGGTAGCGGAGGCGCCGCTCCGGGCAGAGCAGCGTCGCCACCTGCGAGAAGATCCCGTCGGCGCCCACCAGCAGATCTCCCTTCCACTGGCTGCCTCCGGCGAAGGTCGCGACCACCTCCTCCGCGGTCTGGCTCCAGCCCACGAGGGAGTGGCCACCCCGGAAGCAGACGGGGTCCAGATGCTTCCAGAGGGCATCGAGAATGGCCCGGCGATGGATCAGCAGGGAGGGCAGTTCCCCCGCCTCCCGCTCGGCGGAACTGGCCTCGATCAGACCGCCGCGCAGGTTGCGGAAGACGAAGCGCTGCACGGGATGGCCGCCCGCGAGCAGGTCGTCGAGCAGCCCGGGGATGGCCGCAGCCGCGACCGCCTCGACGCCGCTCTTCACCAGCAGGATGCCGCAACCCTCGGTGCGCAGCTGCGGCGAGCGTTCGAACAGGGAGACCCGGTGGCCCTGCCGCTGCAGCAGCAGGCTGAGCAGCAGTCCGGAACTGCCGGCGCCGACCACGGCGATGCGGAGAGGCACCACCGGCTGCTGCTCCTCCGGGGGACTCATGCGCTCACGGCAGGCTCCAGGATGCTGGCATGGAGGACATCCATCACCTCCAGGACCTTGGCGGTCTCTTCGGAGCCCAGGCCCAGGGTGGTGGCCAGGTCGGCGAGGATCCTCTGCTCCTGATCCTCCAGGGGGCCATCGGAACGCATGATTTCCGCCGCCACGGCGTAGGCCGTGTGCCGCTGGCGTTCATCGAGCACCGCGGCGGCGTCCTCCATCAGCCCGATCGACCCCTTGGCCCGCAGGGACTGGAGCAGGGTGTCCATCAGGGCGATCATCTCCTTGTCGGTGCGGCCCTTGAAGGGGGCCCGGTAGTCGAGGGCGTGCCGCAAGGCCCTGGTGCCCGCCATGGTCAGCGCCCCGTCCCAGGAGACGGCGGCGAGAGCGACAGCGGCAAAGGCCGTTGGTGCGTCCATGGACAACGTGAAAGCGACGGGAGTCCCCGTCATCGGTCGATGACGGTCCGTCTGTCGGTGGCCGATGCGACCGAATCAGGGAACGGTGCCCAACGGCACGCCTGGCCGGCTCAACGTTTCGGAGCCACGCCCCCGGCACTGGATTCCCGGCACAGCTGCTGATACAGGGCTTCCGGTGCCACGAAGCGGGCCGGTCGGCAGCCGTGCAGGAGGGCCAGTTGCTCCCAGCACACCGTCCTCTGCACGTTCCTGAGGCTCTTGCCTTCCAGAACCAGCATGCGCATGGCTCGGCGATAGGTTCCGTAGCGGGACGCAAGGTCCTGCAGATCGGGGGAGGGCTCACCACCGGTGAGCGGGTAGGCCTTGGTGCTCATGGGCTGAGTCCAGCATCCACCACGGGGTCGTGACTGTGCCGGTGGGAACCAAGCCCGCAGCTCCTGTGTCCGGATCCGGCCCGTCAAGGGAGCGTTGGAACGGCTCCCCACGGCGATCGCAGCGGCGACCGATCGGTGACGCCGACATCTCGGGATCCTGAAGACGGCTCGGCCTGACGAGCCCGAACCCTGAAGAATCGTTGCCTCCCGGTGGCCTGCCGGGGTGCCTTGGGCCGACAGGGGTACGTTGAATCGAGGGGCTCCGGGCGCACAGGGGCGCAAGGTTCTCCCCCTCCCTTGTGGCCGATGCAACTCCAGCTCGATGCCATCAACCTGCTGCTCAGGGATCTCGGGGTCGCCGACCACGCCCTCCTGCACCGCGCTGCCTTTCGCGGCTGCAGCCGGGAACTGGATGATCTGCGGGCCGAGCTGATCGCCTACCTCAGGGAGCGCCGCGAGCAGCTCAGGAGCGGCAGGGAGCGCTGAGACCGCCGTCCCGCTCGCTCCCCCCCTGCGGCAGCCGCTCCTCGTCGCCGGGACGGTACTTGCCGGTGCGCACCAGCAGGCCCGGTCACGGTGCCGAAGCCACCGCTTTCACGACCCCTGGAAACGGGGTCCCGTCCTCGAACAGGACCCCGTTCAGATCCAGCAGCAGGGCCGGCATCCGTGCCGCCCCGGGATCACCGTACGAACAGCATCTCCTGGTAGGAGGGCAGGGGCCAGAGGTTGTCGTCGACCAGGGCCTCGAGACCGTCCACGGCCTCCCGCACCTGGTGCATCAGCGGCATCAGGGTGTCGGCCGAGTAGCGCATGTGCGCCAGGGTGCCGTGCGGGGCATTGGCGATGGCGGCTTCCAGGGAGTCGCTCAGTTCCATCAGCTTGCCGCTGAGGGAGGCCACCTTGCTCTGGGTGGCCGAGGACACCTCGAGGCCCACCGCTTTCTGGGCCTGCATGGAACTGGCGAGTTCGCCCAGGTAGCGCATGGCTGCGGGGTAGATCTGGGTGCGAGCTATCTGAACGGCCAGCTTGGCCTCCACATCGATCGCCAGGATGTACTGCTCGGCGTAGACCTCGAAGCGGCTCTCCAGTTCGAGAGGGGTGAGCACGCCCTGCCGTTCGAAGAGTTCCCGCACCTCCGGGCGCTGCAGCACCGGCAGGGAATCGGCGGTGGTGGGCAGGTTCTCGAGCCCCCGCTCCTCCACGGCCATGCGGTGCCATTCGCTGGAGTAGCCGTCGCCGCCGAAGATCACGGCGCCATGGTCGTTCATGATCTGCTTGAGCACCTCGAAGGCGGCGTCGGGCAGGGTCATGCCGGCCCCCATCTTCTGCTCCAGCTGGTCGTTCACAAAGCCGAGGGAATCGGCCAGCATCGTGTTCAGCACCACCAGGGGGCCGGCGATCGACTGGTTGGAGCCCACGGCCCGGAATTCGAAGCGGTTGCCGGTGAAGGCGAACGGGGACGTGCGGTTGCGGTCGCCGGGATCCTTGGGGAATTCGGGCAGGGTGTCGACACCCAGCTGCATCACGCCGGGCTGGGCCGTGCCCCTCACATCCCCCTGCTTGATCTGGTTGAAGACCTCCTCCAGCTGACTGCCGAGATAGACGGAGATGATTGCCGGAGGGGCCTCGTTGGCGCCCAGGCGATGGTCGTTGCCGGCGGTGGCCACCGCCGCCCGCATCAGCGGCCCGTACTTGTGCACCCCGCGGATGACCGCGCCACAGAACAGCAGGAACTGCATGTTCTCGTGCGGTGTGCTGCCGGGATCCAGCAGGTTGCCCTGGGTGGCGTTACCCACCGACCAGTTGACGTGCTTGCCCGAGCCGTTGATGCCCTCGAACGGCTTCTCATGCAGCAGACAGTTCATGCCGTGCCGGCGGGCCGTGCTCTTGAGCACGGTCATGATCAGCTGCTGGTGGTCCGTGGCCACGTTGGCCGCCTCGAAGAACGGGGCGATCTCGAACTGGCCCGGGGCCACCTCGTTGTGGCGCGTCTTGGCGGGGATGCCGAGCTTGTAGAGCTGATGCTCCACGTCCTGCATGAACACCTGCACCCGCTGGGGGATGGCGCCGAAGTAGTGGTCGTCGAACTGCTGGCCCTTCGCCGAAGGCTTGCCGAAGAGGGTGCGCCCCGCCAGGAGCAGGTCGGGCCGCAGGGGGATGTGGGCGCTGTCGACGAGGAAGTACTCCTGTTCGGCGCCGCAGGTGGAGTTCACGGGCGCCACATCCGTCTCGCCCAGCAGGCGAAGCAGGCGCTGGGCCTGCCGGTTCATGGCCGCATTGGAGCGCAGCAGGGGGGTCTTCTTGTCGAGGGCAACCCCGGTCCAGGAGATGAAGGCGGTGGGGATGCAGAGGGTGAGACCATTGGGGGTCTCCATCAGGTAGGCCGGACTGGTGATGTCCCAGGCCGTGTAACCCCGGGCCTCGAAGGTGGTTCGCAGCCCGCCGCTGGGGAAGGAGGAGCCGTCAGGCTCGCCCTGCACCAGCAGCTTGCCGGTGAGTTCGGTGATCACAGTGCCGTCACCCTGGGGGGAGATGAAGCCGTCGTGCTTCTCCGCGGTGGCGTTGGTGAGGGGGTAGAAGACGTGGGCGTAGTACAGGGCGCCACGGCTGGTGGCCCAATCCTTCATGGCCTGGGCCACGGCGTTGGCCACGGAGACGTCGAGCTTGCCGTTCTCCTTGATGGTGCGCTGCACCGACTTGAAGATGTCCTTCGGCAACGCCGCCTTCATCTTGGCCAGGGTGAAGACGTCACGGGCCCAGAGGTCCTCCAGGGGTTCGATGGGGGGGGTGTCCACCAGGGGCCGCTGGTGAATCTCCTGCATGGCGGCGTAACGCTGGGGGCTGGGCATGGGATCGGCTTGGGTTGGCAGGAGGGTATCCAATCCTTGCGTCAGGCCCCCTGTGTGGAGCCGTTGATACAGAACGGCCGGATGCCTGCAGGCCCACACAGGGGCTCAGCGCAGATAGGCCCGGATCGCCGGCCGGCACCAGAACACCAGCGCCGCGATGGTCAGAGCCCAGATCGCCGGAGCGAGGACGGCCAGCTGGAGCCTGCCCTCGCCGACGAGCACCAGCCGGACGACGGCGTAGGCCAGCTCGGTCGCCAGGGCCATCGCCAGGGCCACGATCGCCAGCACCTGGCCCCAGAGGCGCCACTGCAGCAGGGCGATGCAGGCCACGATGCCCAGGGCGACCGTGGGCAGGAGGGCACTGGTGTAGACGATGATGTTGACGGTTCGCCAGACGGGGTCGCGCAGGATCACCAGCAGGCCCAGCGGCAGGGCCAGCAGATTGAGGGCCAGGCCCAGCCAGGCCAGAACGCGATAGCCGTGTGGGGGCTGAAGTTCCGCCAGGGCGGTGGGCGTGGCCGAGAGCAAGCGCATGGGCCGCATTCTCTCAGTTGTGCTTTCCGTTACGGTCCGGGAGCGCACCGTCCCGGTCGGAACGAAACACCAGGTCGAGGTCGGGCATGACCTGGGCCGCGATCGCCACCAGGCCTTCGAACAGCCCCTTGGTGAGGGGGGCGCCCGTTCCCATGGCTTCCCGGCTCATCAGCACGAGTTCCAGAACGGGGCCATCGGCCTTGGCCTGGACATCCGCGATCAACTGCAGCCGCAGGGTCTCGTGCTCTCCCCGCACGAAGGCACTGAGGTGGGCGGGAGAGCGATGGTCCACATCGGCGCAGAAACGGTCGATCAGGGGCTCGAGCCGTTCGATGAGCTCCTGCGGCGGCAGGGGCGAGCGGGGCCTGAAGACCAGCAGAAAACGGGCCATGATCTGGAATCTCTGACCCCATCCTGGAGCCGCAGGCGGCCGAGGCATGGCACGCTGCCGTGCCGCCGGATCAGCGCAGTTCGAACAGGAGCAGGTCGGCCCCGGCCTCGGAGGCCTCGAAGATCTGGCCGGGTCCCGGCGGGAAGCCAACGCCATCGCCCCGCTCCAGCGACCTGCCGAACGCGGTCCCACCTCCCTCGATCAGCTGCAGCCAGCCCCTGGCATCGGCGGCGATCCCCAGATCCAGCCGCTCTCCGGCGGCGGGACGTGCCCGCCAGAGCCGCACCGGCCGGTTGATGGCCAGCGCCCCTTCCCGACCTTGGGGATCCAGCAGCGGCGTCCAGCCCGCGTGGATCTGGAAGGGCTCCTGGCGGTAGGCGGGAGGGAAGCCCCCGCGGCTCGGCTCGATCCAGATCTGCAGCAGACGGCAGGGCCGCTCGCCCAGATTCATTTCGCTGTGCACCACGCCCGTGCCGGCGCTCATGGCCTGCACCTCTCCGGCCCGGAGCACCTCGCTGTGGCCCATGGAGTCGCGGTGGTTCAGCTGGCCCTCAACCATCACCGTGACGATCTCCATGTCCCGGTGGGGATGCATGCCGAAGCCGCGGCCGGCGGCGATGGTGTCGTCGTTGATCACGCGCAGCGGCCCGAATCCCATCCAGACCGGGTCGAAATGTCCGGCGAAGGAGAAGCTGTGCCAGCTCTCCAGCCAGTCGAGCCGGCTGTGGAAGCGCTCGGCGGCGGGCCGCACCACCAGAGACCCCGCCGTGGCGCCATCGGGTCGGGGAGAGGAAGAGGTGCTGGTCATGGTGGGCAGGGATCAGGTGTGGAACGGTTGCATGGCCTGGAGGCGCCGGACGATGTCGTCGATGCTGCTGTCCTTGGCGGGGTTGTTGCGGTTGCTGGTGAGCTGGCGACCCACCACGTGTGCTCCGAGATGGGCCAGCTGGATCCTCAGCACCGCCAGCACCTCCACGCCCGGCCCCCCCGAGTGGGTGGCGATGGCGATCGGGCGACCGTTGAACAGGCTGCGGAAGCCATCCCCCTGGACCGACAGCCAGGCGATGGTGCTGGTCAGCACCGGCGGGAGAGATCCGTTGTATTCGGGGGCGCAGATCACCCAGCGGGGGGCGCCGTCCAGTCGCCGGCTGAGCGGGCCCACCGCCTCGGGCACGCCGGCTTCGGCATGGGTGCGCGGGTTGTACAGGGGCAGGGTGAGGGTGGTGAGGTCGAGAACCTCCGTCTCCATGCCAAGGGCCTGGCCGGCGGAGGCGAAGCGTTCCGCGAGTTTCAGGTTCTCGCCGTTGCTTGAGCTGAGAACGAGCAGATCGGTGGGCATCTCAGGCGGCCGTCAGGAAGGGATAGTCGGTGTAACCGGCTGCTCCGGGGGAGTAGTAGGTGGCGGGGTCGGGGAGCTGCAGGGGGGCGCCACGGCGGATCCTCTCGGGCAGGTCGGGATTGGCCAGGAAGGCATTGCCGAAGGCCACCGCGTCCAGCTCGCCGGCGGCGATGGCGGCCGTCGCTTCGGCGGGGGTGTACCCCATGTTCCCCACCAGCACCCCACGGAAGCGCTCCCGTACGGGGGTGAGCACGTCGCCCTGCTGCTGGCCCAGGAAGTCGCCCCGCATCACATGCAGGTAGGCCAGGCCGCAGCCGTTGAGATGCTCCGCCAGCCAGCTGGCCAGAGCGATCGGATCGCTGTCCTCCATGGCGTTGTAGCCGTTCAGCGGCGAGATCCGCAGTCCCACCAGATCCGCTTCCTGCCGCACGGCCTCGAGCACTTCCAGCAGCAGCCGTGCCCGGTTGGCCACCGGTCCTCCGTAGGCACCGCTGCGCCTGTTGCTGCCGTCCCGGAGAAAGGCGTCGAGCAGGTAGCCGTTGGCCCCATGCACCTCGACCCCGTCGAAGCCGGCGGCAATGGCGTTGCGGGCGGCGTGGCGGAATCCCTCCACGATCCCGGGCAGCTCATCGTCGTGGAGCTCGCGCGGCACCACGTAGGGCTGTTTGCCCTCGGGGGTGTGCACCTCGTCGCCGGTGATGGCGATCGGACTCGGCGCCACCGGCTGACGGCCGCCGTTGAGCAGGGGGTGGCAGGCCCGGCCGCCGTGCCACAGCTGCAGCACGATCCGTCCGCCGGCCCCGTGGACCGCGTCGGTGGTGAGCCGCCAGCCCTCCACCTGGGCCTGGGAATAGATGCCGGGTTCCCGCCAGAAGGCGGAGTTCCCCTCCATCACCATGGTGGCCTCGGCGATCAGCAGCCCAGCGCCGGCCCGCTGCCGGTAGTAGGTCGCCATCAGGGCCCCCGGCACGTGTTCCGGTTCGGCGCGGCAGCGGGTGAGGGGCGCCATCAGGATCCGGTTGGGCAGCTCCAGGGGGCCCAGTGTCAGGGGGGTGAACAGGTCGGTCATCGCAGGGGAGCGTCAGGGGGATCAGGGAGGCGGTGGGCCGGCATCCTGGAAGTGAGGGCCGGCCATGGGGTTCAAGGTTGCAGGGAGACTCCGGACGAGTTGCAGGACGATTCTCGGAACAGGTGGCGCCAGGCCCGACGACACCGCACGCGCCCCGCTCCCGGTGGACTGTGCTGCCTCACCGTGCCGGGTCAGCGGCGGCGGCGATGGTGGCCGCTGGGGAATGAGGCTGCGCTGGAACCAGCCCTCCGGCCGCACCGGTTGCAGCAGCCGCACCAGCACCAGCGGCAGGGTCAGGGGCTCGAAGGGCGCTCGCAGGGTGGGCCAGAGTCCTTCGCGGCGGTAGAGCAGGGTGTCCAGGCGGTCCCGCTGTGACGGCGTGAGCGGGCCCCACAGCCCGCCGACGGCACCGGCGCGCCGCGCCACGGGCAGGAAGGGAAGGGGTGTCCCCGGGAGCAGGCCTTCCAGCGTGAATCCTTCGGCCGAGGCCGGGATCTCCGCGGCGGCGTCCCGCTCCAGGACGATTTCGGCCCCGTAGCCGCTGATGGCCTGCAGACGGGCCATGCCACTGCCCCCCCGGTGCCGCAGGCGCAGGGGCAGCGGCAGGGCGAACCAGGGAATCCCATCGCTCCCCGGCCGGTCCCAGCAACTGCGGATCGCCAGCAGAAGCAGCAGCCCGTTGAGGAGGCTCCATCCCAGTGCCACGCCCACGGTGGCTGCGGGGACCGGCAGCGTGCCGCCCTGGCCGGCGAGCAGGGGCAGCCGGCCTGGCACCAGGTTCCAGAGGGCCATCAGCTGCAGGCCGAACAGCGCCAGCAGGGGCAGCAGCAGACCGGGATCGGGGCCTGAGGCCCCGCGGCCGATCACCGCCTTCGGGGTCACCCGGAACCGCCGGGGCCGGCCGAGGCTGGTGGAGACCACCGCGGCACAGATCGGCACCAGGAAGATCCAGCGGTAGAGATCCGGCAGGAGCGCCGAGCGGGAATGGCCGTTGAGCCAGCGACTGAGCAGCATCTGGCCGAGGAAGAAGGGCATGGCCACGCTGAGCAGCTCCTCCGCCCCGATCCGGATCGGGGCGACGCCCAGCAGGCCCAGGCTGAGGGGGGTGCACAGCAGCACCAGCTGGCCGGGAAAACTGAACCAGTGCAGGATGCCCTCGCTGTAGGCCAGCCGCTGCAGGGGGGTCAGTCCCGGAATGCTGAGGGGATTGGCACCGGTGCGCAGGGTCTGCAGGGAGCCGCTTCCCCACCGGCAGCGCTGACGGGCCATGGACGCGGCCGTGAACGGGGCCAGGCCGGCGCTCAGCTTCTCGTTCAGGTAGTGGTTGCGGTAGCCGGCGGCGGCGATGCGGATGCCGGTGGCCAGGTCCTCCGAGGGGGTGGCCGTTTCGAAGCCCCCCACCCGGTCGAGGGCATCGCGCCGCATCACGAAGGAGGTGCCGGCGCAGACCACGGCATCGAGGTTCTGGCGGGTGGGCTGGATCCAGCGGTAGAAGCTCTCCTCGTCCGGCAGCAGCCACCGCTCCAGACCGAGGTTCCGCATCACCGGATCGGCGTTCATGTAGCTCTGGGGGGTCTGGACGAAGCCCACGGCCGGATCGCGGAACAGACCCACCGTGCGTGCCAGGAAGGAGCGGAGGGGCACCACATCGGCATCGAACACCGCGACGAGGGCTCCCCGGCAGTGGGCGAGGCCGTGGTTGAGGTTCCCCGCCTTGGCATGGCGGTGCTCCGCTCGGGAGAGATACCGGCAGCCGAGTCGGGCGCAGAGCTCCTCCAGTTCGGGCCGCGCCTTGTCGTCGAGCAGCCACACCGTCAGGTCCGGGTAGTCCATCGCCAGGCAGCCCCCCAGACAGCGCTCCACCAGCTCGGCCGGCTCGCCGCAGGTGGGCACCAGCACGTCCACGGCGGGGGCCGGATCGGGGATCCCTCCGGCGGCGGGCACCGGCCGTTCGGGCAGCAGGGTGAACCAGAGTTGCAGGAAGAAGCCGGCCAGCAGCACCAGTTCCGCCGCCAGCGTCACCAGGCTCAGCGTCGCGGCCAGAGGGGTGGCCAGGTTCAGACTGGCACCGATGCGCCAGGCCAGGTAGCGGGCCGCGAGCAGCGTCAGCAGCAGCACCGCCCAGGGCAGCCGCGTCATGGAGCCTCGCAGAATGTGTAGAAAACCCTAGGAAGCTTTGCGGGGGATTCGCTCGTGATAGCCACTGCCGATCAGGCGATCGCCCAGACTTTCCCAACAGATCTCTGCTGAGGCATGTCGGAAGCAGCGGCGCCGGTCGGGCCACCGGCCAGCGCCTTCCCTCCCCTGCATCGCGACAGGTTGCTGACGCTCCAGGTGAACCTGGGCTACCGCTGCAATCAGGCCTGCAGCCACTGCCATGTGAACGCCGGCCCCACGCGCACGGAGAGCATGGATCCGGCGACCCTGGCCCTGATCCCCCCCGTGCTCGAGGCCCGCGCCATCCGCACGCTGGATCTCACCGGTGGTGCCCCCGAGCTGCACCCGCAGTTCCGCGACCTCGTGCGTCGTGCCCGGTCCATGGGCGTCACGGTGATCGATCGCTGCAACCTGACGATCCTGTCGGAAACCGGCCAGGAGGATCTGGCGGACTTTCTGGCGGAGCAGGGTGTCACGGTGGTGGCCTCGCTCCCCTGCTACCTGGAGGAGAACGTGGACCGTCAACGGGGATCCGGTGTCTTCGCCCGCAGCATCGCCGGCCTTCAGCGACTCAACGGGCTCGGCTATGGCCAGCCGGACTCCCCGCTGGAACTGGATCTGGTGTTCAACCCCCAGGGGCCTGTGCTGCCACCCGACCAGGCTTCCCTGGAAGCCGATTACCGGCGCATCCTCCGGCTGGAGCACGGTGTGGTCTTTCATCACCTGTACGCCCTGGCCAACATGCCGATCCAGCGCTTCGCCCAGGTGCTCCGCAGCACCGGCGAGCTGGACGCCTACCAGGAGCTGCTGCGCCGCCACCATCGGCCCGCCAACCTGCCCCACGTGATGTGCCGCCAGCTGATCAGCGTCGACTGGCAGGGGCGACTGTTCGACTGCGATTTCAATCAGCAGCTCGGCCTGCCGGCGGCCTGGGGCGTGGCGGAGGGACGACCGCCCCATTTGGCTGATCTGCTGGGGCAGGATCCGGTCGGTGCCCCCATCCGGGTGGCGTCGCACTGCTTCGGCTGCACCGCCGGCAGCGGCTCCAGCTGCGGCGGCGCCCTCAACTGAATCCCCTGGAGGGCGCCATGAAGGAGCCCGGGCTCCTTGGGAGCCCGGGCTGCGCTGGAACGGATGAAAGTCGGTTCTGCTGACGTTCTGGTCCTCAGGGACCGGTGATGGGTGATGGGGAAACGGGCCGGAGCCACGATTCCGTCATGGTCTCGCCATCGAAGCGGTGGTCAGCGATCAGTTGGATCCGAGCGGATCCCTGGAAGCTGGTTTCGGAGTGGGAGCTGCGGAGGGAGGCACCTGGGGCCTAGGCATCCAGGAAGGGCTTCCATGAACCCGTGGGCACCTGAGGCGGCGCGTCGGGTGATCCTCAGGGGATCGGGAAACCGGGAAATCGGAACAAGACTGTTGGAGCAGGGGCCTGCAGTCAACAAACTCCTGACAACTGACCGGGTGGTGTGTCATCCATCGCTGGAGCCTCCTGGTTGTTGGACTCACTCTCTTCCCGCCGGCGTCCGGTGGCCATAGGCATTCCTGCCGGTTTTTCGGGGCGCTGGGCTGTCCGCCGCCTGCCTGCTCAGTCGTCGCTGCGCTCCATGATCAGGGCCTCGTAGGCGTGGCAGAAGGCGTCCCCCAGGGAGGCTCTCAGGGGCGCGTCATGCCGGAAGGCCTCCAGCGCATCGGCCTGGGAGGTGGGCAGCGGCAGGGCACCCGCCGGGGCCTCGAGGTACGTGTTCACATCGCTGCGGGCCCCGGGGTCGAGCTCGCGCTCGATGCCGTCGAGGCCCGCCGCCAGCACGGCGGCCTGGAGCAGATAGGGATTGGCGGCCCCGTCCCCAAGACGCAGCTCGATCCGCTGGTCGTCGGGGATGCGCACCATGTGGGTGCGGTTGTTGCCGCCGTAGCTGATCCAGGACGGCGACCAGGTGGCCCCTGAGCAGGTGACCGACCGGGCCAGCCGCCGGTAGCTGCCCGCCACCGGATTGGTGAGGGCGCACAGGGCCGGGGCGTGCTGCAGGAGACCGGCCACGAAGCGGTAGGCCAGATCCGAGAGCCCTTTCTCGCCATCGGGGTCATGGAAAACGTTGTGACCCGCCTCGTCCCAGAGGGAGGCGTGCAGGT
Source organism: Cyanobium sp. CACIAM 14 (assembly GCA_000708525.1). GTDB lineage: Bacteria > Cyanobacteriota > Cyanobacteriia > PCC-6307 > Cyanobiaceae > Cyanobium. Next base: position 43,392 of record JMRP01000009.1, read on the forward strand.
GCGCCCCGTTGCCCGTGAGTTCCGGGATCGGCTTGGGATGGAAGCTGACCCGTACCCCATGCCGTTCTGCAAGGGCGGCGGCCATGACGCGGAAGAAGGCGTGCCTGTCGGCGGTCAGCAGCGATTCGGCATAGGTCCAGTTGAGCTCGAACTGGCCGTTGGCGTCCTCGTGGTCGGCTTGGTAAGGCCCCCAGCCGAGGCTTTCCATGGCTTCCAGCAGCTCGCTGATCAGCGGATAGTGCCGCATCAGGGCCAGCTGGTCGTAGCAGGGCTTCGCCTGCCGGTCGAGGCCGTCCGCGATGGCGTTCCGTTCCGGGTCCATCAGGAAGAACTCCGCCTCCACGCCGCTTCGGAACTGCAGGCCCATGGCCGAGGCCCGGGCGATCTGGCGCTGCAGCACCCGTCGGGGAGACTGCTCCAGCAGTTCCCCCTCCACCTGCAGATCGGTGGCCACCCAGGCCACCTGGGGCTGCCAGGGAAGCAGCATCAGGCTGCTGGGATCGGGGATCGCCAGTACGTCCGGATCCGCCGGCGTCATGTCCAGCCAGGCGGCGAAGCCGGCGAAACCCGCGCCGGACCTGGCCAGCTCGGCGGCAGCGGCGGCGGGCACGAGCTTGGCCCGCTGCACCCCGAACAGATCGCAGAAGGAGAACAGGAAGTGACGGATGCCATGGGTGGCGGCGAAGCGGGCCAGGTCGGTCATTCGGGGAAGCCGGAGGGTGGGGCTGAAGGGCCGGGAGGTTCAGACGGCGCAGAGCCGATCGACGGCCTGACGCAGCTGGAGCTGCTCCGCCGGGGCCTCGCGGGGATTGCCGGCCCTGTGGCCTAGGTCGGACTCGAGCACTTCGAAGCGGGCTCCGGGGATCAGTGCGGCTTCGGCCGCGCAGTCCTCGGGGGTGAAATAGAGGTCATGACGCCCCGCGATCACGACGGTGCGGGCCTCGATCCTGCCAAGGGCCTCCGCCAGATCGGCCTCGTCATTCCCCGTGGCGATCCCGGCGGCAGCAGCCACGTCGTTCGCCAGCCAGACGTCGAGCATGGCCAGCAGGTCGTGGGGGTCGTGGCGCCGGTAGGCCGGAAGCCAGGCCTGCTCCACGTAGGCCTCGACGCTGGCGTAGCCAAGCTGGCGGTGGGCGCCGCGGCGATAGAAGGGTTGGCTGGCCGCCCAGCTGGCGTAGATCAGGGCGAAGGTGCGCAGACCCTGCTCCGGCAGCCCCCGGAAGCGGCGGCCGTCCCAGCGGGGATCGGCGGTGAGGGCCTGGCGAAGGCTGAGCAGGAAGACCCGGTTGTGGGGCGTGGTGCGGGCGGTGCCGCAGACGCAGCAGATCCGTGGGCTTCGCTGCGGCTCCAGGACGGCCCAGTGGTAGGCCTGCTGGGCTCCCATCGACCAGCCGTAGATCAGGGCCGGGGACCTCACCCCGAAGACGTCCTCCAGCAGCCGGCACTGGGCGGCCACGTTGTCGCGGTGGTCGACGGGCCAGCGGCCACCCTCCAGGCCGGGAGCGCCGGTGCTGGGGCTGCTGGAGCGTCCGTTGCCGAACTGGCTGACCAGCACGATGCACCAGCGCCGGGGATCGAGGATCGGTCCCACCACCCAGTCGATGTCCTCGGGCCAGGCGCCGTAGGAGCTGGGGTAGAGCACCAGATTCGAACGGTCGGAGGCCAGCGCGCCGTAGACCCGGTAGTCCAGGAAGGCGTCGGGGAGCACGCCACCGCCGGCCAGGGGGAGATCCCCCAGGGCGAAACGGTGGGCGGACGGGAGGACGGTCGGCAAGGGAAGGTGCGCCTGCGGTGGGGTCAGGGCAGGGCGAGGCGGGCAGGGTCGGCCAGGAAACCCCGGTGCACCGCCAGATAGCCGCGGTCGCAGTGCTCCATGCGGGGGGCCAGATGGGTGTGGGCTTCGGCGAGGGCGTGGAATGGCAGCGAAGGGTAGAGGTGGTGCTCGACGTGGAAGGGCATCTGCCACATCAACCGGCGCAGGGGCGGGAGCGTGAGGGTGGTGCGGGTGTTGCGCAGTCCATCGCAGCCGGTGCTGCAGCCGCCGTGTTCGGCCAGCAGCACGAACCGCAGCAGGGGCTGGCCGACGGCGAGGGGAAGCAGCCAGAACCAGAGGAGGGCACCGTTGGCGTGCCAGAGCGAGGCCAGCAGCAGCACGCCGTAGACCGCGAACTGCAGACGGATGGAGCGGGTGACGGTCTCCTCCGCCTCGGCGGGGATGTAGGGCCTGGCGCCGAAGTCGCCCCGCAGGCCGGCGAGGTGGCTGCGGATCTTGCCCAGCCACCACGGCAGGCCGCTGAGTTCGAGCAGGTACGCGCCGAGGCTGCTGGGAGGGGCTTCCTCGAGTTCAGGGTCGAGGCCGGGCTGGTGGGTGTAGCGGTGATGCCACTGGTGGTAGCGACGGTAGAAGTCGGCGTTGTAGAAGCTCAGCACCCCCGCCCACCAGGCCACCGCGTCGTTGAGCCCCTTGCTGGCGAAGGCGGTGCGGTGGCCGCACTCGTGCATGGCGCAGAAGCCGAAGGCCAGGCCCCAGCCGAGCAGCAGCACCCCCGTCAGCCTCAGCGCGACCGGGACCGGTGCCGGCAGGACGGCCAGCGGGGCACCCCACAGCAGCGCGCCCGTCACCAGGACAGTGACGTGGAAGGCCAGCTGACGCCATCCCGGACCGTCGCGACGGTCGTTGAGCCGACGAAGCAGCTCTCCCGAGAGCAGGGGGGCGGCGGTCTCGGGGTCGTGGACCGCTGGAGCGGAAGAAGGTGAGGCAGTCACGGGGAGGCCAGGGGCAGACGGGGCCGGAGGCGGCGAGAACAGTGGAGGGAGCGGCGGGGCTGGGGAGGTGCAGGCCCACCAGAGGGGCTGGACGCCTCCGATACCCAGGAAGGTGCCTGGGCAAGGGGGTCTTGCGGGTGCTCTGGCAGGCTCAGCGGCTGGCCCGGTGGGTCGCCCAGGGTTTCGCCCACTGTCCCGCCTGCGGTCGCCCTCCGACCGTCCGCCGTGAACCATAGGCCGATCAGGATGGCCCCTGCGCCGGGAGGGTTGGCATGGTCTCCCGCCGGCGGCCAGGGACAGGGAAGAGTGGGGTGCGCCTCGATGGCCCGGTGACTCCGCTTCTCTTCTTCTCCCTTTGGGGCTTCGAAGGCTCCCTCCCCCAGGCGCTGGAGACCGCCCGGCGAGGTGGCTTCGAAGGCCTGGAGCTGAACATCCGCCATCCCTCCCTCCTCGCGGATGGGGGAGGCAGCGAGCGGCTGCGTCGCTCGGGCAGGCCCCTGGTGCTCGAGGTGGTCACTGGCGGCGGCTATGTGCCCGACCTGGCCTGCACGCCGGAGCAGCACCTGGCTGAACTCGAGGAGCTGCTGGGACGCTGCGCCTCCCTGGCTCCGCTGCGGGTGACGGTGCTCACCGGCAGTGATGCCTGGTCGCAGGAGCGGCAGCGGGGCTTTCTGGCCGAGGCGCTGGCCGTGGCGGACCGATCCGGCCTGCGGGTGAGCTTCGAAACCCACCGCTCCCGCTGCCTGGGCATGCCGTGGACGGTCGCCGACCTGCTGGAGGTTCTGCCTGGCCTGCGGCTCACGGCCGATCTCAGTCACTGGTGCGTGGTTGCCGAACGGTTGATGACCCCGGAACTGGAGCCCATCCAGGCAATGGCGGAGCGGGTGGATCACGTCCATGCCAGGGTCGGCCATGCCCAGGGGCCGCAGGTGTCCCATCCCTTCGCTCCCGAGCACGCCGAAGCCCTGGCGGCCCATCTGGCCTGCTGGCGGCTGTTCCTGGCCAAGGCCCATGGGCGTGGGGCTGCTCCGCCGACCTTCACGCCTGAATTCGGGCCCGATGGCTACATGCCGACCTTGCCCTTCACCGACCGGCCGGTGGCCGATCTGCTGGAGATCAACACCGCCATGGCGACCTGGTTGCGCACACGTCTGGAGACTCCTGACACCGATAGAGTCTGTTCAGAATGAACAGAATGGATTCGTGAAGAACGCCAAAGGCCATTCCATGCCCTCCAGCTCAGCAGGCCAGGCCAGCGACGCCGTCTTACCCACGGCCGGCTCCTCCCACCACCCGCACGACCCCCGGCGCCAGGCCCTGATCGCCTCCCTCCGGGTCCGCTACAGCGTTGCCGAGCAACGACGGGATGCGGAGGCCAAGCGGGCCCTGTTCAAGGAGGCCGCCTACCTGGGGATCCGCCCGGACGCCTACCAGGGCTGAACCAGGCGTCGGTAGATCGCCTGCTGGTGGAGGATGCGTGCCTCCAGCCGGTGAGGGGGACCCGTTCGGAACCCATCCCCGTAGCCGCGCTGGGCCGACTCGACCAGGGCCCGGTCCTCGGCCAGGAACTGGGCCATTTCCGCCATCAGGGCCGCGCCTTCGGCCTGCCGTTCCCCGGGCCCGAGCAGCCACACCTGCATGCGGCAGCGGTCGAGGCATTCCGGCAGGAACTGGATCATGGCCAGGCGCCCGTCGGGCCACAGCAGCAGGTGGTTCCAGGGAGGCAGTCCGTAGGTGAGGAACTCGCCCTCAGCGCCGATCCGCGCCGCCGTAGCGGGAGCATTCGCCGCGGCCGGCTCCGCCCAGGGGGTGGAGAGCACGTTGGCCCAGGTGCCGAAGCGATGGCGGTAGTGGCGCACGGGGCCCTGCAGCCGGTGCAGGGTGGTGGGGTGGGCGATGGCGACGTGGTAGTCGTCGAGGGTGTTGTCATGGGCGATCTTCCAGTTGCAGGCGAGGGTCTGCTCGTGGAAGGCCAGCGGAACCAGAGACATCTCCAGGGCGGGGCCCGCTTCCCGCAGCGGCAGGTCGAGCTGCTCCTCCAGAGGGATCGGGTCGCTCCCCGGGGCCACCCAGATCAACGAGCCCAGCACCCGGCAGCCGAGACGCTCCAGCGGCCACTCGCGGCGATCGAAAGGCGCGACGAACTCCGCCTCCCGTGCCGCCGCCAGCAGCTGGCCCCGGAGGTCGTAGGTCCAGCCGTGATAGGGACACACCAGCCGCCGGCAGCTCACGCTCCCCTCCCCCGGCTCGCGGAAGGCCACGGCCCGGTGGGGGCAGCGGTTGCGGAAGGCCTGCATCACCCCATCGCTTCCATGGCAGAGCAGCACGGGTGCGCCCAGGATCTCCACCGCCCGCACGTGATGGCGGGGCAGTTCGGCTTCGGCGGCGACGGGATGCCAGAAGCGTGGGGCGTAACGCTCGCGCTCGATGGCGGCGATGGTCTCGGAGCGATAGACCTCCGCTGGCAGAAAGGACGGAGAAGAGGCGGCGTCCATGGAATGGTGCTCAGAGCAGGGCACCATCCAGGCCCCGCAGGCAACTGGCCAGCTCCTCGCGCAGCTCCAGGAAGGGCTGGGACACCCTCAAGTGGCGCAGGTCGGAGCGGTCCAGCGACACCGCCACCGACTGGACGATCCTCCCGGGCCGGGGCGCCATGATGTGGACGGTGCCGGCGAGCAGCAGCGCCTCCTCGATGTCGTGAGTGATCAGCAGCACCGTGAAACCGGTGCGCCGCCAGAGGTCGTGCAGGAATTCCTGCATGGATTCCCTGATCTGAAGATCGAGGGCACCGAAGGGCTCATCCAGGAGCAGCACCTTCGGTTCGGTGGCCAGAGCCCGGGCGATCGCCACGCGCTGCTGCATGCCGCCGGAAAGTTCTCTCGGCAGCAGTCGCCCCGCATCGGCCAGTCCGACCACGTCGAGGAAATAGGCGGTCCGCTCGCGGATCTCCGCCTTGGAGCGTCCCTGGAGCGACATGCCGAAGGCGACGTTCTGCGCGGCCGTGAGCCAGGGATAGAGGCTGTACTTCTGGAAGACCATGCCCCGGTCGGAACCGGGCCCGCGCACCGGCTGGCCGTCGAGGCGGATCGAGCCTTCGCTGGGTCGGTCGAGGCCGGCGATCAGGCGCATCACGGTGGATTTACCCGAACCCGAACTCCCCACAAGGGCCATGAACTGACCCGACACCAGTTCGAAGCTGACGCCATCGAGAACCAGCTTGCGATCCCGACCTTCGCCGAAACTCTTGGAGACGTTGGAAACCTGGAGATGCATGGCGTCAATTGGCCCAGGAGCAGGCACGCCGCATCAGGAATCGGAAGCCCAGGTCGATCATCAGGCCGATCAGACCGATCACGATCAGCCCCACGAAGATCTCGTCGGTACGTAGGAAACGCTGGGCCAGGCTGATGCGCTTGCCGAGACCTTCGGTGGCCGCCACGAGTTCGGCGACGATCACCAGATTCCATGCCGACGCCATGTTGATGCGGTAGGTGTCCAGCACCTGAGGGGCGATGTAGGGAGCCACGACCCTGGTGAGGATCGGCAGGCCCCTGCCACCGAGAGTGAGGGCCGTCTCCACCAGCTCGTGTGGCACGAACTTCACCGCATCCATGATCATCAAGGCGTTGAAGAAGAAGGTGCCGATGAAGATGAGCATCACCTTTGGAAGTTCCTCCAGCCCGAAATAGATGATCAGCAGGGGAATGAAGGCCGGCGCCGGCATGTAGCGGATGAGCGCCATCAGAGGCTCCAGCAATCGGCAGATCACCTTGTTGGTGCCCATGGCGATGCCTATCGGCAGGGCCAGACCCGCCGAGATCACGAAGCCCAGAAACACCCTGCGGATGCTGGCGATGGCATCCCCCACCAGGATCCCGCGCTGGAATTGACTGGCGCCCGCGTCCCACACCGCTCCGGGACTGGGAAGGAACAGCTTGTCGACGCTGCCGCTGGCGGTGGTGAGCAACCACACCAGGAACACCGTGAGGATGCCGAGCACCCCCAGAAACCAGGGGTGGGCGAGGAGACGCCGCAGCGCCGGGTTGGAGGCCATGGCGATCAGCGGGCGTTGTCGACGAACTGGGAGTTGAACAGCTTCGTCAGGTCGGGTTTGCTCTTGGCGAGGCCCGTCTCCACCAGAAAGGCACTGATCTCCCCGGCGGCATAGGGAAGGGAGAGCATCGTGGTGCCCGGCTGGAAGTTCCTGCGGTTCTCCTCGAGGGTCTGGATGGTGGTGCCGGCGTTGTACGCCTTGAACTCGGCCTCGCTGACGCCGGAGCGCGCCACCAGGATCGGCAGGGTGCCTGCGGGATCGTCCTTGATGGTCTTCAGCGTGGCGAACCAGGCATTGACGATCTTCTGGATCCTCTCGGGATTCTTGGCGACGAAGTCGGTCCGGCAGACGAGCAGATCACTGATCGCTCCAGGGTGATCCTTCGATGTGGACAGCGCCCGGCTCCCGGGGCGCTTCAGGGCCTGGGTGGTGAAGGGGGCATAGACCCCCGCCGCATCCACCTTGCCAGCGGCGAAGGCGGCGGCGGCCGCACCGGTCTCGAGGGGGACGAAGCTGATGTCCTTGGCCGAGAGACCGGCCTCGTGGAGCACCTTCAGCAGCAGGAAGTGATCGACCGTTCCTTCCTCCGCCGCCACCTTCTTGCCCTTCAGGCCAGGGATCGACTTGATTTCCGCGGCGGCGATGATCTGATCATTGCCCGTCGAGTAGTCGTTCTGGAGCACCACCTGCAGATCCGCCCCTCCGGCAATGGAGCTGATGGTGTCGTTGAGCGTCTGGCTGTTGCAATCGAGCTGGCCGGCGTTGAGGGCGTTGATCGAATCGGTGTAGCCGTCGAACCACTGCATGGTGGCGGCCACGCCCTCTGCCTTGAACAGACCCTTCTCCTCGGTGACCTTCCAGGGGAACCAGCCCGGCCAGGCGCTGTAGCCGATCTTCACGGGCACCTCGACCTTCGAGGTGCCCTGGCAGCCGGCCAGCAGGCCGCCGCCGAGACTGAGGATCAGGGCCAGCAAGAGGACCCTGCGTCGAGGCGAGTGGTTGACGTGGAGCATGGTGGTGGCCAGGTGAAACGAGGGGGCGGAGGATGGGATCAGATCGGGAATTGGTCGGCGGCTGCCGGTGGATTCAGGCTTCGGGCGATGGCGTAGGGGATGGCGTTGCAGATGGAGGCGCAGATTGCGTCGGGGATCTGGTCTGAGATCTGGTGAGCGATGGCGACGGAGATCTCATCAGAAGAATTCCAGATAACGCTGTTGCTCCCATTCGGAAACGGTCGAATGGTATGCCTCCCACTCCTCTCGTTTGTAGGTGACGAAAGCATTGAACATGGCATCACCGAATACGCTTTTTGCAAGTGGATCGTCGGCGAAGGCCTGGATCGCCTCCCCGAGGGTCCGTGGCAGCATCCGCAGGCCACGTTCGGCCCGTTGCTCGGGGCTGAGCGTGTAGGCATTCACCAGATTGGGTGCCCCTGGATCCAGTTCCTCCCGGATGCCCTCGAGCCCGGCCGCCAGCATCAGTGCACCTCCCAGATAGGGATTGCAGGAAATGTCCGCGGCCCTGCATTCCACCCTTCCGCCCGGTGAGGGAATCCGCAGCATGTTGGTGCGATTGTTGTTGCCGTAGCACACGAACACCGGTGCCCAGGTGAATCCCGACATGCTCCCCTGAGCCACCAGCCGCTTGTAGCTGTTGACCGTCGGGGCGATCACGGCGCAGATGGCGGGTGCATGTCGGAGCACGCCGGCGATGAACTGTTCGGCCAACCGTGTGACCTTCCCGGGAGTGGCCTCCGGGGTGGCGAAGAGGTTGGCGCCCGTCCGGTCGTCCGCCAGGGACATGTTGAAGTGGGCGCCACTGCCGGTGCGATCCCCGAAGGGCTTGGGCATGAAGGTGGCCAGCAACCCATGGCGGTGGGCGATCTCCTTGGCCATCAGCTTGAAGAAGGTCAGCCGGTCCGCCATGGCGAGCACCTCGGCGTAGTCGAAGTCGGTCTCGAACTGGCCGGGTCCGTCCTCGTGGTCGAAGGAATACACCCCCCACCCCAGGGCGTTCATCGCCTCCACCAGTTCCCCGAGCCAGGGGAGGTTGTCGAGCAGCCCGCGCACGTCGTAGGCCGGCTTGTCGAGGGTGTCGCGGTCGCTGAAGGGAACCCAGCGGCCGGTGGCCGCCTTTCTGAGCACGAAGAACTCGGTCTCGACACCGAGGTTGAAACGGAAGCCCATCGCCGCCGCCTCCGCACGCACCCGCTGCAGGATGTTGCGGCTGCAGGCCTCGAAGGGTTGGCCGTGCAGGTGCAGATCACTGGCGAACCAGGCCACCTCGCTCTGCCAGGGCAGCACCGTGACACTGGCGGGATCGGGGACGGCGGCCACCTCGTCGTCGCTCACCTCCTGGGGCACCCCGTCGAGGGCGGCCCCCGTGAACAGTTCGGAGCCGCCCATCATCTGGCCGAGGTGGGCCAGCGGAACCGCCTTGGCCTTGCTCACGCCGTGGAGGTCGACGAAGCTCGCCAGGGCGTAGCGGACGCCCTTGGCCCGCAGGTCGGCCTGCAGGCTGGTGACGGCATCGGAGGCCGGATGCTGGTGGACCATCAGGCGGACACCAGGGTGGGGGTGGACCGAACCGCGCTGAGCTGATCGACGAGCCAGCCGTGCCAGGCCTCGAAGCCCTCACCGCTGCTGGCGGAGAGGCGAAAGACGGCGGTGCGGGGGTTGACCTGGCGGATGTGATCCTCGATCCGCTCCACGTCCACCGGCAGGTGCGGCAGCAGATCCACCTTGGTGATCAGCACGCAGTCCGCCTCCCGGAACATCACCGGGTACTTGAGGGGCTTGTCGTCGCCCTCGGTGACGCTCAGCAGCGCCACCTTGCGGTGTTCGCCGACGGCGAACTCCGCCGGGCAGACCAGATTGCCCACGTTCTCCACCCAGAGCACGTCCAGCTCGGCCGGATCCAGTTGCTGCCGGAGCAGTTTCAGGCCGCCGCTCACCATGGCGGCATCGAGGTGGCAGGCCCGGCCGGTGGTGATCGGCACCACGGGAATCCCGAGGGCCTCCAGACGCCTGGCATCGAGCTGGGTGGTCATGTCGCCTTCCAGCACGGCCATCGACCAGCGGCTGGAGAGGGCGGCGAGGCTGCGTTCCAGCAGGGAGGTCTTGCCGGCGCCGGGGCTGCTCATCACGTTGAGGCAGAGCAGGTTCCAGGCATCGAAGTGGGCGCGGTTGTGCTCGGCCCGGTGCTGGTTGGCCGCCAGCAGGTTGAGGCCGAGGTTGTCTTCGAGGGGCATGTGCATGGCAGGTCAGCCGACGGGGATGGGGGAGGGGCAGGAATAGGCGACGGAGCGGATCCGCAGCTCCCGGCCGCTGACGATCTCCTCCATCGGGTGCCGGCAGCAGGGGGAGCGATAGCCGGACTCGGGATCGGGGCTGTAGGTGGCCTGGCAGCGAAGGCAGCGACCGATCAGCTGGACCGGCTCGATCACGAGCTCGGCTCCTTCGAGCCAGCTGCCCCGCACGGCGTCCGCCCAGGTGAGCACCAGCTGATCGGGCTCGACGCAGGTGAAGGTGCCCACCTGGAGATGGACCCGATCCACCCTGGGCACCCGGGGGGCATGCTGCTGCTTCCACTCGTTCATGGAGAGCAGCAGGCAGCGGGTCATGTCGACTTCGTGCATGCCCCTATCTCCAGGCCCGGTCGACCTGCAGGTTGCAGGTGGGGGAGATCCAGCCGGGCATGGCCTGGCGGGGCAGCTGACCGCTGACCACCAGATGGGCCAGGGTGTCGCAGATGACCCGGGTGGCCATGAGGGACGTCATGTCGCTGATGTCGTAGGGGGGGGACACCTCCACCACCTCGAGGCCGCAGACCGGCACGTTGCGCACGATCAGTTCCAGCAGCTTGAGGGCTTCGCGGGGCAGCAGGCCGCCCGGTTCGGGCCAGCCGGTGCCGGGCACGAAGCCGGCGTCGATGCAGTCGATGTCGAAGGAGATGTAGACGCAGTCGGTGCCGTCGGTGGCCCGCTCGATGGCGAACCGCGCCGCCGCCTCCAGGCCCATGTCGCAGATGTCGGTGACCGTGAGGACATTGGTGCCCCGTTCGCGGCAGACCTTCACCCCTTCCCGCGGCACCTGCCAGCCGCCGATGCCCAGCTGCACCAGGTTCTCGGCCGGGGCGTTCGCCATGTTGGTGGCGTGGAACCACGGCGTGGTGTGCATGCGCTCGTCGAGGTCGGTCTCCTGGGTGTCGACGTGGCGGTCGAAATGGATGATGCCCACCTTCCGCTCGCCCAGGTGCCGGCAGACGCCCCGCACCGTGGGAAAGCCGATCGAGTGGTCGCCGCCCAGGATCACCGGGAAGGCGCCGCTGGCGAAGACGTGGGCGATCCCCTTGGAGATCTGATCGAAGCTCTTCTCGTTGTTGGCGGGGATGGTGAAGATGTCACCCACGTCGCAGAGGCGGATCTGCTCGCGCAGGTCGACCCCCATCTCGTAGTTGTAGGGGGTGTAGAGGGCCGAGATCCGCCGGATCCCCTGGGGACCGAAGCGGGTGCCGGGGCGGTAGGTGGTGCCGCTGTCGTGGGGGACTCCCACCACGGCCACGTCGAACTCACCGACGCGGTTCACGTCCTCCAGGTAGGGCGCCTTCATGAAGGTGTTGATGCCCGCGAAATGGGGCAGCTCCCCGCGGGAGAAGGTGGAGATGCGGCGATCGACGATGCTCTCGGCGGCTTCCAGGCCCCAGCGGTGGGCCTGCTCCACCTCCTGCTGCCAGCCGGTGAGGGGCAGGGACGCCTCCCTGGCCAGAGCCCGGGCTCCTTCGCCACCGGGTGGAGCCGGACCACGATCGAAGGCCGCGGCCGCGTCGGCCGGACTGCCGCTGGACGGTTCGTTCACTCAGACCTCTTGGCACGGTGGGAAAGGGCGGTCTCCCGGGCTTTTGTCCCTCCGTGCCACTCACAGGGGGCCGGAAGACCGCTCCCTGGGAGTGCGCTTCTCTCGGACCAGACATCGGGCAGATCAGGCGAAGCCTGACCTGCCGGACCGGAACCCTAGAAGCAACTGTCCGCCCGCTCATCTTCACCGGCCCTCCCGGCGCAGGTTGTGACGGTTGCTACGGCAGCCGGCCCGCCGGCCTCACGGCGCGGGGGTCACGGCTCAGGCCTCGCGACCCCGCTCTCGCGGCGCAGCTGCAGGAACAGGTAGGCGGGGTCCTTGTAGTGGCCCGGCAGGCACTGGTGCAGCTGCTCGAGCCGCTGCCAGCAGACCGTGCGCTGGATCTTCCGGAGCGTGCGCCCTTCACGGACCAGCAGGCGAAGCGCCTTGCAGTACATGGCGTAGTTGGCCTCCAGTTCCCCGATCGTGACCTTCGGACGCTTGACCTTCGGATCAGGGGCGGGAACCGGTCGGGCGTTCATCGGACATCCTTCCGGGGCGGACCCCGCAGCGATGGCCCCACTGTTGGGCGCCGGCCAGCGGCGGGCGCCCCCCAAACGGGGACAATCCGCTTCTTGAGGGTTTGCGGACCCGACCGCAGCGCCGATGCTGCGGCCTTCCGATTCGGTTAATGTTTCAACAGCGACAAGCGTCGGTGATGTACGAAGACCATCCGGTCCTGAACTCCCTCCAGCAGCGGCTCAGCGCTCTGAAGGAGCAGTACAGCCGGGTCCCCAACGAGCTCAACCGCTACCGGGTGGTGCGACAGGAGCAGCTGATCGCCCAGTGGGCTCCTGCCGTGCCCGCCCTGGGCTGATGCCTTTCGTCTGCGGGGGGGATGGCGCCTATCCGCAGCAGGTGCGAATCACCGTGCCCCCTGTCCACCCTCTCACTTGGCGTTAACCTGGAAGAGCCTCCGCGACGAGGTGATGAACGAGAACCATCCCGTCTATCAGTCCCTGCTTTCCATGCTCTGGACGCTCAGGGAGCAGTACCGGCATCATCCCAGCGAGCAGAGCCGCTACCGGATGGTGCGGATGGAGCAATTGATCGCCCAGTGGGCCCCCGGCGCCCCTGCCTCCGACCTGCAGCCCTGACACCGCCCTCCCTGGCCGAAACGGGGAGCCCGTGAGGCAGTTCTGTCCGAGCTGGCTGGCAGGCGCCGGGCGCCGGGGCCGGCACCATGCGGGCGCATCCTGAAGAAAATCTCCCGCTTGTGCTGGCGGTGATCGATGTTGCGGTTCCCGCCAGCTCCATTGGCTAATCCGAAAGCAGCGGAGCTTCCCCTTCGCCTGCCCTTCGGCATCCCTTCTGCAACTCCTCGGCATGGGCAAGAAAGACAAGGGTGGTCTCAAGACGAAGACCAAATCCGGTAAGAAAGCGGCCAACGGCCATGCAGCGGGCGGCCTGATCGAGGCCGATCTCTACCGGGCCTCCCCCATCCTCGACGACTTCTCCCGCCATTCCGAGGGCCGACCTCCCAAGCTCGATCGCAGGTTCTACGAGAAGGAACTGGTCCGCCTCCAGGTCGAACTGGTGAAGATGCAGTACTGGGTGAAGCATGTGGGTTACCGCATGATCCTGCTGTTCGAGGGCCGTGACGCCGCCGGCAAGGGCGGCACGATCAAACGGATCACCGAGCCCCTCAACCCCCGTGGCTGCAACGTGGTGGCCCTCGGCACCCCCTCCGATCAGCAGAAGACCCAGTGGTATTTCCAGCGCTATGTCGAGCACTTTCCCTCGGCCGGGGAGATCGTGCTGTTCGATCGCAGCTGGTACAACCGGGCCGGGGTGGAGAAGGTGATGGGTTTCTGCACCTCCGAGCAGGTGGAGGAATTCATGCTCTCCTGCCCGGAATTCGAGCGCATGCTGGTGCGCAGCGGCATCACCCTGATCAAGTACTGGTTCTCGGTGAGCGACGAGGAGCAGGAGGCCCGCTTCCGCTCCAGGCTGGAGGATCCCGCCCGGCGCTGGAAGCTCAGTCCGATGGACCTGGAATCCCGCGACCGCTGGGTGGACTTCTCCCGGGCGAAGGACGAGATGTTCGCCCACACCAACATTCCCGAGGCGCCGTGGTTCACGGTGGAGGCCGACGACAAGCGCCGGGCCAGGCTGAACTGCATCCGCCATCTGCTCAGCAAGGTTCCCTACGAGGACATGACGCCGGAAGCCATCGACCTGCCTCCCCGCAAGAGCGGTGGCGATTACCAGCGCCCCCCCATGAACGAGCAGTTCTTCGTGCCCAACGCCTATCCCTGAACGTCTATCCCCGAGTGCCCATCCCCTGTCCCAGGCGCCCGCGCCCCCCCAGCGCCTCCAGCCAGATCAGCACCACCAGCCAGTGGATCAGCACCGGCGGCCAGATGGATCCCGTGGCCAGATAGGCGATCACGCACACCAGCCCCAGCAGGGTCGTCAGCACCAGGAACCGGGCATCGGCGAAGAGTCGCCTCCCCTGCGGATACCAGAGCCGCCCCGCCAGGGGGTGGTAGGCGACGAAGAGGCCGAGGCTGAGCGCTCCCCAGGCGGTGTTCTCCCAGGCGCCCGTGCCCTCGAGGGGGTGGGGCAGCAGGGCCGCACGGAACAGGGCTTCCTCGACCAGGGCGGGGGTGATCAGCAGGATCGGCGCCTGCCGCACCAGCACCAGCGGACGCAGGCTGGGCCTGGGCAGCGGCAGGAAACCGCTGCGCCGCCCCAGCGGCACGGCCAGGGCGGCATAGCCCCCCAGCAGCAGGAGGCTCAGGCTCATGCTCTGCGGCGTGAGCGGGGTGAACAGGGCATCCATCAGGCGGGCCAGCGGCACACCGATCAGGGGCAGCCGGCCCAGCAGCAGGGTCGGTGCGAGGGGAGCCAGAGATGGATCGGCGCCGGGCAACTGGTTGGTGCGCACGATCCAGAGGGGATCCCCGTGGCGCAGGAACACCCGGGCCATCGCGTCGTGGGCGCGGCGCGGCAGCATCGAACGCCAGCTGAGCAGCACGTCCCGCAGTCTCTGATCGGCCCGGAAGCGTTCCGGCCCCTCCGCCGGCCCCTCCGCCGGCGTCCCGACGAGATCCGCATTGAGGCGCCAGTCCTCGCGCACCCTGCCGAAGGGGGTCAGCAGGGACTCCAGGGCCCGGGCGAGGGAGGCCAGCCGGGGCAGGTCGCCGCCGTCCAGCTCCCGGCGACGGCGGCGCAGCTGGTCGATGGCGATCCACAGGGACTGGCTGGAGTCCTGCACGCAGGAGATGGAGGGAGTGACCAGGGAGACACCGCCGCCGTCGCCGCTCCGGTAGCGGGCCATCAGCACCTCGGCCTGGACCCCCAGCTCCTCCAGCAGTCGGGGATCGGTGCGCACCAGCACGTCCGAGATCGGCCGCGTGCCCAGCCAGCCCCGCTGCAGATTGCCGGTGTAGGCGCTCCAGTCCTGGCGGCCGGCGACGATCCCGTTGGGATTGTTGGCGTAGATCTGGTGGTACCGCAGGTCGAAGCGCGGTTCTCCGGTGAAGGGATCGTCCACGAGCCGGGCGACGCCGAAGGCGAAATGGCCCGTCACCGTGAAGCCGCTGATCGGCTCGCCGGCGGGGCCGCCGATGCCTCCGAAACTGTGGATCAGCAGGGCCCGCTGGCCCGTCTGCCATGGGCTGGGGGCCGCGTCGGGCACCAGCGCCACCCGGCTGTAGCGGCCGCGCCTGGTCTGGCTGTCGCTCCAATTGATCCGGCTGATGTGGTGCAGCCCGGCGGCGGTGCCGCGCAGCACTCGATCAGGGTCCAGGCGGGTGAGACGGCGTGGTTCCAGGGCCTGGGCCGTGAAGGTCCCCTCGGCGTCGGGTGCGCCGTAGAGGTACCAGCCGTCCCGGCCCACGGGAGCGCCCAGCAGCCCATCCGGCGAGAACAGGCGCCGGCCGAAGCGATCGGGGGGCTGCCGGGGCAGCCGCACGGTTTCGATCGGTCCGGTGAAGCCGCGCTTCTGCCTGTCGTAGTGCTGCACCCGGAAGCGTTCCGGGTTGGAGGGATCCCGGGAGAGGAGCCGCACCAGCCCCACCCAGCGGCCGGTGCTCTGCAGCGGCGGCCGGCCGATGCGCAGCCGTGGTTCCCCCTCTCGGACCTCCATCCGCACCTGCTCGAGCCGCACGGTGATGTCGTCGTGCGGATGGGCGCCCGCCAGGGACTGCAGCGGCCCCACGGAATCGCGACCGTCGAGACGGGTGGGCACCACGTTCCCCTGGCGAGCCGCCAGTCGGGCCTCGGCCCCGAGACGCACCGGCGTGCTCACCTTGTCCACCAGGGCGAGCAGACCGGGGTCGTCCTCCCAGGCCAGGCGCAGGCGCCGGCCGATCAGTGCCTGCCGGCGGGCCGGCGCCTGTTCCACCTCCAGCCAGACCCAGTCACCCGCCTCGGCCGCCATCTCCTCGGCGCCCGGAAGGATGAGCCGGCCGAACCACTCGCCATGGGGACGGTAGACGGCCGGATCGGGTCGGCGCTCCAGCGGATAGTGCGCCGGCCGGTTGAACGGCGCGGCCCAGGCCAGCGCGTAGCTGGTGGGCGGGCTGGGGACGGGCGGCTGGATTGCTCGGGCCAGCGGCAGGCTCAGCAGCGCGGCGACGGCAACGGCCAGGAGCCGGGCGATCCAGCGGGGCCGGCCGGCGGGGCATCCTGGGGCGAGCGGACCGCGCGGCGGGCCGGGGATCGGCAGGGGCATGGGGCCGCGATCAGCGGCGCTCGCGGAAGATCGCCAGGGCCGCGAGCAGGCCTCCGGCGAAGCCCGACGCATGCCCTATCCAGCTGACCCCAGGGGGGCTCAGGAACGGCAGCAGACTGGGCAGGGCTCCGCCGTAGGCGAACAGGGCGGTCATGGACAGGAGGATCGAGACCGGCCGACGCTCCAGCCAGCCGATCAGCAGCAGATAGCCCAGCAGCCCGTAGATCACCCCGGACAATCCGTGGCTGGCCTGGTGCCAGAACAGCCAGACGGGGATGGCCGTGGCGTAGACGCCCAGCCACACCGCCAGGTAGTCGCCCCGGCTCTTGGCCAGCACCAGCCAGGAGAGGGGAAGGAACCAGACAGTGTTGCCGATGAGGTGCCCGAAGCCGCTGTGGCTGAAGGGGGCGGTGAGCACCCCGAGGAACGGCCCCCCCGGCACCATGGGAAGGTTCCACTGGCCTGCGAAGAACACCTGGTCGATGAGTTCCTGCGCCCAGGCAAGGGCGAGGATCCCCAGCGGCAACAGGGCCACGCTTCCTAGCCGGGCGAGGCTGCGGTCGAGTCGCTGGGCAAGGGAACCGGCCATGGCGGCTCGGGGGCGAAGGGAGCGTCGCGGCCTGTCCTAGCTCCTCGCCGAGCGATCAGCAGCCACCACCACGGGGAATCGGGACCGGGGTGGAGCGTCGGCGCCCCAGGGCAGGAGCCCCTCCGCTGCCTAGGGTCGGGCAAGCGTCCGCTTGCCAGAGCACGATGCCCTTGCCCTCTCTCTGCGGCGACTTCGGCCGCTGATCGGGGACCCCAATGGATCCAGCCATCCTCGATGTCGACCTGCTGGCCTTCGAGCGGGGCAGCGAAGCGGCCCGCATGGCGGCGGTCGACGGGGTGAAGCGCAGCCTCGCCACCGGGTTCGTCTACACCAGCAGCGATCTCCCTGACGACCTGCTGGATTCCGCCTATGAGCTGCTGCAGCGCTTCTTCGCCCTGGACGAGGAGACGAAACAGCGCTTCCGGGCCCCGGGCGCCAGCGGCCAGACCGGTTACACGGGGGTCCTGGTGGAAACGGCCGCAGGCAGTGCTCACCCGGACTGGAAGGAGATGCTGAACTGGTCGTCTCCCCTGCCGGCGGCCCATCCGCTGCGGCGCCGCTTTCCCGCCTTCTATCCCGAACAGGTCCTGCCGGAGGAGGCCGTCCCGGGGATCACGGAGGTGCTGGGGGCGTTTCACCGGGCCATCGCCGACCTGCAGCGGCGATTTCTGCGGGTGATCGCGCTGGGCATGGGCTGCTCGGCGGACTTCTTCGAGGAGATGGTCCGTGAGGCGCCCACCCTCACCCGGGCCCTGCGGTATCCGCCCATGCCCCAGGCCCCTCCGGGGGGACACCTCTGGGCCGCCCCCCACGGGGACATCAATCTGATCACCGCCCTGCCAAGGGCCACCGCCCCCGGCCTGCAGGTGCAGGTGGCGGGGGAATGGGTCGACGCGCAGCCTCCGGAGGGCCGGGTGATCATCAACACAGGACTGATGCTGGAGCGTCTCAGCAACGGCCGGATTCCCACGGGCTGGCACCGGGTGGTGGCACCGGCGGATGGCGCCGCGGAGCGGTACAGCGTCGTGCAGTTCTGCCATGCCACGCCCTGGACGATCCTGGCCCCGGTGTCCTCCTGCTGCGACGCCGATCACCCGCAGCGCTACAGCGCCCTCCGAGCCGCCGATGCCCTCGAGGAGGTTCTCTACCGCATCAATCTGCTGGAGCGCTGATCGGGCGCCGGGGGGTGGGGCGGTGGTGCGCCCAGTTCGCCTTCTCCCATGAGTTCCACGACCCAGGCGGCCGGAATCCGCTCGATGCCGCCGGTGTCGATGGACAGCACCCGGGGGCGAAGGTCTTCGGTCCGGGGCCGCCGAGATCACAGATCCGGCCGATGAACCAGGGTCTCCCGGCCATGCCCCCCCGGCGCAGGGGGGCACGTCAGGCCAATCTCCCTGACGTCCATGCCAGACGAGGGCGTCGATCTGCCATCAGACATCGGTGCCGGCCACTGCAGCGGTGACCTGGAGGCTCATCGAGCGACAATCCTCGCTTCCGAGTGGAATGAGGCTTCCAACCTCCAGAGGAAGGCACTCAGACGGCCACGCTCTGGTAGCCGCCCAGGGAACGGCAGACCACCCGGTTGCGACCATTGCGCTTGGCCTCGTAAAGGCAGTCATCAGCGAGTTGCTGCAGGGTGTCGAAATCGCAGACGGCATGCGAATTGGGGTCCCAGATGGCGATGCCGATGCTGACGGTGAGGCAATTTCCCTTCAGCGGATCGGGATGGTAAATAGCTTTCTTTTCGATTGATTCGCGGAGACTTTCGCAAAGCTCGAGGGCTGATGCAGTATCTGTGTCGGGAAGAATAATCGCAAACTCTTCACCGCCAAGACGAGCGAGGAAATCATTCTTGCGATGGATGCTGGCATTCAGAAGAAGCGCAACCTCCTTGAGACAGTGATCACCATAGCCGTGCCCCATTACATCGTTGATCATTTTGAATTGGTCGATGTCGATCATCACCAGGGCCAGGAAAGAAGACGTCAGCTTGGAGGAGGCAATGTTGGATTTCAGGAAGGAGTCGAAGCTGCGTCGATTCGCCAGCATTGTAAGCGGATCGAGCAGGGCAAGCCGCTTGGAGCGTTCACTCTCAAAAGCATAGAAAAGCAGGCTCAACAAACTGCTCATGGCTTCAATCCGTTGAATCTGCTCATCACTGAATGTGGTGCCGCCATGGAGAGCAATGGTGAGCACCGGAATCGAGATTCCACGTGATTCAAGCCTGATTCCAAGGTAATCGCTGCAGCCTTCAGCCTTCAAACCTTCCAGAAAATTAAAGCCAACTCCCTTTGTCGACGAGGGCTTATGGCGGAAGATTCGGGTGGCGGTAGCGATGTAATGCAAGGGGCTGCTCAGATGCTCGTGTTTCTGAAGAAAGTCCCTTTCAAATCGCAGTGTTGTCACCTTGCCAGGGCTTGACCCTTGCCAAACATACTGGCTGCAGTCAATATCATCTTGGTCAGGTAGGAAGGCAAGCGAGAATCTCAGGATATCCAAGCCCCAGCGCTTGAGTTCGTTGACAAAGAGAAGTACGAATTCCTCAAAACTCCGCAATCTTGACCAGTTGTCCAGAATGTAACGTTCAAGCGGTACATTGAGCTCAGTGCAATCACCATCTTCGTTGCTGCGGAGATCAAGAAGACGTGCTGAGGAATGGATCTTGGCGAGCTGTTTTTGCAGTGCCACAGGGGAGGCCCATGTGGATGTATCGAGAAATGTGATCACCTCTTCCAACGCCAGAGGTCTGGAAATGAAGTGTCCTTGCAGAGCGTCGGCTCCGAGACGCACGGCGGCGGTCATCTCGTTGTAAGTTTCTATACCTTCACAGACCACGGTCTTGCCAAGGGCGTGAACAGTGCTGATGAAGGAGCCGATGTATCGCTGCAGGCGAAAGGACAGATGGATTCCCTTGACGAGGTTGATATCAAGCTTGATGGCGTCATACCAGGCCTCGCAGATTCGTCTGTAGTTCGACAGACCCGAACCAAAGTCGTCAATAAGGACCCTGAAGTTCAGTTCCTTAATGAGTCTTTCCGACGCCGTCGTGACGTTGATGGAGCCAACGGGAATGTCGGTCGCGGCCGTTTCGGTGATCTCAATGCAGAACGTTGAGCTGTCGACACGATGTTTCTTCAGGTTCCTGATTAGCTGATTGAGCCTGTCTTCGCTGCTAGCGGAGTCACTGCTGATATTGACTGATATGTAGTCGATTCGCTCTCTGAGAATCTCGGATTTGCGTAGTGCTTGATGGACCTCTTCCAGCCGGCTGATCACCAGGGCGTCGATACGATGGGCGATGCCGAGATCATGGGCCAGCTCCAGAACCTTGCCGGTGCCGAGATTATGGAGGGCGTGAGGTCGAAAACGGATTAATAGTTCCAGTCCGAACTGTCCAGGATTGTGTACCAGTAGGATGGGCTGAAATCGAAGATCAAGATCTTCTGCTCTCAACTGGGTCAGTTGTGCTTTTACAAGACTTCTTTCCAGGAGCAAGGTATCATCTCCCTCCTCCATCAGTCGGCAGGAAAGGCGATCTTCCGACGCCAGCATCTCTCCGACCGCCTGCAGGGACAACAAGGACGAGGGAGATGCTCCCGGCACGAAACGTTGACCGGTGATCACTACATCACCCCAGTCGATAGCCATCTCCCTGGACTGCTGCAGTGATTCGCTGACAAGTGCAAGGAGGTCGGCAAGTATCGACTCGCAATCATCCTTGGTATGAAGCAGATTGTCATTGGTGGCAGGGATGATCAAGGCGCATTTGGTTTCCCCTGTGCGGTAAAAGTCCAGGTACGAATATGACGGAGCCATCTGTTGGATATGCTTGCACGTACCGGAAATGATCATGGCGATCTCGTTCTCGTTCAAGAAGGCCCGCTGACGCTCAAGAAAGCGAAAGAAAATCGTCACCAGCATCGCCTTGCGGTGCTGATCAGGCGAGTCGTGCTGTGCAGCTAGTTCAAGGTCGTTGGCTAATGCAAAGCGTGACAACAGGAGAGTCTGCTCATCAGTCCGTAAGGAACTCATGAGCCTCCTCTCTTTCCTTCGAAAGTGCCTGCTGACGGCCAAGTTGATGGCAGTGAACAGCACGCCGAAGCTGACCAGGGCGATGGCCAGATCTCTTTCTATGGGTTCTGCCAGAGGACCCTGGGAGGAGAGATCCCAGGCGAGTTGCTGATCTCTGGCGCTGATCTGCTGAAGGCGGCCAGATGCAACCGGTCCCATCCTGTTGGAACTCGAGAGAACCGCATTGTTGCTGTCGCGATGATGGTTCCCATCGGGAAGAGGTTGACGCGCGGAGAGCTTCATTCCAGCTTGAGCGGGCTCCCGGCCGTTCTTCACCCAAGTGAGCAGGAGAGAGGAAGCGCTCCCTCTGGACGGCATCAGGGGGCGGATGCTTGGGTGGTTGCTCTGGCAATCCAGTTGGATGGCATCCACCTCAGACGAGGAAAGCACTTCTGCGGTGCTCGTCCTCACCATGGTCTCAGCCCTTGAGACCGGGAGGGGCCGAGCGTTGGACGGGAACTCGGTGGCCTGCGTTGGGGCACACGTCAGATCTGCCAGGCGGTCAGCGGTCTCGCTGATGATGCTGGCATTGCGCTTGTGGCCCACAGACATGAAAACCAGCAGAGAGCCAATGGAGAGAATCGATCCACCGAAAATGAGGCTTCTCAGACGACGGCCCATCGTCAGCATTCACCAGGCTGCGCATGACGCGTCGGCCATGATCGTCGCCATTCGCGCTCCCGTGGCCAGCACGACAACCAGACGTCCGTGCAGATGGTGAGGCCCATTCATTGACTCATACCGTTGCATGCTACCCGGATCCTTGCGGACGTCCCGAAGTACCACTTCTACCCTGCAGCGAAAACCTGAGGGGGCAGGGCCCAGCACCCACGGCCCCCCAGATGAACGGGTATCAGCATGAGACTAGGGTGAAGGATCGGTGATCGCGGACGTCCTGGCCTGTAGGCGGCGCTACCAACCGCCGCGAGATCTTGAATCGAAAATATTTCCGATTCTCAGACTGGGCATCGATCGCACCTCCCAGCTCAAGCCAGGCATAATTTTGTCTGAATTCTTCCTGAGTCCCCGCTGATGCTTTCCGTTCCTTCCGCTGACCTTCGTACGGCCATCGTCGGGGCCGGTCCTTGTGGGCTCGCCCTGGCCCGGGGGCTCTGGTTGAACAGCGCCCAGGCTGCTGTGTTCGAGAGAAACGGCGGACCCAGTCCAAGAGGATTCGGTTTTCTGCTGCTGGGGAACGGGTGCGACGCGCTTCGCTCACTCGGTCTCCGTCCTGGGGAGTCTCTGGGCCACCGGATCGATGCCGTCCAGATTCTCAATCTGGACGGGGCAGTGCTGGCCGAGTATTCCCTGCCAGAGGCCGTGGCCGTCACCCGGTCCCAGCTTGTGAACGCCCTGCTGGAGGGGGCTCCCAAGCAACTGGTGCGCTTCGGCCATCAATTCGATCGCTTCGAGTGGGATGGGGAGATGGCCACGGCCGCCTGCTTCTCCAACGGCCTTCGTCATGAAGCGGATGTCTTCGTCGCCGCCGATGGGGTGCGCTCGCAATGCCGCCAGGCTCTGGGCGCCACCTCCAGGCTCCGATCCGGCCAGGTGAAGGAGATCGTGGCCTGCGTTCGCTTACCCACGGTGGACAAGGAACTGGGTGGTTGCTTCCGCAAGGTTCTCCATCCCACCGAGGGGCTGGCGGTGGGACTGGTGCCTCTTGGCGATGGCCATGTGATCTGGTTCGTCCAGTTCGACAGCCAGCAGTTCCCCACCCCCTGGATGGGAGAGGTGGGCTCCTTCCTCGACCGCCACCTCGCCGAGTTCCCTGAGTTCGTGCGGGATGTGGTCATCGTCAGCGATCTGTCCCGCGCCCATCTCTGGCACACCGTGGACGAGGACCTTCCAAACTGCTGGAGTCACGGCAACGTCGTTCTGGCGGGGGATGCGGCCCACCCGCTGCTCCCCTTCACGAGCCAGGGCGTGAACATGGCCCTTGAAGATGCCGTGGTGCTCAGCCGATTGCTTCTCGAGAGCAGCGGCAGGGACGCCCTCATCGCCCGGTTCCAGGAGTACGAAAGGCTGCGAAGACCGGATGTGCTCCGCTGCCTGGAAGCCGGACGGGGCATGGCGAGGGACTTCATGTCACCCGGTCAGGCAAGGTTCCAGATCCCCGTGGCGGCGTGAGCAACCCTTACGACACCCTGTTCCAGGATGATGCCGTTCCTCTGTCTCTCCTGCGGCAGCGGGCCCATAACCTCCGATGGGCGGAACAGCCGGAAGGCGTCATTCCTCTCACCGCCGCCGATCCTGATTTCCCCGCCGCACCGGTGATCCGGCAGGCCCTTGCCGACCATGCCAGCAGCGGGGTGTTCAGCTATGGCCCCCCCGGGGGATTGACGACCTTCCGGGAGGCGGTGGCGGGGTACCTGCGTCAGCGCGGCGCGGCGATCACCGCCGAAGGGGTGATCGCCGTGAACAGCGCCGCGGCAGGCCTGGCGATGCTGGCGCGCCACTGGCTCGCCCCGGGCGACGAAGCGATCGTGTGGGATCCGGTGGACTTTCTCTTCGCCCACAGCGTGCGCCTCGCCGGTGGAGTGCCGGTGCTCTGGAGCATCGATCGGCAGGCCCCCCTCGACCTGGAGATCCTGGAGAGCCTGGTGACGGAGCGGACGCGCCTGCTCTGCCTCTGCAATCCCCACAACCCCCTGGGCCGCTGTTTCAGCCGCGAGGAGCTGGAGACGATCGGACGCTTCTGCCTGGAGCGGGGCATCCGGGTGCTGAGTGACGAGATCTGGAGCGAGGTGGTCTACCCCCCGCACACGTTCACCAGCTGGCTGGCGCTGGAGCCTGAGATCGCCCGCAACGGGGCGGTGGTGCATGGTTTCTCCAAGGGCTTCGCGCTGGCGGGACTGCGGGTGGGCTATGTGGCGATGGCCGATCCGGAGCAGGCCGCCCGTCTGCTGCGCCAGAGCGAGCTGCCCTCCACCGTGGATGGGGTGTCCACCCTCAGCCAGGTGGCCGCCCAGGCGGCCTACAGCACCGAGGGCCTGGCCTGGCTGGCGGCGTTCCTCAGGCATCTGCGGGCCCGCAGGGATCAGGCGGTGGCGCGGTTGCAGACCATTCCCGGGCTGGAGGTGCGCACGCCGGCCGCCACCTACGTCCTGTTCGTGGGTCTTCCTGCGATGGCGGAGACCGTGGAGGATCTGGTGGAACGGCTGCGCCGGGAGCATGGGGTGGCGGTGGTGCCTGGCAGCCCCCGCTGGTTCGGCCCGGGCGCCCAGGGCCATGTGCGCCTCTGCTTCGCCACCTCCGCCGCGCTGCTGGAGGAGGGGCTCAGCCGTTTCGCCGCGGGTCTGGCCGCAGCGCCTCCCTCCCGCCGCTTCAGTGATGGCCACCCTCCAGCTCCAGCCTGACCCCGTTGTTCGCGCGGCGGTCCTGGGGTTCGAGAACGTCCCGCTCGGGATCCGCCAGCACCAGCACCTCGTGACGGCCCGGGGGCAGCAGCAGCGGCAGCCGGAAGGACTGGGACGCGCCCGCGGCCAGCCAGGGCAGACGCAGGTAGCGGTGATCGGAGTAGCGATCGTCGAGCACCACCGCGATCCCCACGTCGCTGACGTCGAGGTCGCCGCGATTGGCGACCCGGAACCGGAGGGCCTCGCCATCATGGTGGGCCTGCTCCACCGCCAGGTCGGCGCTCAGCAGGCGCAGCCGCTGCAGTGGGTAGATCGCCAGCGACTCCAGCCGGGCCAGCCGGGTGCCGGCATGCTCGTGATGGAGATGGCCGCCGTGGCGCAGGTCGGTGCTGCAGCCGTGGATGTGCAGGCTGGCGCCGGGCAGCGGCACGGTGACGCGTCCCAGGGACGGTTCGGTGTCCCAGAAGCCGCAGCACTCCCAGCGCCGGCTGGCCCCCAGAAAGCGGATCGGATCCTTGGGATCGCCGGGATCGCTCGCGGCGATCCGGAAGTGCTGCAGGCTGCCGTAGAGCGCCCGGGCGCCCTCTTCGTCGCCACCCCCGTCGCCAGCGGCGGCCGGATCGCTGCCGCGGTTGCGGCGCAGCTGACCCATGCACAGCTTCGAGGCCACCGTGATCACCAGGCTGCGCCATTCGGCCAGCAGGCGCACGCCGTAGATCGGTGCCTGCTCCAGCCGGCCGGCCCCGCGCAGGTGCGCGATCGCCTCCCTTACGAGCTCCTGTAGGGGCCGTCCCTCCGCCGTCCCCAGCACCGCCGGGTCCAGCGACTGCCGGCAGCCGGCGGCATCGTCGCTGAAGCACACGTAGGGGAAGTGGCCGCTGCCATCGCCGGGCCGCAGTTCGTGGATGCCGCCGTCGCTGGCCTGGCACTTCCACAGCCTGGTGCGGCCGGCGGCCGCATCGTGGAGGAAGGTGAGTTCGCCGTTGTCCAGGCTGGTGGTGGTGCCCAGCCCCAGGATGTCTCCCTGCAGGGGGATGCGCTCCAGCGGCAGGTGCTCACGCACGTCGCCCTGGATCAGATCGGTGATCGTGTTGGCGATGGCCAGCGTCGCCATGGCGGCGGGGAGAGGGGAGAACCCCACCAGGATGGAGGAACCCGGCCGCCTGCGAGCCCCCGGCCCCGGCGCAGGGCGGCGGCACTGTTGGCTCAGGCCTGGGTGGTGGGGCTGACGATCAGCAGCACGAGATCCATCACGTTGGTTCCGGTCGGCCCCGTTTCCACCAGCCCTCCGACCCGGCGGAAGTAACGGTGCGAATCATTGCCCTGCAAAGAGGCGTCGATCGACAGGCCGAGCCGCCGCCCTTCGCGCCAGTACCCCCCATCGGCGATGGCGCCCGCCGCGGTGGTGACACCGTCGATGCCATCGGTGCCGGCACTGAGCAGCAGGATTCCTTCGCGGTCGCCGATCCGCTGCAGGGCGGCCAGCGCCAGTTCCTGGTTGCGGCCGCCCCGTCCACCCCCCTTCACCGTGACCGTGGTCTCGCCGCCGCAGAGCAGGCAGATGGGCGGGGCGAAGGGTTCGTGGTGATCGCGGACGCTCTCCGCGATGGCCACGAGCACCTTGGCCACCTCCCGGGCTTCGCCCTCCAGGGAGGCGGTGAGGATGGCGCTGGGCAGGCCCGCCTGGGTCGCCACCACACGCGCCCCGGCCAGGGCCATCCGGTTGCTGCCGAGGATCACATGGCGGATCCCCGGCCGCGGACGCTCCGGGAGTTCCGGGATCGCACCGCTCTCCCCCCGCGCGACCACCTCCCGAACCGCCGGGGGCACGGCCTGCCAGAGCCCGGCGCGCTGGAGGATCGCGCGGCAGCCGGCGAAGCTGCTGCCGTCGCCCTGGAACGGGCCGGAGCCGATCACCCCTGGATCGTCACCGATGACATCGGAGAGCAGCAGCACCACCCCGGAGGCCCGGGTGCACTGGCCCAGCCGGCCGCCCTTCACCAGGCTGAGCGGCTTGCGGACCGCATTGATCTGCTCGATGGGGACGTGGCTGCGGAGCATCAGCTCCGTGAGCTGTCTCAGGTCGGCGAGGCGCAGCGGAGGCAACGGCTTCTCCAGCAGCGCCGAGCTGCCGCCGGAGAGCAGATAGAGGAAGACATCCTCATGGTGGAGGGCTGCGAGCGCCGCCAGCATCCGCTCCGCCGCCTGCACGCTGCGGTCATCAGGCAGCGGGTGGCCTCCCTCGATCACCGTCAGCGGTCCCAGGGTCGCCCGGGCGGCCCCCTGCGGGACGACGATCAACCCGCCACCGGCCCGCTCACCCAGGCGGTCGAGCAGGCCCCGGGCCATTCCCAGCGCCGCCTTGCCGCTGCCGAACACATGGATCTTCCGGTCCCGGGGCAGGGGGAGACGGTCGTCCCGGATCCGCAGCAGGCTCCCCTCCACGACCACCGCCTCCCGCAGCAGCCGCTCCGGCTGCGCCGCCGCCACGGCGCCGGCGAAGATCCGCCGGGCGAGCTGGCGGTGCTGGCGGAGGTCCATGGTCCGTCTTTCCGTCCTGCCGGCTGGGCCGCCGCTCTCTGCGGAGGGGCTCAGCGGAGCCGCCCGACCCCGGTGCCCGGGAACGGCGGGGGGCTGTAGCCGAGCAGCCGCGCCGGGAGCAGGACGGAGGCATGCAGGGCGCCCATGCCGGCTCGCTGGCTCATCCGCTGTCCCACGGCGCACGGCTCTTCTCATTCAACAGCCGGACGGACCCGTGGATCAGGATGGGGCTGCCCCCGAACCCGGATCAGGTGGGATGAGAGCGCGATCCCGGCCGGTGCGGGTGCAGCCCCGCCAGGGGGTGCTGACCCCGGTGGATGCCGGCTTCTGGTGGCAGCTGTGGCGGGATCCCAACCACCTGCTGCTGGCCGCTCCCTGGCCGGTGTTCCTCGCCATGGTGGCGGCGGCCTATGGCCTGGTGAATCTGCTGTTCGCGGGGTTGTATCTGCTCGATGCGAGCGGCATCGGCGGCGTGGCGGGAGGCGGCCCGGCCCGTTTCGCCGACGCCTTCTTCTTCAGCGTGCAGACGCTGGGCTCGATCGGCTACGGCGTGCTCCACCCCGTCAGCCTGACGGTGAACCTTCTAGTGAGCGCCGAATCCCTGCTGGCTCTGCTGTTCATCGCCCTGACCACGGGCCTGGCCTTCGCCCGCTTCTCCCACACCGTCGCCCGCATCCGCTTCTCCACCATGGCCACCGTGCACCCCTACGACGGGGTGCCGACCCTGATGTTCCGGCTGGCCAACGAACGGCACAACACCATCGTCGAAGCCAAACTGAAGCTGTTCCTGGCGCTGGACGAGTACAGCCGCGAGGGCCTCCGCATGCGCCGGCTGATCCCTCTGACGCTGCGGCGGTCGGAAGGAATCGTGTTCATGCTGGTGTGGACGGCCATGCATCCGATCGACCCGCACAGCCCCCTGCACGGGCTGGGCCCACAGGATCTGGTGGCCGCGCGGGCGGAGCTGCTGGTGGCCTTCAGCGGCATCGACGAGACCCTGGAGCGTCCGATCCATGCCCGCCACAACTACCCGGCGGCGCAGATCGTCTTCGGCCAGCGCTTCGTGGACATGGTGGAGGACGAAGGGTCAGGTCACATCCTTCACTTCGAACTGCTCGATCACATCGAGCCCATCGAGCCGGCTCAGCCCAGCTCGAGGCAGGCCAGGCCGTAGACATCCGCCAGCGACACCGCCGGCGCCGTGCCGCGGTACATCCGCACGGTGCGGGAGACCGGATGGAACCCCAGCTGCTCCATCAGCGGGGTCGCCGCCGGGTTGGCGCCGGGGGTGTCGATCAGCACCACGCCGGTGTGCCGGTGGATCAGGCCCGCCAGCAGCTGGGTGGCCAGGGTCGGGCTGTCGGCCAGCAGCGGCCCGATCCGCCAGCCCTCGCCCCGGCGCAGCAGACAGGGGCGGATGCGGCCGAAACCGTGGCAGCGGCCTTCCTCATCCACCAGGGCGAGCACGCTGCCGGCCGGGTGCTGCAGCCAGTCGGCCAGGAAGTGGGGGCGCGGACTGGGTTCCCGCTGGGCGTCGTAGGCCTGCACCGCCATCGCCGGGATCTCCTGGCCCGCCAGCAGCCGCAGGCCCGTGGGCAGGGGGCCGCCGGACTCAGGATCGGCATCGCTGGCGATCCGCTGCCAGCGGGTGGTGGGCGAGGCGGGCTCGAACCCCCACTGGGCGTAGTCGTCCAGCCGATCGGCCGAGGCTTCGATGCCGATGCAGGGCAGGTCGGCCAGATGCTCGAGGGCGTGCTTCCAGAGCTGCAGGCCGTAGCCCTGGCCCCGCTGCTCGGGCACCACCAGATACAGGCCGATGAAGCCGTACGCCGCGTTGTAGCGGATGCCGGCGATGCAGCCCACCGGTTCGGTTCCCAGCCAGCCCACCCACACCCCCTGGCGGTCGGTGTGCCGGTAGATGGCCACGTCGCCGGCGCCGGGGGCGAAGTCCTCGGCCCGGGCCCAGGCGGTGACCCGGGGGATGTCGGACATCTCCAGGGGGCGGATCCTCAGATGCGACGCCATGGCCGGGGCAGCGGCAGGCTTCCATGCTGCACCCCGGCCCGCCCGGCCTTCAGGCGCCTCGGCCGTGGCGCAGGGTGTAATCGAGCAGCGGCCCCACGGGCACGATGCCCGTGGGATTGATCGTGGCGTGACTGCCGTAGTAGTGGTGCTTGATGTGATGGAGATCGACCGTTTCGGCCACACCCGGCATCTGGTAGAGCTCGCGCACGTAATCGATCAGGTTGGGATAGTCGACGAGGCGCCGCAGGTTGCACTTGAAGTGCCCCACATACACCGGATCGAAGCGCAGCAGGGTCGTGAACAGCCGCCAGTCGGCCTCCGTGAGTTCCGAGCCCAGCAGGTAGCGCTGGCCGGAGAGCCGCTGCTCGAGGTCGTCGAGGGTCTCGAAGAGCGGGAATAGCGCCTCCTCGTAGGCCTCCTGGGTGGTGGCGAAGCCGCAGCGGTACACACCGTTGTTCACCGTGTCGTAGATGCGCCGGTTGAGCGCATCGATCGCGTCCCGGAGGTGCACGGGGTAGTAGTCCCCCTCGCGGGCGCCCAGCCCGTCGAAGGCGGAGTTGAACATCCGGAGGATCTCGGAGGACTCGTTGTTCACGATCGTGCCCGTCTGCCGGTCCCAGAGCACCGGCACCGTGACCCGGCCGCTGTAGTGCGGCTCCACGTGGGTGTAGAGCTCGTGCAGGTAGCGGGCCCCGAGGATCGGATCGGGGATCACCCCCTCGCCCGGCTCGAAGGTCCAGCCGTGCTCTGCCATGTGCCAGTGCACCACCGACAGGCTCACCATCCCCTGCAGCCCCTTGAGGGCACGGAAGATCAGGGTGCGGTGCGCCCAGGGGCAGGCAAGCGAGACGTAGAGGTGGTAGCGGCCGGCTTCGGCCGCGAACCCCCCCTCACCGCTCGGGCCGGGCGAGCCATCCGGCGTCACCCAGTTCCGGAAGCGACTGGTGAAGCGCTCGAAGCGCCCGCCCGTGCTGCCGGTGTCGTACCACTGATCCCGCCACACCCCGTCGATCAGCAGTCCCATGGCAAGCGCGGCAGGATCGGCACCCTAAAGGCCTGGCCGGCCGTCGCCCCCGGCGACCTGGACCAACGGTCAGTGCGCGGCCTGCAGCACGGCGCCGCTG
The DNA here is from genome assembly GCA_000708525.1 of Cyanobium sp. CACIAM 14. Lineage (GTDB taxonomy): Bacteria > Cyanobacteriota > Cyanobacteriia > PCC-6307 > Cyanobiaceae > Cyanobium. The sequence goes on from JMRP01000009.1 coordinate 73,497, forward strand.
CGCTGCACCTCGGCCAGCCAGGCACCGTAGGTCTCGGGCTTCATGAAGGCCAGGTAGGCCGGCACCATGGCAGCGGTGAGCAGCTCCACCATGAAGCGGTTCTCCACCCACAGCTCGATCACCTGAAAGGGACCGCGATCGCACAGGCGCACCAGCCACCCTTCCCGGGCGCCCACCTCCTCGATCCGTTCGCGGCTCACGGGAACGGACAGCGCCACATGAAAGCCGCTGCAGGGGCCGGAGGATTCACGCACGCCCACGTCCACCTCATGGGGACCGGGCAGCCACACCCGATCGTCAGGGAGGATCTCCAGGGCGGTGCCATGGGGATCGCAGCCGTTCACCATGTAGGCACCGGGAGCGATGGGAAAATCGAAGAACTGGCCGTCGGTCAGTTCAGCCAGAACCCGCGCGACGCTATGGGGATCTCTGGCGGGCAGCGACATGTGATGCAGCATGACGTGAAGGGCCTCAATCGGGACAGCCTGACTCTGAATCCGGCGCCCAATGAGGACCAGGAAAGTTCCTGCCACTTAAGCGGACATTTCAACGCCCCGTTATCGTTCCGACCGTTCCATGATCGCTTCGACGCCTCCGGCCCGCCCGCAGCGGCCATGGCAGGGGAGGCAATGGCAGAAGCGACCCTCATGCCAGGATTCAGCAGCTTCCGTTGAACTGCCGGCCGAGGTGCAGACGCGGCGACGTCGTGGAGTCGTGCTCACCCCCGCCGGGACCGCCAGGATGGCGGCAGCGCGTCAGGGCCTCGCGGAACAGGCCGGGACCGGCCATCGCCCCTCCCAGGAATGGCTGGCCGAACTGAGCGGGCTCTCGGTGCGCACCGTCGCCAGGGTGATGGCGGCGCAGGCCCCCGTCGACCTCCATTCCCTGGCGGCTCTGTTCCGGGCCTGCGGACTCGAACTCACCCCCGGCGACTACCGCAACCCGGACGCCCTGGCGGAGGGGCGATCGGAGGTCACGATCGACTGGGGCGAAGCTCCCCCGCTGACGACGTTCCACGGCCGCGCGCAGGAGCTGGCCACCCTTCGCTCCTGGATCAGTCCCGGCGGCGCCTGCCGGCTGATCAGCGTCCTCGGCCTGGGCGGCATCGGCAAGACCACCCTGGTGACGCACCTGCTCCACGAACTGGCGGGGAGCGCGGATCCGCCCGAGGGAGCCGCCGGATTCCACACCATCGTCTGGCGCAGCCTGCGCAACGCTCCGAGTCTGGACACCCTGCTGAGCGACTGGATCCCCCGGCTGCCGCCCGAACGCCCCGAGGGCACCCTCCTGGACCGGTTCCAGCGGCTGATCCGGGAGCGACGCTGCCTGTTCGTGCTCGACAACTTCGAAACGGTCCTCGACCCGGGCAGGGCCGGCTGCTTCCGTCCCGGCAGCGAGGCCTACGGCGAGCTGCTGCGCCTGTTCACCGACACCGCCCATCGCAGCCTGCTGATCCTCACCAGCAGGGAGCGGCCGCTGCAGCTGGAGGGACTGGAAGGCGGCGAGCAGGGCGTCCGCTCGCTGCGGCTCGGAGGAAGCGTCGAGGCCGCCCGGGGCCTGCTGGCGGACGGGACCCTGCGGGGCAGCGCCGACGACAGGCGCACGCTGGCGGTGCGCTGCGGTGACAGCCCGCTGGCCGTGAAGATCATCGCTGCGGCGGTGGCCGAGCTGTTCGGCGGAGACATCCCGGCGTTCCTCGACCAGGACGCGATCCTGGTCGGCGGCCTGCGGGCCCTGCTGGAGACCCAGTTCGCGCGCCTCTCGGACCTGGAGCGTACGTTGATGGCCTGGCTGGCCATCCGCCGCACCTGGACCAGCGCCGCGGAACTGGCCTCCGATCTGGTGCCCGCGGTATCCCGTTCGCGGGTGCTGGAGGCCCTGCAGGCGCTTCAACGCCGCTGTCTGGTGGAGGTGAAGGGGGAGCGCTTCAGTCAGCAACCGGTGGTGATGGAGTTCGCCGGCGAGCGGCTGATCGGGACGATCGCTGAGGCCATCGCCGGCAGCGGCGACCCACGGCCGCTGCACGCCTTCGCCCTGCTCACCACCACCGCGGCCGACCACGTCCGTGCCTCCCAGGTCGCCCTGCTGCTGGCAGGGGTGGCGATGGAACTGCGGGCTCAGCTGGGCACGCGCCGGGCCGTGATCGAGGCCCTGCGACGGGCCCTGACGCGGCTCCAGACCGCTGCGGCCCGCCCCGGGGAACCCGTGGAGCCGAGCCATGCCGCCGGCAACCTGCTGAACCTGCTGCACCACCTGCAGGCCGATCTCACGGAGCTGAATCTGGCGGGGCTGGCCATCCGCCACGCCTATCTGCCGAATGTGCCCCTGCAGCATTCCGACCTCTCCCATGCCGACCTGACTGGCTCGGTGCTCACCAAGACCTTCGGTGCCGTCTTCGCGGTGGCGAGCCATCCCGATGGCCGTCGTTTCGCCACCGGCGAGATCACCGGCAGCCTGAAGCTCTGGGACCTGCACCAGGACCAGCCCCTGTGGAGCCTGAAGGCGGCCCCCCAGTGGATCTGGTCGCTCGCCTTCAGTCCCGACGGTGGCCTGCTGGCCGTCGCTGGCGGGGAGACGGCCGTGGGGCTGTGGGACGTGGCCGACGGACGGCGGCTCAGGCGGCTCGAGGGACACGGTGATCAGGTGTACGCCGTCTGCTTCGACCCCACCGGGGAATGGCTGGCCACCGCCTGCGGCGACGGGACGGTGCGCCTGTGGCGACCGGGCGATGGCGAGCTTCTGCAGGAATGGAAGGCCCACGACGGACCGGTGGCGGCGCTGGCGTTCGGCCCCGGGGGCGAGCGTCTCGTCACGGGAGGAGCCGACGGCTGCCTGCGGATCTGGAACGGGGCCGGCGGCGAACCGGCGGCGACCCTGAGGGCCGATCGACAGGGCGTGCGCAGTCTGGCCGTGGGTCCTTGCGGCGGCTGGATCGCCTGCGGCGGCACGGAGGGGGTGATCCGGCTGTGGTCCCTGGCGGATCGGCGGCTGGTGCTGAACCTGAGCGGCCATCAGGCGGATGTGATGTCCCTCGCCTTCAGCCCCGATGGCCGGGTACTGGCGAGCAGCAGCAGCGACCACACGGTGCGTCTCTGGGAGTGGCCAGGCGGCCGGCCCCTCGCCGTGTTCAGCGGCCACGCGGGCTGGTCGCGGCGGGTGTGTTTCAGCTCCGACGGCCACTCCCTGCTGGCCGGCAGCAGCGATGCCGCCGTGCGCCAGTGGGCCGTGCCCGGTGGAACGCTGCAGCGGCAATGGCTGGGCTACAGCAACTGGATGTGGTCGACGGACTACAGCCCGGACGGCCGCTGGATCCTGAGCGGCGGCGGAGACCGGAACGTTCGCCTCTGGGATGCCGCCAGCGGCGCCCTGCGGCGGACGCTCGGTGCCGGTGAGGGCTGGGCGCTCGCGGCCTGCTTCGACAGCACCGGCGCCTGGATCGCCGCGGTGGGGGGCGAGTCGATCCAGCTGTGGGAGGCGGCCTCCGGCAATCCGGGGCACCGCTGCCGCGGCCACCGCGGCGAGATCCTCACGCTTGAGTTCTCGCCGGTGGAACCGCTGCTGGCCAGCGGCGGAGGCGACGCCAGCGTCAGGCTCTGGGATCCGGCCAGCGGCGCCGCGCGCACCGTGCTGCGCGGCCACCGGGACTGGGTGCGGAGCCTTGCCTTCGACGGGCGGGGGGAGCGGATCGCCACTGCCAGCCATGACGGCACGGTGCGGCTGTGGGACGTGGCGACGGGGGAGACCGTGCTGCTGCTGGATCGCTTCGACGCCTGGGTGTGGGGGGTGGCCTTCACCCCCGATGGGGAGCATCTGGTCAGCGCCTCCCGCACCGATCTCGTTCTGTGGGATCTGCGGCAACACAAGCCCGTGCGCACCTTCCGGGGACACAGCCGCTGGATCCGCTCGATCCACGTGAGCCGCGATGGCCGCGCTCTGGCGTCCGGGGGCAGCGATGGCCTGGTGCATCTCTGGGATCTGGCCAGTGGCGAGCGGCTCGTGTCCTGCGAAGGTCACACCGACCAGATCCTCTCGGTGCGCTTCCGACCCGACGGTGAGCGGCTGATCAGCGGCAGCGCCGACGAGACCCTGAGGGTCTGGGAGCGCGCCAGCGGCAGGGAGCTGAGGACGCTGCAGCCGGAGGGGCTCTACGCCGGCACCCGCATCCCGGGGGTGAGCGGGCTCTCCCCCTCGGCCCTTGACACCCTCCGGGCGCTGGGGGCCCGGGAGGACTGAGGCACCTCCTTTCCGGGCCTTCCCCTGGCCGGACCTGCCGGGGCTGCCGATCCCAGCAGGCCCTGCATATGTTGGAGCAACGCATCGAGGCAGCAGGCCATGGCTGACCGTGGGGACCGCATCCTGCTGATGGCGGCCTATCCGGCGCTCGAGCCCGCCCGCAGCAACTTCGATCGACTGGCGGCTCTGGTGAAGCAGCGGGCGATCGGCAGCGAGGGGATGATCCTCGTCAGCCAGGACGCCCAGGGCCAGGTGAGCGTGCGGGAGACCGGCGATCACCTCGGCCGCAGCGGTCTGGGCTGGGGCGGCGGCGTGGGGCTCCTGGTGGGCCTGTTCGCTCCCCACCTTCTGGCCTCGGTGCTGGCGGGGGCCGCCGCCGGCGCGCTGATCGCCCGCTTCGCCCGGCAGCGCCTCGAGAGCGGCATCGAGCGGCAGCTCGGGGAGCGGCTGCCCCCCGGCGGCGCCGCGATCCTGGCCCTCGTGAACGCGGACGACAGGCTGGCCGCGGAGCAGGCCCTGGCCGATGCGCCGGCGAAGGCGGTGGCGGCGATCGATGGCTTCGGGCTGCTGGGCCTGCGCCAGGCGCTGGAGGAGGCCGGTGGCAAGTTCCATCCCGACCGCATGGTGCTGCCGATCCCCGACAAGGCGTTCGGCGGCACCGCGGGCCGCACCCTGGATCAGTCGGTGCCCGACTGGTCGATGATCCCCGGTCCGAAGGCTCCCGAGGGAGCCCCGAACGTGCTGGTGGTGCTGATCGACGACGCCGGTTTCGGCGGCCCCACGACCTTCGGCGGGGAGATCGAGACGCCCACCCTCAGCCGGGTGCAGCGGATGGGGCTCACCTACAACCGCTTCCACGTGACCGCGGTCTGCTCCCCCACCCGCGCGGCCATGCTCACCGGCCGCAACCATCACCGGGTGGGCTTCGGCTCGATCGCCGAGTATCCCGGCCCGTTCCCCGGCTACACCGCCTCCGTGCCGCGCAGCTGCACCCCCCTGCCCCGCATCCTGCGGGAGAACGGCTATGTGACGGGGGGCTTCGGCAAATGGCACCTCACCCCCGACAACGTCCAGGGCGCCGCCGGGCCCTTCGATCACTGGCCCCAGGGCTGGGGGTTCGACCACTGGTGGGGCTTCCTCAGCGGCGCCGCCGGCCAGTACGACCCGATCATCACCCAGGACAACAGCGTGCTCGGCGTGCCGCCGGGCCGTGACGGCAAGGCCTACTACTTCCCCGACGACCTCACGGACAAGTCGGTGGAGTGGCTGCACGCCGTGCGGGCCCAGGATCCCCACAAACCCTGGTTCCTCTATTACTCCACGGGCTGCAGCCATGCGCCGCACCACGTGCCCAAGGCCTGGGCCGACAAGTACAAGGGACGATTCGACGATGGGTGGGACGCCTACCGCCAGCGCACCCTCGAGCGCCAGAAGCAGCTCGGCATCGTGCCTCCCGACACCGAACTCACGGGCCGGCCGGATCTCTTCCCCGCCTGGGAGTCACTCACTGACAGCCAGAAGCAGCTCTATGCGCGGCAGATGGAGGTGTTCGCCGGCTTCTCCGAGAACGCCGACTGGAACGTGGGGCGCCTGCTCGATGCGATCGAGGCGATGGGGGATCTGGAGAACACCCTGGTGATCTATGTGTGGGGCGACAACGGCGCCAGCATGGAGGGCACCGTCACCGGCTCGTTCAACGAGATGACGTTCCTCAACGGCGTCGTTCTCGACGCCGACCAGCAACTGAAGCTGATCGAGGAATACGGCGGCATCGAAGGTCTCGGTGGTGACCACACGGCCCCCCATTTCGCCTCGGCCTGGGCCCATGCCAACAACACCCCTTTCCAGTGGGGGAAACAGATGGCCAGCCACCTCGGCGGAGCCCGCGACCCGATGGTGATCGCCTGGCCGAAGCGGATCCCGGCAGGCGGTGGTCTGCGCTCCCAGTTCACCCATTGCATCGATCTGGCCCCCACGATCCTCGAAGCGATCGGCCTGCCCGAACCGAAGCGGGTGGATGGGATCGAGCAGGAGCCGATGGACGGCACCAGCTTCCTCTACAGCGTCGACGATGCCGCCGCCCCCGAGCGGCACACGCTCCAGTACTTCGAGATGTTCGGCAGCCGCGCCCTCTACAAGGAGGGCTGGTGGGCCTGCACCCGTCTCGACAAGGCCCCCTGGGACTTCTCTCCGGAAACCCTGCGCCGCTTCGCCCCCGGGGTGTACGACCCGGAGCGGGATGACGTCTGGGAGCTGTATTCCCTGCCCGACGACTTCAGTCAGGCCCGCAATCTGGCTGCCGAACAACCGCAGAAGCTGGCCGAGCTCAGGGAGCTGTGGTGGCACGAGGCGGAGCGCAACCGGGTGCTGCCCCTGCTCGGCGGCATGTCGATCTTCTTCGGCAATCTGCCGCCGCTGCCCACCACCACCCGCTTCGCCTTCGCCGGCGACGTCCAGAACATCCAGCGGGGCATGGTGCCGCGGGTGTATGGGCGCTCCTATGCGATCGAGGCGGAACTCACGGTGCCGGAGGGGGGTGCCGAAGGGGTGATCGTCGCCAATGCCGACTTCATCGGCGGCTTCGGTCTCTGGGTGGATGCAGGCGGTCTGCTGCATCACACCTATTCCTTCCTTGGGGTGGAGACCTACCGGCAGACCTCCACCGAGCCGATCCCCACAGGAGAAGTGACGCTCACGATGCGCTTCGATGCCGATGCAGCCAAACCCGGCACCGGCGGCCAGGTGACCCTGCTCGCCAACGGTCGCAGCATCGGCGAAGGCAGGCTGGAGCGCACCGTGCCGATCGCCTTTTCTTCCTACGCCGGCATGGACATCGGCCGCGACAACGGTCTGGTGGTGGACCGCAGCTACGAGGCGAAGGCCCCCTACCCGTTCACCGGCACCGTGAAGCGAGTGGTCTTCGACCTCACACCCCACCTCCACGATCAGGAGCAGGCGCTGCATGAACACGCCGCCATGGCGGCCGTCGGTCGAGGGGCCGCCGGCTGAGCCGGTGAGCGGAGGAACGACCCGATGGTGATGGTCGCTGGAATCCTGGCGGTGGCCATCGTCCTGTTCGCCTGGGGCCGGCCCCGGGCCGACATCGTGGGACTGCTGGTGGTGCTGGCCCTCATGGCCACCCAGATCCTTACTCCGCAGGAGGCGCTGGCCGGCTTCGGCTCTCCGGTGGTGATCCTGATCGCCGCCATCTTCATCGTCAGCGAGGGACTGGTGGCCACCGGCGTGGCGCAGCGCCTCGGGGATGCGGTCGTCCAGCTGGGAAAGGGAAGCGAGGCCCGCTTGATCACGGCGGTCATGCTGCTGGCCGGCAGTGTCGGTTCGGTCCTGAACTCCTCGGCCATCGCCGCCATGTTCATTCCGATCGTGTTGCGCATCTGCAGCAAGACCGGCCTGAATCACAAGCGCATGCTGATGCCCCTGGGCGTTGCCGTGATGATCAGCGGCATGATGACGCTGATCGCTTCGTCACCGAACATCATTGTCGAAAACGCCCTGCGGGCACGGCAGCTGCCGCCGTTGAGCTTCTTCAGCTGGACGCCTCTGGGCCTGGTGATGCTGGCCATCAGCATCGTGTTCATGCTGTTCATCGGCCGGGATCTTCTCAGCCGACAGGTACGCGCCGATCAGGAAGGTGACAAGGCCCCCACCACCTCGGACATTCTCGCTTCCTACGGCCTCAAGGAGTTGTGGCACCGCGTGGCCATCCTGCCGGGCTCTCCCCTGATCCATCAGCCCCTGGGGCAGCTGGAAGCCTCCCTCGAAGAACACGATGGACTGACCATCGTCGGCCTGGAAAGAGATCGTGCCGGCAAAACGGAGTTTCTTCCGGCCACCCCCGGGAGCATCCTCGAGAACGGGGACTTCGTCTTCGTGCTCGCCAGGAAGGACAGGCTGGAGGAGTTCGTCAGGAGCCACGGCGGCCGTGTCGTCGGTGAGCTCGACGAGAAGCGGCGTCAGCTTGCCCTGCAGGAACTGGGCGTGGCCGAAGTGATGCTGGCTCCCGAATCGAAAGGGATCGGCCATACCATCGGCGAAGCGGAAATCGGCCCGCGGTATGGTCTCACCGTGCTGGCGGGCCGTCATCGGGGCGAGTCCTTCTGCGAGAACCTGAAGACCCGAACGCTCGACTTCGGTGACACCCTGCTGGTCGCGGGAGCCTGGGAGGACATCAATCGCCTGGGGCGGGAACGGGAGGAATTCCTGGTGCTCACCCTGCCGGCGGAAGCTCAGGACCTGCTGCCGGCCCGTGGTCGCGCGCCGATCGCCGTCGCCATCCTCGTCGCCATGGTGGCCATCATGGTGTTCTCCCTCCTGCCGAATGCGGCGGCGGCCCTGGTTGCCGCGCTGGCCATGGTCGCCACGGGTTGCGTCCGTCTGGATCGGATCTACCGGGTCATCAGCTGGAGCACCATCGTGCTGATCGCCGGCATGCTCCCCATGGCGACGGCTCTCGACAAGACCGGCGCCACCACGCTGATGGCCCGCACGCTGGTGAAGGCCATGGGCCCCCTGGGTCCGGACATGATGCTGGCGGTGGTGTTCCTGGCGACGGCCCTGGTGGGGCTGTTCATCTCCAATTCGGCGACGGCCGTTCTCATCGCTCCGGTGGCCATCGAGGCGGCCCGGGCCCTGCACGTCTCCCCGCAGGCCTTCGCCATGACGGTGACGATCGCCTGCTCTGCGGCCTACGTCACCCCTGTCTCCTCCCCCACCAACATGCTGGTGATGGAACCCGGCGGGTATGCCTTCAGCGACTATGTGAAGGTCGGCCTGCCCATGCTGCTGCTGACCATGGTCGCCACCGTTCTGCTGGTCAGGTTCCTCTTCCCCTTCTAGTGTGCCGTCCCGG
>JMRP01000010.1 GCA_000708525.1 Cyanobium sp. CACIAM 14
GCAGCACCCGGCCGAACCAGGCCTACTCCATGAAACCGGACGCCGAGCCGGTGTCGATCAACAGGTTGGGGCGAAAGCGCTCCACGGCGAAATCCAGCGACGGCTCCAGCCGCCGCAGCTCGACGAGGGTGGCGGTGCTGATGGCGTGGATCGGGCAGGCGTCGAAAAAGGTGCCCGCCGGCAGCACCAGCTCGTTCACCATGTTCTGGAACTCGCGCTCCTTCACATCCGGCCAGTACTGATCGAGGCTGGCCCCTTCCGGCGGCCAGTCGAGCAGGCTCACGCTGCGCCCCATCCAGACGCTGAGCCGTTCGTTCACATCCGAATCGCCGCTGCGCAGCTCCAGCGACTCTTCGTCGGCGGCGGCGTCTGCCGCCTGAATCGCCATCGGCGCCGAGGGTGCCCCCGGCTGCGGCTCCGTCAGCAAACGGGCCCAGAATCCCAGCAACTCCTTCCATACCAGGGGATTCTTGGCGCCTGACACGTACGACATTGCCGAGCATCTGCGAACACCGGAGGAGATGGCGGCCTACCTGGAAGCCTGCATCGAGGAGGCGGATGGAGATGCTGCCTTCATTGCCAAGGCCGTCCTCGCACGAGCCCAGGGGATGACCCAGGTGGCCAGAGATTCAGGTCTTTCCAGGGAAAGCCTCGACAAGGCCTTGTCTGGAGAACGCAGCCCTAGCTTCGACACCATCCTGAAGGTCGTCTCGGCCCTTGGCCTGAAGTTGATCGCAACTGTGAGAAGTGAAGCGGAGGTGTCTTGAGCTCTGCTCGCGATGTGTAGGTCCGCAAACGCAGCCTGTGGAGATGCGACACCTTCGATCAAGCCCCTGGGGTGGACAGGCCGCCGTCGAGTCTGCTTCGATAGCAATAGCTTCTTGCCGGCCAGGGGCAGCGTCATGCCGCAAAGAACCTGCTGGCACCAATTGCCTGGAATCTACCTTAAGACAAATGCAGACTCCATGGCAAAACTAATGCTACCAAAACATTTGTTCAAATGACGATTGATTCTACTGGCAATCAGCCCAATCCGCATGAAAACCAGCGCTTGGGATACACAGAGCTTTGCGCGACATACCATAGGCTGAAGAATTTCCGTGCCAGTCTGCTTGGGCTGCTACCGCTCGCCACTGGCGCTGGAGTCTTTGCCACCTTAAAAGAAACGCCAACAGCGGCTCCAATCATCAGCCTATTTGGCTTTTCGTTTACATCTGGATTATTGATCTATGAAATTCATGGCTCTCTCTTGGTGAAGAGGTTAATTTACATTGGCGCAAAAGCAGAAGCAGAATTAGGGATTGAATGGGGGCAGTTTACGAATAGACCGAAAGGAATCGGAGGAGACGCTGGAGCCTTGATTGCTGCGATCGCCATCTATGGCGCGGCCCTTATTCTCTGGAGTTGTCTTGCATTTTTCTATAATGGAAGCCTCGAGAAACCGTGTGGCTAGTCGGCCTGATCCAAAAACAAGGATTCCGTCAGCCTGGCATACCTGAGTGGGCCAGCGAGGATTCAGGGACGAGGATAAGATGTTCCAAATGCCTCTGCAAAAGCAGCCTGCTGCAACTACCCTCGCTGACTCTGTTCCCTGGGGGAGCTTCCGGACATTGCTTCAGCAGGGCGATGTCAATGAGCGAAAACATTGCCGGGAGAAACGGATCGAAACGCTCATCCTGTCCAAGATGCTGGTGATGCAGCAGTTGTCCAACCTCAGTGATGAGGAGCTGGAAGTCCTGGATAAAGAGAGGCGAACGTTCGAAGAGTTCATCGGCCTTGGAGTGATGAACACGATTCCCGTCTCAACGACCATCGGCATCGATGTCGGCGGCAACTGCAAGGGGTTCCACGCCTTGGCCCTGCGCGGCGGCGCCTACGCCGGCCAGCTGGCCTGCCGGGATGTTGTGGAGCTCAGCCACTGATGGCCCCTGCCGCTCGAGCCCCAGAGCCGTGGAACATCCCACAGACTACTACGGCTGGATGCTGCAGGGCGAGGCCCTCTACCGGGCGCTGGAGCCCAGCCACCCGCTGCTCGCCCGCCTGCCGATCGAACGCCCTGTCGGCTTCGAGACCTTTCCCCATGCCATCACCTGGCACCTGCGCGGCGGTCACGCCGCGGCCGCCCGCAAACGCAGCCAGCGCCGATCCCTGCTCGCGCTGGCGGGCATCGACCTCGGTCCGCTCACCAGCATCGATCGGATCGACGCCGCCCTCTGCGCCCTCACGGCCCACCACGCCGCCAGCGGCGAAGACTGCCTGAGCTTCGGCGAGCCGGCCACCGGGCTGATCGTGGTGCCGAAGGGTCCTGCGGCCTGAGGCACGCCGCAGGGTCTGGGCGATGGCTGGGTCCACATCCGGACTAAGGTGGTTGCAGATCGGCGAGGCGGAGGATGCGCACTGTCAACGTTCACGAGGCCAAGACCCAGTTCTCCAGGCTCATCGACGCAGCCCATGCCGGTGAAACCATCCTGCTGGCCAAGGACGGCAGACCTTGGGCGCGGCTGATGCCATTGGAGGTCGATCAGCCCCGTCGCCAGCCGGGGGTGCTGCGGGGGCAACTGCAACTTCCGGCCACCGATGTGCTGCTGGCCCCCCTTCCCCCAGAAGAACTCGACGCCTTCGACGCGCCTCTCCCAGGCTGATGGCCGCCACCCTCCTGCTGGACACCCATGCCCTGCTCTGGTGGCTGGCGGAGCCGGAGAAGCTCTCCCGCCGTGCCCGGTCGGCCATCCACGATCCAGCGGCCGACATCTTCGTGAGCGCCGCCTCCGGTTGGGAGCTGGCCACGAAATCCCGCCTCGGCAAGCTTCCCGGTGCCGAGGCGCTGCTGAGGGATCTGCCTTCACTGCTGCACCAGCAGGGGTTTCGGCCGCTCCCCGTTCAGTTGCACCACGGCATCCACGCCGGCAGCTACACCCAGCCCCATCGCGATCCCTTCGATCGGCTGCTGGCCGCCCAGGCTGAGCTGGAGGGTCTCCAGCTGGTGAGCGTTGATCCCGCGCTGGCCGCCTTCCCCTGCCGCCTGCTCTGGTGAACGGGGTGCGATGAGCACCCTGGCCAGAAGCTCCTTGACTCTCCAGCCAGGGGGAGACCCTACGTTGAGCGTCACCTCCTGTGGCGCCCCCCTGTCTCCATGCCCTCCCCCCTCCGAGCCCTGCTGATCGGGCTGGCTGCCTCGCTCGCCCTGGCCGCCCCTTCCCTGGCCCAGGCCTCCCCCGTACTGGCCCAGAAGCCCGACGCTATGGAGCACCGGGAACCTCACGATCACGGCGCTCACGGCGGCGGCGGGGCTGCCGTGACGGCGGGGCACACCCACGACCTGGGCCCCGCCGGCGCCACCTACGATCTGCGCTTCATCGACGGGATGGTGCAGCACCACACCGGGGCGCTGCGCATGAGCGAGTTCGTGTTCGGCATCGGCCAGCCCGGGGTGGGGGCCCTGGCCCGAAGGATCTGGCGCGATCAGGCCGACGAGATCCGGGCGATGGGGCTGTGGCGCAAGGCCTGGTACCCCCAGGCTCCCGTCTACCCGGTGGTCCTGGCCCCGGGCGGCGACCCGGACAGTCTCTCGGGCCTCCGGCGCATGAGCCCGGCCCAGATCGCGGGGATGCGGATGACGGGCGAAGCTCCCACTCCGTCGAACCGGGTGGTGTGGTTCCTCGAGGGCATGCTCCACCACCACGGCGGGGCGCTGATCATGGCCCACGACGCCCTGGCCAAGAGCACCAATCCCACGATCCGGCGCTTCGCGCGGCAGGTGATCGTGGCCCAGCGGGCCGAGATCATCGAACTGCGCCGGATGCTGGCGCTGGAGGGTCTGCACAAGCCGGAGTACAGCCGCTACGACAGCCTGTTCGCCCTCTGAGGAGGGAACTCTGAGAAGACCCTGCGCAGGGGCGGACAACCGAAACCGTGCCCTTGCTCACCTGACGCTGTCGCCGCTGAACACCCATCGCGGTTCTCACCCGTCAGGATCACGCCCTCGTTCGGCACCGTTGAGACGCATTCCAATGCGCAGCAGTCCCACCGCCCGCGCCCTCCTGCTCCTGGCGGTTCTGGCACCGGCCGCCGCCCTGGCCGGCGAGCCCGATCTCGATGCCATCCGGCGTTACGCCACACCGGCAGCCGGCAAGGAGCAGGTCACCAGCCTCAGCCAGTTCAGCGACATCAAGCCCACCGACTGGGCCTACCAGGCGCTCACGGGCCTGGTGGAGCGCTACGGCTGTGTGGCCGGCTACCCCAACGGCAGCTTCGCTGGCAGCCAGGCCATGACCCGCTATGAAGCGGCGGCCCTGCTGAACGCCTGCCTCGACCGCATCACCGAGGTGACCGACGAACTCAGGCGCCTGATGGCCGAGTTCGAGAAGGAACTGGCCGTGCTGCGCGGCCGCGTGGATGGCCTGGAGGCGAGGGTGGGTGAGCTGGAGGCCACCCGGTTCTCCACCACCACCAAGCTGAAGGGCAAGGCCACCTTCGTGGTGGGCGCGAACGCCTTCGGTGGCAGTGACGGCGCGAACGTTGCCCTGGCCAGGGCCACCGTGGGGGCCACCACCTTCAACTACGACCTGCAGCTGAACCTCGACACCAGCTTCAGCAGCAAGGATCTGCTGCGCACGGTGTTGCGGGGCGCCAACTTCGCCCGTTCGGCCTTCGGCGGCGCCGGACCCACCGGAAGCCTCTCCACCCTGGATATCGCCTTCGAAGAACCCGCTGGCCCCAACGTGGTGGGCATCGACCGCCTCTTCTACCAGTTCCCGATCGGCGGCTCGTTCACCGCCACCCTCGGCGGCCGTGTCGAGCAGGACGACCTGCTGGCGATCGTGCCCAGCGTCTACCCCGCCGACTCGATCCTGAACCTGTTCACCCTCAACGGCGCACCGGGGGCTTACAACAAGACCCTCGGATCCGGTGGGGCTCTCTGGTGGAAACAGGACGGGTGGGCCGTGAGCGCCGCCTACGTGGCCCAGAACGGAAACATCGGCAACCCCGCGCTCGGTGGCATCGCCACCAACGCCTCCGCAGCCACCGGCTCGGTGCAGATCGGCTACGCCAAGGAGCAGTGGGCCCTGGCGGCCATCTATTCCTATGTGCAGTCGGGGGTGGCGGTTCCAGACACCACGCCGCTCGCCGGCGTCGCCTTCACCAACCCTGCCAGCCGCACCAACGCCTTTGGCATCAGTGGCTACTGGCAGCCCGCCAGCGCTGGCTGGTTGCCCTCGATCAGCGTCGGCTGGGGGATCAACAGCACCCGGTACTCCGTTGCCCAGGCGACCGGCACCACCCCGAGCACCAGCCAATCTTGGCAGGTGGGGCTGCAGTGGAGCGACTTGTTCGTCAAGGGCAATCAGCTGGGCCTGGCAGTCGGTCAGCCGGTGTTCACGACGGGCCTCAACGGTGGCGGCACGCCGGCCGACGGCAACTTCGTCTGGGAGGGCTGGTACAAGGTCCAGGTGAGTGATCACATCACGGTCACTCCAGCCTTCTTCTACCTCAGCCGGCCGCTGGGGCAGAGCACAACTCCTGGCACCAGCTTCCACCAGCTGGGGGGATTGATCAAGACCAGCTTCAACTTCTAGCGGATCGGAGACAGCTGCCCGAAGGCCCATGGCCGCACACGGAACCCAAGCACACCAGGCAGCGGCCCCCTCCGCAAGGCCGAGGCGCTCTCAGCCCTGGAGGCGAAGGACCTGCTCTTCCTGTCCGTCGCCATCGACGAGAAATTGGTAATGGGATCGGCTTCTCGCTGGATGCCAGCGGCCAGGTGCGGATCCACCAGCGCGGCAACGGTCTGCAGGCTCCCATCGGCGGCCCAGCGGCCTCGCGAAAGAAGTAGGAAGCCACCGGAAGGGCTTGACGGCCCCGGCGAGCATCCCTTGCTCACACCCCTACGAGGCCTGGAGATCTGCAGGAGCTGCCGGAACGTGACGCAGTCCCTCGAACGCTCTGCCCAGCTCCCTCCACCGGCCTCCCAACCGCTGGGACACGCCAGGGCCTGGCGATCAGCTGTCCCCACGAACCCGCCGGCCGGCCACGAACCAGACGGTGGCCTGGGCCGAGGTGAGCCAGTAAGCCCTCCAGCGGCGCGGATAGCGGTAACCGGCCCCCAGACCAGGGACCACATTCACCACCACCGCCACCCACCCGGCGGAGGCGGCCCCACCGGCTCCCTCTCCACCCTGGAGGTGGCCTTCCAGGAGGAGTGCAATCCCGGCCTCGACTGCACCAACGCGGTGGGCATCGACAAGCTCCTCTACCAGTTCCCCCTCGGCGGCGGCTTCACCGCCACGGTGGGCGGGCGCGTCGGCCAGGACGACATGCTGGCCCTCTGGCCCAGCGCCTATCCGGCCGACACGATCCTCGATCTGTTCACCCTCAGCGGAGCGCCGGCGGCCTACAACAAGAATCAGGGGCCGGGCGCCGGGCTCTGGTGGCGGCAGGGGGGTTTCAGCATCAGCGCCAACGACGTGGCCGCCAACGGCGCCGTGGGGGATCCCTCGCTCGGGGGAATCGGCACCAGATCTTCCGCGGGCACCGGCACGGTCCAGGTCGGCTACGCGAAGGAACGCTGGGGACTCGCCGCCATCTACTCCCGCCTGCAGTCGGACGTGGACGTGCCGGGCGCCACCCCGTTCACCACGCTCGCCTACCAGGACAACCCCGACAGCCGCACCGACGCCTTCGGCCTGAGCGGCTTCTGGCGACCGGCCGCCGCCGGCTGGTTCCCATCGATCAGCGCCGGCTGGGGCATCGACGGCACCTCCTACGGGACACCCCAGGCTCCCGGGGCCCTGCGCACCAGCCAGTCCTGGATGGTGGGCCTGCAGTGGAACGACGCCTTCGTGAAAGGGAATGCCCTCGGCATGGCGGTGGGCCAGCCCAGCTTCGCCACCGCCCTCACAGGCGGCCAGACGCCCCAGGACGGCACCTTCGCCTGGGAGTGGTGGTACAAGCTCCAGCTCAGCGACCACATCAGCGTCACCCCGGCCCTCTTCTATCTGAGCCGGCCCCTCGGCCAGGACACCGCCCCCGGCACGAGCTTGCGCCAGCTGGGTGGCCTGGTGAAGACCTCGTTCCACTTCTGAGGCGGATCCTGTCCTGATGCGGATCCTGCGCTGAACTACCCCCGGATGGGGATAGGAACGGGAACAGGCGCTTCGTATCTTGATTTCAAGACACAGGACCTCTCACATGGTCAACGCGCCGGACAACGGAGCCACCAACAGCCGGGGCCCAGGGGGGCGCGCCGAAGACATGGCGCGTCCGCCGACCTGTCTCGGCCGCACCTGCATGAAATGGACCCGCGACGGGGAGCTCTCCGACCTCGATGTCCAGCTGGTCCGGCAGCGCCTGATCGCGGCCGACGCCGAGGCGGCCGGCCTGCTGAGGTGAGCCCGGGTCGGGGCGGATGATGAACATCGGGTTGGCCCGCTGGGCCGCGGGGGTGGTCGCCATGGATCTCACGCCGTTCCTCGAGAACCTGCGTGGCAACACCATCGACGAGGTGCTGGTGTCGGTGGCGGTGAAGGGCAAGGTGGCCATCGCCATGAAGGGCCGTTTCCTGCTGCGGGCCATCTGCGAGAGCATCAGCGACCGCAGCCTGATCGGCTGCGCCATCACCGATGAGGCCACCTGCCTCGCCTATCTGCGGCGGGAGCCCTACGAACTGCTGTTCTGCACCGATCATCTGGAGGGGGGCAACGGCTTCGCGCTGACGCGCAAGGCCAAGGCACTGCAGCCCGGTCTGAAGGTGGTGATGCTCGCCCTCGGGGATGTGATTCCCGCGGAATACGAACACGCCCCCTGGCTCGAGGCGGTGGTCGCCGAAGCCGACATAGTCGATGACCGCCGGCCCCTGCAGGCCGCCGTGATCGCGGTGATGGGCCATCACTCCTACCGCAGCCCGTCGCTGCGCTCCGGCAAGCTCCCCTACCTCAGCTGCCCGCGGCTGACGCCCAGGGAATACGAGGTGCTGGATCTGCTGGCCAGCGGGCTGAGCGACCGGGAGATCGCCCAGAAACTGGTGGTGAGCGATCAGACGGCCCGCACCTACACCAAGCGCCTGCTGCAGACCCTCAACGTCAACAACCGCCTGCAGGCCGTGCTCAAGGGCGTCCGCTGCGGCATGGTGCAGCTGGGACCCTCCTACGGCGGCGAAGGGACCTCGCCGGTGGAGTCCTGATCCCGGGTCCAGAGCCGCAGCATCTCGTAGCCGAGAGCCAGCACGACAGGCCCCGTGAACAGCCCCAGCAGCCCGAAGCTCAGGGTGCCCCCGATCACCCCCAGGTACACCACCACAAGGGGCACCGGCAACCCCCGCGCCATCCAGATCGGTTTGAGCACGTTGTCGCTCAGGGTGGCGAGCACGAGCCAGACGCTGAGCAACAGGGCGATCCCCTTGTGCATGGTCAACCAGGCGTAGATCAGCACAGGAACAACCACCAGCACCGGGCCGATCTGCACCAGGCAGAGGATGAAGCAGACCAGCGCCAGCAGGCCGGCCCAGGGAACCTGCGCCACCACCAGGGCGATGCCGATCAGGCCGCTCTGGACGACGGCGACCCCGATGACGCCCCGGATCACGTTCTGCAGCGTGGCGGTGGCCAGAGCGATGAGGCGATCGGCTTCGGAGGGTGCCAGTCGGCGCACCACCACGCCGAGGCGCCGGCGCAGCGGAGCGGCATTGCACATGAAGGCGGCGGCGATCAGCATCGCCACGATCATCTGCAGCGTGGCCACCCCCGTGTCCGCACCCCAGCCCAGAAGGAACTTGCCCGCATGTTCCAGCTGCGGTGCGAACCGTTCCAGGAGGTGAAGCAGGTCGGAGCGGGCCGAGCGCCAGAGTTCCGTGATCGAGGCGCCGATGAGGGGAAGTCCGCTCAGCCACTCGGGTACGGGGGGAAGCGACAGGGACCCATGGGAGACCTGCCTGGCCAGGGCCCTGACGTCATCGAACAGGCTGACGCCCAGATAGGCCACCGGGCCCAGGATCACACCGATCCCTGCCAGTCCCAGCAGCGAGGCCGCCAGCGTGGAGCGTTGCCCGAGGAGGCGGCTCAGCCAGAGATGGACCGGATCGAGCCCGATGGCCAGGATCGTGGCGAACGCCAGGATGGGTAGGAAGGGCCGGATCACCAGGAAGCACCACACCCCCAGGGCGGCCATCGCCGCCAGCCGCAGGGCGAGATCGACAGTCCGCTGGGTCGAGGTCACGGGGATCCGCTGACGGGAGTCCCATCCTGGCCCTGAGCCGGGGCGTCGATCCGCCGCCGGGGCAGCGGCGTCCATGCCATGGGCTCCCTCTGGATGCACTGCTCGGAGCATCCCCGATAGGGTCATTCCGTGGGGCAGGGCCGCCGCTTCAGGATGAAACGCAACGGGCTGCTGCCGATGACGCGAAGCCACTGGCGATCGACCCTGCTGGCCGCTGCCGCCCTGGCCGTGGCTCTGGCCCTGGCGCCGTCAGCGGCCTGGGCCCATGCCGAAGCCCATCCCGGCGGCGGTTTCGTGGCCGGCTTCCTTCACCCCATCGCAGGCCTCGATCACGTGGTGGCGATGGTGGCCGTGGGCCTCTGGGGGGCGGTGCTGGGCCCGCCGGCCCTGTGGGTGCTGCCGGTGGCGTTCCCTTTGGTGATGGCCTTCGGGGGGCTGCTGGGGCTGCTCGGGGTGCCGATCCCGGGTGTGAAGATCGGCATCGCCGTCTCGGGCCTGGTGATGGGCCTGATGGTGCTGATGGAGCTGAGGCCACCGCTCTGGCTGGCGGCCCTGATCGTTTCCGCTTTTGCGGTGTTCCACGGCCATGCCCATGGCGCTGAACTGCCGGCCGGCAGCCATGCCCTGCTCTACAGCCTGGGTTTTGTGATCGCCACCGGGCTGCTGCACCTGGTGGGGATCCTGCTGGGCGAGACGCGACGCTGGCCCGGTGGCCGGCGCTTCGTGCAGGGGGCCGGCGGGTGCGTGGCGCTGGTGGGGCTGTGGTTTCTGGAGCAGGCGCTCGCATGACCCTGCCGCTGGCCCATCTGACGCCCACCGGCCTCGGCCCATGGGGAGATGGGATGGCCCGGCTGTTCCTGGAGCCCACGGAACTGCTGCTGCTGATCGGCCTGGTGCTGCTGAGCGTGCAGGCCGGCAGACCCTGCAGCGATCGCCTGCCCCTGCTGCTGCCGTTGGCCTGGCTGCTGGGAGGCCTGATCGGACTGCGACAGCCGTCGCCCCTGCTGCTGGCCGTCGTCTGCACCGCCCTGGTGGCCCTGGTCGGGTTGCTCGTGGTCCTGCGGATACCGCTGCAGCCGCCGCTCCTGCTGCCTTTGGCGGGGGGCCTGGCGGGGCTGTTCGCCCTGGTGGCGGGATCGGCGCTCGCCGGCCATGAAGGAGCTCTGGCGGCCCTGCTGGGGGAGACCGTGGCCATCGCGGTGTTGACCACCCTGCTCTCGCAGGCTCTGGCCCCGCCGCACCCGCGCTGGCTGGCGATCGGCCTTCGGGTGGGTGGCAGCTGGATCACCGCCGCTTCGCTTCTGATGCTGGGCTGGCTGGCGCGTCATCCCCAGTGATGCCGAGCGCACAATGGGAGGGACGGTTCCAGCGGATCACTCCCTGGAGGCAACGAGGAACGTCCGGTGGAGCGCAGGTTCGTCCTGAGCCGGCTTCGGCGCTGTCCCGCAGCTGTGATGGGGGCCATGGCCCCCTCAGTCAGACCGCTCGCCGCCCGCAGTCCCTTCATCACCGGCGCGGGCCGGATCCCACGATGACCCATCCTTCCCGGCCAGGTCCCTGGCCCTGTTCGGCGCGGCCTCAGCCCTCGGGCCGCTGGGGCTGCTGCTGCGCTGAGGCTCCGGTGAAGGTGCCGCAGCTGGTGGAGAGGCCGGGCCGATGAGGGTGGTGCCGTTACGACTGCAGCCCGGCGACGATCTGCGCCGCGCACTGGAAGCCTGGATGGGGGAACAGGAGGAGCAGGCGGGGTGTGTGATCAGTGCCGTCGGCAGCCTGTCGGTGGCCCAGGTGCGCTTTGCCGGAGCGGCCGAGGCCACGGCCATCCGCGGCGAGCTGGAGATCCTCAGCCTGGCCGGCACCCTCTGCACCGATGGCGCCCATCTGCACATCGCCGTGGCCGACGCCGATGGAGCGGTGCTCGGCGGCCATCTCTGCGCCGGCTCTCTGGTGCGCACCACCGCCGAAGTGGGGCTGGGGCTGCTGCCGGACTGGCAGTTCCAGCGGGAGCTGGATCCGGCCACCGGCTGCGCCGAGCTGCGGATCAGTCCTCGGGCCCTGGGCTGAGCGGCGGCAGGCGCCTCTCCACCTGCAGGAACACCAGCCAGGCCACGCCGGCGCTGAGGCCGCCGGTCCAATCGTTGCGCAGCAACTCCACCACCGCCACTGTGCTGGCGCCGATGCGGAGGCCACGCAGCAGGAAGCGGCCCAGCTTCTCCAGCGTCTCCAGGTTCACCGCCATCGGCTGCCGCCTGCGCAGAGGTGATTCAGGTTGGCGGCAACTCAGGGGTCGTCGCAAGTTGGGCGATCGCCTCCGGAGGCACGCCCACCTGCCGGGCGATCAGCCGCACCAGCTGCTCCAGCCGATCGAGCCGCAGCTCGAGGGCATGCAGTTCGAGGGCCCGCAGCTCAGCGGCATCTGCCTGGGCCCGGGCCTTGCCACCACCGGCAACGGCCTTGGTGCCCCTGGCGGCCCTGGCGGGGAGGGCGCTGCGCAGGGGTGGACCCTCCGGGTGGCTGAGCAGCAGCTCGATGAGCTGGTCTTTGGTCTTGCCGCTGACCCGCGGAAGAGCCCGCTGTCTGCAGAAGCTGAGCAGGACATCCCTTGTCTGTCCTTTCAGCTCCTCGCGACTGGCCCGGGCCTCCCCCGCCAGCACCGGTGTTGACTGGGGGGCGGAGGGGTCGCCCAGCTCCTCCTGGAGCCCGCGGTAGAGGCGGGCATCGGACTGGGCCAGGTCGCGCAGGGTGGCCCGCAGGCTGTCAGTGAGCTGGCCCATGGCCCTCCGTGCCGCCGGGCGGCAGCCCCCCGGTCTTCTCCAGGAATTCCTGGCGCTTCCGGTCCAGCTGCACCACGCGTTCCCTGGTGCGGGTCCAGCGGTTGATGAAGCGGATCACCGCCTGCACCAGCCCGCCGAGGAAGGAGCCGCCCTGATAGCTCTTCCCGCCCAGCTTGTACCGCCCGAATTCGTTCACCAGGTCGTCACCCGCATCTTCCAGATCTCCCGCAATCGCGGTCACGATCTCCAGCATCTGATAGATGTCCGTGCGCACGGAGGCTTCCCTTGCCGCAAGATCCAGCAGCCGCTGCCGGAGCTGGGCCGTTTCCCCGCGCGCCCTGGCGGCCAGGCTGCGGTGCTGGCCGCGGCTGCGCATGGAGCTCTTGTAGCAGTTGCGCAGCTGCAGGTACACGCGGTTGAGCTCCTCCCGGCTCAGGGGTTCGGGATCGGGCGGAAAGTCGGTGGTGGGTGGAAGGACAACCATGCGGCCGGATCATCAGCGGCAATTCTGCCTGGTGCCGCACCCTGGGCCGGAACGAGTCAGGGTGCAGAACTATTCACTGGCTGCATAGCGAAGGCCTGCAGCACCACCGCCGGTCTGAGCTTGTTGGGCTCCGGAGCCCGGAGATCCTGAGCGGGAACGCCAGGATCTCTGCGCCAGTCAACGGTGACGATCTGCCCGGCCAGGAGCTCCACTCTGTTGTTCAGCGGCTGTGGGGGTCAGGGATGGCCCAGTCGTCGATGAAGGCCCTCGCCTCCGGATCCGCAGCAATGTGCTCAGCGACAGATTTGCTGTGAACCCGAATCCGGGCGCGCAGGGCACCCATCCCACTGACCGAGCTGCTCATCTCCACAACCCGTTGCCCCTCCTGTTCCCGCTGGCGCACGGGAAAGGGTGCAGCGAGATTCCCGGTGGACGGATCGGCTGGGGTCATGGGGGCAGCTTCCGCAGCCAACTGCGTGGAATCCCTTCAAGGCGAAGGGCACATCCCGGGTACCGCTCTGCCCTGGCTCCACCTACTCGAGACGGCACTGCCCGGCCCGCCCTGCGGAGGTATGCGGGGGCACTGCTCTTTCGCAGGAGAAAAGTGCCAGAACGTCAGGATCGGTGGAGGCTTGGCACAGGTGTTTCGAGGACCCCTTCCGTTCCATGAACCAGATCGACCTTCCCCTGGCCGCTGAACTGGTGCTGGCCCTGCTGCTGGTGGCCACCCTGGACCATCCCCTCCGGCCTGCGGCGTTGCCGGAGCAGCCATTGGAGGATCCCGCGCCGGCGGGGTGGACGCCGGAGACCGACCGTCACGCCCAGCGCATCCTGCGCCTGGAGCGGCGCCGTGGTGTGCCCCAGCACCCGCTGTCCTGAGGGCAAGAATCGATGGAGCTTCCTAGAATTTGCGGCGACACGGTCACAGGACAGGCGGGGATCGCGATGCTCGGCGGTGCAGACCAGAAGGCGCTGTTCGACTACTGGCACGACAGGGTGCAGCTGCAGAACTTCGATCGCATCGGCGCCAGGGAGCATGTCACCACGCAGGAGCTGCGGCATGAGTGCACGAACTACGACGCCCTGAGGCACCTCGAAGCCGTTCAGGCTCTCGACGAGCTGGAACGGTGCCGGGTCATCGCGATCATCAAATATGAGTCCACCGCCAAGGTGCTCCAGCGACGCACGGGACTGTTGCGGGAGTATGCCCGCGCCTGCGAAAAGCATGCTCAACACCATAGCAAAAAGGAAAAGGGACTTCTCTCCGTCATACGCAAATTCAAGGACATCCTCAAGGGCAAGGACAGCTACATCGGGCGACTGGAATCACGCATTAAGGCCCTACAGGCGGAGAACGAAGCACTGCGCACCGAACAACAGCAATCTAAAGCCGAGTCGCAGTTGCAAACGGAGCTGGAATCTCTGCAGCGCGCCTTTGAGGCTGAGGTGGTGCGCCGCCAGCAACTGGCCAGGAACAACCAGAGCCTCGGTGGCCGGCTCGCCCACACCAACCGCTACCGGCGCGAGCGCGACGAGCTGCGCGAGGCCCTCAGGATCGAACGGCAGACCAGCGAGGCGCTGCGACAGGAACTGGAGCAACTGCGCAGCGGGGAGCCGCTGGGCCTGGGCCTCGCGGAGTGAGCACCATGGCCCGCAGGTCTTCCCCACCGGCGAACGGGGCCAAGCCAGCCGCCAAAGCCCGGCGTAAGCGCCAGAAGGATCCGTCGCTGGCCGACCTCAAGCGCCAGGTGTTGGGCCTGGCCAAGGTGTCCGGCACCAGGGAGCTCAAGCGAACCAACGTGGATCTGAGCCATCTCGATTTCCGCCTCAAGGCCAGCTGGCGCTCCGCCCTGGAAGTGCTGCAGCAGGCGGAGGAAGCCATGGCCGACTGGGACAGCAACCCATCGGAGGAGTACAAGACGTTGTTCGCCGAGATCGATCAGGCGGCGGCGGCCTACAGCGCCTCGATCGAGCGGGGCTTCAAACTCAGTGACCAGTTGCTGCGGGCGGCCGACGATCTCGAGGCCTTCGCCGGTGAGCTGCAGACCGAGGCCGAGGAACTCAAAGCGATCGAGCAGGTCTCCCGCAGGCAGCGCCGGGTGCGTTCGCTGAACTGAGTCTGGAGCAGCGTGAGGCTCAACCAGCTCCAGCGGGGTCTGAAAGCTGCAGCATCAACGTCCAGGTGCTGAGAGGCGAGGGGCGGAATCCGAGCGAGCGGTAGAACGCGGCCGCCTGCTCGTCGATCGCGTGCACCAGCAACACCCGGGCCCCGATCAGGCGCCTGGCGGCAAGGCTGCGCCGCAGAGCATCGGCAACCAGGGCACGGCCCAGCCCCCGGCCCTGATGGCGCCGATCCACCGCCAGCCGGCCCAGCACCACGACGGGCAGGGGATCCGGCATGTTGCGCCGCAGGGCCCCAGGCACCTCGGCCAGCACGATCGCCCCGGCCGACAGACAGGCGTAGGCGATCACGTGGCTCCCCTCCTCCGGGCAGATCACCACCGTGCGGGAGACACCCTGGCGCTCATTGGCCAGGGCCCGCTGCTGCAGCCAGCGGTTCAGCGCGGCGTTGCCGCAGTCGAAGCCCTCCAGCCGATGCTGCGCGCCGAGGGACTCAGGCGGACGCATGCCAGGGCTGCGGCATGGCGAGCAGCCGATCGATGCTGGCCTGATCCTCAGCGGCAGCGGCAGGATCCTCCAGGTCGGCAAGGAGGGCCTTGGTCTGCTCCGGCGTCAGCGAGAACAGGGTGCGATCCAGCAGCACATCCCGCGCCCGCTCCTGACAGCTGCGCAGGATGAACTCGGTGCGGCTGATGCCCTCCGCCGCAGCCGCCTGGTCGATCAGCTGGCGCTGCTCGGCCGTGGCCCGCAGCTGCAGCACCTGATCCCGCGGCATGGCCCACTCTCGCTGTCATGACATTGTAATGCGCCCCCTCAATCCGCCTCATACACCGCCAGGGCCTCCTGCAGCTTCCGGCGGTGCTCGTCGCGCAGGGCGCTGGGGCTCTCGATGCGGATGCCGGCCCCGAAGCCGAACAGCCAGTTGCGCAGGTCGATGTCGCGCTCCACGGTCCAGGGGGGCAGATCGAGCTCCACCGGATAGGGGTGGGTGTCGGCCGGCGAACCGGGCTCCAGCACGTGCGGTGCGTTGGGGTGGTGCCACCAGCGCTCGCCCGGTAGGGGCCGGGAGAAGCGGGTGTGCTCGATCGGGTAGCGCTGCAGCCCCTCGCGGATGAAGGCGAAGCTCCAGCCCTGGCAGCAAAAGCGCAGGGTCAGCAGCTGCCGGGCGCGCAGGCGGGGACTGGGGCTGGCCAGGCGCAGCTGGGCGTTCAGATCATTCCCGAAGTAGATGCCGCCGCTGTGGTGCAGCAGCAGCTCCAGGCGCCGCAGGGCCTGGGCGTGGGCGTCGTCGCCGCGGCGGGTGCCGCGCTCGCTGCGGCGCAGGGCCAGGCGGTCGAGCCGCTCGCTGCGGATCAGGCCCACGCCCGTGCCGATGGCGTCCTCCTCGTAGACGAGATACCAGCCGATGTTGTGGAACAGCAGCTGCAGCGGCCACACCCGGAAGCTGCCGCTGGGACTGTCGGCGAAGGAGGCCACCGAGGCGTAGCGCTCCAGTTCGATGCGGCGCCGCTCCACGATCGCCGTCTCCAGCGCCTCGGCCTGGCGCTCGGCCGCCAGCGAATCGGGCCGCACCAGGGCGGAACTCACGATCGAGCGGTTCGCGAACGCCCGCACCGGCGGCGCACCGTCCACCGCGAGGCCTCCCCAGGCGAGCCGCTGCTCCAGTTCGGCCAGCAGGTCCTGGGCGGAGGGATCGGCCAGGCGCCTTGCCGCCTGGCTCACCACCCCATGGATCTCCCGCAGCCGCTGGGCCGAAAGCAGGGCCGTGCCCAGGGCGTAACCGTGGCGCACGTTGTCGTTGCGGCTGCGGAAGCCGTAGGGGGTGAGCAGTTTCTCGAGGTCCTTGCGCAGGGTGGCCGCCTCGCCGGGGAGGTAGGCGCCGGGGATGGCCTCGAGCCGGGCGATCAGGTGCTCCGACAGGGGGATGCCGGCGGCGCGATCGAAGGGGTGCTGCAGCAGGTGGCGCAGCAGCAGGAACACCCGCTCGAACACCGGCCCATCCCCCAGCGGCGGTACGCCCCCGTGCACCCCGCCCAGCCACGCCTCCCCCTGCCGCGCCGGGCGGGGAGGCGGCAGCTGCAGGGGCGCCAGCGAGGGCTCGGCCGCGGTGAACCCGTTGGCCTCCAGCCAGGCCAGGTCGCCTTGGAGGGCGGCCGCATCGCCGTAGCACTCGCCGTGGAGCCGGCGCAGGTAGGCGGCGGCCCGATCGGCCAGGTCGCCCTCCGGCAGCGGCGACGCGATCGCCTCCATCTCGGCGCGGGTGGCGGGGTCGGCGCTGGAGAGCCCGGGCCAGGTGGTGAGCAGCCGCAGCAGATGCAGGAGGCGCTCCAGGTCGAGCAGCCGGGAGTAGCCGTGCAGGCGGAAGCGGTTCTCGCGGTTGCGGGCCGAGCGGATGCGGTGCTCGAGGCGGGCCAGCTCGTCGCGCAGCAGCGGTTCGAGCTCCCGCTGGTGGGTGGGCTCCACCGCCACCAGCGCCGCGAACCCCTCGCTGCGGGAGGGCCCGAACACCGGATCGGCCAGGGCGGCGGCCAGCTCGCGGATCACCGGTTCGGGCACCAGGCGCGCCCGGGTCTGGTTCCACTGCAGGCAGGTGGCCAGGGGGGTGAACAGCCACCAGCCGATCCACTCCACCGGAGCCGGCAGGGTGAGGGCCTGGGTGATGGCCAGGCGCCAGGGGCGGCGGGCGTGGGTGGCATCCACGATCACCGGAAGGCCGGCCGCCACGGCGTCGCGGATGCGCTGGTGCAGCAGGGCCTCGATGTCGCGCCACGGGCCCTGCACCGCCGCGTCGCCGAAGACCTCATCCCGCACCGCATCGGTGGAGAGCACCACCGCGCCGGTGAGCTGCGCCAGCACGCCGGCCAATGTGGTCTTGCCGCTGGCGGGCGGGCCGATCAGCAGGTGGCAGCGCAGGGGCCGCTCCGGGGAGCTGGGCGGGGAACCAGGCATCGCCGCAGCCTGACCCTGAAGGTGGCCATTGGCAAGCCCTTCCTGCGAAGAAGCACACACCGATGCAGACAGGAACAGCTTTTCGCCCCAAGACGCTGCTCTTTCGCAGGAGATTCAAGCGCCCGTGGGCGCCCCGGCCGGAAGCTTCCTGCAACACCCCCGAGATCCCGCATGGACCTCAGCATCGACTCCCTGCCCAGGCCGGCGGAGCGCTACCGCCTCCCCGCCCTGCTGCAGGACATCCGCCTGCTCGATCTGCTGGAGCTCAGCGGCACCGGCCAGGAGGCCGCACGCCTGGCCTGCTTCAGCCAGCCCACCGTGAGCCGCCGCTACCGCTCGCTGGCCCAAGATTTCGCCCTGGAGCTGAACCGGCGCCGGCCCGTGGGCTGCCGCTACGGCACCACACCGGCGATCCAGCTGCTGCGCCTGAGCTGCCGTGCGCACCGCCTCATGGCCGGCGTGGCGCGGCTGGGGGCGGACGTGCTGCTCCAGCCCTTGCTGGCGGGCTGCTCCTGGCTGCTGCCGGTGCCGCCCCGGTTCCGGCCGGTGGAGAGCTGGCTGGAGCTGGTGCGCCAGGGGGTGCTCGATGGCGCCCTGGTGTCGGGGCTGGAGCTGCGGGAGCAGGCCCCGCCGGACACCCGGGAGCTGGAGCTGCTGCCGCTGGGCGCGCTGCCCCTGGCGCTGGCCATGGATCCGGCCGCTGCACCCAGCTCCGGAGACAGCCTCCCCCCAGTGCTGGTGCCCAACCGGGCGATAGGCCAGGGGCTGCAGCAGGCCCTGACGGAGCGCGGCCTCAGCCTCCGGATCAGCGGCCGCACCTGCCAGACCCCGGCGCAGTGGCTGCAGCTCCTGAGCCGATCATCCCTGGCGATGCCCCTGCCGGCCCTGGAGCCGGCGAGCTGGTGGGAGCCGCTGCAACGCCAACCCCTGCCGCAACCGCTGCACCTGCCCCTCTGGCTGGCGCTGCCGGCCAGCTGGCGCCAGCAGACGGTGCTGGTGCATACGGCCGAGCAGCTGCGGGACCAGGCGGGGTTGATCGCGGGGAAAGGGGGATGAGGGAGGCGAGGGCTGTATCCGGGGAAACAGCGGCATGGGCTATAACTCCGGAGAGGAAAGTATGCACTGCGCGGATAGTGGAGCGAAGTCGAGTTCAGGGCCCCGTGTTGGTGGTTCACAGAAGCTCGTGCAAGCTCCAGACTGGCCTGAGCGTTCCGTTTAGCCCCCTGAAGCAGGCCCAGCCAACCTTCCTGGTGACGGAGCCCTGCTGATGGACGTGTTTTCCTTTCGCGACCGGGTCGTCGAGGACTACGGGCAGTTCAGTCGCGGCTTCACCCAGATCAAGGCTCCGGACCTGCAGGAGTTTGTGGATGGGAGCTACGGCAAGGGCGAGTTCTGGCCCTCGCCGCTGATCCAGCTCAACCCCAGCTTCGTGAGCGGCGGCGCCATCGGCGAGCTGGTTGAGGCGGGGCTGCTGCACCCCGAATGCAGCCGGATCTTCCGCTGGAGCAAGGACCATGGCCCCGGGCAAGAGCTGCAACTCCATCGCCACCAGCGCGAAGCGATCGAGATTGCGCGGGGCGGCGGCATCTTTGTCGTCACCTCCGGAACCGGCTCGGGGAAGTCGTTGGGCTACATCATCCCGATCGTGAATCGGGTGCTGGAAGCCCGTGAGGCTGGCGATCTGCAGAAGCGCATCCGGGCGATCGTGATCTACCCGATGAATGCCCTGTGCAACAGTCAGCTGGAGGAATTACAGAAATATCTGGGCCTGGGCTATCCAGACGGCCCGAGAGTCACCTTCGCTCGCTACACGGGCCAGGAGAGCGATGAGGAACGTGAAAAGATCAAGAACGATCCCCCCGATATCCTGCTAACAAACTACGTGATGCTCGAGTACATCCTCACCCGGCAGGATCCGCTGGATCAGAAGGTGATCAGCGATGCCAGGGGACTGGAGTTCCTGGTGCTCGATGAACTGCATACCTATCGTGGCCGCCAGGGTGCGGATGTAGCCCTGCTGGTGCGGCGGGTGCGGCAGAAACTCAACAGCAATCTGATCTGTATCGGCACCTCGGCCACCATGGCCTCGTAGGGTACGGCCAGGGAACGCAATGCCACGGTTGCGGCGGTTGCGAGCAAACTCTTCGGCACGGCGATCCCGAGTGAGCACATCGTCACCGAAACGCTGCAGCGCGTCACGGAAGGCGATCTGCCTGGCCCCGAGGAGTTGAAGGCAGCCCTGCAGGCGGATCTCTCAGAACCAGCAACGAAGGAATGGAAGGCAGCTGATCTTCGCCAGCACCCGCTGGCCCGGTGGGTTGAGCTGAAACTCGGCCTGGAGCGGGAAGACGGGCTGCCTGATGGCGAGTGGGTGCGCTGCAGGCCCCACACCCTGCAGGAGGCCAGCAAAGACCTGGCAGAACAGACAGGCCTCGCACACGAGCAGATCCTGGCCACACTCCGGGATTTCCTGCTGTCCGCCTACAGGGTGGAGGTGGGCCCCAATCGCCGCTTCTTCGCCTTCATCGATCTGGAGCCGGCCCTCGGCGAACCCTGGCGCGAATGGGTGGTGACGCGTCTGCAGATGGATCTGGCCGCCGCCGCCGCCATCGAGCAGCGCCTCGGCCAGCTCAACGCCGCCATTGCCGCCGACAGCCGCCTCGGCAAGGCCTTCCGGATCGGCCACAGCTACGTCACCCCCACCCAGAGCCTGGAGGGTCGCTCCAGCCGCGACTGGTTCGCCGAAGTGGTAGCCAGCGAACTCAAACCCCTGCTCCAGGAGTACTGGTTCGATGCCCCCGAGGAAGCCGAACGCCAGGCCGCAGCCCTGTTGGAGGGGTGGTGAGTAAACACTTCAGCGGGTCTCTTGTGGCCAGCAGCTTGATACAAGTAGCCTGGATGTAGTCTGCCTCTCGTCATGACTGATCTAGAAACTGCCCCAGGTGGCGCTCTCGACAAGAAAAGCTGGCATGACATCTTATTGCTGCCTCTTACTTTTCTCGGGCTTAAAGATGATAAGGAAATTCAATTTATTAAATTCCTCAGGAGTACCCAGTGGGACAAGCTGCAAGCCGAGGACTTTGTGAATTTTACCCGCAAAGAACGTGTTGACTTGATCAATCAATACAGCAGCTCAATCTATCTCAGGAAGCACACCAAGGCCACCAATAGGCTCGCGCTTGTCGCTGTGGTTTTGACTGGGTTCACGGGTTATGTGGCATTTGAGAACCTCAAGGATTCAAGGCAGGCGGCGATGTCCAGAAATTCACCTGCCAAGATTATTGTCACAAGCGTCCCTCCGGTCCATCTCGTCACCGGAGATGCCCCCGCAACTTCTCCCGCGCGGCAACGAATCATGAAGCCATAGCCCGAGTATCCGATCTTTTCTTTCTTGTGGACGATGAGCATCCCGGTTCGCAATATCTGGTGGCTCATGCTCTACGCCTCCGATCTGGGGCCTGCCGCCAACCACGCCAAGCTCGCCGCCGAGGCCCTCCCCGACGACATCCCCGATCTGGTGGCCGAAATCCTGGCCCGCGCTGTGGAGCAACGGCAACGGCGCCAACTCACCACGGCCTTCCTGCCCAGAGAAGCGGTGCTCAGCCGGGTGCGTGGCCGCATCGATCACCTCACCACCAGTCGCCATCGGCTGTTGGCCGAAGGGCAGGTGGCCTGCCGGTTCGAAGAACTCTCCGTCGACAGCCCCCGCAACCGCTACGTGCGTGCCGCGCTCGACACCGTTGGGCGGCTGGTGCGCAAACCCGAGCTGGCCCACCGCTGCCGCGGCCTGGCCCATGGCCTGCGGCTGCAGGGGGTGGTGGGGGAAGCGCCGACCCGCCAGCAGATCAGCAGCGAACGCTTCGGCCGTCACGACCAGGCCGACCAGCCGATGCTCGCCGCCGCCCGGCTGGCGATGGATCTGGCCCTGCCCACGGAAGAGGCCGGGCCCAACGCCGTGCTCGACCGAAGCGTTGCGTGCACTGGCTGCGGCGGCTGTACGAGAAGGCGATCGGTGGCTTCTACCGCCTGCATCTCGATGAAGCCCACTGGCTGGTGAACACCGGCAAGGCGCTCACGTGGCCATATGAGGAGGCCACCCCTGGTCTGGCCCAGGTGTTCCCCTCGATGCGCACCGACATCGTGATCGATCGCCGCGATCTGCCCCAGCGCCTGGTGATCGACACCAAATTCACGGGCGTGCTCGGCTGCGGCTGGTACCGCGAGAAGTCGCTGCGATCCGGCTATGTGTATCAGCTGTATGCCTACCTTCACTCCCAGGTGGGCCGCGGCGACCCCTGGGCCGACCAGGCCTCAGGCCTGTTGCTGCATCCCGCCATCCATGGCGACTTCGATGAATCGGTGCGAATCCAGGGGCATCGGCTGCGCTTCGCCACCGTGGATCTTGCTGGGAGTCACGGGGAGATCAGGGAGCGGCTGCTTGGGCTGGTACCGGAGGCTTGATGCATGCCGCCCCACTTCACACAGCAATGCCCTCAGCCGTTGAACTCATCGATGGGTGTTTCGGTATCCCAGGCCTTGCCGATGGAGCGGTCCAGGCGCTTGAGCAACGTGGCAAAGGTTTCGCCGTCCCGGCGCACCAGCAGCACCGGACAGTCGTAGCTGGTGCTGGCGGAGGCCACACACTCGGCCCCCACCCGACCCACTGTGATGTCGCCACCGTCCTCCAGGATTGCCTCGATGTTGGGATAGCTCATGGTGTCGCGCCCAATGTCTCGCCTGTTCCGTGTCCTGCTGCGGTGGAATGTCCGTGATGGCTTCCGTGATTTTCCAGCACACCCGCGCCCTTGAGTTGTTGCGTGCCGGCTCGGGCAACGCCGATGCTCAGTTCCGCGACGGCCAGCTGGAGGCCATCCAGGCAGTCTGTGAGCCATCCAGCCGTGTGCTCGTCGTGCAGAAGACCGGCTGGGGCAAGAGCTTCGTCTACTTCATCGCCACCAAGCTGCTGCGGGAAGCCGGCCGCGGGCCAGCCCTGCTGATCTCTCCCCTGCTGGCGCTGATGCGCAACCAGATGGCCGCCGCTGAGCGGATGGGCTTGGTTGCCCGCACGGTGAACTCCACCAACCTCGACCAGTGGCAGGAGGTGGAAGAGCAGGTGAGCTCTGGCGCGATCGACATCCTGCTGATCTCTCCGGAGCGGCTCAACGCTCCTGCTTTTGTGCGCGGTCCCCTCGCCCAGCTCAACCCCAGCCTGGTGGTGATCGATGAGGCCCATTGCATCTCCGACTGGGGGCACGACTTCCGCCCCGACTACCGCCGTGTGGGCCGGCTGGTGCGGACCCTGCCCAACGTGAGCCTGCTGGCGACCACCGCCACCGCCAGCAACCGGGTGATGGCCGACCTGCAACGCGAACTCGGCCCTGATCTCACCGTGCAACGGGGCGATCTCCACCGCCCCTCCCTCACCCTCCAGAGCCTGCGCATCCCCAGCCAGCCGGCCCGTCTGGCCTGGCTGGCGCAGACGCTGCCGGGCCTGGAAGGCAGCGGCATCATCTACGCCCTCACCACCCGCGATGCCGTGCTGGTGGCGGAGTGGCTGCAGACCTGCGGCATCGACGCCCGCGCCTACACCGGCGCCATGGACAGCGGCGATCGTGAGCGACTGGAGGAGGCCCTGATCGCCAACCAGTGCAAGGCGCTGGTGGCCACCACGGCCCTTGGCATGGGCTACGACAAGCCCGATCTGGGGTTCGTGATCCACTACCAGGTGCCCGGCTCGGTGGTCGCCTATTACCAGCAGGTGGGTCGGGCCGGCCGGGCCCTGCCCTCCGCCTACGGCGTGCTGCTCAGCGGCGAGGAGGAGCTCGCCATCACCGACTGGTTCATCCGCAGCGCCTTCCCCACCCGCGACCAGGTCGAGCGCCTCCTCGAAGCCCTGGAACACGGCCCCGAAGAGGGCTGCACCGAAGCCGAACTGCTGGCCCAGCTCAACCTGCCCAAGGGGCGCCTGCTGCAGGCGCTCAAGATCCTGTCGCTGGAGACACCTGCGCCGATCGGCAAGCAGGGCTCCCGTTGGCAGCGGCTGCCGGCGGCGCTCCAGCCGGCGTTCTGGCAGCGGGTGGAGCGCCTCACGGTGTTGCGCGATGCCGAGGCTCATCAGATGCAGGCCTATGTGGATCTGTCCTTCGGGGAGCACATGGCTTTCCTGATCGAGGCGCTCGACGGCGACCCCAGCACCGTGGGTCCGCCCACCCTGCCGCCCCTACCGGAGACGGTGCCGGACGACCTGGCCCGCGAGGCCGCCAGCTTCCTGCGCCGCCTGCGCATCACCATCGACCCCCGCAAGCAATGGCCCTCCGGCGGACTGCCGATCAATGGTCTCAAGGGGCGCATTCCTTCCAACCGCCTGGCGGAACCTGGAAAAGCGCTGAGCTTCTGGTCCGACGCCGGCTGGGCAGAACTGGTGAAACTCGGCAAGTATCAAACCGGCCACTTCGATGAGGCGCTGGTGGAGGGGTGCATGCGGCTGATCCAGCAATGGCGGCCGGCTCCCCCGCCCGAATGGGTCACCTGCATCCCCTCGCGGCGCCATCCCACACTGGTGCCGGCCTTTGCGGCTCAGCTGGCCGCCGCCCTTGGCCTGCCCTTTGTCCCTGCCCTGGAGAAGGTGCGCGACACCGCCCAGCAGAAGGCCATGGAGAACAGCACCCAGCAGGCCCGCAACCTCGACGGCAGCCTCGCCATCACGGGCCCCATCCCCACGGGGCCTTGCCTGCTGGTCGACGACATGGTCGATTCCCGCTGGACCTACACCGTGGCGGCCTGGCTGCTGCGCGAGCATGGAGCTGGCCCGGTGTTCCCCCTGGCCCTCGCCCAGACCGGTCAGAGCGACTGAGCACCTGTCCCATTGGCCGCCCTGATGCCAACCCCCTCCGCCAACACCCAGGCCGTACTGCTGCTCACCTCTCCGCTGCTGCAGGAGGGGGGAAGGGCTGCCAGCAAGGAGCCCGTGCTCTCGGCAGCGGAGTACGCCCAGTTGGCGGCCGCTCTGCAGCAGGAGCAGTGTCAGCCGGCCGACCTGATCAACGGGACAAGAGACACCCTGCTCACCACTCTGTCGGCATCCTTCGCCGTCGATCGGCTCAACCGTCTGCTCTCCCGCGGCTTTCAGCTCAGCCAGGCGGTGGAGCACTGGGCCAACCGCTCGATCAGCGTGATCGGCCGCGCGGATCCCGCCTACCCCCGGCGGTTCAAGCAGCGACTCAAGCGCTCCGCCCCGCCCCTGCTGTATGTCTGCGGCAACCTGGAGCTCCTGAACGCTCCCGACCTGGCCGTGGTGGGCTCCCGGAGCACTCCGGAAGCGCTGCTCCGGCAGGCGGAGGGGGTGGGCGCTCTTGCGGCTGCAGCCGGGGTGGTGATCGCCTCCGGCGCCGCCAGGGGCGTCGATGAAACCGCGATGGTGGGCAGCCTCGCCGCCGGGGGCTGCGCCATTGGCGTGGTGGCCGACAGCCTCGAGACCATGAGTGCCCGGCCCATCTGGCGCCAGGCGCTGCTGGACGGCCGTCTGCTGCTGCTCTCCAGCGATGCGCCCAGCGCCCGCTTCCAGGTGTGGCGCGCCATGGGCCGCAACAAACTGATCTACGCCCTGGCCGATGCCGCCCTGGTGGTGAGCTCCGCCAAGGGGGAGGGCGGCACCTGGGCCGGCGCCACCGAACAGCTGCAGAACCTCCGCTTCTGCCCTGTCCATGTGCTCAGCGATCCCCGCGGCGGCCCGGGCCTGGCGGCCCTGGCGGATCTCGGCGCCCGCCCGTGGCCCGCACCCGCCTCAGCCGAGGCCCTGCAGGCTCTGCTGCGCAGCACCGAACAGGTCCCTGCTTCCGCCGTCATCGCTCCTGAGCAGGTTCAGCAGCGCTGCTTGCTCGAGGGTGTCTCTCCGGAGACAGCGCAAGCCAGCAGCGAGCCCAGCAACGCGAGAAGCAACCCGCTCATCAACGAACCGGTGCCGGGTTCTCCGCCGAAGCCGGCAGGGGAGCAGCAGACCCAGGCGCCGGCGGCCGCCTTGGCTGCTTTCGTCGACGAGCTGGTGCTCGGCTGTCTGCACGAGCCGCTCAGCATCGATGCGCTGGCCGAACTCCTCGATGTCTCCAGGACCGAGGTGAGGCGCTGGTGTCAGCGGCTGGTGGAGCAGGACAGAGCCCACAAGCTCTCCAAGCCGGTGCGCTACGTGCGCCTGCAGCCACCCGGTTGAAGCAGCGGCTCCATGTCTCCGCTTGCGCCTGACGCCGCCGCCGCCAACGCGGCCCGCACCATAGCCCTGCAGATGCTGGAAGAGCGAGGCCGCGGCGCGGTGCTGGTGGGCGTGGCCCGGGTGGATGCCGCCCTGGAGCATCTCCTGCAGGCGCTGATGGCGCCAGGACCCTCCAAGGCGGATGGTCTGTTTCTGCCGGATCGGCCCCTGGGGTCCCTCTGGGCCAAGGTGGCCCTGGCCCGCCGGCTGGGGCTGATCGACGCGCCGGTGGAGCGGGCCCTCTCCGTGCTGCGCAAGCTGCGCAATGCCTTCGCCCACTCGGCCGAATCGGCCTCCTTCAACGACCCCGTCCACAGCGCCCGCCTGGCAGAGATTTATGCAGCGGCCCGCGCCAATCCCCTCTGGGCTCCGCTGGAGGCCGCGTTGGCGGCCCAGCCACCCTCCGCCCGCGGCCCACTGGAGCCCGCCCTGCGCGAGTACATCCTGCTGATCACGATCCTGGTGGCCTTCCTCGAGGCCACCGCCCAGCAGCTCCGGCCCTATCGGCCGCCGGTGGTGATGGGCTTTGCCGGCATCCGCAGGGTCGTCAGCACCCCTGCCGATTCCTGACAGCCTCCACGGTCGCTGAGAGCGAGGTCCCGGCGATCGGGTGCACCTGCACCTGGAGCACCCGCTGGTGATGCGGCTGCTCGATCGCTTCCTGATGCGCGGCTTCCACAGCGATGCCCTCAGCCGCGCCGTCGTGCTGGCCCGGCTGTCGCTCCATGGCCATGGCGCGACGCGGCTGCACCATGAGGTGCTGGCGATGGTGACCGAATGGGATCCGGCAGATCCAAACCGCCGCCTGCGCAAGCTCAGCGTGGAGAAGAGCGATCGGGCGATCAAGGAGCTGCAGGCCTCCCTGCAGCAGCATCTGGCGGCGGATGTGAGCCAGCTGCGCGAGGCCCTCGATCGGGTCGTGGAGGAGCGCCTGCAGACCATCGACAGCGACCTGGAGCGCGAACCCGAGCGCATCCGCCGCACCTTCGCGCTGCAGACCCACGGGGTGGGCCCAGCGGGTGCGATGGATCCGTGACCCCAGTACTGACTTCGGTACCACTCCATGTCAATAGTTCGTAGGATTGCCCCACTGACCGCCGTGCTGATCCATGGCCGACCAGCCCCTGAACGTGCTCCGTTCGGCCGAGCTCAAGCGCCGCGGCATCGCGGCGGTGGAGGAGGCCTTGCGTGCTGGCCCGGTGCATCTGCTGAAGCGCAACACCCCGGCGGCCGTGGTGCTCAGCGAGGCCGACTACAACCGCCTGCGGCGATTGGCCGATCGACCTGCCGCTGCGGGGCCGAGCTGTCTGGACTGGTTGCTGGCCCTGCCCCCCGCGGCGACAGCCCGAAACAAGGAGGACATCGACGCCGAGCTGCGGAAGGAACGCGACTGGTGATCGCCTTTCTCGACGCCACCGCCGTGATCTACGCCGTGGAAGGAACAGCCGTGTGGGCCGAGGCTCTCAAGCAACAGCTGCGGCAGCTGGCCATTTCGGATGAATCCTCGGCAGGCGGCCTGCAGCTGGCCATCAGCCGCCTGAGCTGGCTGGAGTGCCGCGTGGGGCCACTGCGCAGGCAGGATGCAGCTGCCCTGGCCCGTTTCGACGCCTTCTTCCTGCACCCGGATCTGGAGTGGGTGGAGCTCAGCCCGGCAGTTGTGGAGAGGGCCACGCTGCTGCGGGCCCGGCACAATCTGCGGACACCCGATGCCCTGCAGGCCGCCAGTTGCCTTCAGCTTGGCGCCGACACCGTGATGGTGACCGGCGATGCCGGGTTCCAGAGGGTGCCGGCACTCCGTCTGGCGCTCGTGAACGGAGATGAGGGAGGTGAGTGATCCCGCTCCCCTGGTCACCCGAGCGGCTCTGGAGTCGTTCACCCAACGGCTGGTGGAGCACTTCGCTCCGGAGCAGGTGATCCTGTTCGGCTCCCAGGCGCGAGGCAACGCCCGCTGGGATTCCGATGCCGACATCCTCGTGGTGATGCCGTTCGAGGGGCCTTCGCGAGACACAGTTCAGGCGATGCTGGATGCCTGCAAACCGGAGTTTCCGCTGGATCTGCATCTGCGGCGGCCGCAGGAGATCGCCCCGCGCTATCGGTGGGGGGACCCTTATATCCGTGAGGCGCTGGATCATGGCGAGATGCTGCACGGCGAAGCTGCTGCCATCCCGCTGGCGGTTCCAACCATTCCGGTTCGCAATCCGGTGGTGGAGGAGTGGATCGAGCACGCCGAACGCCACTGGCGGATGGCAACGCTTCTGCCTGATCTGCCACCTGGGTATCTGAGCGGACTGTTCCAGGTGCAGCGATGTCTGGAGACCTATCTGCGCGCTGCGTTGATCGCCCTGGGGATCCCATCGCGCAAGGACCGTGATCTGCTCAGTTTGAGCCAGCGCCTGGGAACGGCGATCCCCGGCTGGAACCCCGATGCCGACACCTTGAACATCCTCACCCAGGCCGCCCAGGCCTATCTCGATCCCGGCGAGGGCCACCCCGACCTCAGCCAGGATGGCGCCTGGGCCATCGCCCAGGCCGGCCCCCTGCGCGATGGTCTAAGTCATTGGTTCGACAGCCTGGAGGTGGAACCTCTGGAAGCCGTGTCTCAGGAGGTGGCCTGATGCAAAGACTGCGCCAGCTGACCGTCATCCACCAGCCGAATGATCACGATCAAGGCCGCCCCTCACGCATGAACGCGTCAATCTCATCGGGATCAAAGATGTGCGGCCCAAGGCTCGCCCTCAACGCTCTGATTCCGGCCAGCTCCTCCTCAACGGAGGGAACCACCGCCTCCAGGCCCGCCTCCAGGCAGGCGATGGCCTCCTCGTCAAGGCTGCGACGATGCCTCTTGGCCGCACCATGGAATGGCATGGCTTGTCTCGGCCCATTGGAGCTGACGTGCTGATGGCTGACTGCACCACCCCCGTGCCGGTCTACGCCCGCATTGTCACCCGTGAGGGCATTGAGGTATTCACGCAGCGATTGGTTGACAAGTTGTCTCCTGAAAAGGTGATCCTGTTTGGCTCCCAGGCGCGAGGAGATGCCCGCCTGGATTCCGATGCCGACATCCTGTTGGTGATGCCTTATGAAGGGCGTGCCTTTGCCAAGGGTCGTGATACCAGCAGGGCCTGCAAGCCTGGTTTTCGGGTTGATCTATTGCTCTGGCAGCGCCAGTCCTATGAACCCGGTTTCAGCGCCAGCTCAGGAAACAGTTGCAGCAGCTTGCGATCAAAGGTCAGCAGCGGGCAGGCCAGCTGTTGGGCGAGCACCACGAATTCAGCGTCGTAGCTGGAGCAGCCGACCTGATGGGCCAGCCGCAGCGCCGCGGTGCTGTCGACAGCCATCGTTCGTGGCAGGAACTTCTGCTCAGCCACAGCCAGATGGTTCAGGGCCGTTGACAGATCGAGCCGGCCAACCCGTAGGAATTTCAGAAGCACATGGCGAAACTCAGATACCCACAGGCTGGGCAGACGCCAATCGTCGTCGGTGTCTCGGCAAGCCAGAACGACCTGACAGAAAGGGCTTGGCAAAAAGAGCTCGATCAGCACATTGGTATCGGCGACCAGCATCAGGATTCCTGGTTGATTCGGAACCCAAAGAGATCCAATTCCGGCGGATGGCTCTCTCTTTCGATCGCCGCGATGATTTCTTGGCTCGTCAGCGGCGGCCCCTTGAACTGGCTTCGAAGGCGCGCGAAAAGCTCGCGCTCGGGCGCCTTCTCCTCCTCCGTCATCGGCAGCGGCGGCACCTGCCGAATGTCCCTGCCCTCAGCGGCAGCCTTGGCCCGCAGCCCGGCGCGGATCTCCTCCATGCGCCGCAATGTGGGTTCGATGTCTACAGGCTCGGCAGCAGACTGAGCCGTTGCCCCGCTGGCCGCCGCATCCGCCATCTCCAGGGCGGCGATGGTTTCGTTGTTGAGGCTGCGCCGGTGCCGTTTGGCGCGGGCCTTGAGACGCGCCACCAGATCGTCGGGCACGTTGCGCAGGGTGAGCGTGGCCATCGATGCCGGCCTCCGGGTGCGTTGAAATCATCCTGACGGCATTCTGACAGCGCTTCGCCACCACAGAGCCCTTTCCGTCCCCACCCCATGGCCCGCACCACCACCCTCAGCTTTCAGGCCATCAAGCTCATGGGCGGGCTCTTGACGGGTTCCCTGTCGGAGCAGGTGGCCCGCCTGCAGCCCTGCAGCGGCTGGCAACACGGCGACGCACATTTCCCGATCACCCTTCGGGCGTATGAGGGCGCCGTTCCCCTGATCGTGCGGGGCATCGCGGCCGATCAGCTCGACAAGGGCAACAGCCAGTCTGGCCAGAGGGCCGACGCCGCTCTCCGCAAAGCTGCATGCGGGAATGCCTCGATGCCGACGACAACGCCTACTGGAAATGCGCTGATGGCCAGACGATTCAAATCAGCCCAGCACATCCACGGGGTAGTCGCGTACGAAGGTGGGGTTCCCCCGATTTCGTGGAAACCGCTCAGGAGTTCACAGGGGCTGTGTGCAGGCGCAGCGGATCCGCGGGCGAGAGCCGAGTGCCGAAATGGGTTTAGAAGCTCTGCGCCCGTTCATCCCTGGCATGCCCCGCCAGGGCGAAGCGGATCAGGGAACGGCCCAGGGCTTCGTCGCCGTATCCAAAGGCCTCTACGGCATAGCTGGCGTGGTGCGGCTCGATCCGGTAGCGGCTCACCCGGCAGCAGCGGCGGGCGGTTGTTCCAGCACGCTCGGCTCCTGCAGCAACCGCACCATTCGGGGATGCTCCTGAGGCGGGGCATCCAGGGCTGCCCCGAACGCCTCCCACTGCTCGGAATCCAGCTGGAAACTCTGCCGGTCTGGCAGGGTTTCAGCCGCCCTGGCCAGGGCGTTCTCCAGCACGAAATCGGTCATGCTGCGGTGCGCCGCATCGCCGCACATCCTCCTCCCCCCTGGCCCTGCCTGCCAGACAACGTCATGACGGATGGAGCCGGTCTGTACGGATAAACCAGGTCATGAACCAGGTTGCCAAAGCCATGGACGTCAGAATCGGCGCCTTCGAGGCCAAGGCCCAGCTGTCGCGTCTTCTGAGAGCCGTGGAACAGGGCGAGCGCTTCACGATTACCGTGCGGGGAAAACCCGTCGCCGATCTGGTTCCCCACCGCTCCGCCTCGCGCCAGGGCGTTCCAGCTGCCATCGCGGCCCTGCAGGCCTTCCCCCGGATCCGTGGCGTCAGCGATGCCGACGTCGCCGGCTTCGTGGGCGAGGGGCGACGTTGAGCGGATCGCCGTCGACCTTCGTGATCGATGCCTCCATGGCCCTGGCCCGTGCCCATGGGATCTCCAGTCACGACGTCACCTATCTGGAACTGGCCCAGCGGCTGGGGGCCAGGGGAATCGGTGTCGCCCTGTTCTCGGAGTCCTGAACGGTGCCGCGCAGGAGCGCCAGGACCCTGGCGTTCACCCTTGGCGGACTCACTCCGATGGGCACCACCTCCCTTCCCGCTGCAAACCCCGATGCAGCGCAGAGGCTTGTCCAGCTGGTCCCCACTGCTGACGATGTCACTGCCGCTCCGCACCCCCCTGCCCAGCTCACGGGATCGATCAGGAACCATCACCGCGTTCACACTGACGAATACTCACAGGCAGTCACGCCATGGATGTCCTCCCCAGCCGCGTGTTCATGGACGGCGACAGCGAGGCCGTGCGCATCCCCGCCGAATTCCGGCTCGGTACGGATCGAGTGCAGATCAGTCGCACCCACCAGGGAGATCTCCTCATCCATCCCCGCCCCGCCCAGCGAGGCCAGGCCCTGATCGAGCTGCTGGCCGGTTTCGACGCCGAATTCCTGGCGGCGCTCGAACGGCAGCAGGCAGGCACGTTGCGGGTTCAGGAGCGTAACGCCCCCTGAACGACGGGCTCGACACCCACATCCTCATCGACCCGATCAGGCACCGGCCGCCGAATGCCATGGGCCGGCCGGTGGCAGTGGCTTCCGTGAGCGCTGGGAGCGGCCGTTGACGCGGGCCGCGCTGGCGCTTGCGGTCCTGCGCGTGTCCACCGGTGGCTGTTGCTTCGAAGATCTCCCCCGAGGAGAAGCTGGTGGGCTCCCTGATCCGCCTGCTGGAGGCCGGCACCACCCCCTGGCGGCGGGAATGGGATGCCGCCGCCGGCGGGCACCACGTGAATCTGCTCTCGGGCTGCCGCTACCGCGGGGCCAATCCGGTGCTGCTCACCCTGGGCCTGCACCTGCGGGGGTCAACGCTGCCCTACTGGTGCGGCTTCGCCGAGGCCAAGGTGCTCGGGCTCTATCCCCGCAAGGGCAGCAAGGCGGTGCATGTGCTGCGGCCCCAGCTGCACCGGCGCAGCGAAGCTCAGCCCGCCGGGACTGAGCGCGACGACGCGGCCGCGAGCGAGCGCACCTGGGTGAGCTACCGGCCGGTGGCGGTCTTCAATGCCGCGGACCTGGAAGGCGACGCCCTGGAGGGGGTGATCCGGAAGCGCCGGCAGGCCGAGGGGGCGAGCCGGCGACCGGAGCCCGAGCGGCTGGCCGCCGCCGAAGCGGTGCTCAGCGCCTGGCCCGTGCCCGTGCGCTTCGGGGGAGACCGGGCCTGTTATCTGCCAGCAGCGGATCGCATCCAGCTGCCCGATCGTTCGGCCTTCCATTCGGCGGCTTCCCTCTATGCCACCTGGACCCATGAGGCGATCCATTCCACGGGCCACAGCTCCCGGCTGGCGAGGGATCTCTCCGGCGGCATGGGCCTCGATGGCGATGGCGGCAGGGCCTACGCCCGGGAGGAGCTGGTGGCCGAGCTGGGGGCGGTGCTGCTGGGGCATCGCCTGGAGATCGGCAGCGCCATGGCCAATCACGCCGCCTACCTTGGCCACTGGGTGGAGCTGTTGCGCGCCACGCCGCGGGTGCTGCTGCAGGTGCTCGGCGAGGCCCGCAGGGCCGCCGATCTGATCAGCCCCGAAGGCCCGGAGGTGGCAGACGCGGTTCTCCGCTCGCGAACCCGTCAGAAACGAGCAAATGCGTAGGACTCCTCACCCGCCGAGACCGGGTACGCCATCTCTTGGTCCTGGCAGGGCAACCGCTCCTGGAAGCCGCGGATCGCCGCCTGTTGCACCGCTGCCATCACCTGGCCGCAGTGGGCCGCGCCGAATGCCATCCCATCGGGTTCAGCTCCTGGCAGGAGGCGGAGGAGGTGAAGGGGTGTGCTGGAGGGTGGAAGAACTGTCAGGGTCAAGAAGGGGCAGGAGCCTGGCCGTCACCATGGCCATGACGTCGGACGAAACACGCTCAATGAGCTTCGCCTTCCTGGCCCGCCAGTCAAGGCTCTTGAGCTGATCTGCAAGAACAACGCCAACCACACTGCCGCCCTCAGGCAATTTGACCTCGAAAGGATATCCCTTGATTTTAGATGTCACTGGACAGAACAAGCCCAATCCAACCTTTCCGTTGTAGGACTTTGGCGAGACCACCAAGGCCGGTCGCCTTCCAGCTTGCTCGCTGCCAGTTTGTGGTGTGAATTCGAGCCATACCAGATCTCCGCGATCAGGTATGTAGGCGGGGGTCATCAAAAGATCTCCAGCCCGACGGCCTCTCCTGTGTCTACAGCCGAATGGATGTTGTCGGATGTCACTCCAGCAAGGAGATCATCCAGGTTGAGGCGGGCGGGAAGCGCTGGCTTCACAATCAACGCACCAGCCTTGGCGCTCAGGCTCACCTCTGTCCCGGCATCAAGGCCAATCTGATCAGCCAGGCTGCGCGGGATCCGCACGCCAAGGCTGTTCCCCCACTTCTGGACCCGCGTCTGCATGCGAACACCACGGCTATACGCCGACTATACCCGCGTTGGACTGCAGGCCCCTGGCGTCCATCTCTCCGACGTCCCATGGGGCGCGACGCATGCCGGAGGGAACAGGTCGGCCGTCAACGTGCCCGATGCGCGGGGACCCCTTGCCACTGGTCTTTCGCACGAAAAGGCGTCTCGCGGCCGGCCTGAAACGGCACGGTGGAGGTTCCTTCAGGAGCCCCGTGACCCATGAGCCCCAGCCACCCTCCCTTCCCCATCGGCCACCCCCAGAACGGATGGCAGCCCCTGCCGCCAGGCGGCCGCCCACCCGCAGCTTGTTGACACCTGCACTGCAAGAGTTTAGAATGCGATGATGGTGGCCCCCGACTCCCCCGCCGATCCCGCCAACGCCGCGGAACCTCCTCAGGCCTACAGCCTCGAGGAACTGCTGGCCGTCGCGGGCCAGCGGCTGGGAGAGGGGATCACCCCGCGCACCGTGCGCCTCTATGCCACCCAGGGCCTGATCGATCGGCCCGGCAAGGAGGGGCGCAGTGCCGTCTACGGCCGCCGCCATCTGCTGCAGCTGCTGCTGATCCGCACCCTGGCCCGGCGCGGATTGAGCCTCTCGGCGATCGCGCCCATCGTGGTGCTGCCCGATGGGGAGCTGGAGCAGGAGCTGGCCTCCGTCCTGCCCAATCCCGCTGGAGATGCCGCCAACCCGGCCCTCGCCTACCTGCGCGGCCTCACGCCATTGCTGGGGGCGCCCCTGGAGTCCCCAGCCGAGCCGGCCTCGCGGCGCTCCACGCCAGCCAGGAGCGGCGGCAGTCGCCAGGCCGCCAGCCACTGGCACCGTTTCACCCTGGCGCCCGGCGTGGAGCTGCACATCAGCGACACCGTCGTCATTCCCCCCGCCGGCGAGCGGCGCCACTCCTGGCTGCGGCGCCTGGGCGAGCGCCTGATCGAACTCCTCGACAACAGCCAGCTCTGAACCAAGTCTTCCAACCAACCCGCCATGGATCAACCCACCCTTCGCTTCCGGCCCCTGCGTCCGGCGGTGGCCGCCGATGCCCCCACCTCCCTCGACCTGCTGATCACGGTCACCCCACCGGAGCTGCCGCAGGAGGCCGGCCGCCGGCCCCGCCCGCCGCTCAACCTCGCCCTGGTGATCGACCGTTCCGGCTCGATGGGCGGCCAGAAACTGAGCCATGCCCGCAAGGCCGCCCGCTTCCTCGTCTCCCAGCTCACCGCCGCCGACCGGCTGGCCCTGGTGACCTTCGACGACGAGGTGCAGCTGCTGATGCCCTCCAACCCCCGTGCGGGATCCCCAGCCCTTCCTTGCCGCCATCGACCGCATCGACAGCGGCGGCAGCACCGCGCTGTTCGACGGCTGGCTGGCCGGTGCGCTGCAGGCCGCCGAGCACCTCGATCCTGCGGCGCTCAACCGGGTGCTGCTGCTCTCCGATGGCCAGGCCAACTGCGGCCTCACCGCCGGCGGCCAGATCGCCGCGAAGGTGGCGGGCCTCACCCAGCGGGGGGTGAGCACCAGCGCCTTCGGCCTCGGCGACGACTTCGATGAGGATCTGATGGGAGCGATCGCCGCCGCCGGTGACGGCACCCTGGCCCACATCGAATCGCCGCGGCAGCTCGAGGCGCTGTACGCCGCCGAACTGCGCGGCCTGGCAACGACCTTCGGCCGCAAGGTGAGCCTGGGGATCCGGGCCAGGAACGGCGCCGCCCTGGTGGAGGTGCTCAACGACCTGCCGCCCACGCCGGCGGGGAACTTCCAGCTGCCGGGGCTGCGCCTGGGACAGGAGCTGAGCGTCGCCGTGCGCCTGCAGCTTCCGGCGTGGACGGCGAACCAGGAGATCGCCTCGGTGCGCCTGGCCTGGGACCCTCCCGGTGGGGCCGCGCGCCGCAAGCGGATCGAGCACCTCACCCTGCCGGTGCTGCCCGCCGCCGAGGTGGCCGCCCTGCCCAGCGACGATGCCGTGGCCGAGGAGTTCGCCGTGCAGGCCGCCAACCGGGCCCGCCGGCAGGCGATGGAGGCCCTCGACCGGGGAGACCTCGCGGGGGCCGACAGCACCCTGGGGATGATGGCCGCCTCGATGGCGAGCCTGTCGCGCACGGAGCGCACCAGCCGGGAGCTG
Organism: Cyanobium sp. CACIAM 14; assembly: GCA_000708525.1. Classification (GTDB taxonomy): domain Bacteria; phylum Cyanobacteriota; class Cyanobacteriia; order PCC-6307; family Cyanobiaceae; genus Cyanobium. Next base: position 35,685 of record JMRP01000010.1, read on the forward strand.
AAGCTGCTGGAGGAGAAACAGCTGCTGCTGCGCAGCGACCGGAACCGGGCCCGCAAGAGCCTCAGCCGGGAATCCCTGCGCTCCAGCCTGGAGGTGTGGGAGAGCGAGGACGGGCACAGCGGCAACTAGACCGGCGGCCGTTGAGGATCAGGGGGCTGGAGCTGACCTCACGGGCACGGTGGCGGTGGGCCCTGTGCCCGACTCCTGGTAGATCACTTCGCCATCTTTGGCCCACAAATAGTGCGGCGTATGGGCGGGGGCCACGTAGACGCCGCCGGCGGGAATCGCCACCAGCTTCGATGCGTCGGCCACCGCGCCGAAGCCCACATACAGGGTGCCTGCCAGCACGGTGGAATGGCGCGCATCGGGATGGGTGTGGACGGGAATCCTTCCGCCCCTGGCGAGCCTGACGCGCAGCAGATAGGGACCCTGGCCCGACTCGGTGCCGATCACCCAGGCGGCACGGAGCTTCGGGTTGGTCGGCGCGCCGAACCACCGGAAGCGCTCCGGGAGCAGGGGCACCGGCACCACCGGCTGGGCCCAGCCGGCGGTGGAGCAGGACACCAGAAAAGCGATGGCCAGAGCCCTTCTCCCATCCATGGCTCACCCCCCACACGGGCCTGGTGATCACCAGGAGCGGACGAACCGTGAGGCTATGGCACGAACGCCATCGGCCCTGGGGTGCCTCCACACCTTGGCGGGCACCGGCGGCAGGCGTGCAGGGCGCAACCGGCAACGTCAGCCCAACGGCTCCAGGGTGGCCGGCAGCACACCCAGCGCAGCCACCACCAGGAACAGCAGGGCCGTGGCGCTCTCGATCGCCGCGACTCGACCGATCGATGCCGAGCGGTAGGGCTCCAGCCGGGAGAGCAGCCAGGCGCCCTTGAGCAAGGCCACCCCATAGGCCAGCGCCTCGAAGGGTTGCAGCAGTCCCAGCCACCATCCGGCCGAAACCAGGGCGGTGGCCAGAGCACCGGCCATCAGCGCCGGGGCGATCCCGGCGGCGGCATCCCGCCTGACCTTGAGAAGCACGACGCTGCTGCCGAAATACAGGCTGCATAGCCCCCAGAGCCCAGCGGCTTCGGGCTCCAGGCTGCCGCTGCCCACCGTCCATGCAAACGGACCCGCCAGGGCGACGGCCCCGAACGCGATCAGCTCATGGGTGAGTCCGCGCTGGCGGCGCTGCAGAACGGCCAGGGCATCGAGGGCCAGCACCAGAACGGCGAGGATCCCGAGGGGGATCAAGGTGGGGCTCCGCCAGGCCAGCAGCGCTCCCAGGCCCACGGCAATGGCCCCGTAGAGCCCCAGCCACAGCAGCAACCGCGGCTGGAGGCTGCGACGCCGGCGGATCTGCTGCACCAGGGGGTGTTCGGCCTGGAACGCCGCGAGCACCACCACCAGGGCGAGGGTGGTGTCCACGGTCCAGCGGTGCGCGCCTGCGGCGCCCAGCAGAAACGACACGAGCAGGGCCACCAGCGGCCCATGCTGGTGGGAGAAGGTGGGCTGCCACCAGGGCCGCATCCCGCCGGCCGCCGACGGGCTGCTGCTCTCCGTCATCTCCAGATCCCCTCAGCCGGCGCGAAGCGCTCCAATCTGGCGCGGCGCAGGGGGCGCGATCACGCCCAGGCGAAGCCGCCAAGACGAATGCCGGCACCCACCACCACGAAGGCGACCGCCAGGACGGTGATGCCGCCGATGTGCCAGGCCAGGGCGGTGAGGCCCAGCGGCTCGAACGTCGTCTCGAAGCTGCGGATGCGCTCGGCGCTGGCCTGCCGCAGGGCCACCGGCAGCACCCCCAGGGCCAGCACCAGATGGCCGCCGGTCCATACCCTGGCGGCCAGGGCGTGGACGATCACCAGGAGTGGGAAGACAGTCACCTCAGCGCCCAAGCGGCTCCATCGTGGATGGAGCCCCTGCCGCAGGTCTGACCATCCAGGGGATAGGGGCTCAGCCGTTCCCCCGGACCCGCTTGACGGCCAGGCCGGCCTCGGTGGCGGTGACGGCAGCCAGCAGAAGCAGGCCGATCAGCCCCACCAGCTGGTTCTGCGCTTCCGCCGTCGCATCGGCCGACTGCGCCAGCACGGCGCCGGCCACGAACCAGGCGGTGGCCAGGGCCGAGGTGATCCAGTAGGCCTTCCAGCGGCGCTGATAGAGGTAACCGGCCCCCAGGCCAGGGATCACGTTCAGCACCACCGCCACCCAGCCGGCGGAGGCGGCGAGGATCTGCTCACGGGTCGGCGTCATGACAGTGCGCGGAGGGCCTGCACTCTGGCGAGAGGAAGCGGGCGGCGGCGGACATGGACGTCAGATGGGAACCGCTCCACCTTGCCGTTGGTCCCGGGGATGCAACGCCTTGTCCGATTCGCCTTTCGCCCAATGGCCTGAGTGGCTTTTCACCAGACCCGGGAGTTGTCGGCGGCTTCGTTAGCGCTGGGCAACCGGAACCTTCTCGTCGGGCAACACCCCGACACAGGACACGCCGTTCACGAGGGGACGGTTGTCTCTTCGCCCGATCCGATCCGCACAGGCAGCCAACTTGAAGCCCTGCGACGGCTGGGTGCAGCCGGTCTCAGCTCACATCGGTCGGCGCAGTCGGGCGAACCATCAGCCAACCTCACCTCGCACTCAGTGGGAATGAATGGCGTGCCCCAGCGCAGGCACGGAAGTGAGTGGGATCCCCAGAGATCGCCACACCAGCTGCAGATCCGAGGCGGATCTCTGGAAAGGATTGAGATGGGTCGCCTGAGATTCGAACTCAGGACCAGTCGGTTAAAAGCCGAATGCTCTACCGCTGAGCTAGCGACCCGTCGCTGGGGAAGCTACCACCCGGCGGTGACCGGCTCCAAGCCGCCCGGCGGCCGGACAATGGCTGCAGCCGGTCCCCGCCCGCCATGCCTTCCGCCGACGCCGCACCCGCCTCCAGCGACGCCACCGACGCCGAGGCCCCCTGGCCGGCGAGCTGGCCCGCCCCCCGGATCGACCCCGGCGCCTGGGTGGCGCCCACGGCGGTGGTGATCGGGGATGTGGAACTGGCGGCCGGTGCCAGCCTCTGGCCCACCGCCGTGGCGCGGGGGGATGTCTGCCCGATCCGGGTGGGGGAAGGCAGCAACGTGCAGGACGGCGCCGTGCTGCACGGCGATCCCGGCCAGCCGGTGACCATCGGCGCCGATGTGACCATCGGCCACCGGGCGGTGGTGCATGGGGCCGTCCTGGAGGACGGCTGCCTGATCGGCATCGGCGCCATCGTGCTCAACGGCGTCACCGTGGGGGCCGGCGCCCTGGTGGCGGCCGGCTCGGTGGTCACCCGTGACGTGCCCGCCGGCGCCCTGGTGATGGGGGCCCCGGCCCAGGTGAAACGCCAGCTGGATCCCGGCGTCATCGAGGGCCAGCGGCAGCACGCCCGCCGGTACCGGGAACTGGCGGAGGCTCACGCCGGACTCCGTTAGGATCCCGCCATCCTTCCCTTCACCGTTGCCATGGACCTCCGGCTGCTGCTCGTCGCCGCTCCGATCCTCCTGGCCGTGGGTTGGGCCGGCTTCAACATCGGCCGTGCTGCCGTGGGCCAGCTGCAGCTGATGATCAAGCGCGCCCGCGCCTGATGGTGCTCGTCATCGGTGCCGGCCTCGCCGGCACCGAGGCCGCCTGGCAGATCGCCGCCGCCGGTGTGCCGGTGAAGCTGGTGGAGATGCGTCCGGTGCGGCCCTCCCCAGCCCATCACACCGGCGAGTTCGCCGAGCTGGTGTGCAGCAACAGCTTCGGAGCCCTCTCCGCCGACCGGGCCGCCGGCCTGCTCCAGGAGGAACTCCGGCGGCTGGGTTCGGTGGTGATCGGCACCGCCGATGCCCATGCGGTGCCCGCCGGCGGCGCCCTGGCGGTGGACCGGGCCCGCTTCAGCGCCGCCCTCACCGCCGCCCTCGAGGCCCATCCGCTGATCACGGTGGAGCGCCGGGAGCAGGAGCACCTGCCCGATCCCGGCGAGATCGCCGTGCTGGCCACCGGTCCGCTCACCGCCGAGGCCCTGGCCGACGACCTGCGCCGCTTCACGGGCCGCGAGGCCTGCCACTTCTTCGATGCCGCCAGCCCGATCGTGGAGGGCGAGGGCATCGACCTCTCGGTGGCCTTCCGCGCCAGCCGCTACGACAAGGGCGACGCCGACTACATCAACTGCCCCATGGATCGGGAGCAGTACCTGGCCTTCCGCACGGCCCTGCTGAGGGCCGAGAAGGCCGAGCTGAAGGACTTCGAGCAGGAGAGCGCCCAGTTCTTCGAGGGCTGCCTGCCGATCGAGGAGCTGGCCCGCCGCGGCGAGGACACCCTACGCTATGGCCCCCTCAAGCCCATCGGCCTCTGGGATCCCCGCTGGGGCGACCTGCACGACCGGGACGTGCGCCGCGCGAAACGGGCCTACGCGGTGGTGCAGCTGCGTCAGGAGGACCGGGACGGGCGGCTGTGGAACCTGGTGGGCTTCCAGACCAACCTGAAATGGGGCGAGCAGCAGCGGGTGCTGCGCATGATCCCGGGGCTGGAGAACGCCAGCTTCGTGCGCTTCGGCGTGATGCACCGCAACACGTTCCTGGAGTCGCCGGAGCTGCTGGAGCCCACCCTGCAGTTCCGCTCCCGCCCCAGCCTGCTGGCAGCAGGCCAGATCACCGGCACCGAGGGCTATGCTGCCGCCGTGGCCGGCGGCTGGCTGGCCGGCACCAACGCCGCCCGGCTGGCCCGGGGCCTGGAGCCCCTGCGCCTGCCGGACACCACCATGGCTGGCGCCCTGCTGGCCTTCATCAGCGATGCAGGCCGCGGCACCAAAGGCGGCTTCCAGCCCATGCCCCCCAGCTTCGGACTGATGCCCGAGCTCCCCAGCCGGGTGCGCGAGAAGCGGGCCCGCTACGGCGCCTACCGCGACCGGGCCCTGGCGGACCTGGAGCCCTTCCGCGGCTCATCCGATCGCTCGGCAGAGCGCGACGCCGATCGCATCGCCGATCACGCCGCCGCGCCCAGCGCCGCGCGGCTGCTCCAGGCACGGTGAGCCGGCGATGACCACCACCCCTTCCCCCGCGGCTGAGCCCCTCACGGTGACGTTCTTCGGCCTCGGCGCCGTGGGCTCGTCGATGCTGATCTGCCTGGCGGAACTGGCGGAGCGCGACGGGGTGCCCCTGCGCTTCGTGGTGGTGGTGCTCGAGCCCGAACTGGCCCGCGACGCTCTCTTTCACGCAGAGCGGCTCTTCGATCGCATCCAGTTCGTGGAGGTGGCGGACTTCGACAGCCTCCTCGACGGCGGCCAGCCCCGGCTGGCGGAGCTGGAGGGCACCGGGCTGGTCGTGAATGCGGCCCACCCGCGCTTCAACCGTCCGTTGCTGCAGCTGGGGCTCTCCCTGGGTGCCCATGTACTGGATCTGGCGTCCGACATGTACGACGCCGAAACCGAGCGCACCCTCACCTTCTCTCAGTACGCGTTCGATGCCCCCTACCAGGAACGGGGCCGCGCCGCGCTGATCAACTTCGGCATCTCCCCGGGCGTGACCAACTTCCTGATCGGTCTGCGGCTGCACCAGCTGCGGGCGGCCCGCCGCCGCGAACTGGAGATCGAGAGCGTGGACCTCTACCTCCTGGAGGACATCGAAGCCGATGAGATCGTGTTCTCCTGGTCGCCGCTGGTGGCCCTCGAGGAACTGGCGGAGCGGCCCCGGCTGCTGCGCAAGGGCCGCGTGCAGGTGCTCGAACCGTTCAGCGCCGCCCGCGAGCACACCTTCCCGGGCGAGGTGGCCCCCACGCGCCAGTACCCCCTCTACCAGGAGGAACTGCTGTCGCTGCACCGCTCCTTCCCGGAGATCGATTCGATCGGGGTGTACAGCGGCGGCTCCGAAGTGGAGCTGGTGAAGGCGCTGTTCCAGCTCAACCTGCTCTCCAAGCGCACCCTGCCCGAGCAGAGCGAACTCACGGTGGAGGCGATGGTGCGGGCCATCCTGCCGGGCATGAACAAACCCCGCCGGATCGAGGAGTATCTGCGCAACGGCGTGATCCGGCGGGCCCATTTCGCCGCGGCGGCGGAGATCCGCTACACCGAACAGGTGCGCAGCGACCGCCAGACCACGATCGAGACGGTGGGCATCGGCTTCCTGCGCTACCGCGGGCTGCTCAACAGCCCCTACGCCGGTGCCACCTACATCTCCTACCCCACCGCCGTGGGGGCGGCGATCCTGGCCTGGCAGGCGCTGGCATTCGTGCGAGAGGACGGTGGCGATCTGCGGGGCGTGATCACCGGCGAGGACCTGGCCCGGCTGCTGCCGCAGACCCGCGTCGATGCCGTCCGGCGCGATCTGGTGGCCTGGGACATCGACCTGTTCGAGAGCGTGCGCGACGCCACTCCCCTCTGAATCGGCACGCCCCCCGGCGGAGCAGTCCAGGAATCGTTGCTAGCGATGGGGCTTGCACCCTTCGCCTTCCGGGCGAACCGCCATGAATTCGATCTTCGCCGACCTCAAGAACCGCGTCCTGGCGGCGGAGCGGGATCCGGCGGTGGACACCGGCCCGGCGGCGGTGGCGCTGCTGCGCGACTGGCTGGCCACCCATGAGGCCACGGTCAGCGCCGCCAAGGTGGCCGAGCCGACGGAGTTCAACGGCACGATGATGCAGTGGTTCCACTGGTACAGCGACGCCGACGGTGGGCACTGGCGGCGGCTGAAGGAGGAGGCGCCGGCCCTGGCGAAGGCGGGGCTCACGGCGCTCTGGCTGCCGCCGGCCTGCAAGGGAGGCAGCCAGTGGGACGTGGGCTATGGCATCTACGACCTCTTCGATCTGGGGGAGTTCGACCAGAAGGGCACGGTGCGAACCCGCTGGGGCACCCGGGACGAGTACATCGCGGCGGTGAAGGCCTGCCAGGACGCCGGCCTGCAGGTGTACGCCGACGTGGTGTTCAACCACAAGATGAACGCCGACAATCAGGAGGACTATCCAGCCACGCCCTTCGATCCGGCCGACCGCAACCGCCCCCTCGGCGAGGAGCGCACCATCCGCTCCTGGACCCTCTTCCGCTTCGACGGACGCGGCGGCCGCCATTCCACGATGCAGTGGCACTGGTATCACTTCGATGCCGTCGACTACAACAGCCTCGATCCCGACTACAGGGCCATCTGGCGTTCCCATGGCGCCGGCTTCGAGCACAACGTCGACCTGGAGAAGGGCAACTTCGACTATCTGATGGGCTGCGATCTCAACGTCAGCCATCCCGAGGTGCGCGGCGAATTGAAGTACTGGGGGAAATGGACTCTGGAGACCGTGAGCGTCGACGGCTTCCGCCTGGATGCGATCAAGCACATCGCCAGCGACTTCTACCTCGACTGGGTCACCGAACTGGAGGAGCATGTGCGGCGCAACATCTTCGTGGTGGGCGAATACTGGAGCTACAACCTCGAAAGCCTGAACTGGTACGCGGCCAACACCGGCGGGCACATGAGCCTGTTCGACGCGCCGCTGCACCTGAACTTCCACCAGGCCAGCCGCAGCGGCGGCAACTACGACATGAGCCGCCTGCTCGACGGCACGCTCATGCAGCACATGCCGCTGCTGGCGGTGACCCTGGTGGAGAACCACGACACCCAGCCGCTGCAGTCGCTGGAATCGGTGGTGGAACCCTGGTTCAAGCCCTTGGCCTATGCCGTGATCCTGCTGCGTGACCAGGGCTATCCGTGCATCTTTCACGCCGATTACTACGGCGCCCATTACTCGGACAACAAGGGCGGCACCACCTACGAGATCTGGATGCCCAGCCACCGCTTCCTCATCGACCGCTTCCTGCTGGCCCGCGGCCACTGCGCCTACGGCCCGCAGTACGACTACCTCGACCACTTCAACACCATCGGCTGGACGCGCCTGGGCACGCCGGGCCATCCACGGGCGATGGCGGTGCTGATGAGCGACGGCGCCGCCGGCAACAAGTGGATGGAGGTGGCCAGGCGCAACACCGTGTTCCGCGATCTCACCGGCCACATCCGCGAACCGATCACCACCAACGGCGACGGCTGGGCCGAATGGCGCTGCCCGGGTGGCTCGGTGTCCGTATGGGTGGAGGAGGCCGTACTGCCGGAGATGGGGGTGACGCTCTGAGGGAACGGGCAGGACGGGTCCCGCCGATCCCTAGGGTGCCCGGCGGTGGCTTCTCCCCTGTGACCGGACCCTGGGACGTGATCGTGATCGGCGCCGGCATCGGCGGCCTCGTCACCGCCAGCCAGCTGGCCGCCAAGGGGGCGACGGTGCTGGTGCTGGAGCGTTACCTGATCCCCGGCGGCAGCGGCGGCAGCTTCCGCCGCGACGGCTACACCTTCGACGTGGGGGCCTCGATGATCTTCGGCTTCGGCGAGAAGGGCCACACCAACCTGCTCACCCGCGCCCTGGCGGACGTGGGGGAGCGCTGCGAAACGGTGCTCGACCCGGTGCAGCTCGCCTACCACCTCCCCGGCGGCCTGCAGGTGGCGGTGGCCCGCGACTACGGGACCTTCCTGGCCGATCTCACCGCCCTGTTCCCCCACGAGGCCGAAGGCATCCGGCGCTTCTATGACACCTGCTGGGAGGTGTTCCGCTGCCTCGACGCCATGCCCCTGCTGTCGCTGGAGGATCCCGCCTACCTGGCCAAGGTGTTCTTCCGCGCGCCCCTGGCCTGCCTTGGGCTGGCCCGCTGGCTGCCGGTGAACGTGGGGGAGGTGGCCCGGAAGCACATCCGCGATCCGGCGCTGCTGAAGTTCATCGACATGGAGTGCTTCTGCTGGTCGGTGATGCCGGCCGATCGCACGCCGATGATCAACGCCGGCATGGTCTTCTCCGACCGCCACGCCGGCGGCATCAACTACCCCCGCGGCGGGGTGGGGGTGATCGCCGAGAAGCTGGTGCACGGGCTGGAGCGCCATGGCGGCGCCATCCGCTACAAGGCCAGGGTGGTGAAGGTGCTGCTGGAGGGCGAAGGCAGCCAGGCCCGCGCCGTGGGGGTGCGGCTGGCGGGCGGCGAGGAGCTCCGCGCCCGCCGGGTGGTGAGCAACGCCACCCGCTGGGACACCTTCGCCGGCCCCGGATCAGCCGCCAGCACCCTGATCGACCGGGAGCACACCCCGGCGGCCGAGCGCACCTGGCGGCGCCGCTACAGGCCCTCCCCCTCCTTCCTCTCCCTGCACCTGGGCGTGAAGGCCCCGGCGATCCCTCCGGACACCCACGTGCACCATCTGCTGCTGGAGCGCTGGGAGGACATGGACGCCGAGCAGGGCACGATCTTCGTGTCCATCCCCACCCTGCTCGATCCCTCCCTGGCCCCAGGCGGCCACCACATCGTGCACACCTTCACCCCCTCGGCGATGGAAACCTGGCAGGGGCTCGCCCCGGCGGCCTACCGGACGGCCAAGGAGGCGGCCGCCACCCGGCTGATCGAGCGGCTGGAGGCGATCCTCCCCGGCCTCGGCGCGGCGATCACCCACCGGGAGATCGGCACACCCCGCAGCCACCGCCGCTTCCTGGGCCGCTTCGCCGGCAGCTACGGGCCGGTGCCCGCCCTGCGGCTGCCCGGGCTGCTGCCCATGCCCTTCAACCGCACCGGCATCAGCGGTCTCTACTGCGTGGGCGATTCATGTTTCCCGGGCCAGGGGCTGAATGCCGTGGCCTTCAGCGGCTACGCCTGCGCCCACCGCATCGGCGCCGACCTCGGCCTCAACCCCTGGGCGCTGCCGGCCTGAGGCCGGGGGCCAGGAACGGCAGGGCGAGGATCGATCCAGCCGCCGGCCACCCGCCATGGTTCCTGACCACCGCCTGCACACCTTCCTGCGTTCGCGGCCCCCGGCGGCCGGCGAGGGGCTGCGGCTGGGGATCTGGCAGGGAACCGGCAACGCCGGCAGCGCCGGCGCCGTCCTCGAGAACCTGCAGCGACTCGAGCAGGTCTGCGCCCTGGCGGCGGCCCACGGCGTGCAGCTGCTGGCCTTTCCGGAGCTCTACCTCACGGGGTACATCGTCACCCCCGCCATCGTCAGGGAGCTGGCCGAAGGAGTGGACGGCCCCAGTCTGGGGCGGGTCGCCGCAGCCGCCCGCCGGCACGGGCTGGCGGTGGCCTGCCCCTTCGCCGAGCGGGCCACCGTGGCGGGCGCGGAGCGCTTCTACGACGCGATCGCCCTGATCGACGCCGACGGCAGGCTGCTGCGCAACTACCGCAAGACCCACCTCTGGGGACCGGACGAGAAGCTCTGCTGGAGCCCCGGCTACCAGCACCCGGAGGAGGGGCCGGCCCTGACGGTGCAGCGGGTGAACGGTCTGGGGGTAGGGCTGCTCAACTGCTACGAGGCGGAATTCCCGGAACTCACCCGCCGTCTGGCCCTGGAGGGAGCCCGGCTGGTGCTGATCCCGACGGCCGCCGATGCCTGGGCGTTGCTGAGCAGCGGCGAGCGCACCGACCGCCCCTACCCGGATGTATCCCGCACCCTGATCCCCGCCCACGCGTTCGAGAACCAATGCTTCGTGGCCTATGCCAACCGCTGCGGCGAGGAAACGGTGCACGGCCGGGTGATGGCGGCCTATCTGGGCAACAGCATCATCTGCGGCCCCCATGGCGACGTGCTGGTGGCCGCGCGGCCCGAGCCGACCCTGCTGATCGCCGACTGCCTGCCGGGCGACTACGGCCCCACCCACCCGGCGGGGACGAACTATCACCAGGACCGCCGGCCGGAGCTCTACTGAGCACGACGGACCACGGTCCCGCCCCAAGCGGCGTTACATTTCTTAATGAATTAGTTCCCGGATCCATGGCGGCTCCCCTGCCCAGCTCCACCGACCTGGCGCGCTACCTGGAGGCCCGCGGCGAGATGGGCAAGCCCTGGGTCTGGCATCTGCTGCGTCTCAGCAAGCTCAAGGAAGCGAAGGACACCATGGAGCCCAGCGAGTACGTGGAGCGGGTCGGTGAGGCCCATGCCGACCTGATGCGCCTCGGCGAGTTCTGGAAGGGACGGGAGGCGGAGGTGTTCGGTGGGCGCTACCAGCCCTCCGAGGTCATCGAGCCCCTTCCCGGCTCTCCCGACGACCGATGAGCCTCCCTCCGGTCTGCCATCGCTACCCGATGGCGCCGCTGATCCGATTCACCCTCCTGGGCCTGTACCTGGCCCTGGCGGCGCCCCTGCCGCTGCTGGCGCCGGAGCCCCTGCGCCTCCCCCTGCTGCTGGCGGCCCTCACCGGTCTGCTGCTGGTGGTGGCGATCACCAGCGAACGGGTGGAACTCGACGATCAGAGACTGCGGGTGGGCCATCCCGCCTGGTGCTCCTGGCTGCTTCGCCGCGGCTGGCAGCTGCCCTGGAACCGCATCACCGCCCTGACGCCGGTGGCCACCAGCCAGGGGGGCCGTGTCTATTACGTGCGCACGGAGGGTTCGCCGGAAACCCCGTCTGGGTCGGCCTGGCTGCTGCCCCAGCGTGTGGCCCGCTTCGACGACTTCCTGCAGCGCTTCTCCCTCGCCACCGGCCTTGCCACGGACGGGATCGGCCGCCTCAGCCCCCCGTGGACCTACCGGCTCCTCGCCCTTCTCTCCGCCACCATGCTGGCCGGCGAACTGATCACCTTCGCCCTGCACCCTGCTGCCATGGCCCTGCAGCCAGCCTGAGCCAACGAGCCCTGGGGAGACCAGGCCGGCGGAGATGGCGACAGATCCCTCAGTTGAGGCGGCCCGACATGGTGCCCGAGGAGACCATCACCGAAGCGGGAGACCCGGCGGAGGACTCCTCGACCGCCTCGGGGAGGGTGTCCAGGCTGAATCGGTAGCCTTGCTGGCGCATGGTCTCGATGCCGCCCCCTTCGCCGAGCCCGGCCTGTTCGAGCTTGCGTCTCAGGGTGAGCACCTGGGTATCGACGGAGCGGGGGCCTCCGCTGAAGGGAGGCCAGGCCATCCGCAGCAGTTCCTGCCGGCTGCGCACCACCCCCGGCGGCATGAGCAGGGCACAGAGGAGGGCGAACTCCCTCGGGCTGAGCTCCACCGGCTGGTCGCGCAGGGTGACCTGCCGCAGCAGCAGGTGCACCTCCAGGGGACCGACACAGACCCGCTCCTGCAGGCCGCTGCCGCTGCGCCGCAGCAGGGTGCGGCAACGGGCCGCCAGTTCCTCCAGACCGAAGGGCTTGCGCAGCACATCGTCCGCACCGGCATCGAGAAGAGCCACCACCGGCTCTGAACCGGTGCGGGCGGTGAGCACCATCACCGGACAGTGGAGCTGGGCCGCCAGCCGCAGCGCCGAGGTCTCCTCCAGCAGCTCGGCGCTCACCAGCAGGTCGGGGGACTGGTCCTGGCAGATGTCGAGGGCTTCCTGGGCCGTGGCCACCGCAGCCGCCAGGTGGCCGTCCTGTCGAAGACGCTGGGCCAGCACCGTGCGCAGGGTGGCGTGGGGATCGACGACGAGGACCCTCCGCGGAGATCCTCCTGGGTCGCTCAGCTTGTCCTGGGCCACGGGCATCTCCTCGGCATCACGATGACATCACAAGCGGGAGCGCCATTGGCTGATCAAGTGTTGGCATGCTAACGGGACCTCTGGGCGGAATCACGCAGCAGGCGCTGCTTTGCCAACCGTCCGCCCCCGCCATCGCAGGGGGTGACACGGCAGGATGGTCCCATTCGCCGGCCTGTGCAGGCACAATGACGCCAAGGGCCCCCGCCCAGCCATGACAGCACTCCAACATCCCGACGCGATCCGCCATTTCCAGTCCCTGTGCGATGCCTGCCAGGCCCTCTCGGATCGCCACCACGGGCCTACCGAGCTTCGCCTTTACGCCGATGGCTACCTTCATGCCCTGCGGCGCACGGGCGTGCTCGACCACCATTCCCAGCGCCGGCTGGAGGAGCTCATCGATCGCTGGATCCAGGATCCTTCGAGCTTCCTCGGACCCGACGGTCAGCCCCGGCTGATGATCGAGCGAAGCCTTCACTGAGCTGCTGCCAGCATCGGCGTGCACGCTCTCGCTGACGGCTGGGGCGCCCGGACGACCTGCCTGAGGGACTAGGAGGCCAGGGCCACTTCCAGCTTCTCGCGCAATTCACCGCTGTTGTACATCTCGATCAGGATGTCCGAGCCGCCCAGGAACTCCCCCTTCACGTACACCTGGGGGATCGTGGGCCAGTCGGAGAACTCCTTGATCCCCTGACGGATCTCCATGTCGGAGAGCACATCGAAGGTCTCGAACGGCACACCCAGGGCCTGCAGGATCTGAACCACATTGTTGGAGAAGCCGCACTGCGGCATCAGCTTGCTGCCCTTCATGAACACCATCACGGGATGGGCGGAGATCAGGGCGTCGATGCGTTGGCGGGTGCTGGCATCCATGGTGTCGGAAACGGGAAGCGTGATCAGGCGGGAAGGGAGGTCTGGACGGCCAGGGCGTGGATCGCCTCGCTGGCCAGCTCGCTGCGCAGGGCGCCGTAGACGAGCTGGTGCTGACGCACCCTGTTGAGGCCGGCGAAGGCCCCGGAGACCACCCGCACCTGCAGGTGATCCCCACCCCCGGTGAGGTCCTCCACCTCCACGGCGGCGTCGGGGAGGGCGCGGCGGATCGCGTCCTTGACCTGCTCCGGGTGAACCATGGCAGAGGAGATCAGGAGGGTGGGCGGCCGGAGGAATCTAGGGGCGATCAGTTGCTGCCGGTCGATCCCGGGGCGGTGTAGGGGGTGAGCACGAAGCCCAGTTCCACCAGCTGCTGGTAGGCCTTGCGTCCCAGGTCGTTGGTGGGGGTCATGGTCTTGACCACTTCCACCAGCAGCGGGATGGCCACCTCGGGCTGATTCTGACGCCGGAACAGGGCGGCGAGCCGGAGGTTGGCTTCGGACAGCAGGCTCAGGGCCTCCCTGCCCTTGTCGTCCATCTCCCGGGGAATCCGGGCATCGAGGCCACGGAAGGAGCCACTCAGGTCCCGATAGAAGCCCAGCAGGCGGCGGCTGGCATCCCGGGCGAGATCGTAGAGGCGGCGTCCTTCGGCCAGATTGCCGCTGGCCACCGCCGCATCGCCGCGGCTGAGCAGCGACCGGACCGCCGAGAGATTGAAGTCGGTGCCGGCGGGTTGCACGGTCTGGGCGGCAGCCTGGGCCCGCACCGGGGGTGTCGCCAGTGGCAGCAGCAGGGTGAGCAGGGTGAGGGAGCCTCCGCAGAGCCCGGCGAGGCGCGAGGGCCGGGCGGATCGAGGGGAAGGGACGGCGGAAGGCCTGATCACGTCGACGCCAGACGGGTAACGGGCGAACTTTACGGGGAGCCGATCGGCCGCCCCACCGCCCTGCGGGCCGCTTGCTCGGCCGACTGCATGGCGCTGGCCAGCTGGGCGCTGAAGGCGAGGGCCGCCTCGCGGCCCTGGCCCTCGACCCGCAGGGGAGGGCCGAAACAGATGGCGGCCGCGTCTCCGGGGCGGGGATCGGCATGGCCGTAGGCGATGCCCACCGGCACCACCGGCACGTCCACGCCCTGGCCGGCGGCCATCAGGGCCAGGCGGGCCAGCCCCTGGTGCAGGCGGATGGGGCCATCGTCCCGGCGGATGCGGCCCTCCGGGAACACCACCAGCTGCTGACCACCGGCCAGCAGCTCCACGGAGAAGCGCAGGCTGGCCAGGGTGGGGCGCCCCTGGTTCACCGGGAAGCAGCCCAGCCGGTGCAGGAACCAACCCTGCAGCCCCTTCATCTCGTCGACCGTGACCATGAAGCGGCAGTCACGGCCGGTGACGCGACGCCCCGCCGCCCAGGGGAGCATGAGGGCATCCCAGCGGGCCCGGTGGGTGGGTGCCAGCAGCACCGCTCCCCGCTTCGGCAGGTTCTCGCCACCCAGCACCTGCAGCTCGCCGAAATAGCCCTGGAGCGCCAGGTCGATGGCGACCACCATGGCCACCGGGGACAGCCAGGGGCTGATGCCGTTGCAGAGGGTGCTCTCCCGGGCGCTGATCAGCGGGGAAAGGCCCGTCGTGGGGGGCGTCTGCGCCGCCAACACTCTCGATCTGGCAGAACGTCGGCTCGAAGTTAGAGGCGAACGACCTTCGCCACGGCCCGTGGCGGGCAGTTGGTCCTGCGGCCGCGTTCCGCTCCGGCCGGCCGATGCACCGCGGCAGGGCCCTCGGGTGTGGCGGTTCGGCAGGATCGTTCCTGCCGTCTTCGCGTCCATGGCCAGCCTCGGGGTCAACATCGATCACATCGCCAACGTGCGCCAGGCCCGCCGCACGGTGGAACCCGACCCGGTGCGGCTCGCCCTGCTGGCCGAGCTGGGCGGCGCCGACGGCATCACGGTGCACCTGCGGGAAGACCGGCGCCACATCCAGGACCGGGACGTGGAGCTGCTGCGGGCGACCGTGCGCACACGGCTCAACCTGGAGATGGCGGCCACGGCGGAGATGGAGGCGATCGCCCTGCGGATCCGCCCCGACATGGTGACCCTGGTGCCGGAACGGCGCCAGGAGGTGACCACCGAGGGGGGTCTGGACGTGGCCGGCCAGCTGGACGATCTCCGGCCCCTGGTGGAACGGCTGGAGGCGGCGGGGATCGGCGTCAGCCTGTTCGTCGACCCCGACGGACGCCAGCTGGAGGCCTGCCGGACCTGCGGGGCCCGCTGGGTGGAACTCCATACGGGTGGCTATGCCGAGGCGCCCTGGGAGGAGCAACAGCTACATCTTGCCAGGATCACCGAAGCGACGGCCGTCGCCCGGGGCCTCGGTCTGAGGGTGAACGCCGGCCATGGCCTCACGTATCACAACGTGGAGCCGATCGCCGCGATCGAGGGCATGGAGGAACTCAACATCGGCCACACGATCGTGGCCCGGGCCCTGGCCGTGGGCCTCGAGGAGGCGGTGCGCCAGATGCGGGCGCTGGTGCAGAATCCCCGCCGCGACCCCCTGTTCGGCGACCGCCAGCCCTGAGGCCCTTCCCGTCATGCCCCTCTACCACTTCGTCGCCGCCAGCCGCGCCTTCCTGGTCGAGGAGGAGCCCCTCGCCGAGGTGCTGCGGGAACGCGAGCGCAACTATGCCGAGAAGACCAAGCCCATCGACTTCTGGCTGCTGGAGCGGCCCGCTTTCCTGGAGGCTCCCGAGCTGGCCGCCATCGGGGCAGCGGTGCCCCGCCCGGCGGCGGCGGTGGTGTCCACCGACGAGAAGTTCATCACCTTCATGAAGCTGCGGCTGGAGTTCGTGGCCCAGGGCAGCTTCGAAGCCCCCAGCGCCACCATTCCCGATCCGCTGGCCACCCTGAACTGACTCCCAGCAGGATCAGAAGAGGCCGAGGAAGCGGCGCCGGGGTTTGTCCCCCTCGGCCGAACCGGAACTCCCGGCCCTTCCCTGGCCGCCATCCTGCTGGTAGCGGGGCTTGCGGTCGCCGATGGTGAGCGGAGCTTCCTTGTTCTTCCACCAGATCCAGTCACGGATCGGCGGCGTGTTCTCCAGGTCGCGGCGGCTCAGCCCGAGTCCGAGACGGCTCGAGGCGTCCAGCAGCACGTCCAGCATGGCCTCGCCGTCCTGGCAGCGGGCCAGGGCCTCGTTGGTGCGCTTGGCCCCGTCGAGGGCCTTCACCAGCAGGTTGACGCGCTGGCTCACAGGCAGAGTCCTGAGGTCCATCCCTTCTCCTGCGTCGTGCGTGGGCGCACCGTATCAGCGCTGAGGGGAGCCCTGGAGGCCCGGCCGGGGGTGACAGAAGCCCACCCCGAGGGCAACACTGAGGGGGAAGCAGCTCGCTCGATGACATTCCCGGACCGGCGTTCCCCCCGTCACTGGGTCATCGGGGACGTCCATGGATGCGCCGAAGCGCTGCACCGGCTGGTGTCGCTCCTGCCGAGCAACGACCGCCTGGTGCTCTGCGGCGATGTGATCAATCGCGGCACCCGCATCGAGGCCGCCATGGAACTGGCCTGGGGGCTGGTGCGCAGCAACCGGGCGGTCTGGCTCAAGGGCAATCACGAGCGCGATCTGGTCAGCCATCTCGACACGGGCAGCACCTCCTGCCCCCCCACCCTCAACGGCAGCGACACCTACCGCCAGCTGGGAGCGTCCCGGTGCCGGCTGTGGCGCGACCGCCTCGACCGGCTGCCCCTCGCCTACTGGGGAAGGGGCTGGGTGGCCACCCATGCCGGCTTCGATCCCCGCACCTGGGAGCCTGATCTCAACGTCCGCCTGGCCTTCTGGCAGGCCTACGACGACCGCTTCGGCGAGGTGATCGTCGGCCACACCCCCGGGCCCGGGCTGCGCCGGGTCGGCTCGATCGTCCTGATCGACACCGGCGCCTGCTATGGCGGCCAGCTCACCGCCTACTGCCCCGAAACCCGCCAGAGCCTCAGCGTCTCCACCCTTCCCGCGGAGAGCGGCCCTTCGGTGGCCCTGACCCCCGCGTCCGGCCTCCACTGCGTCCTCTGACCCCGGTGCCTTGCTGACGGTCTTCCGCAGCAACCGGGCCGAACTCCTCGCCCGGTTGCTCGCCACCCAGCTGCGCCTGCAGCCTCCCGACCCCTTCGAGCAGGTGCAGGTGGTGGTCAACACCTGGCCCACCAGCCGCTGGCTCGGCGAGCAGCTGGCCATCCACCTGGGGGGCATCGCCGCCAACCTGCGCTTTCCCTTTCCCGGCGGCCACCTGCGCCAGCTCGTCGATGGCCTGCTGGCGGGGGACGTCGACGGCCCGGCCGCCATGGCAGGGGCGAGCGATCCCTGGCGGGCCGACCGCCTCGTCTGGCCCCTGCTGGGGCTGCTGCCGGCCATCGCCGAGGAGGCCGGGGGGGAACCCCTGCGCCACTGGCTCGGGGCGCGGGGAGCGGGGGCGCGGCTGGAGCTCGGCCGCTGGCAGCTGGGCCGCGCCATCGCCGATGCCTTCGACGATTACGCCCTTTACCGCCCGGAGATGCTGGAAGCCTGGGAAGCGGGCCAGGCCACCGACGCCGCCGGCCGGCCGCTGCCGCAGGCATTGCGCTGGCAGCCCCTGCTCTACCGGGGCCTGCACCGGGAGCTGGGCCGCGAGCCCTTCGGCCGGCGGGTGCAGGCGCTGATCGCCCGCCTGCACCGCGGCGAGCTGGCCGCCGAGGCCGGCGGCGCCCCCCTGCGCCTCTTCGGACTGAGCAGCATGGCGCCGATCCAGGTGCAGCTGCTGCAGGCCCTGAGCCGCCATCGGACGGTGGATCTCTACCTGCTCACCCCCTGCCCCGATCTCTGGCGCCGCTGCGGGGAACGGCGACGCCAGCTGAGCGATGCCCTGGCCCTGCGCCAGCCCCTCGACGCCGCCTGGCTGCTCGAGGCTCCCGGGCTGGAGGCCCGCTTCGGGCGGCTGGGGGGGGAATTCCAGCAACTGCTGGAGGGCACCGGCGAAGCCCAGCTCGGGGAGGAGCAGGAGCGCGACCTTTTCTTCGCCCCCGCCACCAGCGCCCGGCACAGCGCCCGGAGGCCCCGGCGGGCTCCCCTGCTGGCCCAGCTGCAGCAGCAGCTCGCCGACCCGGAGGGAACCCCCGGCCTGGTGCTCGATCCCCAGGACCGCTCCCTGGAGTTCCATGCCTGTCCCGGCCGGCTGCGGCAGGTGCAGATCCTGCGCGACCGGCTGTTGCAGCTGCTGGCGGCCGATCCGGGCCTGGAACCCCGCGACATCCTGGTGATGACCCCCGACATCGACGGCTTCGCCCCGCTGGTGGCGTCGGTGTTCGGCGATGCGCTGGCCACCGGCGTGGAGCTTCCCTGGCGCCTCACCGACCGCAGCCAGCAGGAGGGGGCCGGCCTTGCCGGCACGCTCCTGCTGCTGCTGGATCTGGCGGGGGCCCGGATCACCGCCTCAGGCCTGGAGACCGTGCTGGGCTCCCGCCCCCTCCTCGACCACTTCGGTCTGGAGGCGAGGGAGGCGGCCCGGCTGGTGGAGGCCCTGCAGGAGGCGGGCTTCCGCTGGGGGCTCGACGGCGACGACCGGCGGACCGACGGCGGCGAAGGTCCTCGACGGGACTCCGACGAGGAGACCGCCTGCCACAGCCTGGCCTGGGCGATCGACCGGATGCTGCTGGGCCTGGTGCTGCCCGCCAGCCCCGGGCTGGCTCCGGCTCAGACGGCCCCCTGGGACGGTGGCGTGCCCCTGGAGCTGAGCGGACGCTGGCTGCACCTGCTGCTTCGGCTGCGCCACTGGCTCGGGGAGCTGCGCCGCGGCGGTGGGGTCCCCGTCTGGGAGGAGCGGCTGCGGCAGCTGATCGCCGATCTGTTCGGTGAAGGGGGAGAGGCCGCAGGTGAACTGCGGGATCTGCTGGCGGCGATCGACAGCTGGAGAACGGCGGCCGAAGCCTGCCCCCTGTCCCTGGAGGCGCCGGTGGTGGCGGCGGTGCTGCGGGAGGCCCTGGGGGCGGAGAGCGGCCGCTTCGGGCACCGCAGCGGTGCCCTGACGATCAGTGCCTTCGAACCGATGCGGGCCATCCCCTACCGGGTGATCGTGCTGATGGGTCTGGAGGCGGGCGTCTTCCCGCGCCCGGGCGATCGCCCCGCCTTCCACCTGATGGAGGCCCAGCGCCGGCTCGGCGATCCCCATCCCGCCGACCAGGACCGCTACGTGCTGATGGAGGCGCTGCTCTCCGCCCGCGACCACCTGCTGCTCAGCTGGAGCTGCCGCGACGACCGCACCGGCGCCGCCCTGCCCCCCTCGGGTCCGGTGGGGCAGTGGCTGCAATGGCTCACCGCCCAGCTGGGTCCCGGGGCCCGGGAGCAGCTGCTGCTGGAGCACGCCGCCAACCCACTGGATCGGCGCCACTTCCTCCCCCTGGCCGGGAGAGAACCCGCCAGCTGCGATCGGCGCCTGCTGGAGGCCGTGCGACGCCTGGCAAGCGATCCGCCAGCCCCGCCCGTGGGGCTCCTGCGCGGCCCGGCCCCCCTCGCCCCCCTCGCCCCTGCGGAGCCAGACGCCTTCACCGATCTGCGCGACTGGCTGATGGCCCCCCAGCGGCACTGGCTGCGCTCCCTGGGGCTGAGGCCGGGGGAGTGGGAGCGGCGGATCGACGACCTCGAGGCCCTCTCCCTGGAGGAACGGGAGCGGTCGCGGCTGCTGCGGGAGAGGCTGCAGACCGGCGGGGATGAACCGGACCCGGCGACCCCCGCCAGCGCTGCCGACTGGCTGGAGCGGAGCCGGGGCCGGGGGCTGCTGCCGCCGAAGGCGGCGGGGATCCTCGAAGCCGAGGGGCTGCACCAGCGCTGGTCGAGCCTGATGGGCTCGCTGGAGGTCCTGGGTCCGCCCCGGCAGGCCATCCACCGGTGGGGCCCCTGGCAGGCGCCGGTCGGTTGGCGCGGCGACACGGTGGTGCTGGTGCACACCGCCGGTCCCCGGGCGGCCCACCGGCTGGACCTGTGGCTGCAGCTGCTGCTGGCGGCCGCCGACGACGGCCAGGCCGCCGCCCCTCGCCGGGGTGTGCTGATCGCCCGCCAGAAGGATCGCTTCGCCCAGGTGCTGGCGTTCATCCCCCCGGCGGCCCCGGCGGCGCGGGAGGAACTGGAACGGCTGGCGGCGCTGCAGCAGGCCTGGCGGACCCGCGGCTGGCCGGTGCCCCCCGAGACGGGCTGGGCCTACGCCGACACGGAGCGCCAGCAGGCGGGCAGCGGGCGCGCCAAGGCCGCCAGCACCTGGGAGGGCTCCCCCTTCCAACGCGGTGAGCGGGAGCAGGAGGAGATGGAGGCCTGCTTCGGCGCCGCCCTGCCGGCCGACGAGCTGCTGACCCCGGAGGTCCTGGCCCTGGCCGGGGACCTGTTCTCCCCCGTGCTGGCCTCGGTGGCGGAAGCATGAGCACCGCGAGGACCGCCGCTGAGGCCTTCGACGCCAACGCCTTCCCTCTCGACGACGGGGTGGCGCTGCTGGAGGCCAGCGCGGGCACGGGGAAGACCTTCGCCCTGGCCCATCTGGTGCTGCGGCTGCTGGCCGAGCGGCAACTGGGCCTGCGGGAGCTGCTCGTGGTCACCTACACGAATGCGGCGGCGGCGGAACTGCGGGACCGCATCGGCCGCAGGATCCAGGACGCCCTCATCGGCCTCCAGGCCGTCCAGGCCGTCCAGGCCGGCGGCGACTGGCAGGCTCCCGATCCGGTGCTGGAGCACTGGCTGCGGCGGCAGCCGCAGGACGCCCAGGCCCGCGCAACCCTGCTGGGCCGGCTGCTGCTGGCACTCGAGGACCTCGACGCCGCCGACGTCACCACCATCCATGGCTTCTGCCAGCGCAACCTGCGGCGGCAGGCCCTGGAGGCGGCCCGCTCCCCGGAGCTGACCCTCGAGACCGACGCCACCGAACTGGTGCGCCAGGTGGCGCATGACTACTGGCAGCAGCAGCTGCTGGCCCTCCCCCGCCATCTGGTGGAAGGGCTGCTGCAGGCGATCCGCCCGGATGATCTGGAGGAGCTGCTGCTGCAGCTCGATGCCGACCCTGCCCTGCGGCTCGATCCGCTGCCGGCAGGCCTCAGCGTGGAGCGACCGCTGGCCGCTCAGCTGGCGGTGCTGTGGGAGGAGCCCTGGGCCCGGTTCCGCCGGGCCTGGGCGGCCGAGGGAGCGGCCCTGGACCAGGCCTTCCGCGCCGCGGCCGGGGAATGGCGGGCCGCGGGCGTCAGAAGCACCACCCCCTATGCCACCAGGCCCAAGAAGGACCGCTGCGCTCTGGTCGATGCCTGGCTGGCCGGCCAGGGGGAGGCCGGCAGCCATGCCGCCGCGAGGAGCCAGGAGGACCTGGGGGACTACTTCCACCCCGATCCCTTCTGCCGGATCGCCCGCAGGGCGGAGGGGCAGGCACGGGAGATCCGCCTGCCCTGCCCCGAGCTGATGGAGGCGCTGGCCGGGGTGCGGGAGGGTCCGGCGGAGATGGTGCTGCTGCACGCCTGCCACTGGGGCCGGGCCGAGGTGGCCCGGCGCAGGGAGCGCGGCGGCAGCGTCGGTTTCGCCCAGCTGCTCGAAGGGCTCGACCCCGGGCCCGATGCCAGCGCTCCCACTCCCCTGCTCCAGGCGGTGGGGGCCCGCTACCGGGCCGCCCTGATCGACGAGTTCCAGGACACGGACCCGGTCCAGTGGCGGATCCTGCGGCTGGCCTTCGCCGACGGGGCCCACCGGCTGGTGATGGTGGGCGATCCCAAGCAGGCCATCTACCGCTTCCGCGGCGGCGATCTGGACACCTACCGCCGGGCCCGCCAGGAGGCGGGGAGCGTCCTTGAACTGCTGGAGAACCGTCGCTCCAGCCCTGCCCTGCTCGGCACCCTGAACGCGCTGATGGCCCCGGCGGGCCTGCCCCGCTCCGCCCTGCCGGTGCCGGAGGTGCTGCCCAGGGCGCGCCGGCGGGGTCCCGAGGGGATGGCTCCAGTCCGCCTGCTCTGGCTCGGAGGCGAGCGGGCCGCCGGTGAGTCGCCACCCAGCAAGGGGGAGCTGGAGTCCCGGCTGCCGGCCCTGGTGGCCGCCGGCGTCCGGGAGCTGCTGGACGAGGCACCCGCCCTGACGGCCGGCGAGGACGAACCGCCCCGGGCCCTGGGTGCCGCCGACATCGCCCTGCTCGTGGACAATCACCGGCAGGCGGAGGCGCTGCGCCGGGCCCTGGAACGGCTGGGCATCCCCAGCCGGCTGGTCAGCAAGGCCGACGTCTTCGCCAGTCCGGCCGCCACCGCCCTGCAGCGTCTGCTCGATGCCCTGGCGGATCCGGCCGATCCCAACCGGCTGCGGCTGCTGGCCGCCTCCCCCCTGCTGGGCTGGCCGCCCGGGCGGATCGCCAGCGCCGGCGACGGCGAGTGGAGCGCCCTGGCCGGCCAGCTGCAGGCCCTGGCCCGGGATCTGCCCGACCGGGGCCCCCTGGGGGTGCTCTCCCAGCTGGTGGACGGGGAGGGGCTGGCCCGGCTCAGCGCCGGCGGGCGGCTGCTGGCGGATCTGCAGCAGGTGGCCGAGCTCCTGCAGGAGCGGCTGCACGCCGAACGGCTCGGCGTGACAGCCGCCGCCGACTGGCTGCGGCGGCTGCGGCTGGACCGGAACCGGGCCGCCGGCTCCATCCCGGACGCCCATCAGGCCCACAGCGACAAGGTGGACGAGGCCGTGAGCGTGATCACCGTGCACCGCAGCAAGGGCCTGGAATTTCCCGTGGTGTTCTGCCCCTTCCTGTGGCAGGCGGGGGGCACGCCGCCGGCGGGAATCCCCCGGCCGGGAGCCCGCTGGCTGCCGCGCCCCGGGGGGGAGGCCCACCTCGATCTGCACCTGCGCAGCCACTGGGGCCCCGGCTGGCGGGCCAGCCGGCAGCACCGGGACGCCGAACGCGCCGAGCGGGAGCGGCTGGCCTATGTGGCCGTGACCCGGGCCCAGCACCTGCTCGTGCTCGCCTGGGGACCGGCGAAGGGGCAGCAGGCCGGCCCGCTCTTCCCCTGGCTGTTTCCCGACGAACCCCTGCCCGATCCCGACGAGGACACCGTCGGCGAGCGCAGCGACCGGGACTGGCGCGAGCGACTGGAGGCCGCGATCGCACGTCGCGATCTGCGGCTGGAGCTGTGGGACCCCGACGGAAGCCCGCGCCCGCCCCGCCCCGGCCGAGCGGAGCAGGCCGGCCAGACCCTCCGCTGCGGACCGGTGCCCGGCCGCACCCTCGACAGCCGCTGGGGGCGCAGCAGCTACACCGCCTGGACCCGCGCCGCCCATGCGGCCGCGACGCCCCTGGCGGACCTCGACGCCGGACGCGACACCAGCGACCCCAGCCCGGAGGCGGAACCCCCAGAGAGCGCCATGGCCTCGGGCCTGTGGCCGGAGCAGGGCCCCCTGGGGGGCTTTGCCCGTGGCGCCACCGCCGGCGACGGCCTGCACCGGATCCTGGAGCTGATCGACTACCGCCTGCCCAGCGACGCTCCGGCCCACCGGGAGCTGGTGGAGCGCGAGCTGCGCCGGGCGGGCCTGGCGGACGAGCCCATCGAGCCGCTGCTGCAGGGGCTGGAGCAGGTGCGCCGCACCCCCTTCGGTGGCGAACTGGGGCCCCTGCGGGTGGCCGACCTGGGGCCGGAGCATCGGCTGAACGAGATGAACTTCGACCTCACCCTGGGCTTCGCCAGGGCCGAGGGGCTGGCGGCGGCCTTCGCCGACCATCCTGGGGGCGCCTTCGGCGCCGCCTATGCCGAAGCGGTGGGGGCCCTGCCGGTGGCCAGCCGCGGCTTTCTCACCGGCTCGATCGACCTGGTCTTCACCGCCGCCAGCGATGCAGGCCAGCCACGCTGGTGGGTGGCCGACTGGAAGAGCAACTGGATGGGCCGGCGCGATGAGGAGGGACGCCCCCAGGCCTGCGGGCCCCGCCACTACGGCCAGGAGGCGATGGCGGCCCTGATGGCGGCCAGCCACTACCCCCTGCAGGCCCACCTCTACCTGGTGGCCCTGCACCGCTATCTGGGCTGGCGTCTGGCCGGTTACACGCCGGAGCGCCATCTGGGCGGCTACGCCTATGTCTTTCTGCGGGGCACCCCGGGGGAGGAGGGCCTGCGGGCCCTGCCCGGAGCGGTGCCGGGGATGTTCGTGGAGCGCCCCCCCCTGGAGAGGATCCTCGCCCTCGATGCGGCCCTGGGCGGCCACCACCTGCCGGCCGATGACCTGGAGGAGGGCGCGTGAGGGGGTCGGGCGGCCAGCCCCAGCCCTGGGTGGCCGCGCTCGCCGCCGCCCTGGCCGAGGCCCTGCCCCGGTTGCACGGCGCCGATGCCGATCCCCTCGTCGCCGAACTGACGACCGCCCTGACCGCCGCCCTGAGCCGCGGGGAACTGGAACTGGACCTGGACCGAGAGGCGCCTGCGGAGGTGTGCGCAGAGGCCTGGCCGCAGGAACACCGCCAGGCCCTGCAGAGGAGTGTCCTCTGCCGCGACCCCGACGGCCCCCTGGCCCTCGAGGGGAGCCGCCTGCAATGGCGCCGCTGGCAGCGGCAGCGCCGGCAGGTGATCGATGCCCTGATCGACCGGGCAAGCTCCTTGCCCCCCCAGGCGGCGGCCCAGCCGCAGGACTCCCTCCCCCTCGGCCCTCTTCCCCTGGGGACCCGCCAGCGGGAAGCGGTGGCGGCGGTGCTCCAGCACCGGCTGGTGCTGCTGGAGGGCGGTCCGGGGACCGGCAAGACCAGCACGGTGGCCGCCATGATCGCGGCACTCCAGGGCCGGGAGCCCGGCGCCCGCATCCATCTGGCGGCCCCCACCGGCAAGGCGGCGGCGCGGCTGCGAAGCGCCACGGGGGGTGCCGTTCCGTGCACCACCCTGCACCGGCTGCTGGAAAGCCGGGGGGAGCGGTTCGCCCGCCATCGCGGCCGCCCCCTCCACCTGGATCTGCTGGTGGTGGATGAGGTCTCGATGGTCGACCTGAATCTCATCGCCGCCCTCCTGGAGGCCCTGCCCGCCTCCTGCCGGCTGGTGCTGGTGGGGGACCCGGCCCAGCTGCCCCCGATCGCGCCGGGCTCGGTGCTCCAGGAACTGCAGCAACCCGAGCACCGCCGTCGGCTGGGCGCCGCCGCGATCACCCTGGACACCACCTACCGCAACGCGGGCGCCATCGCCGCCGTGGCCGCCGTGCTGCGCCGGGCGATCGCCGCCGGCCCGGAGGCAGCGAGGCAGGCCCCGGTGACGCTGATCCGGCCGCTGCTGCTGCAGCTGGAGGAGTCCGACAATCTGCGCTGGCGCCCCTGCTCCGGCCAGAGCCTGCCGGCGGACGTGGTGGAGAGACTCCGCGCCCACCAGGCCTCCCTGGCGCTTCGGGCGGAACGCTGCCTGCCGGGTTCGGCTCAGGGGTGCCGGGACCTGCTGGCCGAGCGCGACCGGCTGCTGGTGATGGCCCCCCAGCGGCAGGGTCGCTGGGGTCTGGAGGCGATCCATCGGGTCCTGCTGGGATCGCGGCTGGAGGGTGAGCTCCAGGACCTGCCCGCCGGCACCCCCGTGCTCTGCCGGCGGAACCTGCCGGAACTGGGACTGGCCAACGGAGACGTGGGCGTGCTCGTGGGGGGGCCGGGCCCCTCGGCCCGGCTGCTGTTCGGAGACGGGGATGGCGAAGGGATCTGGATCCATCCCGGCCAGCTGGCCGGAGCGGCCGAACCCGCCCTGGCCCTGACGGTGCACAAGGCCCAGGGAAGCGAGGCCGAGGAGGTGATCGTGCTGTTCCCCAGCGGCCCTCACCAGGACGGTCGCCTGCTCTACACCGCCCTGACCCGGGCACGGGCCGGGGCCCTGCTGCTCACGGCGACGGCGGACGACCCAAGCGGCGAGGCTGATGGCAATCGCAACGACATCGGCGATGACTGAACGGGTCCACCGTCCCTGGGGCTGGTTCGAAACCCTGGCGTCCGGAGACGGCTATCTGGTGAAGCGGTTGCGGATCACGGCGGAGCGCCGCATCAGCCTGCAGCGCCACCACCACCGCAGCGAGCACTGGGTGGTGGTGGCCGGCGCCGGGGTGATCGAATGCGACGGCTCGCGTTTCGCCGCCACCCCGGGCTCCACCCTGTTCATCCCGTGCGGGAGCCTGCACCGGGCGGGGGCGGGAGCGACGGACCTGGAGATCGTCGAGGTGCAGCGGGGCGATGACCTGCGGGAGGACGACATCGAGCGGCTGGAAGATGACCACGGCAGGGTGATAAGGTGATGGATCAACCTTTGATCAAGGGCAAGGCAGCCCGGGTGCAGGTCACCATTCCCAAGCACCCATTTCCCACGGTCCGCTGCCGGCCTGCGTTGAAGGAATCACCAGGCTCCAGCATCCCGTGACCCAGAGCATCGACGGCAGCACCCTCACCGGTGCCGCCGATTCCCAGGCGGCCCTTCAGCAGCCGCGCGAGGACCATCTCCTTGCGGCTGAAGGCGCCGCAGTCCCTTCCGAATCCGTCCTCGAGGCTAACGGGCCCGGGGAGGCCAAGGTTTCTCCCGCCAGCGGCTTCGCCAGCTTCGGCCTGCGCCGCGAACTTCTCGACGGCCTGGAGGCGATCGGCTTCGTGGAACCTTCCCCGATCCAGAAGGCCGCCATTCCCGAGCTGATGCTCGGCCGCGACCTGGTGGGTCAGGCCCAGACAGGCACCGGGAAGACGGCTGCCTTCGGCCTGCCTCTGTTGGAGCGGCTCGATCCCGGCCAGCGCACCCCCCAGGTGCTGGTGCTCACCCCCACCCGGGAGCTGGCGATGCAGGTGGCGGAGGCCTTCACCAGCTACGCCGCCCGCATGAAGGGTGTACGGGTCCTGCCGATCTACGGCGGCGCCGACTTCCGCGACCAGATCCATCAGTTGCGCCGGGGTGTGCAGATCGTGGTGGGCACCCCGGGACGGGTGATGGATCACATGCGCCAGGGCACCCTCGACCTCACCGGGCTGCGCAGCCTGGTGCTGGACGAAGCCGACGAGATGCTCCGCATGGGGTTCATCGATGACGTCGAGTGGGTGCTCGAGCAACTGCCCGCGGAACGCCAGGTGGTGCTCTTCTCCGCCACGATGCCGAGCGAGATCCGGCGGATCTCCCAGAACTACCTCAGGGATCCCGCCGAGGTCACCATCCGGCCGAAGGCCGCCGACGGGCGCCGGATCCGCCAGCGCTTCCTGGTGGTGAACGGGCCCCAGAAGCTCGAGGCGCTCGAACGGGTGCTGGAAGCCGAGGGGAGCGAGGGGGTGATCATCTTCGCCCGCACCAAGGCCATCACCCTCACGGTGGCCGAATCCCTGGAGCAGCACGGCTACGACGTGGCGGTCCTCAACGGCGACGTGCCCCAGAACCAGCGGGAGCGCACCATCGAGCGGCTGCGGGATGGCCGCGTCAACGTGCTGGTGGCCACCGACGTCGCCGCCCGGGGCCTCGACGTCGAACGGATCGGGTTGGTGATCAATTACGACATCCCCTTCGACGGAGAGGCCTACGTGCACCGCATCGGCCGCACCGGCCGGGCGGGGCGCAGCGGCGAGGCGATCCTCTTCCTCACACCGCGGGAGCGTCGCTTCCTGGGCGGATTGGAGCGGGCGGTGAACCAGCCGATCGAGCCGATGGAGGTGCCCGGCAACGCCAGCATCAATCAGCACCGGCTCGATCGGCTGCGGCAGAGGCTCACGGCCGTTCTGCAGGAGCCGGTGTGCGATCCCGAGGAGCGGGCCCTGCTGGCCGAGATCCTGCAACGGGTCGCCGGGGAACAGGGGTGCACTGCCGATCAGCTCGCCCTGGCGGCGCTGGAGCTGAGCCTCGGCGGCAAGCCCCTGCTGCTCAAAGGCGAGGAACGCTGGGCTCAGTCCCGGCCCGGGGCTCCCAGCGGCCGCCCGCGGGATTCCGAGCGGGAGCGGGGTGAACGCCGGAGCTTCAACGAGCGCCCCGCGGAGCGCGGCGAAGAGGGTCCCGAACCGCACATGGAGCGGTTCCGCATCGAAGTGGGCTGGCGGGACCGGGTCAAGCCGGGCAACATTGTCGGCGCCATCGCCAACGAATCCGGCCTCGCCGGCCGATCGATCGGAAAAATCCGTATCTTCGATGCCCACAGCACGATCGATCTGCCCAGGGGCATGCCCGATGACGTCTTCGCCGATCTCCGTCGTCTGCGGGTCATGAACAAGGAACTTCAGATCTCCCGACTGGGCTCCTGAGTCACCGGACCCCCACGCCTTCCCCCCAACGCCGTCGTCCCATGCCTCCCCTGCAGCGGCACCGCCTCCGATCCACCCGGCCCGGCCTTGTCCCCGGGTCGGTCGGCCTGACGATCACCCTGCTGGCGCTGGCGGCCCTGGGTCCGCTCGAGAGCGGAGCCGAGGCGAGCTCCGGACCCATCCTCGAGGTGGTGCGTTCCTTCTGTCTCTCGGCCTTCGAGACGGAACTGGCCCAGGCCGGCAAGACAGCCCCCGATGGGATGGCCAACTTCGCCTGCAGCTGCGTGGCCGATCGGATCACCAGCGGCAGCAGCATCGCCTCGGCCCGCAGCGACTGCAAGGCCGCCACTAGCAAGCGCTATCCGATCTGAGCCGACCCCCAGGCACCCCGATCAGGCACACAGCCAGGTGACCTGCTCCCCGGCGGTGACCTGGAGCTCGCTGACGGCGAGCTTTTCCACGGCGGCGATCAGGGTCGTCTGGACTTCCTGACTTTCACTGGCCACCAGGGTCTGCAGAAGATCGAAGCGATCCTGGGGAGCGAGCTCTCCGTCCTCTCTCCAGGAGAGGCTCCAGGGGACAGGGGTCGTAGTCATGGAACCGGAACGATCAGGGTTTGCTGACAATGGAACAGTCTGTTGGAGCGAGGGGTGAATTTCCGATTTGCTTCGGATCTGCTTCAAGCTTCTCCATGTGCCCCCGGGCCTGAGTTGTAGGCTTCCTAGGTTCCATGCCGCTCAGGCTCCCTTCGGCACGCAATGCCGGTTCGGGCTCCCCGGGACCGGACCCTTCCCGGGATCCGATCACCGCGCCTCGCCGACCGCCTGCTTTCCCTGGGATTCCCGACACCGGAGGAATCCGTTCCAGCTTTTTCATTGAATGACCATTTACGTCGGCAACCTCTCGTTCCAGGCCGAGCGGGAGGACCTTCTCGATCTCTTCGGCCAGTACGGCGAGGTCCGTCAGTGCAGCCTTCCCCTCGACCGTGAAACAGGCCGCAAGCGCGGCTTCGCCTTCGTCGAACTCGCCGACGACGCCTCCGAACAGAAAGCCATCGATGACCTCCAGGACGTGGAGTGGATGGGCCGGATGATCCGGGTGAACAAGGCCACGCCCCGTGAGGGAGGCGGTGGCGGCCGCTCCGGCGGCGGCTATGGCGGTGGTGGCGGCGGCGGCCGCTCCGGCGGCGGCTATGGCGGCGGAGGCGGTGGCGGTCGCTCCGGCGGCGGCTACGGCGGTGGCGGCGGCGGCGGCGGGAATCGCTGGTGAAGTCTGCGGCGGCGACGGCCGTTGAGGCCGTCCGCCCCGTTCCCACCACGGCCTCGGGGCTGCGACGCCTGCTGATCAGCCTGCGTCCTCACCGCAGGCTCGTCTGGCTGGCGGCCACCTGCTCGGTTCTCAACAAACTCTTCGACCTGGCCCCGCCCGTCCTGATCGGCCTGGCGGTGGACGTGGTGGTGCAGCAGCGCACCTCCTGGCTGGCCGGTGTCGGCGTCACCGGCGTGGCGGGCCAGCTGGGGGTGCTGGCGGTGCTCTCGTTCCTGATCTGGAGCGCCGAGTCCCTGTTCGAGTATCTGTACGCCCTGCTCTGGCGGAACCTCGCCCAGACGGTGCAGCACGAGCTGCGGATCGAGGCCTACGACCACCTCCAGCACCTGGAGATGGCCTTCTTCGAGGCAGGCAGCAGCGGCCGGCTGCTCACCATCCTCAATGACGACATCAATCAGCTTGAGCGGTTTCTCGACCAGGGGGCCAACGAGATCCTGCAGCTGATCACCACCGTCCTGGCGGTGGGGGGGGCCATGCTCGTGCTCTCCCCCACCGTGGCGGGGGTCTCCTTCCTGCCAATACCCGTGATTCTCTGGGGGTCCCTCCGCTTCCAGCGGCGTCTCGTCCCCCGCTACCGGGAGGTGCGCGAGCGGGCCGGTGATCTGGCCAGCCGCCTGAGCAACAACCTCGGCGGCATGCTCACGATCAAGAGCTACGCGGCGGAGGACTGGGAGAAGCAGCGGCTGATCGAGCAGAGCCAGGCTTACCGGGCCAGCAACGGCCGGGCCATCCGTCTGTCAGCCGCCTTCATCCCCCTCATCCGCTTCGCCATCCTGTTCGCCTTCCTGGCGATCCTGGTGATCGGCGGACTTCAGGCCTGGCAGGGCGCCATCGCCATCGGCACCTACAGCTTTTTGGTGTTCATCACCCAGCGCCTCCTGTGGCCCCTCACCACCCTGGGCCGCACCCTCGACGACTACCAGAGGGCCATGGCCTCCACCCACCGGGTGATGGACCTGCTGGACACCCCCATCGCCATCCCCAGCGGCCACCGGCCCCTGCCCTTCGCAGCCGTCCGCGGCCACATCCGCTTCGAGCGGGTCGCCTTCGCCTACGCCGGCCGGGAGCCGCTGCTGCGGGACTTCGACCTGGAGGTGCCCGCCGGCGCCACCATCGGCATCGTCGGAGCCACCGGCTCCGGCAAGAGCACCATCGTCAAGCTGCTGCTGCGCCTCTATGCCATCCAGTCCGGCAGGATCCTGCTCGATGGCCTTCGGATCGACGACCTCGCCCTCCAGGACCTGCGCCGGGCCATCGGCCTGGTGAGCCAGGAGGTGTTCCTGTTCCACGGCACCATCGCCGAGAACATCGCCTACGGAAGCTTCTCAGCCGGCCGGCCGGCGATCGAACGGGCGGCCACCCTGGCAGAGGCGGCGGGATTCATCGCCGATCTCCCCCACGGCTACGACACCGTCGTCGGCGAGCGGGGCCAGCGCCTCTCCGGAGGGCAGCGACAGCGCATCGCCCTGGCCCGGGCGATCCTCAAGGATCCGCCGGTGCTGGTGCTGGATGAGGCCACCGCCGCCGTGGACAACGAGACGGAGGCGGCGATCCAGCGGTCCCTCGACCGGATCACCGCGGCACGCACCACCCTGGTCATCGCCCACCGCCTCAGCACCGTGCGCCACGCCGATCGCATCGTGGTGATGGAGCAGGGACGGATCGTCGAGAGCGGCTGCCACGACGCTCTGCTGGAGAGGAACGGCGCCTATGCCGCCCTCTGGCGTGTGCAGACGGGGCTTAGGCCCGAGGAGGCTCTCCGCTGAGCGGAGGTGTCTTAATTTGTGAATCAATGAAGATTTCCCAACCCAGCCCCTTGCGCCGGCGCGGCCAGCGGGCGCCCGTGCTCATCGCCATGGCCGTCGGGCTTGGAGGAGGCCTGCTGCTGGCCGGTCCCCTGGCACAGGTGATCACCGCCAGGGCCAGCCTGGAAGGAGCCGGCGCGCTCACCAACCCCTTTGCCGCCTGGAGCGGCGGCATGGGCGGTCAGGATCTGCTGATCCTGGGCACCGATGTGGGAGGGGGCAACACCGACGTGATCGCGACCCTGCGCGTCGAGGGGGGAAAGACCGAGATCACCCAGATCCCACGGGACACGTACATCGAGGCCGAGAACTTCGGACCGATCAAGATCAACGCCCTCTACAGCCTCGGGGGCGTGGAGGCGGTGCAGCGGGAGATCTCCCGGCGGCTCGGCCGCCCCATCCAGCACCATCTGGTGGTCAATCTCTCCAGCATCCGCCAGATGGCCGACATGCTGGGGGGCATCGAGGTGGACGTGCCCAAGCGCATGTATTACGTCGACCGCAGCCAGGGCCTCTACATCGATCTCCAGCCCGGCCTCCAGACCCTGCGGGGCAAGGATCTGGAAGGATTCCTGCGCTTCCGCCACGACGAAACCGGCGATCTGGGCCGCATGGAGCGGCAGCAGCTGGCCCTGAAGTCCCTCTTCCGCAAACTCACCCGGCCCGACTCCCTGGTGCGCCTGCCCGCCCTGATGATGGCCACCCGCAAGCAGATCCGTACCGACCTGGGGCCCATGGAGCTGGGAGGCCTGATCACCGCCATGGGCCACACCCAGCTCAGCACCGAGCGGCTCGACGGCCGCCCCTTCTACAAGGACGGGATCAGTTACTGGGATGCCGTGTGGCCGACACCGCCGGGCGAACCGCAGGAGGCCGGGCACAGGGCTGAGGACCCGGCGACGATCGGCCGTCACCGCTTTCTGTTCTGACGGCCAGGGCCCTGGCCTGAGGGGCTTGGCGCCGGCGGGGGCGTGACACCGGTCTCCGCCGTTCCCATCCCCGGGCAGCCGGGACCGGGGACCGCCCATAGGCTCCTTGCGGCCGACGTCCGGGAGTTCCGTGCGATCCCCCCTGCTGCGCAACTGTCTCCGGCTCGGAGTGGCGGCCTTCCTCACCGCCGCCCTCTCCCTCTGGTTCGAACGCATCGCCTTCGTCTGGTACCCGATGCTGGCCGTGGTCACCGTGATGGAGGACGGGGACGACCTGAGCCTGCAGGCTGCCCGGGCGCGGGTGTTCGGCACCATCACCGGTGGTCTGGTGACCTTCCTCGTGCACACCGTGCTGGACGGCTGGACGGGGGTGCTGGTGTCGCTGCTGATGATGCTGCCGCTGCTGCGCTGGCTCGGCTGGCAGTCGGCGGCAGGGACCGCGACCCTGGTGAGCATCATGTTCCTGATGATCCCCAGCCACGTGGCCCTCGACTGGGGCTACGTGTTCAACCGCACCCTCGACACCGCGGTCGGCTGCGTGATCGCCATCCTGGTGGGCCTGCTGTTCTGGCCGCGTCAGGGCTTCGACCGACTGGTGCGCCTCGAGGCCGGCCTGCGGCGCACCTACCGCGACCAGCTGCAGCGTCAGCAGAGCTGGCTCGAGGGCGCGCAGGAACGCCCCCGGCCCCTGCTCCCCGGCGGGCTCAGCAGGGACCTGGTGGCCATGGAGGAACTGGTGGCCCAGGAGCGGAGGGGCCCCCGCGGGCGACTCCTGCAGCGGCAGCGCTGGTCCCAGAGGCTGCTGCTCTGGGCCTCCGTGCAGCACCACTGGCTGCAGTGGGAGAGGCTGCTGGCGAGCCTGCCCGACCGACTGCGCCCCACGGCGGAGGCCGGCGGCGGCGCAACGGATCCGTTGCTCACGGGGGTGGCATGGATGGGGGCCCTGCTGCAGGGGGAGATCGGCGCGCCGCCATCCCGGGACCCCCTCCCCTGGCAGGGTCTGGCCCGGCGCCGCTCACTGCCGCTGCTGCCGCTCCTGGCCCTGGCGGCCGAGCAGCAGCCTCTGATGGCCAGCCTCCGCACCCTGGCACTGCTCTCGCGATGCTGATCCGCCGCTCCGAGCTGCGGCTGGCGCTCACCGCCGGCCTGATGAACGGCTTCAGTGCCCTGGCCCCGGTGCCCTTCGGCTTCTATGCGCCGATGGCGGTGCTGGTGGTCTGCACCGGCACCTACGGAGGCTCGATCGGCCTGGGCCGCCAGCGGTTGCTGGGGTCGGCGCTGGGGGCGGCGGTGCTGCTGGTGACCTTCACCGGCCTGAGCCATCTGCCCGTGCCGGTGGGGCTGAGCCTGGCCCTGATGGCCATGCGGGTGCTGGGGGCGTCGCTGGGGCTGGAGGTGGGATACAAGGTGGGCAGCAACATCATCGTGATGGGCTGGCTGGTCCATGACGACGACCTGGGGCTGTGGCTTCCGGTGCGTCTGTTCTGGACCGTGGCCGGCATCCTGGTGGCCCTGATGAGCCTGCGGCTCTTCTGGCCGGAGCTGGCGGTGGCTGGGAGCCTCCGGCGGCTGCGCCAGCTGCTGGGGGACCTCATCACTGCCCTCGTCGCCCAGGCCGAGCGGATCGAGGCGCCGCTCCCCCCCGGACCGCCTGGAACCCTGGCGGCCGACCGGCTGGCCCAGGCGCGGACGGTGCAGGGATTGCGCCGACAACTGGTGACCCTGCGCGGCGCCATGCCGGCGGTGGCCGATGAACTCGGCAGCAACCCCGCCAGCCATCCCACGTACCGGCTGCTCCAGGTGCTGAACAGGGCCGGCTCCCATCTGGTCGGTGTGGTCGACGGGCTGCGGCTGCTGGAGCACTCCGCGGCGGACCGCGGCCCTCTCGAGGGCCTGCATGGCGCCGAGGCCGATCTGCTGCGGGTCGTGGCACACCGGCTGGAACAGTGGCGCCAGAGCCTCGGGAGGCCCGAGCGTCACCGGCCCTCGCCCCCCGCCGAACCTCTGCAGGTGCCGGCCCGCTGGCAGAGCCTGCAGTCGTCGCTGGACCATCCGGATCTGGACGGCTTCGATCTGGACCGCCTGCAGCGCAATGCCAGTCGGCTGATGCTCTGTGGCCAGGCCCTGCGCAGCATCGAGCAGGCGGAGCACCGCTGGCTGGCTCTGGCCCAGGCCGGCCGCTGAGCATGGAAGCCGGCGCCGACCGATCGATGCCCCAGCGCCAGCGCGGGTGGGGCTGGCCCCCGCTGATGCTCCTGCTGCTCGATCCCGCGCCGCAGACCTGGGCCGAGACGCTCCCGCCCGTGGCGACGGGAGCGGAGTCTCCGGAACCCCTGGTGCGGCTCGACCCCGGCTGGGGAAGCCTCCGGGAGGGGATGGGCCTGCCGGCCTGGATCGATCTGGATCTGGAGATCCTCGCCGAGCCGATGAGCAGCCTCTCCGGCGGCCTTGTGCGAAGCGGCAGCTGGGTGCAGCAGTCCAGCCTGTCGCTGACCCTGAGGCCCCCCGCGCCGCCGGGAGGGAAACAGGCTCGCTGGGAGGCGAAGCTGGCCCTGGCCGCCTACAGCGGCGACCCCGACTTCGCCCAGCGGCTGGGAGCGTTCCTGCCCCTGCAGCAGGTGGCCAATCCCACCGGGCTCTGGCTCACCCGGGCGAGCGTCCAGCGCCGCTCCGCTGGCGGGCGCTGGAGCCTGGAGGCGGGCCTGCTGGGGATGACTCCCGACCTGTTCAGCGCCCCGATCGAGAGCCTCTACGTCCACGACGCCCTCAACGGTGCGCCGGTGCTGTTCACCGTCCCCGGCTTCCCCGTCGCTCCGGTGGCGGCGCCGGGGGCCCAGCTGGTGCTGCGGCCGACGGCCGCCAGCACCCTGCGGCTGGCCAGCTTCGATCGGGCCGCCGCCAGCGCCGTGGCGGGACTGCTCGGTGTGCAGGCCGCTCTGCCACCCGCCCGCGGCTGGACCCATCAGCTCCAGTGGAACTATGCGGCCCCCTGGCTGAACCGTCACCTGGAGGCCCCCATCCCCGCCTGCCGCCAGGGGGCGGGCCTCCGGCCCGCACGGCGGGACTGCCTCCGGCCCGTGCGGGTGGAGCGGCAGCTGCCGGGCGGGCTGCTGCAGCTGGCGGCCTACACCGGCAGCGGCCCCAACCGGGGGCTGTACGGGAGCGCCACCGTGCCGCTGACCCTGCCCTGGGGGCTGGATCACCGGCTCTGGGCCGCCGCGGCCGCGGGCTTCGACACGAACGCCAACCCCACACCCAGCTACATCGGCGGCGGTCTGGCGAGCCAGGGGGTCCTGCCCCGGCGCCCCCTCGACCTGCTGATCCTGGGCATGGCCCGAACGGGCTTCAGCCCCACCATCCAGGCCGGCCTCGGCCATGAAGGGGTGGTGGAACTGGGCTATCAACTGCGGATCAACGAGACGTTCACCCTCCAACCCACCCTCCAGTGGGTTCTCAGCCCCGGCGGCACCGGACGGGTGCCCGGTATCTGCGCCGCGGGGCTGCAACTGGACGTCCGCTTCTAGGAGTTTGCA
>JMRP01000011.1 GCA_000708525.1 Cyanobium sp. CACIAM 14
ACGGTGATGTGCCTCTCCTGCGAGGGAGCTCTGGGTTCGCTTGGGTTCAGCGAGCGGTTCAGCGATGCAACAGTGGGATGGGGCGCATCGATGGCAATGGCGGCAATGACGTTGTCTTGCTGCCGACCATCAGGCTCCCCTCGACATGGTCGCGGCATCCTGATCATGCTGGAGCCGATCAGCTTTGTTGCCCCTCGGATCGTGGTGAACTGGCGTTGCCGTTTTCGGCCGTTCTGGAAGGCCTATGCGCTTTGGATGCGAGCCGACTGTGTGGATCTCAGCGCTGCCTTCGCTTACCACACCCTTCAGTCTTTCTTCCCTGCGCTGCTCATCGCCCTTTCCGTGGCCTCACGCCTCCTGGGCCGCGACGTTGAGCGCTTCGACCGGTTGATCCTGCTGGTGGGTCAGGTACTGCCGGCCGCGCTCCTGCCGACGTTCGAAGCCACCCTGCGCCGGTTCACCAGCCAGGGACTCGGAGCCGGTCTTCTTGGCCTGGTCTTGCTTGTACTCAGCGCCAGCAACATCTACCTCACCCTTCAGCGCGGCGCCGATCGGCTCTGGTGGAACCGCCCCTTCGGGTTGGATCATCTTCGCTGGACCCAGCATCTGCGTCGATTCCTGGCACTGCGTCTCAAGGCCCTGCTGCTGCTGCTCGTGGTAGGGGTGCTGATCGTGGTGGATCAGTTGGTCAGCACTGTGCGCCTGATCAGCTCCAGGGGCTTTCATGAGCTTCTGCAGTCCTATCTGCCGGACTCCATCCGCTGGCTGGCTTCCCTGTCCTTCGGCCTGAATCTGGTGATGTCCCTGCTGGTCAGTTTCTGCGCCACGCTGCTGTTTCTCTGGATGCTCCCTTCACGGCGCATCCCGCTCCGTTCCCTGCTGCCGGGTGCTCTGCTGGTCAGCGCCAGTCTCACCCTCTCCAACCTTCTGCTGGGCCGGAGTCTGCTGGCCCTGGGACTGCGCTTCCAGGCCTACGGGGTGGTGGGTGCCGTGTTGCTGTTCACCCTCTGGGTCTGGCTGCTGGGGGCGGTGATCTACTTCGGCCAGTGTTACAGCGTCGTGCTTGCCGGTGCTGCGGCTGGGGGGCCATCCACACCCCTGCCGCGCTGAGAATCGAGGCGTCTGGGGCAGGATGGAACCATCATGCCTGCACGGAGCCTTGGCCAAGCCTGCTCTCCGGATTCCGCCTCTGCCCGCCAGTCTGGCCCTGCTCTGCATGGCCACGGGAGCGGTGGTATTGATCGTTCTCACCACGCTGGCGTTGGTTCCCTTGCTGTTCGGTCTCGGACTGCTCGCTTGCTGGCTGGTGGCATCCCTGCTCCTCGGCTGGGCCGCCGTCGAAGGTCTGGCAGCCCTGGAGCGCTGGTTCGAGAACGATCCGCGTTTCCAGCGTTGATGGATCGCCGGATCCCCTGGCTCTGGATCGGGGTGGCTGCAGCCCTGCTGCTGCTGCCCACCTCGGCAGGACGGCTGCTGCTCGATGTGATCGGCGGGCTCACCCTCACCCTGCTGCTGTTGCCGCTGCTGGCCGGGGGGGCCGCCCTCATCGGCTGGCAACTGGTCCGCCGTCGTCTGCGCACCTGCCCAAACTGTGGTTTCACGAGCCTTGGCAGCGAGGTCTGCCCTGCCTGTGGCAGCCCTTTCGCCATCGATGCAGCGGGATCCCCCGCACCGGGCGCCCCCTCAGCGTCGTTCTGGAGTGCCGGACATCGGGCCGAAGTCGATGCCCGCGATGTGACAATCAACGTCGAGGCCGTGGATCTCGATGCGGACGGCAGCGACGCTCAGGGCCGTCAGAATGCCGAACGCTCCTGAGCCTTTGCCAACCAGGGCTCAGAGAGTCGCTGGAAACGTTCCGCCGTTAGCGCGCGCCAGTTCCTGCAGTCTTCGCTCGCGCAGGTGCAGGAACAGAGGTGCCCCGAAGGCGAAGGCGATCGTCACGCAGCTCAGCAGCACCCATGGCAGGCCCCGCATGCGAAGTCTGCGGCTCTCCCTGACCATCCAGATCGTGACGGCCGTCGCCCCGACCGCCAGGTCGCTCGAGAGGGAGCGAGCTGCCGGGTTGGCATTCGCCATCTGAAAGAACAGGCCGAGATCGAATGCGGATCCGGACGCCTGGATGAAGTCCAGGTTGGCCAGCCAGGGAAGTACGGCCCCGCACAAGGCCAGAACCAGGTAGAGCCAGGCGATCCAGCTGACACCGCCCGGCCCGGAGGCGCTGGTCTGGGCATCGGTCCCGTTCGTAGAGGTCTTCTGGGTCATGGGGCGTAGGGGGTCGGCTCCGACTCGTGGTGGGAGGGATCCCATTGCATCACCTCCTGCTCCACTCGCCTCAGCACGATTTCGCAGCGATCGGCGTAGGTCTGGGCCCGGCGATAGAGGTCTGCCATGGTCTCCACGTCCAGATCCTGATCCTGCAACTGGGCGAGGCACAGTTCCAGAGCGGTCTGGGCCTCCCGAAAGCTCAGTTCATCGGCCTGCTGGGCTTCGGCACGGCTCGCGCGCTTCCGCTGCGCGGCCGAGGGCTGTGCGGCGGTGCTGGGGTCAGAGGACTTGGCCATCGAGGGCGGTGGAGGCGGAGGGGGTTCCTGGGACGGTCCGGCGAAAGTAGCTGGGTTGCACTGGAACCAGGCTGGTGATCGGGTGGCTGGATCCGGAGGATCGGTGGTGGCTCAGGGAGGTGCGCCCGGTCGCTCGAGGCCACTGAGATCGCCGCCGCTGCCGGGGGAGCCACCCGGCTGGAGCGGATCCGGCTCGCCCCTCTGCACGTTCCGCACCTCCAGCGTCAACCGCCCGTCGGCCAGTTCGGCGCTGAGCCGATCGCCCGGCCGGATCCGGTCCACTGAACGCAGCAGTCGGCCCTGCCCGTCCGTGAGCAGGCTAAACCCCCGGGCCAGGAGGTGCTGGGGGGAGAGGGCCTGAAGCAACTGGCGTCGCTGGCCCAGCCACTGCAGCCGCTGGGCCAGGAGCCTGGCCGGGTGAAGCATCGCCAGCTGCTCCCGTCGTGCCGCCAGTCGATGCCGGGCGGCGCCGATCCGCAGGGTCGCCGTGCGCAGCAGATGGGCCCTTTCCTGCTCGAGGGATCGCATGGCCTCCCGGCGTTCCGGAAGCACGGCCACCACGGCGGCGGTGGGAGTGGCCGCTCTGTAGTCCGCCACCAGATCGGCGATGGTGACGTCGTCTTCATGGCCGATGCCGCAGATCACCGGCACGGGAGCCGCTGCCAGCGTGCGCGCCAGCTGCTCGCCGTCGAAGACGGCCAGATCCTCCCGGCTCCCCCCGCCCTGGCCAGCACAAGTGCTTCGAGGCCGAACGTGCAGGCCTTCCGTCCGAGGCGCTCGACGGTCTCGATGATCTGGGCTTCCACGTTCCCCTGTACTGGGATCGGCACGACCAGCAGGGCTGTGGCGGGCCAGCGCTCCCTCGCCGTGCGCAGCATGTCGGCCAGGGCTGCGCTCGGCACACTCGTGAGCAGGGCGATGCGGCCTGGCCACCGGGGCAGCGGCCGCTTGCGTTCAGGGGCGAACAGTCCTTCAGGCTCCAACCGGCTGCGGACCCGCTCGAACTGACGCAGGACGGTGGTCAGGCTGGGACGGACATCCAGCACCTGCACCGTGAGGCTGGCCCGGGCCGCCCAGAAGTTGAGCTTGCCGACCACCACCACACCGTCCCCTTCCTGGGGGACGAAGCTGAGCTTCTGCAGCTGGGAGGCCCAGATCACGGCCTGGATGCTCGCCTCACCGTCGGTAAGGGTCAGCCAGAGGTGGCCCTTCTTCTGCTGAGGGCGTCCCACGGCCGCCTCCAGGAGGAAACGTGGGGCGAATCCGCGTTCCAGGAGTGAGCCGATGGCCTGGTTGAGCTC
This sequence comes from Cyanobium sp. CACIAM 14, assembly GCA_000708525.1. Classification (GTDB taxonomy): domain Bacteria; phylum Cyanobacteriota; class Cyanobacteriia; order PCC-6307; family Cyanobiaceae; genus Cyanobium. The sequence goes on from JMRP01000011.1 coordinate 3,863, forward strand.
GGCGACCGTGAAGCGGGGGAGTCCGTCCGGCTGGCGGTGGGAGCCGGTGCTGCAGGGAGCCGTGAGCATGGGTCAGCGCTGCAGCTTGCGATAGCACAGCCACCAGTACAGGCTCAGCAACCCTGCCACAAGGGCGATGGCGCGCCCCAGCGGATGATCGGCGCGGATCAAGCCCGCGCCCGTGACCACGAGCGCGCTGCTCAGGAGCCTGGAGCCGTCGCGGCGGTTGCCGACGAAGAACCGGGGGCTGACGGCTGGACCGCTTCCGGGTGGGGCCATCAAGGGAAACGGCCTGGAACGAGCGTCAACCTAGGACCGTGGCAGGGCCCGAAAAAAAGCCGCCGGAATCTCCGGCGGCTCCTGGGACACCTGGGATTCGGGTACCGAGTGGGGCGATCGGAGGGGCTCAGCCGAGACCGATCTGGGCCAGAATCCCCTGGCCAGTGAGGATTTCGGTCGCCAGACCGATCACGAAGCCCAGCATGGCGAGGCGGCCATTCCAGGTTTCAGCGAAGTTGACGAAGCCGAAGCGGGGCTGGGAGGCGTCAGACATGGGAAAAACCTCGGGAGCCTTCAGTGTAACGAAACATGGCGCGAGCTTGACGATGGAGGGAGGGGCGTCTGCAGGTTCGGGTGTCGCGGTTGACAGCCGGCTCCGTCGATGATCGGGCCTGTGCCCTTGGCTCGGGTCTCCGGCTGTCGGTCGGTGTGGGGGCCAGGTCCGGCGGACCGTCTCCGCTCCCCCCGCGCCCGCTTCGAGCGGCACCTCTCCGCGTCTCTGCCCAGCGACCCCGATCTTGTCCTCGTGACCGATCTCGACGGAACCCTGCTGGAAGGAACCGATTCGACACGCCGCCGGGTCTATGGCTGGCTGGCGGCTGAGCGTCGCAGGGTCCTGCATGTCTTCTGCACGGGACGTGACCTGGGTTCCGTCGGCCGGCTTCTGGCCCGGGAGGCGGCCCTGGGGCTCCAGGCCCCCCATCTGGTGATCGGCGATGTGGGTTGCACCGTGGCCTGCGGGGTCACTCTGACCCCACTGCCACTGGCGGTTGCGCCGATCGAGGCCCTCTGGCATGGGCGGGCGGAGCGGGTGCTGCCCTTGCTGAAACTGATTCCGGGCCTCTCGCCGCAGCCCCTCAGCACCGAGCGGCGCCTCGCCTACGGCATCGATCCCCACAGGCTCGACACCCGCCGACTGGCGGCGGTCGAGGCCCATGGCGTGGATTGCCTCGTCTCGGGCGACAAGTACCTCGACGTGCTCCCGGCCGGGGTCAACAAGGGCAGCAGCCTGCTGGATCTGCTGGCGTGGCTGGAACTGGACCGCCGCCTGGTGGTCACGGCGGGGGACTCCCTCAACGACCTGGCGATGTTCGAGACAGGCCTGCAGAGCGTGATGGTCGGCAATGCCGAAGCGGCCCTGGCGCGGGCCCTGCCGGGTCTGGCCCGCACCTACCGCGCCGATGCCCACGGTTGCGACGGCATCCTGGAGGGATTGCGCCACTTCGGCTTCGGTCATCTGTTCGATCCCTGGCCTGAGCCCTGAGCACCGGGATCATCGAGCGCCAGCGGCATCCCCGCGCGCCCCGCGAGCCAGGGCGGCCTTGGTGCGGGCCGTGGCAATGCCCTGGCGAGGATCCTCCGGCCAGGGGTGGCGTGGATAGCGGCCGCGCAGTGCCCTGCGCACCTCGCCGTAGCCATGGTTCCAGAAGCCCGCCAGATCGCTGGTGACCGCGGCGGGGCGTCCCGCCGGGGACAGCAGCTCCACCCGTACGGCCAGGCGCCCGTCCAGCACCGTCGGCCCGTCCAGGCAACCGAACATCTCCTGCAGCTTCACCGAGAGCACCGGTGTGCCGCTGCTGTAGTCCAGCGGCACACGCCGGCCCGACGGCACCGGCTGAGTGAGGGGCAACAGGCGATCGAGCTCGCCGCGCAGGGACCAGTCCAGATCGCCCCAGAGCGGTTCCGTCAGGTCGAGCTGCTGGAGATCCTGCAGGCTCCTCAGCCCGGCCAGGTGGGATGCCAGCCAGCGGGCCGGATCCCGCCGGAGCCGTTCCGGCGAGCGGTCGGGCCAGGGCGCCCCCAGGTGCCTGTGGGCCAGCATCAGCCGCTGCTGCAGCTGACGGCTGGCGGACGTCCAGGCCAGCACCTCCACGCCTAGCCGTTCCAGACCCTCCAGCAAGGCTCGCTCCACCGCTTCGCCGCTGGCCTCGGTCCAGGGGCGGCGCTCGAGCACCAGGGCGCCGGCCCGCCGCAGCCGTTCGCAGCGCACCCGCTGGTCGGTGCCATCCCAGCGGGCTTCCCTGCACTCCTCCAGCTCGTCGGCCACCAGCTCCTCCAGGCCCCGCCGGGACAGGGCCACCGCCAGCCGCACCCGCGCCTCCTGTCCCTGGCCATCGACGCTGGCGATCGCCAGGGCCTCGGCAGCGGCCAGGGGATCCGCGGGGGGAAGCATGGCGCCCCGGCCGCTGCGCATCAGGAAGCGACCATCCCCCCGGCCCCGGCCCAGGGCGAGCCGCTCCGGATAGGCCCAACAGAGCAGCTGGGCCACCCGGAAGTCGTCGCCTCCGCCGTCGTGGGGGTCGGTGGCCTGGCCCGTCCTTCCGGCGGCGGTTGCCGGCCGGGGCGCCTCTGCCTCTCCCAGCTGACGCATCAGCTGGATCTGCAGGCGCTTCCAGGGGCCCCGATCGCCCTGCCGAGCCTCTGTGCCTGTGCCATGGCGGCCATCCCGCAGCCAGTCGAGGCGCCGCATCAGGTCGGTGCCCGCCTCCCGGCGATCGAGGGGATCGCGCTCGCTGAGCAGGACGGCGACGGCACAGCCCAGCTTCTGCCAGCCGTGCTCCCGGGCGCGCAGCAGCATGTGCGCGAGACGGGGGTGGAGCCCCAGCCGGGCCATGGCCCGGCCGTGGTCGCTGAGGTGGCCACCGCCGTTGATGGCCCCCAGCTGCTGGAGCAGGGAACGGGCCTCCGCGAGGGAACGGCGGGAGGGGGCCTGGAGCCAGGGCAGATCCTCGCCCCAGCCACTGCCCCACTGCGCCAGCTGCAGGGCGATCGGCAGGGGATCCACCACCAGCAGTTCCGGGGGATCGAAGGCCGGGCGCCGCTGCTGCTCGGCCGGGGACCAGAGGCGCAGGCAATGGCCAGGTCCCAGCCGGCCCGCCCGGCCGCGCCGCTGCTCGGCGCTGGCCTGGCTGGAGGGCTGGGTGATGAGCCCATCCATGCCCGTGGACGGATCGAAGCGGCTGAGGCGACTGAGACCGCTGTCGATGACCAGGCGCACCCCCTCGATGGTGAGGGAGCTCTCCGCCACCGCGGTGGCCAGCACCACCTTGCCAGCGGGTTTCCGGGCCGGCGTGATGGCGAGACTCTGGGCCTTCAGGGGCAGCTGGCCGTGGAGGAGCGCGCATTCCGGCTCCTCTCCCCAGGGGCTGGCCTGAATGACCCGTCGTGCGGCCTCCAGCTCCGCCAGGCCCGGCAGGAACACCAGCACGCTGCCCCGGGGGGCCGGCTGGGGCAGCCACTGGGCTTCGAGAGCCCGAAGCACCTGGTGCTCCAGCCGTTCGTCCGGCCGCGGAGGCTGGTAGTCGAGCGTGACCGGATGGGCACGGCCCTCGCAATGGATCACCTCGGCTCCATCCAGATCCCCTGCCAGGGGTTCCAGATCGAGGGTGGCCGACATCACCAGCAGACGCAGCTCGGGATGCAGCAGGCTGCGCGCCTGACGGACCATGGCCAGGGCCAGATCCGCTTCGGCCTGGCGCTCATGGAATTCGTCGAAGATCACGCAGACCACCCCTTCCAGGGCGGGATCGGCCTGAAGACGGCGCAGGAACAGGCCGCTGGTGAGCACCTCCAGCCGGGTGGCCGCGGAGGTGCGCGATTCCAGGCGCACGCGGTAGCCCACCCTCCCGCCGACAGGTTCCTTCAGGTTGGCGGCCAGGCGCTGGGCGGCGGTGCGGGCCGCGAGGCGCCTGGGCTCCAGCATCAGGATGGTTCCTTCCGCTTCGAAGCGCTCCAGCAGCGCCAGGGGAACACGGGTCGTCTTGCCGGCGCCGGGCTCTGCCTGCAGCAGCAGGGTCGCACCCCCCGGGGCGAGGGCCGCGGTGATGGCCGGCAGGCGGCCTTCGATCGGCAGGGGGGAGCTCAGCGCACGTGACGGAGGCCATCCACCGGGTGATAGGCCTCCCCGGTCGTTTCCTCGTAGACGATCGCCGGCAGACCCGTTTCGAACATGGTCTGGAGGGCTTCCTTCAGGTAAGGGTTCCAGCCTCCGGTGCTGACCTTGCCGTGTCGCACGGTCCAGTCCCAGGTGCCCTGCAGGTCGCGGGGGATACGTCCCTCCCGATCCCTGCGGGCCACCAGATCCTGGGATTCGACGATGCCCACCAGGATCGGATCCTTACCGTAGGAGGGGGTCAGGCTGAGTTCGAGCCGGACGGGGTCGTCCTTCACCATCCTCAGACGAAAACGGGGGGGCAACTTCAGGCCACCGAGCACGGCCGCCACGATTCGCGTCCTCTGATCCACCATCGATCTCCGCCGGTAAGCGCGTTCACTTGAGGGAGCCTATTCAGCGGCCGGCCGGCTCGCCTCAGTTCGGATCGCTCGGGAAGGCGGGTTGCTCGTTGTCGCCGCTGAAACGGACCGTGAGCAGGTCTTCCTTGGTCAGCTGACCGTCGGCGTCCAGCAGTTCCGGATGGATGGTGAGTCGCCCGGTGCGATCGCCGGCACGGCCGCCGACCTCGGGCAGCGACTCGCCTCCATCGCCCGATCGTGGGAACGCTCGGAACCCCTGCCCCATCACCCGGAACGCCTGCCAGAGGAGGAAGACGAAGCAGGCCCCGTAGACGACGGGAAAGATCTGGGAGAGGAAGGAGGTCATGGTGCCAGGGGGATGGCGCGTTTGGCGACATCCACTCCCATCATCGCCCGTCTGACGGTGAGGTGGCCGTGGCCAGCATCCACGCCCAGAGCGTGGTGCAGGCCGCTCCGAACGCGAGAAAGGCAAGCAGCAGGCGACTTGTGTCCATGTCCTGATAAAAAACTTTACAAATCCTAGCGGATCTGGCCGGTTTGCCTCCCTTCCTCGTGCCGTGCGCCTTGTCTACGGTTTTGTTCTGTCCGAGCCTTCTCGCGATGCGTACCTCCCGCGTTCTCGCCGTGGCCGCAGTCGGGCTGGCCACCGCCACGGTGGCGGTGGCGACTCCGGCGCTGACATCACCGGGCTTCACGCAGTCGGCGGCGTCCGTCCTCGGTCGGCAGTCCTTCGTGGCGGCGGCGATCCGGCGGGCGGGCCCGGCCGTGGTCACCATCGACACCGAGCGCACCGTTCAATCGGCAGCCTCGGGCGGTCTGCCCCCGGGTCTGCTGAACGATCCCATCTTCCGGCAGTTCTTCGGTATCCCCCAGCAGATGCCGCCCTCGCGCCGCACCGAGCGGGGCCAGGGTAGTGGCGTGATCCTGCAGGCCGACGGGCTGGTGCTCACCAACGCCCACGTGGTGGAGCAGAGCGACCGGGTCACCGTCAGTCTGGAAAACGGCCGCCGCTATGAAGGCCGCGTGGTGGGTCTCGACAGGCTCACCGATCTGGCGGTGGTGCGCCTGGTGGGCACGGGGCCCTGGCCCGTGGCCCCCCTCGGCAACTCCGATGCCCTCCAGGTGGGTGACTGGGCCATCGCGGTGGGGAATCCCTTCGGCCTCGACAACACCGTGACGCTGGGCATCATCAGCAGCCTGAACCGCAACGCCAGCAAGCTCGGCATCACCGACAAGCGGCTGGAACTGATCCAGACCGACGCCGCCATCAACCCTGGGAATTCCGGCGGGCCTCTCCTCAACGCCGATGGGGAGGTGGTGGGGATCAACACCCTGGTGAGGTCCGGGCCTGGGGCCGGGCTGGGCTTCGCGATCCCGATCAACCGGGCCCGCACGATCGTCAGGGAACTGGTGGCCACCGGCCGGGCGACCCATCCCATGATCGGCGTGGGCCTCGATGAGGTCCGGGGCGGTGATGGGGTGAACCCCTCCCGCGGCGCCGTGGTGGTGTCCGTTCAACCCGGTGGTCCTGCGGAGCGAGGGGGGCTGAGGGCGGGGGATGTGATCGTCGCCGCCCAGGGGACGGCCGTGAAAGATCCCTCCCAGGTGATCACTGCGGTGGAGCGGGCCGGGGTGGGAGGAACCCTCGATCTCACGGTCAACCGCCGGGGCGCGATGGTGAACCTGCGCCTGATCCCCGGCGACATGGCCCTGATGCGCCAGGGTTGAGCCTTGCTCCCGGCCCCGAGCAGCTGACCTCGGGGCCGAGGGACCGGGCGGCGCTCAGGGACTGTCGGAGCCGCTCTGGCCTTCCTCGGGCCGGAGCGAGTCGAGCAGGCCGGCATCCACCACCAGTTCCGTGCCGAACCGGGGCGGTGCACCCAACTGCTGGCGCATCACCCACTGGGTGGCGGCCTTCTGGCTGTGCCACGCCTGGAGCAATTGTTTGGCGAGACCCCGCAAGACCTGGGGATCGCCGGTGGCATCGATGGCCCGGGTCATGCGCTCCAGTTCGAACTTCTGACCGAGGGTGAGGGCGAGGGGTTCGGACATGGCGGGCTGAGCGATGGGGCGTTTCTGACCGGCCCAAAGCTACAAACTGTTTCAAGGTGCCACGTATCCGTTGCGACAGGGCATTCGGCCCGGTCAGGGAATCCGCTCAGGGAACTGTCCCACCGCCTTCGCCGCCGATCCTCCGTGCGGCCCCCTCGTCCCGTTGGCCTTGTCGGCCTGCGGTGCCCCTGCCGGGGCATGAGCCGGCGGCAGGCCCCTTCAGTGGCGCTCCCTGAACTCCTCGACGCAGCGGGTCACGCACTCCCCATCCTCCAGGGAGCAGGTGGTGATGCATTCGAAATACACCTCCATCGCATCCACGGAATTCGCGGTCTCCAGGGTGTCGCTCGCGCTGGCCCTTTCCGGGCTCCAGCCGCCCTGGATCACAGCAGTCTGGGTAGCCATCAACGTTCCTCCGAGGGAGACCCTGTCAGCCTATGCACACAGAAATCCCCGCACCAACGAAATGAGTCTTCCTGCCTAAGGAAGGATGAAGTTGTGTGTTCAGCGGCCCTGACGGCCTCCCTTGGCGGCTTTCTCCGCCGTCTTGGCGCGTTGCCGGCGACGCTGTTCCTCCCGTCTGGCCTCCCGCTGGCGTTGCTCCTCCAGCCGGTGGCGCTCATCGTCCTCTTCCCGTTTCTTCTCCTGGTAGTAGGCGTAGTCGCCGCGGTAGAGCACGAGTTCCCCGTCGCGCACCTCCACGATCCTGTTGGCCACCCGCCCGATGAAGAACCGGTCGTGGGAGACCAGCAGGACGGCCCCCTCGTAGGCCATCAGGGCCTCCTCGAGCATCTGCTTGGCAGGGATGTCGAGGTGATTGGTGGGCTCGTCCAGCACCAGCAGGTTGCACGGGGTGAGCAACATCAGGGCCAGGGCCAGACGGGCCTTCTCGCCACCGCTGAGCTTCGCCACCGGCTTGAAGACCGTGTCGTTGCTGAAGCCGAAGTTGCCCAGCAGGGAGCGCACCTGGGTCTGGGTCCAGTCCGGCACCGCCTCGAACAGGGTGTCGATCACCGTCTTGGAGAGATCGAGCGCCTCGGCCTGGTTCTGCTCGAAGTACCCCGCCACCACGTGGTGCTCCCCCAGGCCGGCTTCGCCCTCCAGGGGGATCTCATACCCCATCACCAGCCGCAGCAGGGTGGATTTGCCCGCGCCGTTGGGGCCCACGAAGGCGATGCGATCTCCCCGTTCCACCTCCAGGTTCGCGCCCAGGAAAAGGATCTGGTCGTCGTAGCCGTGGGTGAGGTTTTCGATCCTCGCCACCACCCGGCCCGAGCGGGGGGCGGGGGGGAAGGAGAACCGAGGCCCGCTCACCGCCTCCAGGGGGGCCTCGATCCGCTCCACCTTCTCCAGCAATTTCTCGCGGCTCTTGGCCTGGGTGCTGCGGGTGGCACTGGCCCGGAAGCGGTCGATGTAGGCCTGCTGGCTGCTGAGTTCCTTCTGCTGTCGTTCGTAGGCGGCCAGCCCCGCCTCCCGCTCCAGGGCCTTCTGCTCGAGATGTTGGCTGTAGTTGCCCAGATAGGTGCGGGATATGCCCCGCTCGGTCTCGACGATCTGGTTGCAGACCCTGTCGAGGAAGGCCCGGTCGTGGCTGATCACCACCAGGGGAACGCTCTGTTCCACCAGATGATTCTCCAGCCACTGGATCGTTTCCACGTCCAGGTGGTTGGTGGGCTCGTCCAGCAGCAGCAGGTCCGGCTCCTGGAGCAGGATCTTGCCCAGGGCGATGCGCATCTGCCAGCCCCCGGAGTAGTCGCCCACCAGCTTCTCGGCGGCCTCGGGGGTGAAACCGATGCTCGGCAGCAGCTTGTCGATGCGGGCCTCGAGCTCGTAGCCGTGCAGCGATTCGAAACGGCTCTGCAGCTGGCCGAGCTCCTCGATCAGCCGGTCCAGCAGGTCTGGATCGGCGGCGGCCGCTTCGCTGGCCATGGCCTCCTCCACCCGGCGCTGACGGTTGAGCACCTCGGCGGCCTCGCCGAAGGCCTGGAAGAGTTCCTCGCGCACGCTGCGCTTCGGATCCACGTCGAATTCCTGCTGCAGATAGGCGATCCGGGGAGCGCCCTGGCGGATCACCTGACCGCTGGTGGGTTCCTCCAGGCCGGCGATGATGCGCAACTGGGTCGACTTGCCGGCTCCGTTCACCCCCACCAGGCCGATGCGGTCACCGGTCTTTACCTCCCAGGTGACGTCCCTGAGCACCTCACCGGTGGGGTAGATCTTGCCGATGCGTTCAAGGCGCAGCACGGAGCGGGAGTGGGTCGCGTCGAGCGCATCATCCCTTGCCGGGGGCGTCCTGCAGACTGTGGGGCCGGTTCGCCCGTCTCGTCAGGATGATCAAGCGCCTCGAGCAGATCGCGGCCCTCGTGGTGGCGGCGGGCCTGGCGCTGACGAGCTACTGGCTGTTCTTCAGCTGGGCCCAGGGGGGCGGGTCCCACCGCCGGGAGCAACCCCGCGGCTCCCAGCTGGAGGGTCCCCGTGTCCCGAGGTCAGAGGCCGCCTCGGGCCTTGACCAGCCACTGCTTGGTGGCGCCGTCGTCGAGACCGGCCAGATGGGCCTTCACCTCCTCGGGACTGACCGGCAGACCCACCTGCTCGCCCAGGGCGACGATCCTGCCGAGGGCGCCGCTGGGATCCTGAAGCGCCTGGCGGAACAGTGACTGGGTGAGCTCGGGATCGCTGCTGATCCGTCCGTAGAGCACGGCCGCGTTGGTTGTGGCGTTGGTGGTGGCGTTGCTGGAGGACATCGGGGCCTTGATGCTGTCCTGACCTTATGGGGAAGGGGGCCGCGGCGGCAGCCCCTCCGGTTCGTTCGCAAGGAACGCCGGGCTTCGGTCAGGCCGCCCTCGGGCTGATGTCCTCCTCCGCTCCGCTGGCCGAGGCATCCTCCATGCTGCGGGCATCGAGGCAGAGCACCTTGCGCAGCTGGGCGTAGTTGGCCGCCAGGGACTGACGACCCTCCTGCTGGGCGCCGTACTCGGCCCGCTGCAGCACATGGTGCAGATGGGTGAGCAGATACGTGCTGATCACGGCCGAAACCAGCACGTCGCTGCGCTCCGCCGTGTGACGCCTGCGGACCTGGCGGCTCTTCGGCTGGAGCGCGTCGTCGGAACGGCTGGGGCGGGACTGGGTGGATCGGGCCATGGCGGAAGCGGCCGGTGGGCCGTCGGAGGGGACGGAGTGCGGAAGGAACGCAGTGGCGCGGAGGCTCGGCTCGGGCAGACCTGGGGAGGCTGGGATCCCCGGGGTTCCTCAAGCCTACATCTGGATACTATCCATGACAGTCACTGTACACTGTTTCCTATCTCGCCGGATCCCAGCGGCACCCTCCCGCCGGAGCACTCCCAAGGCGCCCTCCCCCAGGCACCGTGCCCACCCGTCAGACCTCCTCCAGCGGCAAGCCCAAGTCGCCGCGGATCCAGGTCGTCCTGCCGGAGGAGCTCTGCGCCCGTCTCGCGGCCCTGGCGGAGAGCGAGTCGCGCACGGTCAGCAACATGGCCAAGGTGCTGATCCAGCAGGGGGTTGAGCGCTTCGAACGGCAGCGGGCCGCGGAGCCCTCCCAGGCGGCCCCAGCCCCGGCCGGAGCCGCCGAGGCCACGGATCGTTTCCGCCGGGAACTCGAGCAGCAGGAGCGCGGCGGCACCCGGCGGCTGCGGGGAGCCCCCCGGCGGCTGCGCCTGCGTCAGCCACCCCCTTCCCGCTGACGCGTGGTTCAGGCTGGGGGGGGCGGAGAGGCGACCACCCCCAGCACGGCGGCCCGGCGTGCGCCGGTGACCGAGGGCAGCGAGCCCGGGTGACCCCGCCATCGCCACCAGGCCAGCAGGGCGAAGGCCAGGGCCTCCCGATGCTCGTCGGCGATGCCCTGGCTGGCCAGGCTGCGCACGGCCGTTCCGCGGCAGCGCCGCCGCAGCTGCTCCATCAGGAAGCCGTTGCGGCTGCCGCCCCCGGCGACCAGCAGTTCCAGGGGCCTGGTGCCGCGGGCCAGGTCCTGTCCCACCACCGCCGCACTGAAGGCCGTCAGGGTGGCCAGGGCATCGGCCGGATCCACCCCCGCGCCGAGCTGGGCTAGCCGCCGCTCCAGATCGGCGGCCCCGAACAGCTCCCGGCCGGTCGATTTCGGGGGCGGCTGCTGGACATAGGGCTCCCGGAGCCACTCCTGGAGGCGGTCTTCATGGATCAGGCCCTGCCGGGCCCAGGCCCCGTCGGCATCGAAGCGGCGGGAGCCGCCGCTGAAGCGGGCCACCGCCAGATCCAGCAGGGTGTTGGCCGGGCCGCAGTCCCAGCCCAGCACCGGCGCATCGCGCTCGGGCCCCATGGCGGGGGGGATCAGGGTGAGGTTGGCGATCCCGCCCAGGTTCAGCAGGGCCCGCCAGCCCCCGATGCTCTCGAGCAGGGCCGCGTCCGTGGCCGGCACCAGCGGCGCGCCATGGCCACCGAGGGCCAGATCGGCGCCGCGGAAGTCGAACACCACCGGCACCCCCAGCAGTTCCGCCAGCAGGGGCCCCTGCAGAAGCTGCCAGCTGGCGCCCCGGCGCCCCCCCTCCGGAGGGCGATGCCAGAGGGTCTGGCCGTGGCAGCCCACCAGCTCGGCGCGGCCTTCGGGGTCGCAGGCCCTGGCGGCGCGTGCCTGCTCTTCGGTGAGCTCCTCGGCCAGGTCCAGAAGGCTGGAGGCATCCAGGGGACTCCCCTGGCCCACGGCCACCAGCCGCTCCCGCAGGTCGTCAGGGTAGGGGGTGTGGGCACTCGCGAGGAGGCGCCAGCGGGGCCGGGCGGGCCGGCCCGTCAGGCTCACCAGCACGGCATCCACGCCATCGGCGCTGGTGCCGCTCATCAGCCCCAGCACCTCCATGGCTCTCAGTGGGAAGGCAGGGCTTCGAGGGCTTCGCTGCTGCCCATCACCACCAGCAGTTCCGCTTCGTTGAGCACGTGGGAGGCCGGCGGGTTGACCGTGAGCTGGTTGCTTGGACCCGCGGCCAGGACACTGACATTGAAGTTCTTGCGCAGGTTCAGCTCGCGCAGGGAGCGGCCGACGAAGGAGGCCGGCACCTTGATCTCCTCGATGCTGTTGCGGTCATCGAGACGGAGCCGCTCCAGCAGATTGGGTCGCACCAGTTCCATGCCCAGGCGGGTTCCCTGCATCTTCGAGGGGAACACCACCTTGTCGGCACCGACCCGGCGCAGCATCTTCTCGTGCAGATCGCTGGTCGCCCTGGCGATCACCTGCTTCACGCGGCTGCCGGTGCCGTCCTTGACGATCAGGGTGGCGGTGATGCTGGCGCCGATCGGCTCACTGATGGCCACCACCACGGTGCCCACGTCGAGGGCTCCGGAGGCCTTCAGGGCCTCCTCGTCCGTGCAGTCGACCACCCGGGCCTCGATGGCCGGGTCGATCTGGCGCAGCTCATCGATGGCCCGCTGGGAATTGTCGATCGCCAGCACCTCGGCCCCGTGGCGCAGGAGTTCCTTGCAGACGGCACTGCCGAAGCGGCCGACGCCGATGACGGCGTAGCTGTTGGACGTGTCCTCCTCGCGGCCCTGCCATTGCCACCACTGGTTCATGAGGTTGAGGTCGGGAGATGGAGGGAGGTGAAGGGGGCTGGGAACCGTCGCTCGGGGGGCTGCCGGCGGGATCATCGGCCGGCGGACTCAGATGTAGAGCTCCTCGCGGGGATAACCCACCCGATTCTGGGGACGGCTGCCGTGGATGGCCGAGAGCAGCAGCAGAATGCCGACCCGGCCCACGAACATGCCCACCATCAGCACCAGCTGGCCCCAGCGATTGAGCTGACTGGTGACCCCCACGTCGAGGCCCACGGTGCCGAAGGCGGACACGCAGGTGAACAGCTTCTCCAGGAAGGTGAAGGCCTCGCTGCCGGGGGTGCCTGCCGTGGTGTTGCCCAGGCCGAGCAGCAGGGCCATCCCCACAATGAACAGGGCCGAGGCCATCGCCACGCCGATGGCGCGCAGCACCACCTTGGGCGGCAGTTCCCGGTTGCGCACCACCACCGTGGGGTCGTCCCGCAGGGTGGAGCGGGTGGCGGCCACCAGAGCGGCGAAGGTGGAGGTCTTGATGCCGCCCCCCGTGCCGCCGGGGCTGGCGCCGATGAACATCAGCACGATCATCAGCAGCAGACCGGCGTCCGAGATCGTGGCCACGCTGAGGGGCACGGTGTTGAAGCCGGCGGTGCGGCAGGTGATCGACTGGAACAGCGTCACCTGGAGCTTGTCCCAGAGGCTGAGCTTCGCCACCATCTCCTCGGTGGCGAAGTGCTCGGTGAAGAGCAGGCCGATCGCGCCGATCAGGATCAGGACGACGGTGGTGCGCACCACCAGGCGGGTGTGCAGGCTGAGCCGGCGGATCCGCTCGAGCCGGAAGCGGTTCACCCACAGGTCGTTGGCGACGCGCCAGCCGATGCCGCCGATCACGATCAGGGAGCCGATGACGCCGTTGACCCAGGGGTTGCCCCTGTAGGCGATCAGGTTGTCGCTCCAGAGGCCGAAGCCCGCATTGTTGTAGGCGCTGATGCAGTGGAACAGGGACGCCCACAGCCTCCGGCCCGGCTCGCGGATGTCGGCGAAGCCGAACGCATAGAGGATCAGGGTGCCCAGGCCGATCACCACCGCCGCGATCAGGGCGATCTGGTGGAAGGTGGGACCGATGCCGCCGACACCGAATTCGTCCAGGGCCCGGCCCCTGTCGAGGCGGTGACGCAGGCCCGACTTCCCCTGCACGAAGCCCTGCAGGAAGGTGGTGATCGCCATCAGTCCCAGGCCACCGGTGAGGATGAGCCCGGCGAGGGCGATCTGTCCCACCATGGTGAGATCGGTGCCCACGTCGATGATCGACAGACCCGTGACCGTGATCGCCGAGGTGACGGTGAACAGTGCCTCCCACAGGCCCACGTCATCGGTGGAGCAGAGCGGACTGGCCATCACCAGCGTGCCGACGACGATGACCAGCACGCCGGTGACGACGGTGAACTGCGGCACCGTCAGACGGTGCCGCCAACTCTGCAGTCGCCTCACTTATCGGGCTGGGGGGTCATCCGCAGGTAGGGACGGATTTCTGTGACACCCTTGGGGAACTTCTCGCGGGCTTCTTCGGTGGGGATGGAGGGCACCACCACGCAGTCCCCGCCCTGCTGCCAGTTCACCGGGGTCGCCACCTGGTAGTTGTCGGTGAGCTGCAGGGAATCGATCACTCGCAGGATCTCATCGAAATTGCGGCCCGTGCTGGCGGGATAGGTGATCTGCAGACGCAGCTTCTTGTTGGGGTCGATGATGAACACCGAGCGCACCGTGAGGTTGCTGAGGGCATTGGGGTGAATCATGCCGTAGAGGCTGCTCACCTTCTTGTCGCTGTCCGCCAGGATCGGGTAGTCGACGGTCGTGTTCTGGGTCTCGTTGATGTCGCCGATCCAGCCCTTGTGGCTCTCGGCGGAATCGACGCTCAGGGCGATTGTCTTGACATTGCGTTTCTCCCATTCGGGGCGCAGCCTGGACACCTCGCCCAGCTCCGTGGTGCAGACGGGTGTGTAATCGGCGGGGTGGGAGAAGAGCACCACCCAGCTGTCGGCGGCGAAGTCGTAGAGGTTGATCGGGCCGAGCTGGGACTCCTGGGTGAAATCAGGAACGGTGTCGCCGAGTTGCAGGGTCATGGATGGTCAATTGGCGCCGCCAGATGCTCGCACAGGAGCCGGACGACGGTGTGGCTCAGGCTTCATCTCCGGGGCCGTGACGGGGGCCGTGACAGGGGGCGTGATGGGGGGCCAGTCCTGGAGCTCCCGGCGCAGATGCTGGAGGCCCAGGCCGGCCGTGGCCGAGACGAACAGCATGGCCGGCTCCAGCGCCCGGGCCCGTTCCAGTTCCCCGGCGGGACAGCGGTCGATCTGGTTACCGACGACCCGCCGGGGGATGGTCGCCTCCAGCGAATCGAGGATGGCGTTCACCGTGGCCAGCTGCTCCGGCCAGGCCGGATCCGCCAGGTCGACCACGATCAGGAGTCCGTCGGCGTCCAGCGCCTCCTCGAAGGTGGAGCGGAACGCCTCCATGAGCTGGGGGGGCAGGTCACGGATGAAGCCCACCGTGTCGGTGACCAGTAGGGACTGGTCGCCACTGTCGATCCTGCGGGTGGTGGGATCGAGGGTGGCGAACAGCTGGTTCTCGGCCAGCACCGCCGTGCTGCCACGGGCGCCGGTGAGGGCATTCAGCAGGGAGCTCTTGCCGGCGTTGGTGTAGCCCACCAGCGCCAGCCGGGGCAGGCTCCGGCGCCCCTGGCGCAGGCGGGCCCGGTGATCCCCCAGGCGCCGCACCTCCCGCTGCAGCCGCTCGATGCGACGGGCGATGGCACGCCGGTCCTTCTCCAGCTGGGTTTCTCCCGGTCCCCGGGTGCCGATGCCGCCCCCCTGCCGCGACAGGGTCAGGCCGCGGCCCGTGAGCCGCGGCAGGCGGTAGCGCAGCTGGGCCAGTTCCACCTGCAGCCGTCCGGCGCCGCTGGCGGCCCGCTGGGCGAAGATGTCGAGGATCAGTTCGCTGCGGTCGCTCACCGGCAGATCCAGCAGCCGCTCCAGGTCGCGGGCCTGCGCGGGGGTGAGTTCCCGGTCGGCCACCACCTGGCTCGCGCCGAGGCGGCGGGACTCCAGGGCCGCTTCTCCCAGCTTCCCCTCCCCCCAGGGGCTCTGGCCGGCAGGACCATGGCGACGCTGCTCGATCCTTCCCACCGGCACGGCGCCGGCACTGCGCACCAGACCTTCCAGTTCGGCGATGCGGCGATCGTCCAGGGTCCGCTCACCGCTGGTCTGAACCAGCAGCAGCACCCGCTCGGGGCCATCCGGAGCCGCGGCCGTGGTCTCGGGGGCCGCCGGCCGATCCACCACCGCCGCTGGCTCACGGGCGCAGAGATCGGCCAGGTCCCCCTGCAGGGAACAATGCCAGGCGCTCCCGCCGCTGCTGGCCGGGGTGTGGAGCGCCGCGGGCCAGTGTCCGCCGGCATCGGCTTGCTGGCCGAAGCGCAACCAGAGCTCCGGCGCCAGATCCATTCCCACCACACCTTCCTGGGGCGATGGCTGCAGGTGGGGCTGCCGACCCGTGCCGGAGCAGGTGATCAGCCGCAGGTCGCTGCCCTGGCGCCGGGCCGGGCCGGGCAGCTTCTCCAGCAGGCGGGCCGCCTGATCCAGCGCTCCCACCCAGAGCAGCCGGCAGAGTCCACGACCGTCCACCACCAGGGTCAGGGGCAGCTGCAGGGCCCGGCCCTCGGTCGCCAGCCGCTGCAGGGTGAGCAGATCCGCCACAGCATCAACGGGGTGGCGACGGTGGCAGAGCCGTTCCAGGCGTCGCCGTTCCGCGGGCCGCAGCCCCGCCGTCCTGCCAGCCAGGACCCCCTGCCTCAAGGCCGCCGCACCAGCAGGCAGCGGAGGCCCGCGGCCCTGGCTCCGGCCTCGTCTTCGGGGCTGTCGCCCACGTGCCACACCTGGGCAGCCGGCAGAGCGAGCGCCTCCAGGGCGGCCCGGAACGGCAGGGGGGATGGCTTGGCCGCACCGGCGCTGCTGGAGACCACCACCCGCTCGAACAGGCCGGCCAGTCCCAGGCACTCCAGCAGGGGGTGCAGCCGCTGGTCGAAGTTGCTCACCACGGCAAGGCGGAGCCCCGCCCGGTGCCATCGGCGAAGCACGGCGGGCACGTCCGGATAGACATGCCACAGGTCGGGCTCGGCGAAGCGATCGAACAGGGCGTGATGCAGCGCGGTCAGCGCCCCATCCGCCCCGGCCGGTTCCGCCCCGGCCGCCCTCAGCACGGCGTCGATGCGCTCCCCCCACCAGGCCCGCTCGGCTTCCAGCAGCCGTGTTCCTTCGAGACCAGGGAAGGCCAGGGGAGGGGCCGTTCGGAGCACCTCCGGGAAGGCCCGGTCGATGGCGTCGGCGCTGACGGCGATGCCATGGTCGGCGGCCAGGGCGGCATAGGTGCGGCCGACCGAGCTGCGCAGGCCGATGAGCGTGCCCATCGCATCGAGCAGCAGGCCCCGGGGGCGCGGCCCGAACCGCGTCGGCGCTCCTTCCGGGATCATGGCTTCCAGTCGGCCAGCCAGCCCGCCGCCACCCGCAGCTGATGGGACCGACCGGGCAGGCGGCTGAGGTACGCCAGCCGTCGCAGCTGGTAGGCGGCAGGGCCCGCCAGTGTCAGCCCGGCGGTGGTGAGACTGGCTTCGCCGATGCCGAGGCTCAGCATCTCGCCCAGATCCCTCCAGCGGAAGGGTTCGAGGGGCTCACCCCTCAGCGAGCGGATCAGGTTGGAGGCGAGCACCGGTGCCTGCTGGAAGGCCACCTGCGCCGTGGAAGGACCGGCGGCGCCGAAGGCTTCGCCCGGGGCGGCCTGCGGATCGACCTGGGCCGCCAGATCTCCCGCCGCGAAGAGATGCCGGTGGCCGTGCAGCAGCAGATCGGCGCCACACAACAGGCGACCGCGGCCGTCGCAGGCGGGGGCGGGGTCGATCCGGGGGGGACGGAACCCCAGGCCGGCGGTCCAGAGGACGGCGCGCACGGCGAGGGTTTCGCTGTGGATGGCGGCGTCTCCGTCCGGATGGCCGTGGAGCGTGATCGCCCCGGCCTCCACCGAGGCCACCTGGGTACGGGTGCGCAGACGGACGTCACGACGCTGCAGAGCCAGGGACGCCTGCTCCCGGTTGAAGGCCCGGGCCTGGGGAAGCAGTTGGGGCCCCTGCTCGATCAGTTCGATCACGGCGCTGCCATCGGCCATGTCGGCGAGCTTGCAGGCCAGTTCCACGCCGGTCGGTCCGGCACCCACCACGGCGATGCGCTGCAGGGGCAGACGGTGGCGTTTCAGGTCCGCGATCAGCGACTGGATCCTCTCCACGTCGGCCAGGGTGCGGAACCCAAGGCTGTGACGATCGGCGCCGGGCACGGCGAAGGTGCTGCTCTCGGCGCCGGTGGCGATGACCAGGCGTCCGAAGGCGAGGGTGCGTCCGGCGCGTGTGTGGAGCTGCTGCTTTTCGGCGTCGATGCGGTCGACCCGGTCCTGCAGCCAGGCCAGTCCCCGCCCTGCCAGCAGGCTGTCGTAGCGGGGGGCGATCTCCCAGCTGCGCAGTTCGCCGCTGAGCAGTTCGTAGAGGAGCGGAAGGAAGACGAACCGGTCGTTCGGCTCGATCAGCAGCACGGGGGGGTGCTGCCGGCGTTCGGCCAGGGCGAGGGCGGTGTAGAGACCACCGAAGCCACCGCCGACGATGACGACGTTCTGGGCCGGTGCCGTGTCCCCTTGCATGGATGAACCCTAACCACCGGGTTTCCGAAGGGGGATGATGGGTGGATGGTGACTTTCCCCCAGACAGCTCCCCCCAGCTCCCACGGCAGCTCCCCAGGCGGCACCCGAGGCGGCTCCGATGCCCGGACGGCGAGCCTCGAAGCCTCTCCCCCTCGTCTGCCGAGGGACCGGCATGGAAACCCCATCGATCTGCCCGCCGCCCGTTCGGCCCTGGACCCGCTCGATGCCCGGGAGCGGCTGCGCTGGGCCCAGGAGACGTTCGCCGGTCACTTCGCGGTGACCACCAGCTTCGGCATCCAGTCGGCGGTGATGCTCCACATGGTCAGCGAGCTCGCCCGCACCGGTGTGGGACCGACGATTCCCGTCCTCTGGGTCGACACGGGTTACCTTCCGCCCGAGACCTACCGCTACGCCGAGGACCTTCGCCAGCGGCTGCACCTCGATCTGCACGTGTTCCAGGCCGACCTGAGCCCAGCCCGGATGGAGGCGCTGCACGGCCGGCTCTGGGAAACCGGTGACGCCGAGGACATGCGCATCTACAACCGCCTGCGCAAGGTGGAACCCCTCGACCGCGGCATGGATCGGCTTGAGGTTCACTGCTGGGCCAGCGGTGTGCGTGCACACCAGACCGACCACAGGAGTGCCATGCAGTGCCTCGATCCCGTGCGGGAGCGCTGGTCCCTGCGGCCGCTGCTCAGCTGGAGCCGTCGAGACGTCTACTACTACATGCAGGAGCACGACCTGCCGCAGCACCCCTTGTTCGAGCAGGGGTACTCCACGGTGGGCGACTGGCACACCAGCGCCCCCGACGACGGCACCACCAGCGGGCGGGCCACTCGCTTCGGGGGGCTTCAGCAGGAGTGCGGCATCCATCTGCCGGGGCTGATGGGCGAGGGCATCTGAGGTGTCCCGACGCCAGCTCCGCTGGCTGCTGATCGGCAACAGCCGCTGGCACTGGGCCGAGGTCGACCTCGAAACCCGTGGCATCCCGGGCGAACCCCGTCTGCGTTTCTGGCATGCGTCGCCTGAGCAGGAGCCGGTGGCCACCCCGATCGCCTGGGCTTCCGTGGGTCCGCTGCCGGCCTCGGCCGGGCTGCCGGTGGAGCGACGGCTGCAGCTGGCGGATGTGCCGCTGGCGGGAGCGCCGGCCTGGCTGGGTGTCGATCGGGCGCTGGCGGGGTGGTGGGCGGCCCGCCAACTGGGCCGGCCGGTCCTGGTGGCCGATGCCGGCACCGTGCTCAGCCTCACCCGGGTGGACGGCCGGGGCCGTTTCGCTGGCGGCCGGCTGATGGCCGGTGCCGCCCTGCAGCTGGCGGCCATGGGCGCCGGCACCGAGGCCCTGCCTGTGCTGGCGGGAGGGCTGGCGGCTGGGGAACAGGGGGAAGACTGGCCCCAGGCCACCGCCGACGCCATGCGGAGCGGTGTGGTTCAGGGGCTGGCGGCCGCGGTGCTGGAGGCCTCCCGGCAGGTCCGGGCCCTGGAGCCCGGCTGCCGGATCGTCCTCACCGGAGGGGATGGGGCGGCTCTGCTCCCGTGGCTGCGGAGTTCAGCCGAATTGGAGGCCGAGATCCTCTGTCACCGCCCCGACCTCTGCCTGGAGGCCCTGGTGGCCCTGCGGCCCGGGCCGTTCGGCGGCTTCAGGCCAGACCCAGGTCCTCGAGGATCTGATCGGCCATGGCCTCCGCCTTCACCTTGAGATAGATCCGCTCGAGCCGTCCCTCCGGATCGACCACGTAGGTGTGGCGCATCATTCCCATGTACTCCTTGCCCATGAATTTCTTGAGGCCGTAACTCGCGTAGGCCTGGGCCACCGGACAGGGCTCGGCGTCGGTGAGCAGGGTGAAGGGGAGGTCGTACTTGGTGATGAACTTGCCGTGGCTGGCGGCTCCGTCCTTGCTGATCCCCAGCACCTTGATGCCGTGTCTTTCGAAGGCGCTCCAGCGATCGCGGAAATTGCAGGCCTCCTTCGTGCAGCCGGGGGTGTCATCCTTTGGATAGAAATAGATCACCACCCGCTGGCCCCGGAGACCCGAGAGCGAGACCGGTTCTCCGTTCTGATCGGGAAGGGTGAACTCGGGAGCTGGATCTCCCACCTCGAGTGCCTTCTCGAGTGCCATGGTTGCTGCCCTGAAGCGTCTGGGAACATCGTTACCCTAGGCGGTATCCCCAGCCATGGCGGCCGAAGTGCCGCCGGCCTCCATGGCTGGTGTCCGCGCCCCGTTCGCAGGGGCCACCGGATGACGTCGCCTCCCGGCGGTGGGAGTTGCGTGCGGCAGGTGTGCAGCGGATGGAACGGGAAACCAGCGGGATTCTCAGGTTGGACTTGTTGGAAGTACAACAAAAATGAACGCTTCGTGGACCCGCTCCAATCGCATAGCTAATTTCAGAGTGAAGTCAATCCAGCTTGTCCCGTGGTCACGCGTCTTCTGGCCGGTCTCCTCGTCGGAGCGGCCGTCTCCGCCATCGCGCTGCCTGCCTCCGCTGCCGAACGGCCCGTCCGCTGGAACACCGGTGGTGCCGTCTGGTCGACTCCCCAGAGCGCCTTCGACACCTTTCTGAGCTCCGGTGACATCACCGATCGAGGCCTCGAGGGTGGTCTGGCCCGCTCCGGTTGGACCTCGGCCGAGGTCAAGGACGGCATGAACAAGTCCTATTCGGTGAGTCTGATCGGCGTCTCCCGGTTCCTCTACTCCGATGCCGGTGTCAAGTTCCTCAAGAACGCGACCAACAGCTACTTCCCCTACTGGAGCATGAACACCTACGCCGTTCAGGCTCTGCGCTCGGCGATCATCGCCGACGCCAAGGATGGCTCCATCTCCTCGGCCGGCATCCTGAAGAACCTCCCAACCGATTTCCGCCTGGCGGATTTCTGCAACACCTACACCGGTGCCCAGAACATCTGCGCCGAGGGCCGTTGCCAGGCCGGGACCAACCAGTGCACCTCCCTGCTCTCCTGGTACGTGTTCCTGCCGGCCTGCATCCAGGCCAACCAGTTGGCCGATCCCGTGGCCCAGGTGCGGGAGACCACCCCTCCCCCGATGCAGCAGCCCGTCCGCGGCCTCTGGTGACGGCCCTGACCTCCTGACCAACCGCACTGGCCCCGGAACCCCCGGGGCCTTTTCATTTTCGTTGGACTGACCGGAAGAGGGCTGACCGAAGCATCACCCTTCACCCGCGGGCTCCGGAGCCCTTCGGGAGGCCAGCAGCAGGGTGTGGCCGAGGGGCTGAGGCAGGGAGGCTCCCCTGAGATCCCGGAACAGCCCCTCCAGCCGGCGCCGGGCGGGTGGTTCGAGCAGCGCACCCAGCCGTCGGCGGTACGGCGCCTGGCGGCCGAACCAGCGGGCCAGCAGGTCGTCGCTGAGGGGCAACTCCAGGTTTTCGTCCCAGTGCCTGCTGCGCACGGTCCAGCCCAGGGCTTCCAGGCCCCGCTGCACCCGCTCCGCCGCCTCCGGTTCGTCCCGCAGCCACTCCCGCTCCCCTTCGGCCGCCAGCGCCAGCACCTCCGGCACCGTCCGGGAGGGTTGCCGCCGCAGCAGCTCCAGCAGACACCCCGCCGGACCCAGCCGAGGCGCGCTGAACAGCAGCCGGATCTCGCCGCAGGGCACCGCGAGCCGGGTCAGTCTGGACAGCCGCAGGTCCAGCTCCGGTGGAGCGAGTCCACGCCAGGGCTGGCGGGCCACGATCCGTTCGAACCGCCCCCTGCCATCGAGGCTCTCACGGAGGAGCGCATCCAGGCCATCCGGATCCTCCGCGCTGACCGGCAGCAGCCGGGGCCGGCTGAGCTGATCGAGGATCTGCAGTTGGGCCTCCAGCCGATCGCGCACGGCGTCGGAGGGGATGGTGAGCACCACCTCTCCCTCGCTGGCCGCCTCCAGCGGATCGAGGGCCCAGAGCAGGGACTGGGCCTCCAGCACCAGCACCCGCTCCAGCCGGCCGAGGGTGGCCCCTGCCCAGAACTCGCGGCGGAGGCGATCGAGGCGCTCTCCCTCCGCCACGGCCTGGCGTTGCAGCCAGCGCTGCAGCAGGGGATCTCCCGGGCTGCTGCTCAGCCGTTCGCCGTGTTCGGCGTCCGACTCTGCGGCGGCGGCCAGCTGGGCGGCGCGGCGCTCCTGCAGGCGCCGCCGCAGGCCCCCTTCCCAGCCGAGGGCCCCTGGTTGCCAGAACACCTCCCCCTGCAGGGCGCTCGGCAGGTACTGCTGCGCCACCCAGTGCTCGGCATAGGCGTGCGGGTAGCGATAGCCGATCCCATCCCCGAAGGCCTTGCCGTCCCGGTTGGCATCGCGCAGGTGGGCCGGCACCTGCTGCCGGCTGGCCTGCCGCACCGCCTTGACCGCGTCGAAGAAACCGAGGCTGCTGTTGCTCTTCTCGGTGCCGGCCAGGTAAAGGGCGGCATGGGCCAGGGGATAGAGCCCCTCGGGCAGGCCCACCCGGTCGAAGGCTGCGGCGCAGGCTTCCACCACCACCATCGCCTGGGGATCGGCCAGCCCCACGTCCTCGCCCGCGGCGATCAGCATCCGCC
The DNA here is from genome assembly GCA_000708525.1 of Cyanobium sp. CACIAM 14. GTDB lineage: Bacteria > Cyanobacteriota > Cyanobacteriia > PCC-6307 > Cyanobiaceae > Cyanobium. The sequence goes on from JMRP01000011.1 coordinate 26,238, forward strand.
GGAAGATGAAACGAGGGTTCTCGCCTGCCTCCACCATGCGGGCGAGCCAGAACAGGGCCGCATCGGGGTCGGAGCCACGCAGCGACTTGATGAAGGCGCTGATGGTGTCGAAGTGGGCATCCCCCTGCTTGTCGTAGAGCACGGCCCGCTGCTGGATCGACTCCTCGGCGATGGCCAGGTCGATGCGGATCTCGCCGCTCGCGTCGGGCTCCGTGGTCTCCACCGCCAGTTCCAGGGCGTTGAGGAGGCTGCGGGCATCGCCATCGGCCACGTTCACAAGGTGTTCGGCGGCCTCCGGCAGGAGGCGCAGCTTCCCGAGTCCGTAGCCGCGCTCCGGATCGGCGAGGGCGCGCTCCAGCAGCTGGTGCAGGTCCGGGGCCTCCAGGGGCTGCAGGCGGAAGAGCCGTGAGCGGCTGACGAGGGCCTTGTTCACCTCGAAGAACGGGTTCTCGGTGGTGGCGCCGATCAGGGTCACGGTGCCGTTCTCCACCCAGGGCAGCAGGGCGTCCTGCTGGGCGGTGTTGAACCGGTGCACCTCGTCGATGAACAGGATGCTGCGCAGGCCGTGCTGCTCCAGGCGGCGCCGGGCGGCGTCCACCTCGGCCCGCAGATCCTTCACCCCCGCCAGCACGGCATTCAGGCTGCTGAAGTGGGCCCGGGTGGTGTTGGCGATGATCCGGGCCAGGGTGGTCTTGCCGGTGCCGGGGGGGCCGTGCAGGATCAGGTTGCCCACCCGGTCGGCGGCAATGGCGCGGCGCAGCAGCCGCCCCGGCCCCAGGATCGCCTCCTGCCCCACGAACTCGTCAAGGCTGCGCGGCCGCATGCGATCCGCCAGAGGGGAGATACGGCGCAGGGTTTGCTCGCCCTGGTGGCTGAACAGGTCATTCACGGCACCATCCTCTCGCCGCCTCCCTCTCCGGGGCGGTACCCTCAGCCGAACGACCCAGGCCTTCGCAGAACCCGTGATCGGTCATTCCTGCAGGTCGCCTCTCTCCGGGGCCTGGAGTCAGCCCCTTTGCCCGGCCGCCGGCGTGGGAGCCGGCATCGTCCCCGGACTGGCGGGCGTCATGCTCCTGGCCGGCTGTCAATCTTCCCCACCGGTGGCGCGGCCTCCCCTGCCGGTGCAGACCGAGCCGGCCGTGCTGGCACCGTTCACGGACAACATCGACACCGTCAGCACCCTGGAGGCGCTGGAGGAGGTGCGCCTGGCGGCCCAGGCCGGTGGCCGCATCGAGAGGCTGCTGGTGCGTCAGGGCGACCAGGTGCGCGCCGGTCAGATCCTGCTGGTGCTCGATCAGGTTCAGGCCCGCGCCGATGTGGCACGTCTTGTGTCCGAGACGGAGACCAAGAGAGACACCTACCTGCGCTTCGACTATCTGTTCAGGCAGGGGGGAGCCAGTGCCCTTCAGGTCGATGAGCTTCGTCAGGCCTACGTTTCCTCCCGCCAGAACCTGATCGCTCGCCAGGCCGATCTCGCCTTCCGCGATCTGAAGGCGCCGATCCCGGGGATCGTGGGCGACGTGCAGGTCAAGCAAGGGGATGTGATCGCCGCGGGCAGCCCGTTCACCACGATCATCCGCAACGACCGTCTGATGGCCAGAGTTGATGTACCGGCGGTGTTTTCCGGCAGGCTGCGGGTGGGTCAGGCCGTGATCCTGATGGATCCCGCCACCAACCGGCCCATGGCCAGGAGCGTGGTGCGCTCCATCGACCCCGGTGTGGTGGCCGGCACCCAGTCGCTGCTGGCGAAGGCGGAATTCCCCAATCCGGCGGGCCTGCTGCGCAACGGTCTGCGCACCCGTACCCGGCTGGTGCTCGACAGCCGTCAGGAGCTTTCGGTGCCCTTCGCCGCCGTCACCCAGATCTCCGGCCAGAGCTTCGTCTACGCGGTGGGCAGCCTGGCGGACCTGGAGCGGCGCCCGGGCCGGGCCGACCTGGGGGCCGCCAGGAAGCTGCCCGCCGGCACCAGCTTCGCCCTGCAGACACCGGTGCAGCTGGGCCCTCTCCAGAACAACCGGTATCCCGTGCGCCAGGGCCTCGAACCCGGCGCCCGTGTGATCACCAGCAACCTCATCAACCTCCGCAACGGTGCCCCCGTCAAGGGGAACTGACCCGATGTCCCCCTCGAACACGTTCATCCTGCGCCCGGTGCTCACCACGGTGTGCAGCCTCCTGATCGTGATCGCCGGGCTGATCGCCATCCCCCTCCTGCCGATCGAGAACCTGCCGGACATCGCCCCTCCCACCGTGAAGGTGACGTCCCGCTACGTGGGCGCCGATGCGGTGAGTGTGGAGCAGGGGGTCACGAGCGTTCTCGAGCAGCAGATCAACGGGGTGGAGAACATGGAGTTCATCACTTCCACGAGCGCGGCGGACGGGACCAGTTCCATCTCCGTCAGCTTCGCCAGCGGCAGTAACGGCGACATCAACCAGGTGAACGTCCAGAACCGCGTCTCCCTGGCCCAGCCGAGTCTGCCGGAGGAGGTGCGACAGTCGGGCATCACGGTCAACAAGGCCTCCAATTCGATCCTGCTGGTTTACAACTTCACCAGCGAAGATCCCAGGAATCCCTTCAGCCTGGAAACGATCAGCGGGTTGCTGGATCAGAACCTCACCGATGCTGTCAGAAGGGTCCCAGGGGTCGGCGAGCTGATCTATTTCGGCAACCGCCAACTCGCTTTCCGTCTCTGGCTCGACCCTGGCCGTCTGGCTGCCAACAAGCTCACGGCCGCCGATGTGGTGCAGGCGCTGCGAAGCCAGAACCGGCTGGTGCCCGTCGGCCGGATCGGCGGCGCCCCCTCCCCTCGGGGCCAGCAGTACACCCTCACGGTGCAGCTGCAGGGTCGCCTTCGGACCACAGAGGAGTTCGGGAACATGATTCTGCGCTCCACATCCGATGGCGGTCTGGTGCGCCTCCGGGATGTGGGACGCGTGACGCTGGGAGGAGAGTCCTTCGACATCGAGGCCACCGACCTGCGGGGGGTTCCCTCCGTGGGCATGGCGATCTATCAGCTCAGCGGCAGCAATGCGCTCGATGTCTCCAGAGGCGTGCAGGAGGTGATCGACGAATTCGCCGCAACGATGCCGGTCGGCATGACGGTCGAGAAGATCTACGACAACACCGATTTCGTGGAGGCCTCCATCCAGGGAGTCTCCACGGCGCTGCGCGAGGCGGTGGTTCTGGTGGTGCTGATCCTGTTTCTCTTCCTGCAGAACTGGAAGGCCACCCTGGTGCCGGCGATCGCCATCCCGGTGGCCCTAGTGGGCACCTTCATGTTCGTCAAGGCCTTCGGTTTCACCCTCAACCAGCTCACCCTCTTCGGCCTGGTGCTCGCCACCGGACTGGTGGTGGACGATGCCATCACCGTGATCGAGGACACCTCCACGAAGAAGGGCTCGGGCCTGAGCGCTCTCGAGAGTGCCAAGTCGACCATGGACGAGCTGTTCGGAGCGGTGATCGCCACCTCCCTGGTGCTGTTCGCGGTGTTCGTGCCGGTGCTGTTCTTCCCTGGTGCCACCGGCACGATCTACAAGCAGTTCGCTGCCACGATCATCTTCTCGATCCTCATTTCCACCTTCAACGCCCTCACCTTCTCGCCGATGCTCTCGGCCCTGCTGCTGGCCAGGGAGGGTGATCCTCCCGGTCGCCGCACCTATGCCATCGCGGGGACCACGATCGGCTTCGTCTACGGGCTCCTCGCCAGCGGCGGCGGCACCCTGGTGGCCCTGGGGATCCTGGCCCTGGCCTGGGGGATCGGCTACGGCCTGCATCTGCTCACGGGCCGGCCGCTGCGCCTGCCCTTCGCCGCCGGCGGGGCCGTGGCCGCCCTGGTGCTGGCAGGGGTCAACAGCCCCCTACTGGTGCTGGCCTTCACGGCGATCGGGGGAGGCTTGGGCTGGGCCACGCCCTCCATCTTTCCCCGGTTCAATCGCGTCTATGCCGCCGTCGAGCGGCGCTACCGGGCCGGTCTGGCCTGGGTGCTGGGCAGGCGCCGCCTGGTCATGGCCGCCCTGGGTGGCGGCATCGTGCTCACCGCCGTGGCCTTCAATGCCATCCCCACGGGTTTCGTGCCCGTGGAGGATCAGGGCTACGCGATCGGCATCGTCCAGGCTCCCGACGGAGCTTCCCTGGAGAACACCCGCCGCATCAACCAGCGGGTGGCGGAGATCCTGCGTTCCGAGAAGGACATCGTCTCCGCGGCGGTGTTCAGCGGCGCCAGCCTCGATGGCAACGCCCCGAACCGTGGTCTGTTCTTCTTCGGCACCCGCAACTGGAGCGAACGCACCTCAGGGGAGCAGACCGTGGCGGCGATCACCCAGCGCCTGAACCGCGCCTTCGCCAGGATTCAGGAGGCCAGGATCATCGTGATCGAACCTCCGGCCATTCCCGGTTATGGCACCGGTGCTGGCTTCGAGATGCAGATGCTCAACCGCAGCGGCGGTGCCCTCAGCCCCGCGGACTTCTTCACCGCGGCCACCCAACTGGTGAGCAAGGCCAACCAGAGCGGACTGTTCGATCGGGTGTTCACGCAGTTCTCCCCGGAAGCCCCCCAGCTCCAGATCCTCGTCGACCGGGACCGGATGGCAGCCCTCGGCGTGGACTACGGCACGGCGATGCAGACCTTCAGCTTCAACATCGGCTCCTTCTACGTCAACGACACCTTCGACGCCGGAAAGGTGCGTCGCATCTTCGTGCAGGCGGACGACCGCTACCGCGCTGATCCGGAACAGCTCAAATCCCTGTATGTCGCCAATGCCAAAGGCGAACCGATCCCCCTGTCCGAATTCATCCGGGTGGAACAGGTCACAGGTCCCACCGTGATTCCCCGGTTCAATCTGTTCCGTGCGATCAAGGTGGAGGGGTCCGCGCTCCCGGGTCGCAGCTCCGGTCAGGCGATCAAGGACATTCAGGACATCTTCCAGAACCTGTCCACCACCGGCATCGGCTACGACTGGACCGGCATCTCCAGGGAGGAGGTGAAGGCGGGGGCCCTGGCGATCGTGATCTTCGCCCTCGGCATCCTCACTGTCTATCTAGTGCTTTCGGCGCAATACGAGAGCTACAGCGACCCTCTGATCATCCTGATGACGGTGCCGACGGCCATGCTCGGGGCCCTCGCCTTCCTGGCCCTGCGCGGTGAGGTGCTCAACATCTATGCCCAGGTGGGACTGGTGATGCTGATCGGCCTGGCGGCCAAGAACGGCATCCTCATCGTGGATCTGGCCAACCAGCGCATGGCGGACGGAGCCAGCGCCCTGGAGGCCGCCCGGGAATCGGCTCAGTCGCGCTTCCGGCCCATCCTGATGACCGCCATCTCCTCCCTGTTCGGTTTCCTGCCGCTGGTGCTGGCCAGTGGCGCCGGAGCCCGCAGTCAGGCCTCCCTGGGTACGGTGGTGTTCGGTGGGCTGGCCGTGGCCACCGTGCTGTCCCTCTTCGTGGTGCCTGTGTTCTACGTGGTCATGAAACAGCTCACCGGAGCCTCGGCAGGAAGCTCTGAGGTGGCTTCCACCTCCGGCGGCGTCTGATGCCGGCCGCCAGCCCGCCGCCGCTGAGTGGCCGGAAGGTGCTCTGCGCTGGCTTGCTCACCGGCCTGGGTGGCTTGGCGATCGCCGTCTTCCTGCACGCCATCGTCGCCAACACGCCCCTGCGGGTGACCCCCCAGGCCCTGTTCTGGAGCACGGTGGTGCTGGGCGGATTCGGGACCGTGGCCGGCATGGCGGTGGAGGCGGTGCGCCAGCTGCAGGAGAGCAATCCGGAGCAGGAGTATCGACGGCATCGCGGCCGTCATCGTGGCCCCGGGCCCCCCCCTGAACGAGCGCATCCGGCCAGCAGCGCAGGGGACAATGCCGGTTTTTCCGGTACCTTGCGGCCGTACGCACCGGACCGTTGCGCTGGCAGGCCCTCTCCCCCTCCCTCCCGCTGGCGCTGCTCCTGGTCTCCTGCAGTTCGGGTGAACCCCAGGCCCGGACCCCTCTGACCGTCCAGGCCGTGACCGTGGGAGAGTTCCGCTTCGCCCCCGGCATCGAGACGATCAGCACGATCGAATCCACCTCCAACGTGGTGATGCGGCCCCAGTCGGATGGGCGGGTGGTGCGCATCCTGGCCTCCGAGGGCCAGCGGGTGAAGGCCGGCCAGCCGATCCTCGTGCTCGACAACGTGCAGGAATCGGCCAACTACGACTCCAGCAGGGCGGAGGCGATCAAGGACCGGGTCAACGCCGAGCGCTACATCTTCCTCAACGAGCAGGGAGCCGTCTCCACCAAGGATCGCGACTACTACGTCACCCAGGCGATCCAGAGCCGGGACCAGGCCCGTTCCAGTGCCGCCACCCTCGGGTACAAGTTTGTCACCGCCCCGATCGACGGTGAACTCGGCAACCTCGATTCCGTGAAGCTGGGCGATTACGTGCGTCAGGGGCAGGCGATCACGGGGATCGTCAACAACAGCACCCTCTGGACCCTGATGGACGTGCCGGCCACCCAGGCCAGCCAGGTCAGGGTGGGCCTGCCGGTCCAGGTGGAGAGCCAGGGCAGCCCGCCGGTGAAGGGCATCGGCCGGGTGGTCTTCGTGTCCCCCTACTTCGCCACCGGCACCACAACGCCGGGCACCCCCAACACCGTGCTGGTGAAGGCGGTGTTCCCGAATCTCACCGGCCAGCTCAGGACAGGCCAGTTCGTACGCAATCGCATCATCACCGGTGTCAGCGATCAACTGGCGGTGCCCGTCCAGGCGGTGATGATGCAGGCGCAGCAACCGTTCGTGTATCGGGTGCTGCCTCTGTACACGGTGCTTCCCAGGATCAAGGCGTCCGATCAGCTGCCCGCCGCGGAGAAGCGGAGGCTGCAGAAACTGCCCGGCACCACTCCGGTGGTGGTGCAGACGCCGGTGCGGCTGGGCCAGCTCCAGAACAATGCCTTTCCGGTGCTCTCCGGCCTCGCCAAGGGGGATCAGGTCGTGGTGAGCAACACCGCCCTGCTGCGCTCCGGCCTGCCGGTGAAGGTGATCCCTGTTGACCCGGGGAGCTGAGCGGGCCGATGTCGTTTTCCGACAATTTCATCAGGCGGCCGGTCCTCACCACGGTCTGCAGCCTCCTGATCGTGCTGGCGGGTCTGATCGCAATCCCGACGCTGTCGATCGAAAATCTTCCCAACATCGCCCCGCCGCTGATTCAGGTCACCTCCAACTACGGCGGCGCCAATTCCCTGGTCACCGAACAGGCGGTGACCAACCCGATCGAGCAGCAGATCAACGGGGTGCCTGGAGTGAATTACATCTCCTCCACCAGCACCATGTCTGGGGTGAGCACGATCCAGGTCTATTTCAATGAGGGAACGGATATCGATATTGACCAGGTGAATGTGCAGAACCGGGTATCGCTGGCGATGCGGCAGCTGCCCCAGCAGGTGCAGGCCACCGGCGTCTCGGTGCAACAGAGCACCCCATCCATCCTGCTGGCCTATCAGGTGACGTCCACCCAGGGGCAGTTCGACGCGGCCTATCTCAACGGCCTGATCTACCAGAGCCTCTACTTCCAGCTGGGCAGGGTTCCTGGTGTGGCCAACGTCAACCTGCTGGGCGGCAGCAATCCGGCATTCTGGTTGTTCGTGGATGCCAACAAGCTGGCGGCCAACAATCTCACGGCCGATGATGTCGTCCGCGCGGTGGCGAATCAGAACAGCGTGGCCATCGGTGGTCTGGTGGGAGGGCCGCCGGCAGGGGGCAGTCAGAAGTTCGCCTACCCGATCCTGGTGGAGAACAACGGCAATCTGGTGTCTGTCGACGACCTCAACAACCTGATCGTGGGTCGATCCTCCACCGGCAATCTGTTGCGTCTGCGGGATGTGGGCGAGGCCACCTACGGCACCAACAGCTTCGCCCAGCAGGCGGTCAGCATCGATGGCCATCCCTCGATCACCGTCGCCGTTTTCCAGACCCCCGAGAGCAATGCTCTCGATGTCTCGAGACAGGTGGTGCAGGTGATGAAGCAATTCCGTCAGACCGTGCCGCCGGGGGTGAAGGTGTTCGAGATCTACAACGTCGGCCAGTTCATCGAATCCGCCGTGGAAGGTGTGGTCGATGCCCTCGGCCTGGCAATCGTGCTGGTGCTGCTGATCCTGTTCCTGTTTCTCCAGGACTGGCGGGCCACGGTGGTGCCGAGTCTGGCGATCCCGATCTCGCTGGTGGGCACCTTCGCATTCGTCAGGATCTTCGGGTTCTCGATCAACCAGCTCACCCTGCTCGGTCTGGTGCTGGCCACCGGCCTGGTGGTGGATGACGCCATCGTGGTGATCGAGGCGGTGGAGAAGAACCTGGAGAAGGGACTGTCACCCCGCCAGGCCGCCATGGCCTGCATGGGTGAACTGTTCGGAGCCCTTGTGGCCACGGCCCTTGTGCTGATGGCCGTGTTCGTGCCCGTGGCGTTCTACCCCGGCGGCATCGGCATCATCTACCGCCAGTTCGCCCTCACCATCGCCTTCTCCATCGCCATCTCTGCCTTCAACGCGCTTACCTTCTCGCCCATGCTCTCGGCCCTGCTGCTGAGGAACCGGAAATCACCGCCACCGGGGCGGCTGGTGGGGATCGTCGGCGGCGCGATCGTGGGCCTGGCCTTCGGCCGCTTCAGCAGTGCCTCCTTCGGCAGCGCGGCCTACGCGGTGGGACTGGTGGGCGGGGTGCTGGCCGGCGGGAATCTCGTCTGGATCTTCGATCGCTTCAATGCGTTCTTTGCCCGCCTGGAGCGCTCCTACGCCTCCCTGGTGGGCTTCCTCATCGCCCGGCGCCGCTGGATCCTGGTGGGTCTGGGCAGCGGCATCGTGCTCACCCTGTACGCCTTCACCGCCCTGCCCACCGCCTTCATCCCCGTGGAGGACCAGGGCTATGGGCTGGGAATCATCCAGCTTCAGAACGGTGCCTCCCTGAGCCAGACCCAGGCCGTGGCCCGGGAGGTCACCAGGGTGCTGAAGGACGAGCGGGACATCGTGGCCGCCTCGGTGGTGAGCGGTTACGGCTTCAACGGGGCCAGCTCCGACCAGGGCGTGTTCTTCTACGGCTTCAGACCGCTGGAGGAGCGCAGCGGCCCGGACCAGAAGGCGCCGGCGATCGTGAAGCGGCTCAACGAGAAGCTGGGCAGGCTCAGTTCGGGTCTGGCGGTGGCGGCCCAGCCCCCGGCGGTGCCGGGGTTCTCGGCCCAGGGGGGCTTCTACTTCCAGTTCAATGACCTCAGCAACGGGGCCTACAGCTTCAACCAGCTCGACGATCTGGCCAGGCAGCAGATCCTGGCCGGCACCGTCAGCGGCGATTTCTCCAGCCTCTACACCCAGTTCATCCCCAGCGCTCCCGCCTTCGGTCTGAAGATCGACCGCTCGATCCTGGGGGCGCTGAACGTGGACTTCCAGCAGGCGATGCAGACCATCGCCGTGCTGGCCGGCAGCAATTACTCCGGCCTCACCTATGAAAGTGGCCAGGTCAGGAACATCTACGTGCAGGCGGACGCCAAGGATCGCAGTTCCCTGGAGGATGTGCTCGGCTATTACGTTCGCAGCAAGGACAAAAAGATGGTGCAGGTCTCGGAATTCGCCACGGCCGATCTGAGCAGTGCCCCACCGGTGATCAGTCACTACAACCTCTATCGCACCATTCTGATCCAGGGAGCGGAGGCGATCGGCAAAAGTTCCGGTCAAGCGTTGACGAAGATCCAGGAGATCTTCAGGGCCCAGAACTTCAACAACATCGGCTATGCCTTCACTGGTCTGGCTGCGCTGCAGCTCTCCGCCGGCAACGCCAGTGTGCTCGTGTTCGGCCTGGGGATCCTGGTGGTCTACCTGGTGCTGTCGGCCCAGTACGAGAGCTATGTGACGCCCGTGATCATCCTGATGACGGTGCCCCTGGCCATGCTGGGCGCCCTGGTGTTCCTGGCCCTGCGCTCGATCGATCTCAACATCTACGCCCAGGTGGGGCTGGTGACCCTGATCGGGCTGGCGGCCAAGAACGGCATCCTGATCGTGGAGGTGGCCGAGCAGCACCTGAAGGAGGGGATGAACGCCACGGAGGCGGCCGTCGCCTCGGCGGAATCGCGGCTGCGGCCGATCCTGATGACGGCCATCGCGGCCCTGGCGGGCTTCCTGCCCCTGGTGGTGGCCACCACCGCCGGGGCCAACAGTCAGCAGGCGCTGGGCACGGTGATCTTCGGCGGCCTGCTGGTGGCCACGGTGCTTTCCCTCGGGGTCGTGCCTCCCTTCTATGTGGTGGTGAAGGCTCTGGAGGCCCGCTGGTTTTCCGGGCGCCCCGCTGCGGGTTCAGCGAACGGTGACGCTCCGGTGCCCTGAGCCGTCAGGTTTCCTTCTCCCCCGGAGGGCCACTCCGCGAGCCGCCCTCCCCCCGGCGCTCCGCCTCGGCCACCTCGGGGAAGTGCTTCTCGATGCAGGCCTGGCACACGCCATGGGTGAATTCCACGTCGGCATGGTCCTTGATGAAGGCCTCCACGCTCGACCAGTAGCCGGCATCGTTGCGGATCGCCTTGCAGTAGGAGCAGATCGGCACGAGTCCCTCGATCAGGGCGATCTTCTCCAGCGCCTCCGCCAGCCGGGCGGACACCCTCCGCAGCTCCATCTGGCTCACCACCTGGCGGGCGAGGCTCTTGAGGGCCTGGATCTGCCCCGCGGTGAGATCCCTCGGGGCATGGTCGATCACACACAGGGTGCCCAGGGGAAGGGCCTCCGGTGACAGCAGAGGGACACCGGCGTAGAAGCGGACGTTCGGCGCACAGACGACCAGGGGGTTGGTGGCGAAGCGCGAATCCCTGTGGGCGTCCTGGATCACCAGGATGTCGTCCTCGAGGATCGCGTGGGCGCAGAAGGAGATGTCCCGGGCCGTTTCGCGGGCCTCCAGGCCGATGCTGGATTTGAACCACTGCCGGTCGCGGTCGACCAGGCTGACCAGGGCGATGGGAACGTCGCAGATGAACGCCGCCAGGGCGGTCAGATCGTCGTAGGCCTGCTCGGGTGGGGTGTCGAGAATCCGGTACTCCCGCAAGGCCTCCAGCCGCTCCTGCTCTCGCTCGGTGAGTGGCGCCTTCATGGGCAGGGTTCCGGAGGGAGCCTGTCGCCCCACGGATTCATTGTGGAAAGCGGAGTCGGTGGCCACCCGGGGCTTCATCTTTCCTCACCGTCCCCGAGCCCGCCTTCGCCACGGCGTCGCCCCGATGCTGAAGCCACTGCTGCGTGGGCGACGGTCCGCCCTGGGTTGCCGCTGCAGGCGGGTTCACCATCGCTTTGCCGCTGAGATGGCGCGTCCGATCTCCGGTTGGTGGGCCCAACCCCTGCTGCCCAGCGCTCCGGGCTGCGGCCATGGGGAAGGGCTGCTGGTGCAGCAACGACTTGGCCGGGATCGTGAGTCTTTCCCGGCCCACTCTGGGCGGCTTGAACCAGTGTGTTGTGACCCCCATCGCTCCGTCGAGGGGACGCTGCGGTTGCTGATAGTTTCGGAACGGCCGAATCCGGGGCTCCGTGGGACGCAGAACAGTCGCAGCGGTGGGTGCTCTGGCATCGCTTTCCTTTGGGTTCAGCGGCTTCAGCCTTCCTCCCGGAGCGTTCGCTCAGGTGGCGTCCCCGATGCGGAGCGTGCGGGTCGTCAAGGGAGACACCCTCGAAGCCATCGCCGCCCGTGAGGGGGTGAGCGTGGAGGATCTGGTGCGACTGAACAGGATCACCAGGCCGGAGGAACTGCAGATCGGTCAGCAGCTGAAACTCCCCCCGGCCAAGGGCGTCGTTCAGGTGGTCCCCGGCGACACGATGGCCACACTGGCGGCCCGTCATGGCACCACCGTGGAGGCTCTGCGGAAGGCCAACCCCGGGGTGAATCCGGACCAGCTCAAGGTCGGGACCTTGCTGCGCCTGCCTCCGGCCGCCGCCAAGGCGATCACGCCGGCCAAGACCTCGGCCAAGTCGGCCGCGAAGCCCGCGGCCAAGGCACCGGCCAAGACCACCGCTCCGACGTCTGCGCCGGCGAGTCCCCCGGCCATCCCTCCCGCTGCCACCAGCGTCTCACCACCCCCGGCGCCCCTGAAGCCGACTCCGGCCGAGGGGGGGCGCTGGAGGTACTACGGCAACACCGTCGTCGACTGGGCTGGCTGGAAACTGCATCCCGGCGGGGTCCGGGTCACCGTGGTGCAACCCACCCAGGCGGACGTCGGGCCGGTGCGGGCACGGGCGACGGCCGTGGCCGTGCATTGCGCCAGCCTGCGGCAGGCATGGCTGATCAACAACGTCTGGGAACCCTGGGATGTGCCGGAAGCGCGTTCGGCGGGCCAGCAGATCGTCCTGGATCTGTGCGCCAACGTCACGGACCCGTCCGGGCCATCGGTGCCTGCTCCTCCGGCCCCATGAGCACTGGCCGGGTGGCCCGGCGCTGGAGCGACTGATCAGGGGCGACCTTCCCCCTCGTCGTGGCGGGGCGCCCAGGGACTGATCACCGTCGCCCTGGGGTCGGCGTGCGTCTCCTGGGAAAAGGCCGCGATCGCCGTGGGCAGCGTGGGATAGAACCGCCGGGACCCGAGGCGCTCCACCACGCCGGCTTTCACCAGCTGGGCGTAGAGCTCCTGCTTCACCCGAGCCATGGCGAAGACGATCCCCTGGCCGGCCAGCTGCTCCTGCAGTTCCAGCAGCATGTCCGCGGCCGTGATGTCGATCTCCACGATCGCCTCGGCGTTGAGCACGAACCAGCCCACGGGGGCCGCTTCGGCCGTGATGGCCGCCAGGGCCCGGCGCCGGAAATCCTCCGCATTGGCGAAGCAGAGGGGGGCGTCGTAGCGATACAGCACCAGCCCGGGAATCGTGCTGGCCCCCTCCCAGTCCTTCACGTCGTGCAGGCCGGCCAGTTGGGGCACGTCGCCCAGCACGGCGTCATGGGGCCGCACCAGGCGGGCGAACAGATCGATCACCGACAGGGCCACGGCCAGTCCCACCCCCACCAGGATGTCGGTCAGCAGGACTCCGGCGAAGGTGATCAGCGCCAGGCGGAACTCACTCAGCTTGAAGCGCCGCATCCGCTGGAACTCGGGGATGTCGATCAGGCGCAGGGCGGCGTAGATCACGATCGCTCCCAGGGCCGCCTTGGGGAACAGGGCCAGCAGCGGCCGCAGGAACAGCAGCACCATCAGCACCACCAGGAACGCCACCAGCGAGAACAGCTGGGAGCGGCTGCCGAGCGACTCGCCGATGGCGGTGCGGCTGCCGCTGCTGCTCACCGGAAAGCCCTGCATCAGGCCGTTGCCCAGATTCACCGCCCCGAGCGCCAGCAGTTCCTGGTTGGCGTCGATCCGGTAGCCGCCCCGGGCCGCGAAGGCCCGCGCCGTGAGCACGTTGTCGGAATAGCCCACCAGGGCGATCCCCAGGGCGGCGGACAGCAGATACTTGAGCTCCCCGGCCGAGGGTGGCTCCGGCAGGGTGAGGCCCGGCAGCCCTGCGGCGAAGGTGCCGATCACGGCGATCCCCCGCTGATCCAGCTGGAAGGCCGACACCACGGCCACAGCCAGCAGCACCGCCAGCAGGGGACCCGGGGCTGTCGGAAAGCGGCGCTGGACCAGCAGCAGGAATGCCAGCACCGCGGCTGCGAGCACCAGGGTGGGCAGGTGGATCTCGGCGGAGCGGGCGAGGAGTTCCCGCAACTGCCCCACAAGGGATTCGGCCTTCAGATCCACGCCGCTGATCTTGCCGATCTGGCCGGTGATCATGATCACCGCCACCCCGGCCATGTAACCCACCAGGATCGGCTTGGAGAGAAGATCGGCCAGAAAGCCCAGCCGGCTCCAAGCCCCCAGGAAGCAGAGGAGGCCCACGATCAGGGCCAGCAGGCTGGCGAGGCTGGCATAGGCAGGGCCGTCCCCCGCTGCGAGCGGCGCGATCGCCGCCGCCGTCATCACGGCGGTGGTGGATTCGGGCCCCACCGAGAGCTGGGGCGACGAGCCGATCACGGCATAGAGCAGCATCGGCGGCAGGATCGCCCACAGCCCGGCCACCGGTGCCACGCCGGCCAGTTCGGCGTAGGCCATGCACTGGGGCACGAGGTAGGCCGCCACGGTGACCCCCGCGAGAACATCGCCGCGCAGCCACTCCGGCCTGTAGGCCCTCAGCTGCCGCAACCCCGCGAGCGAAAAGCCGGATCCGTTCCCGTTCGCTCTGGCTCCCATCGCTCGTTCGCCGCCGTCGCCGGGCCGGATGCGTTCCTCATCCGAGGATGGCACCGGGCAAGGGCGGCGCCTGCAAAGGCTGGAACCTCTCTTAACCCTTCGTGGCCAGAATCTCCTTCATCCAGGCGACACGGCAAGGGCTGGCTTTGGTCGCACGTTACAATTCAGATTCTCGTCAGGGGTGGTAGGGGCTGGTGACGTATTGCGTCGGCTACTGGTTGGAAAAGGGCCTCGTCTTCGCGTCGGACTCGCGCACGAATGCTGGTGTTGACTATATTTCCACCTACAGCAAGATGTATTCGTTCCAGCCGGCCCCAGACCGGTTGTTCATCCTTCTGGCGGCGGGGAACCTCGCCACCACCCAGGCGGTGGTCAGTCGGATCCGCCGCGATCTGGATCAGGCGATCGAACCAGCCTCGGATGGAGCCAGGGACCTGCGCACCTGCGATTATCTGTTCGAGGCGGCCGCCTATGTGGGTCGTGTCAGCGTGGCGGCGCAACAGGAGCACGCTCCCACGCTCCAGGAGGCGGGGGCCAGCGCCCAGGCCTCCTTCATCCTGGGAGGGCAGATCGGCGGCGAGGCCCATGGGCTGTACCTGATCTATCCCCAGGGCAATGCAGTGATGGCCACGCGGGAAACGCCGTTCCTGCAGATCGGAGAAAGCAAATATGGAAAACCACCGCTCGATAATGTGGGGCACACCAATCTTTCCCTGGAAGACGCTGCCCGGCTCTGTCTGATCTCCCAGGTGCTCACCCAGCGCTCCAACCTCACGGTCGGCCCCCCGTTTGAGCTGGCCCTCGTTCCCCGCGATGCCCTGGCCATCTCCCACCGGATCAGGCTCGAGGCGGAGGCTCCCGAGCTTGCCGCCATGTTCGAGATCTGGAGAGAGGCCCAGCGGGAGGCTCTCTATCGCCTGCCCCATTTCCCCTGGGAGCAGTCTGCACCCCCATGACGGCCCAGGACTGGATCTCCACCGGTCATCTGCCCTCGCCGGAGGTGGTGCAGGAGCTGGTGGCCGAGGCCCATCGCCGTTTCCAGCCGGTGACGGAGGGCCGGGTGGCGGATTACATCCCCGCCCTCGCCGCCGCCCCGCCGGAGCGGTTCGGCCTCTGCGTGGCGGGATGCGGCGGACCGCTGTTCGAAGCGGGGGAGTCCCGGGTCCCCTTCAGCATCCAGAGCCTCTCCAAGCCGTTCATGTTCGCCCTCATCTGTCAGGCCATCGGTGAGGAGGAGGCCCGCGACAAGCTCGGCGTCAACAGCACCGGCCTGCCCTTCAATTCCGTGCTGGCGGTGGAGCGCAGCGGCGAAGGACTCTCCAACCCGATGGTGAATGCCGGCGCGATCGCTGCCACCAGCCTGGCGCCCGGCGCATCGCTGGCGCGGAAGTGGGCCTTCATCCAGGATGGCTTCTCCCGCTTCGCCGGTCGGCCGCTGGAGATCGATCGGCCCGTCTACGACTCGGAGGCCGCCACGAACCGGCGCAACGTCGGCATCGCCACCCTGCTCAGCGACCATCAGCGCCTCTGGTGGGATCCCGAAGAGGCCACCGACCTCTACACCCGTCAGTGCGCCCTGAGCGTCACGGCGGCGGATCTGGCGGTGATGGCGGCCACCCTGGCCAATGGAGGACGCCAGCCGGTGACGGGGGAGCAGGTGATCGATCCCAGCCACTGCCAGCACGTGCTGGCGGTGATGGTCACGGCCGGGCTGTACGAAACCTCCGGGGACTGGCTCTATGCCACCGGGCTGCCAGGCAAGAGCGGCGTGTCCGGTGGACTGATCACGGTGGCCCCCGGCAAGGGCGGCCTGGCGACCTATTCTCCGCCTCTCGACGAGGCCGGCAACAGTGTCCGCGGGCAGCTCACCGCCCGGTTCCTCTCGGCAAGGCTCGGGCTCAATCTCTTCGCCTCCACTCCCGATGCAGTTCGATAGTTTCGCCACCTTCAACATCGCCATCGTCGTGCTGGCGATCGGTCGCTGGCTGAACCGCAAGGTGGCGGTGCTGAGGGAGTTCAACATCCCCGAGCCCGTTACCAGTGGCCTGCTCGTCTGCATCCTGCTGGCCCTCGTCCACGGGGCCACGGGCATCGACGTCAGCTTCAATCTGCAGACACGGGATTTTCTGCTGCTCTACTTCTTCGCGGCGATCGGTCTCAACGCCGACATCAAGACACTGCTCTCCGGCGGCAGGCCCCTGCTGATCCTGGTGTCGGCCACCGTGGTCTTCATCGTTCTTCAGAACCTGACCGGCGTCGGCGTTGCCACCCTGCTCGGTCTGAATCCCCTGGTGGGGTTGCTGGGTGGTTCCGTGTCCATGCTCGGGGGACACGGCACGGCGATTGCCTGGGCTCCGAGATTCGCGGACACCTACGGCATCAGCAATGCCAAGGAGATCGGAATCGCCTGTGCCACCTTCGGCCTGGTTCTTGCCTCCCTCATGGGTGGTCCCATCGCCCGCCTCCTCATCCGCAGCCAGAGGTTGAAGCCCGAACAGGCCTCCGGGGTCCAGGGCAACGCCGCAGCGTCCGAAGGCACGGAGCCCGTGACCTATTTCAGTCTGCTGCGCACCCTGTTCTGGCTGAACATCAGCCTGGGGCTTGGCGAACTGCTGCATGAAGCCCTTCAGTCCGCCGGCAGCAACCTGCCCCTGTTCGTCTGCTGTCTGTTCGCGGCGATCCTGCTCACCAACACCGTGCCGCGACTGCTGCCCATCGGCTTCCTGGCGCCGCCCCGCTCCCTGGCGATCGTTTCGGACATCTCCCTGGGCATCTTCCTGACGATGTCCCTGATGAGCCTGCAGCTGTGGACGATCGCGTCGCTGGCGGGGCCGATCCTGGCCATCCTTGCCGCCCAGTTCGCGATCGCCTTTCTCTACGTCATGACCGTGGTGTTCCGGGCGATGGGAAGGGATTACGAGGCCGCCGTGATCTGCGCCGGCTTCGCGGGGTATTCCCTTGGCGCCACCCCAACGGCCATGGCCAACATGTCGGCGGTTGCCAGGAAGTATGGCGACGCCCACCGGGCCTTCATCGTGGTACCCCTGGTGTCAGGGTTCTTCGTGGACATCAGCAATGCCGTGGTGATCCAGCGTTTCCTCGTCTGGTTGGGCTGACGCCCGCCGGTGGGCACGCGCCTGCCCGGGCCCCTCAGAAGCGAAGGGTGGCCCGGATCAGCCCCGCCCAGACGCCGAGCGTCTCCGTTCCCGGCGGGTACGGCCCGTTCAGGGCCTGGGCGACATCGGCGAGGCCGGTCAGGGCTCCCTGGGGCCGGCTCAGCCAGAACAGGGCGGGCGTGAGGGTCAGATGGTCGCTGACGGCGATGCGGTAGAAGACCTCATAGGCCAGTCCGCGGTCGTCGATGGCGCTCCCGCTCAGGGTCCTCAGGGCCGTCAGGTGCGAGGGGCTCCCCAGCGCGACTCCCAGGCTGTTGCCCACCCCCAGCACATCGTTCCAGACCAGTCCGGCGTACCAGGACCGGGAACGGGCCCCTGACACCCCGGCCACGGCATAGGACGCGAAGCGGAAGCTGTCCTGGCTCCAGCCGGCGCTGATCGAGGGCCACCAGCCGGAGCTGCGGGGCTGCCAGTACCCCGCCAGCGACCAGGAGCCCAGGGACCCGTCGCGCCCTTCGCCGGCGAGCTGGCTGGTCAGAGGCGTGCCCCTCAACCGCACCGGTGGACGGCTGAGGGTGTAGGCCGCGGTGACGTTCCACTGGGGCCGGGTCAGGGCCAGCTGCAGGGTGCTCGTGCTGGAGGAGGCCGGCGAGAACAGTCCGCCAGCCAGGGAGGCGTCGTCGGCCCGCCCGGCCACGTAGGCGTAACCCAGGCTGAGACCCTGCAGCGGCCCCCCGGGTCGCCACCAGGCCCCGAAGCCGCCTCCGAGCCGCTTGCTGTAGGCCCCGGGGGCCCCGGCGTACTGGAACAGGTCGAGGATGGGCGAGGCGTTGTAGACACTCGGCCAGACGGGCAGCATGTCCAGCTGCATGACCCGGGCGCCGACGCTGAGCCGGATCTCCGGTGTCACCGGAAACTGGAGATAGGCCCGGTTCACACTGACCAGCCGACCGGAGCAACCTTCCCCGCCTCCGCTGCATGTCGGCTCCTGGAAGGCGAAATCCAGGCGGGAGAGAGGGGTGGGCGGATTGGAGAAGAAGCCGGAGGGGGCGAAGTCGCCGCTGCGCAGGCGGATCCGGAACAGATCCTGACCCGTGAAGCTGGTGTCGATCGTCAGACGGACGTCATGGTTGAGGCTGAGGGCGTTCAGCAGCGGTTCGCCGTCCACGGCATTGGTGGCCGCATCGATGGCGGTGCCTCCGTAGCGCAGGGCTCCCGCCGCTCCAGTGATCTGGACCCGCACCGTCGTGGTGGGCGCGAAACCGCTGGCCTCCAGTTCCTCGACGGTCTGTTGGATCGACCCGGGACCCTCCAGGGCCGGCCCGGGTCCGATCTCCTGGGCCAGGAGCGGGCCGCTCGCGCACCCGAGCCAGGCTGCTGCCAGCCAGGCGGGGGAAGCGGCGGAGCAGGACATGGGCCGTCGGGCCGATCAGGTGATCACGGTGGGCCGCTCCATGCCGGTGCGCACACGGATCTCCGCCAGGGCGTCGATGGCCGTGATCAGATCGCCCAGGGCCGCCTGGGGATTCTGATCCAGATCGCCGCCGGGGGGCACGTAGCTCTCCAGATACACCCGCAGCGTCGCACCCTTGGTGCCGGTGCCCGAGAGGCGCAGCACCACCCGGCTGCCGTCGTCGAGCAGCACGCGCAGGCCCTGGCCCTGGCTGCTGGAACCATCCACCGGATCGACATAGCCGAAATCGTCGGCGCCGGCGATCGTGCGGCCGGCGAAGCGCTGGCCCGGCAGATCGCCGAGCATCCCCTTGACGCGGTCGTAGAGGCCGTGGGCGGCGTCGCTGGCCACCGCCTCGTAGTCGTGCCGGGAGTAGTAGTGGCGGCCGAAGCGGCTCCAGTGCTCGCCCATCACCTCGGCCACCGGGCAGCCGCGCACCGCCAGGATCTGCAGCCAGAAGAGAACCGCCCAGAGACCATCCTTCTCGCGGATGTGATTGCTGCCGGTGCCGAAGCTCTCCTCGCCGCAGAGGGTGATGCGACCGGCATCCAGCAGATTGCCGAAGAACTTCCAGCCGGTGGGGGTTTCGAAGCAGGGGATCCCCAGATCACGGGCCACCACGTCGGCGGCGGCGCTGGTGGGCATCGAGCGGGCCACGCCGGCCAGACCATCGGCATACCCCGGGGCGAGGGTGGCGTTGGCGGTGAGCACCGCCAGGCTGTCGCTGGGGTTCACGAAGCAGCGGCGCCCGAGGATCATGTTGCGGTCGCCGTCGCCGTCGCAGGCGGCGCCGAAGTCGTAGGTGTCGCCGGCCAGCAGCAGATCGGCGAGTTCGTGGGCGTAGGTGAGGTTGGGGTCGGGGTGGCCGCCGCCGAAATCCTCCAGGGGAACCCCGTGGCGCACGGTGCCGGCCGGAGCCCCCAGCAGCCCCTCGAACAGGCGGGTGGCATACGGTCCGGTGACGGCGTGCATGGCATCGAAGGCCAGCCGGAACTCCCCCCGCAGCAGGGCGGCGATGCGATCGAAGTCGAACAGTTTCTGCATCAGGGCGACGTAGTCGTCGACCCCGTCGATCACCTCCACGGCCATCGAGCCGATGCTGGTCGTGCCGGGAACCTCCAGGTTCAGGGGTTCGGCATCGAGGATCCGGTAGCCATCGAGGCCGAGGGTGGCGGCGTGGATGGCATCGGTGAGGGACTCGGGGGCCGGCCCGCCGTTGGCGCCGTTGATCTTCACGCCGAAATCTCCCTCCGGCCCGCCGGGGTTGTGGCTGGCCGAGAGGATGATGCCGGCAACTGCGCCCCGGCTGCGGATCAGGTGGGAGGCCGCAGGGGTGGAGAGGATGCCGCCGGTGGTGGTGATCAGCCGGCCGACGCCGTGGGCCGCGGCCATGCGGGCGATGACGTCGATCGCCGGGCGGTTGCCGTAGCGGCCGTCGCCGCCCACCACCAGGGTGCCGCCTTCGACTCCCAGGACCACCCGCAGCGAAGCTTCGATGAAACTCTCGAGATAGTGGGGAGTCTGGAACTGACGGCTGCTCTTGCGCAGACCCGAGGTGCCCGGTTTCTGATCGCTGAACGGGCTCGCCAGCGCCACCTGACGCACATCGGTCGTCTTCGCCATGGCGGGCGTCCTGGGGCTCGGGTTGGAGGCCCCAAGCTACCTCCGTCGCCGCCGGTGGACCTTTCGCTTCTGGGCCGCCGCGCCTGGGATGGTTAGCCTGGCATCAAACCTTGGATTCCGTGATGGCCCGCGTGAACACCGGCGAGAAGGCTGGCGGGATGAGTGCCGTGAGGACTGGCTCCCTGCTTCGCAGGATCGCACCGCTGAATCGGAGCGGTGGCGTTCCTTTCGCTGCGGCCTTCGCCTCCGTGCTGCTGGGCGGGATGGTGCTCGGCGCGGTCGGTGCCCGTGCGGCGGTGATGGGAGCGGCAAGGGCTCTTCCCTACCCGGAGGCCGTGAGCCGCACCCATGACGCCGCCGAGGCGGTGCTGGCCGGCGCCGGCGCCGAGACCTGTCTGCGCGGAAAGCTCACCAACGCGCTGGTGGGCCTCTCCAGCAGCTGCGAAGCCAATGGCGAGCGCAATGCCCTCTGCCGTCTGGCGGACAGCGCGGCCGTGGTCACGCCCATGACCCTGGCCTTCATGCGCGAGACCGCCACCCGGCTGCTGGCCCTCATCGACAGCCCCGACGGGGCTGCCACCCCCAAGGGCGGTCCCGCCTCCGCGCGCCCCTGATCCCTCGGCAGGGGGCCTGACCTTCCGGAAGCGACCCTTCTCCAGGGCCGCTCCCCCCTCCCCGGAGGGAGTTCAGTTCTGGCTGGGGCGGATCAGCTTCAGGCCACCCTGCGCACCCGGCTGGCCATCCCCCGCCGGCTTGGTCACCGGCAACTGCTGGCGGCAGACGGCGGTGAGGCTGCGGGCGGCCCGGTCGATCGCCTCCCGGCGCTCGAAGCTGTTGCTGGCGGCCACCACCGCCTGCTGCCGGATGGTCCAGAGCACGTCCTTGCAGCTGGCCGGCAGGCGCGGGTGATCCAGCAATGGGTTCGCCAGGGTCCGCGCCTTCTCGCAGGGCTCGGCGCTGTTCTCGCGGCCGCAGGCCAGGGTGATCAGCTGCAGGGAGCGGAAGTCGGAAGCGGGCGGGAAGGGTGGTGGCTGCGGGGCGGCCCCCAGGGGTGAGGCCCCGAGCAGCGGCAGGCTTCCCAGCAGGGCCAGCCGTCCCAGGACGGATCGGCGGCGGCGCGGGCCCCGATGGGAGTAGGCGACGGACCGGTCCATGGCGGGCGGAAGGGTCCCCCAATCATGCCGGCCCCCTGCCCTGCCCATCGCTCGGCCCATCGATCGGGCCCAGCCCGTGGCGCAGTTGGCGCTGGCCTGCCAGCCAGCGCCGGGCCAGCAGGGGACCGCTCCAGCGGGCGGTGCGGGCCAGCAGATGCCGCAGCCGGTGGCGTCGCCGCAGCAGATCGGCCCGGCGGGCCTCCTCCTCCTGCAACCGCTGGATCCGGCGGATCTCCGGCAGCCGGGCGGCCGTGACCGCTTCAAGCGCCGCGTCGATGGCGCCGGTTTCCCCCGCGCGCAGGGCGGGGACCAGCAGGCGGGCCGCCACTAGGGCATCGCGCAGGGCCATGTTGATGCCCTGGGCCCGCAGGGGGCTCATGGGGTGGGCGGCATCGCCGAGCAGCAGCAGGCCGGGGCGATGCCAGCGCGGGCAGAGACCGACCCGTACCGGCAGGCGCAGCGGGCCCTGCACGGCCTCCGGCGGCAGCGCCCTCAGCAGTCGGGCCAGGGGCGCCGGGGCGTCGCCGGCCCAGAGTTCAGCCCAGCCCCCTGGAGCGGCCGGGGGCGGCGGGTGCGCTCCTGGCTCGAGCGCCCAGCCCAGTTGCACCCCGCCACGGGCGGAGGGGAAGAGGGCGTAGCTGCCCGCCGGCCCCACCACCGTCACGAACCGACCGGCCAGCCAGGCCAGGAGTGGCCCGGCCGCCGGGGCCTCCAGCCGGAACCAGAGCACCTCGAGAGGGGTGGGGGCAAGTTCGAGCGCAAGATCCGCCTTCTGGCGCAGCAGGGAGTCCCGGCCGTCGCAGGCGACCACCAGTTCCGCCTCCAGGCAGGTGCCGTCCGCCAGGCCGATACCGACCACCCGGCCGCTCCGGCGGAGCAGCTCCCGCACGGCCTGGCCCTGCAGCCGCCGGAAGCCGGGCTGCCTGCCAGCCTCCGCCACCAGCTCCCGCAGCAGGGAGTCCTGGTCGATCAGGGTGCAGGGCTGGCGAGCACCCATCGGTTCGGCCGTCTCGAACAGGAGCTGACCGTCGAGGTGGAAGCTCCAGGCGGTGAGCGGAAGCTGCCTGACCGCCTGAGGCAGGGGCATGAACCCCATGGCGGCCAGGGCCTCAAGACCGCTGGGCATGAGCCCCTCGCCGCGAAAGCGGCGGCTCGTCCGGCCGCCGGCCTCCACAAGGTCCACCGTCAGGCCGCTGCGGCTCAGCAGCAGGGCCAGAGCGACACCGGTGGGACCGGCGCCGACCACCACGACCCGGGCCGAGGCTGGGCCGGAAGGGGGACTCAGGTGAAGGAGTTGTAGTTGAGGCCTTTCTCCGGAGGAGCGCCCTCCGTGCCCTGGAGGGAGTGCTTCTTGCTGAGCAGATAGTCCACCAGCTCCTGCTGCAGGGTGAGCAGTTCGCTGGTGCAGCCCCGGAAGGCGGCCCGATGGCGGATCTCGTCGTGACGGGTGTGCAGATCCCTGAGCATCAGGTTGATGGCATCCAGGCGGGGGGTGACCTGGCGGGAGGCAGGGGGGGACACCGGCTCCATGGATGGTGCGCTACGCATCATCGAATCGTAGACGCCACCGCCGGTGCCATCCCCGCGGCCCTGACAGTGCCGCTGCCGCAGTTGCGACGCTGGAGGGCGATCTTGCGCCGCAACCGGCCGTTGACGCCCAATTCGGCGCCCCGCCAGAGGCGGTTCAGTTCCGCCTCGAAATGACGTGCCAGCAGGGGCGACCGGATCAGCAGCAGAGTTTCATCGTTCTGGAAAGCGGCGCTACTACTATGAACATTGAACACACACATGACGCAGGGAGCGGCGGTAGCTGAGATCCGTTCCCGCATCCCGGTTCCGTTGCGGCGCCAACTCGACCAGCTCGCCGTCCGAAACTTCCGGTCCCAGTCCGGTGAGATCGCCGCGGCAGTTGCGTCATGGGTCGCCCAGCACCAGCCGGCCGGCGCACCGGGGGAGGGAGCCTGATGGGCTTTGCCCTCCGTTCCTACCAACAGGACTTGGTGGACCGCAGCTGCCAGGCCCTCAAGGTGCGTCAGGCCCCGCTGGTGGTGGTGCCCACCGGCGGGGGGAAGACGGCCCTGATCGCCGAGATGGTGCGCCTGAATCGCTCCACCGACCGGCAGTCGATCGCCATCTGCCACCGCCGGGAAATCGCCCTGCAGATCACCGCGGCCAACAAACACCACACCGGCCAGGCCCCGGAGCTGGTGCTCTCCGGCAGCCGCCCCGACTGGTCCGCGCCGGTGCTGGTGGCCATGGTGCCGACGCTGGCCCGCCGGCTGGCCCACCTCCCCCAGGGCGGCCTGCTGCTGGCCGATGAGGCCCACCACATGGGCAGCACCAGCTGGCAGCGGGTCCGGGATGCCCTCGCTCCCGATCTCACCATCGGCTTCACCGCTACCCCCATACGCCCGGATGGCCGCGGCCTCGGTGGCGCCGGGTCCAATGTGCTGCTCGCGGGGTCCCCGCCGAAGTGGCTGATGGAGCACGGCTTTCTCTGCCCCTATGACCTGTATGCCAGCCCCGCCCAGATCAACGTGGCTGGCGTCAGCACCAAACTGGGCGACTACGACCCCACCCAGCTCCAGGAGCGGGTCGTGGGTCTCGCCGGGGCCGTCGTGGAGGACTGGCAGCGGCTGAACGTGAACCGGTTGCCAACCATCACCGTGGGCGTCAGCGTCGCCCATGCCCAGGAACTGGCAGCCAGCTTCCGGGCGGCAGGCATCACGACCATGGCGGTGGACGGGTCCATGGCCACCGCCGAACGGGACCGGATCTTCGCCGACTTCCGGGCGGGTCGGATCACCGTGCTCTGCGCCTGCGTCGTGGTGGACGAGGGACTGGACGTCCCCGAAGCAGGCTGCCTGCAGCTGGTACGGCCCACCCGATCCCTGCGTCTCCTGCGCCAGCTCCAGGGGCGGGTGCTGCGACCTTCACCGGGCAAGGAGCGGGCCTTGCTGATCGACCACGGCCCCAGCTGGAAGGAGCTCCACATGTCCTACGGGGAGATCTCCAGGTCTTTGGGCCCCGGCCAGATGGACATAGCAAAACGCAATTGCTCTCTCTTCGTTCGGGGAGCTGGTGGCCGTATAAACTCTCTACGACCGGCGGCTTAACGCCGTGCTCGAGAAGATCAACCCCCCCTAGGCCTAGCTGGAACGGTGACTGGCTATGTTCCTGCAGCTGTGGAAGCTTGTCCAGCTGGTCAGACGCAAGCAGGCCCCGCGCATGGCCGTGTATGCCCTCCTGGCCAGACAGGTCCGATGGACCTACGACAATTTTCGGCTCACCGGCAATGCGCTCGGACGCCCCTGCTGGTAGCCACAGGAAGATCCCGGCATGCAACACTGCGGCAGGTCGAACTCATCAAGGCCGCCGACGTCCTCCCCTGAAGTCGTTTGCGGGTGTGCACGATAGGCGGGACTAGGTGCGGTTTGCCGAAAGAGTCTTCATGCCTAAAGCTGAGCATGCCGTTGCTGGGGGCGAGATAATCCCATTGCATTTGGAATGCCAACTCCGACTGTGTATAGTTGAAGAGATCTACAATTAGGTCGCATTCATTCGCCTCGGCAACATGCTCATGCTCCGCTTCCTCGCCATTGCCGCAACGCTACTTAGCTCAGCGTTGACCATTCCTGGGTATGCCCAACAGTTCTACGGACAAATGAATGGCTATGGAAACTGCGTTGGCTATGGGTGTTCAAGAATTTCAAGCCCGCAGCAAGAAAGTTTCCAACGCAAGAGTGGGTGGAGCTCTGGAGACTATATGGGACCTCCTCAGAATCAGAACGCCACTCCTCGAAACGGCCATGGAAGCGGTGACTACATGGGCTGGTAAAGCCCAATTGGAACTTCCGTTTTTCATCCAGTAGAAGTAGAACATTATAGTCCCACTTGTAGGCCAGGTCCAAACGGGATTTCTCGTGGTTCCCCATGACCAGGGCTTGGAGGAGGAGCTGGCTGAGCGCTGCCACAAGACGAATCGTGAGCCAAGGAACTGGCTCCAACGATGGCCAACTCGATACTGAATCCTCCCCCTGCCGGGGTGAGCGAAGCTTGCGTGCAGAGGCCCGACTCCCGCAGCCGTTCCTCTATCGGGCAAACCGGTTCAGCCTGCTTAGCATAGGCATCGAGCAAAAAGGACAAGCCACGGCTGTGAAGCGGAACCGCCACGCTCTTGGGATTTTAACCAGCCTCTCTCTGATCCCCTTCGCCCTTGCCGGTTGCACCTCGCCGAAGGTCGAGACCACGACCTCCACGAAGATTCCTGTTCCTCAGGCTCCACCCTGCACGAATCAGAACCTCTCTACAGAGGCCATCTTCTCCGGCTCGAAGGCCGGTGTGGCTGTTGTGGAAACATCGGATGGCCTAGGCAGTGCCTTTGTCGTTCGCCATCAAGATGGCGTCACCCTGCTCGTGACCAATGCCCATGTGGTGGAGGGCAGCCAGGTGGCGACATTGAAATGGCCGGACGGCAGCCAGGACAATGCAGCTGTGGTCGCAACCGGTGGTGGCAACTCGGCAGAACCAGACCTTGCCTTGTTGGAAGTGCGCAACATCCGCGGCAAAGTGCTTCAGATCAAGCCAGAGGCAGTCAATGTCGGTGCCGATATCTTTGCCATTGGTGCGCCCAAGGGGCTGGATTTCAGCATCAGTCGTGGCATTGTCAGTGGGCTGCGAGATGATGGTGCCATCCTCCAGATTGATGCGGCGATTAACCCGGGCAATTCCGGGGGGCCTGTCCTTGATGGCACAGGCTGTGTCGTCGGCATGGCCACCTTCAAGCTCCGGGATAGCGAGGGCCTGAACTTCGCACTGGCAGCTAGCACCATCAACGCTTTTCTGGCCAAACCACCTTCGCCTCCAAGCCGTCCGGAGACGACACAATCCCCGGTTGATCCTAGCGAAGGAGCCGCAAACGACTCAGCTCAACGACCCTCAGAGGTCAGCGGACGTTCGGCCTCTGGTCCGACTTGCTGGTTCCAGCTCTCACAAGATTCAACCGATCTTGAACCGTCAAGATGTACGGTGACGTCGCGAATAAATGTCAACGGCCATCTTGTCTACGATGTCATTGAGCCTAATGGGACTACACGCACTGTTGTCCTGTGGAATGACGATTCAGCAGAAGTGATCCTCCAGGGCAGGCGCTACTTGGGCCGCTGGGAAAAAGATCAAGATGGTGACTTCCAAGTCCATCTCGATCAAGGAACCTTTGCCTTCAGATACTAGGAAACTATCAGCTCCCCTTAGCAACTGTTTCCTGATGTGGGGCAGGGCGGGATGTGCGTCAGTCCACCTCCTTTAATCGATTCTTCCCTGATCAGCTACCTGTCAATCGTGGTCAGTTCGCTAGAAGCCTTATACCACCGCCTCCATCGGTAGGCGGTTCAGCAACACAGTGCCAACCTCATCCCCTTTGACTAGGCTTCCGAATTCATCTCCATTGTATCCAAGCGCTGGTGCAAGCCGACCAACAGCTTCTCAGCGGCATCCCTGCGGGATCGCAGTGGCCCGACCGTATTTCTGAATCCATCAACGGTCGCTCCCAGGACGAGCCTCTGGACAGAGAACTGTGCTTCGCGGTTCCGTTGCTCCTGGCCTTGGCCGATCACCGGCTCTTGCACTAAAATAAAATTCGGTCGTTTTCGGCTCTCTCAGCCGTTTTGCTTGAAGCCTCTCAACTTAGCGCTGCATCAAGACTAAGCCCGCCCACGCTCATGCGGATTAGTCCGAGAATTGGATCACGTCAAGCCAGCCATGCTTTTATAGACATGAATATTAATGCCGAGTCCTTCTTTGGCGCAAAGGACCTCATTGTTATTGATTCGAATGCTTTGAGGGTGGGAGACATTATCCTTTCTACTGTTTGGAACAAGGTAGAGAAAGGTTTTCTTGGATCTAGTTTTATTCGTCTAAAAACACGGAGCAAAATCAGCCATGCCTCTCTGCATGTTGGCGGCGGCTTCGTCATTGAGGCTGTGCCGTTGGGAGTGAGGAAGGCCCATGTCCGAAGATTTACGGCTATAAAACCTACACAGCTCCGTGTCTTGCGACCCAATGCGCTCTCTGAAGAGGCCCTCGCGCAAGTCGCCGAACAAGCCAAAAAGCTTACATATAGGCCCTATTCTACTCATGGTGCAATCACCTCTGAGCCAATTCTTAAGTCTTTTAGGCCCAAAGGGAATCCTGGGCAGTTTTGTTCACAGCTTGTCGCACAGTCATTCTTGGAAGCTGGCTTTGGTCTCCGTGGTCTGATGGAGCCCAATGAAGTAGTTCCAGAGTCTTTTAACAAACTTATCGGTGAGGCTGGTTCGCCGTTGGAGGATGTCAGCCACTTGGCCCATCGGCGAGTTTCATCTTGCTCCTTGGCAAGGGCGGCTCATGCACTTAATCCTGAGCTTCTGGTATCAGCCAACAACAGCTTCAATCCAACTCTCTCTCTTCGGAAAGCGGAAGAGAAGGTGTTGAATTCGGCACGACCTTTCTTCAACTACTTTGAGGAACAACCCTATCATTTATTTCACTTGCTTCGTCAGATGCCTCGCTTACAAGAAAATTTCCCCAACGTATCAATGAAGGCTGATGCTGCCATCGCTAGTTGCATGGAGGAGTTGAACTTTTCGAGTGGAAGAGTGGAGGCACGGGTTTCTATTCCCTTGCTAGGCCGACCCATTCTAGATCCTCATTTTCCAGTGATTGACGCGGGAGATACAGAGGTCGACTTGGATGAATTCTATGCCTTGGTTGCCGAGCTGAGGCTGGCAAAGGCATGGGATGTAGCTGATTGGACCCATACATTGGCAGAGGCTGATGCAGCTTTCAAGGCGACTAAGTTGCGATCAATTGCCTATCTTGGTCATTGGCTGATTTATGACTATAGCATTGTTGACTATAACTATAAAGCCCTTGATGGCATCCCGGCTAAGGGGCAAAACCTGCTTCAATTTCTCTCCTCCTGAGCCGCTTCTTTTTGAAGTGTTTCAGTGACTTGGGCGCACCAATGGCACACAGGCTAAGTCAATAGTGGGCCCCGCTTAGGGAGCCGCTCTCTCGGTCATGGAGAATGGAATTCCCATGTGGCAACTGAAGCAACCAATTTGGACAGGCTCTCCCAATGACTACATGACGCGGTGAGGCGGTTTTTCTGATTTACCCAACTATTGCCGGCTCCAAAGACTTATTTGCCATGGGTAGATGGACAGTCTCAGGAAGTGGTGGTTCATTCTGCACCTGCTGGAGAGACAGGGACTCGCTGGCTGAGGCCAGGGTCTGGAGCTCCACTTTCCCTTGCTGGGCACTGCCATGGACTTGGCGTTTCCCAGGCATCACCCTCCCCGTTCGCTCAACGATTCACAGGCTTCGCCGCCCCTATCGCCTTCGAGATCGGTGTGCCCCTCCCGCAGCAGCACCTGGGTCCGCTCCCAGGAGCGAACCTCCTCGCATGCGATGCAGCGACGAGCCGATGCGGCGGGGAGTTGCAGTGAGAAAGGTGGCTTGGGGTCGTCGCTGATCGGCAGCTTCACCGCCTCCCGGGTTGGCCAGCGCGGCTCCGGTCCCCAGGCAGACCTCCCTCCCGGATCTGAGCTCCCACCATCTCCCTTGAAGACGAGGTGGTCAGGGATCAGGATTCAAGCGCGAGGAACATCCCTGGTGGCCTTGATCCGCTTCCTCAGCCGTCGGCTCCAGACCAGGGCCGTCAGGCTGCCGAAGACCGGCAGAGGTCCGGGAACGGACTGGGCCTGGACAGCCGGGAGCCCATCGATCCGGAAGGCGAAGGCCTGGCCGCCATCCGGCAAGGGGCCCGGAGCTGGACCGTAACCGAAACCTCCCCCAGGGTTCTGCCAGAGGGCATCGGCACCCGTGAGGGTGTCGGACTCCTGCCAGTACCACTGCCCGCCGGTGATCGGCCGGACGATCTGAGCCGAGAGCCAGTACGTCCCCGGTGAGATGACGTACCCCATGGGATCGAAGACCAGATCCGAACCCGTCTCCGTACCGGTGAAGCTCACCAGAGGGGAACCGGAAAGATCGGGTGTCGACCAGATGGCCGCCCGCACCTGGACATTCGCCGAGGGGGTTCCCTGCTCCGTGCCGAAGGCCGTGATCGCGGTCAGGGCTGTGGGTTGGGTGAGGCTGAAATCGTCGAATCCGGCCGCAGTGAAGGCAGGGAAATCCGGGAAGTCCTGAGACGGAAGGTCGTAGCCGTTCGCGGGCTGATCGAGAAGCGTGAGAGCCTCGGCCCTCAGGGGAAGAACCAGGACTGGAAGACACGCCAGTACGGCGGCCACTCTCGAAAGTGAGGGATGACGTGTCGGGAGATGGGAAGCCATGGGTGCCGATGAAGAAGCGGATGCCGGGTGAGTGTCCACCTGCTCTTGATGACCAGGACGATCGCTGAGGGTCTGCTCTTGCCCCCCAGGCTCAGGCCAGGAGTGGCAGAAGGTTGTGGCGTTGACGACCGAGACCGTGTCACCACTGACTGCCTTGCTGAACAATCCCGGCGTTCCGGTACCGCCGGGCCGGGGGGGCCTCGCCGGAAGAAGGGATCTCCTCTGATGGGATGCCGTCCTGTCACGGTGGGGACTGCTTGGCGGGGCACTGTGGAGAGGAATCGGGCGTCACACGGCCACTGCAGCTCTCCTCCGGGCGGATGCGGTGGAGGAGGTGCGGAACACCGCCACCGAGAAGGTCAGCGGATCGCTGGTGAGGTCTCCATCGGAGGCACTGACGGAAAACGCCACCAGACCGCCTGGGAACAGGGCGGGGATGGTCCATGTCAGAACCCCTGTCACCGGATCCAGCAGCGCCCCGGCAGGACCGGCGAGCAGATTGAACCGGAGGGTGGGGCTGGGGTTGGGGTTGGTGGTGAGCAGGTGCAGGGTCAGGGTCTGCCCCGCCACCAGCGCCTGGGGCCCGGGGTTCTGCAGCACCGGAGGCGAAACCCCAGGAACCACGGTCACGGTGGAGGTGACCGGCGCGGAGTCGAGCTCGCCGTCGTTCGCACTCCAGCGGAGCGTCCGGGTGGTGTCGCTGCCGCTCTGGGTGGGATCGGAGCTGCTGCTGCTGAAGGTGACGGAGGCGAGCACCGCCTGGTAATGCGCCAACGTGTCGCTGCCGCTCAGCTGGAGCACCCCGGTGAGCGGGTCGTAGTGGGCGCTGATCGCCGTCCCCGCCGTCGTGGCCGCCAGCGTGTCGCCGGCCAGGAAGCCAGAGGTGATGGCCACCTGGGCCGAAGCCAGCTGGAGACTGTCGACATCCGAGACCACCAGGGCGGGCGCCACCGACACGGCCCCGCCCCCCTGTGTGAACGTGACGTTGCCGGGGGTCCCCGAGAGCACGGCGGCCTGATCGACGCCAACGACGTTGACGGCACTGCTGGCGATGGTGGAGTCGAGCGCACCATCGTTCACCTGCCAGCTGAGGCCGCGGGCGCTGTCCGCGCCGTAGGCGGTCGGGTTCGGGCTGTCGGAGAGGAAGGTGGCGGACTTGAGGACCGACTGGTAGTGGGCCAGCGTGTCGCTGCCAGTGAGCGTCAGCACCCCGGTGCCGGCGTCGTAGCTCGCGCTGATCGTCGTCCCCGCCGTCGTGGCCGCCAGGGTGTCGCCGGCCAGGAAGCCCGAGGTGATCGCGACGCGGGCCGAGGCGAGCGTTGGGCTGTCGACATCGGTGACCGTGATCGCCGGCGCCGCCGCGACCGCCGGGCCGCCCTCGGTGAACGTCACCATGGTGCCGGCACCGGCCAACAGTGGCGGCTGCAGCGGCACGGTGGTGGACGTGTCAGCGACGGTCTTGCCGGCCTCGCTCCGGCCGACGTTGTCGGTGGCAAGGCTGTAGAAGGCGTAGCTATGGCCGTAGCTGCCGGTGAAGGTGGTGGTGGTCTGCGTTGTGCCTTGCAGCTGCGGCTGGAAGGCGCCGCCATCGGTGGAGACGAACACGTCGTAGCTGGCGATGCCCGCGCCGCTGCCATCGCTGCCGCCCCAGCTGAGCGTGAAGCTCGAGCTGTTCGTGGTCGACGGCAGCGCGTTCACGGCGCTGGTGGGTGGACTGGCATCGACCGTGTTCACGAAGACGTTAGTCGCGACCGGCGCGTTGGCGTCGAAGACGATGCTCGCCTGGGCGTCGATGGGCGTGCCGTCGGCGAGGCCGGCCTTGGGCTGCACGAAGTAGCTGACGTAGCCCGAGCCGCGACCGCTGGCGTCGTCGGGTGGCAGGAAGCCCACCGTGGGGTCTGCCGGCAGATCCAGCGTGGTCGGGTCGATCGCCGTCAGGGTCCAGGTGAGCGTGCGCGAGGACGCATCCAGCGAGGCGGTGGCATCGACGAACACCCCCAGCGTCGAGCGCTCGTCGAGCCGGGTGCTGTAGTACTGGCGGCCGGCGGGCACGTCGACGTTGACGCTGCCGAAGCCGAAGCTGCCCAGCTGGAAGGTGGAGAGATCAAGGTTCGAGTCGAGCTGATCGGTGATCACCACCTGGGCGGCCGGGCCGGCGGCGGTGGGCTGATTCTCGAAGCCGATCTCGTAGGGATAGAGGGAATCGCCTCGCACGTACTGCGCGTTGCCGTAGCCGCCGGGGCCGGAGATGAAGTTGGGGTCGACAGAAAGGTCTCTCTGAGTAGTTAACGAGTGGTATGCCGCAAACCCGCCCATCAAGATCGCCTCTTCGAGAGATGGGAACCCGGCAGAGGGGGATTCCCAGTCCAACGCCTTGATGTGCGGGGCTGGGGGTAGGTTGCCGTCATGAGTTAGCTGGTACCCTGCGGTATAGGTCTTCGAGATCCTGTTCCAGAGTTCGAGGGGAATGGCCACAACTAAAGCCACTTTACTCAATATCGATGAGCGGCCTGCCGCAGCCTTGGCGGCTTCCGCGGCAGCTGCCTGTTCAGCCGCCCACTTCTGTGCCGCTTCAGCCGATCGTGCGGCCTTGGACGCTTCCATGGCCGCGACTTCTGCCGCACGATTGGCAATCGACTCTGCCACCGTGTCCGGAACCCTTACGTACACCACGCTCGGACCACCGGCACCGCTCACAGCCCGTCCCAGGCCAAGTTCGCCACCCTTTCCGATTGCACCCCCGCCGAGTCCGCTCGGATCGGCGATGTTCATAGGATCGTTACCGCTAAAGGCATAGAGGTTCGCGCCGCCAGCGATGCCTGCGGGATCCGCCTGGGTGAATCTTCCGGTCGTGGCGTCGTAGTAACGCGCCCTCATGAAGCTCAACCCAGTGCTGTCAGCCTGCACCCCCATCGCGCCGCCGAACTGGAACGGGTTGGCCACTGTCTGCGTTGCCGAGCGCAGTTCGCCGAACGGCATGTAGCTGTACTGGTTGAGGTAGGTGCCTTCCGCGCCGCTCATTCCGACCGTGGAGCCGGCGGCATCGAAGTCGTAGTAGGCCGCATTGCCGCCAGCGTCGACCTGGCTCGCTAGTCCCAGGCCGTAGGTGTAGTGGGCCGACAGCGCGCCGCTGCCGTCGAAGCTGCCGACCACGTCGCCCAGTCCTGCCGGGTCGACCAGGTACTCGGCGCGCTGGCCGTTGTGCACGATGGCGGTGCGGTCACCCAGCGCGTCGTACTCAAAGGTCCAGGTGTCATTGGCATTGGTCACGCCCACCAGGCGGCCAAGCGCGTCGTAGGTGTAACGCGCGGCATTGATGCCGGTGGTCGTGGCCAGGTTCCCGGCAGTGTCGTAAGTGTCTGTCGCACCACCGACCGCGGTGTACTCGTTGAGGTTGTTGGTGGTGTAGGCGGTGACGTTGCCACCATCATCCACCTGCACCCGGTTGCCGGCCGCGTCATACGTATAGGTGATCGTGTGGCCATCGGGCAGCGTCACCTGCGTCAGCCGGCTGTCGCCGTCGTAGCCGTAGGTGGTCGTGCCCTCGGCCGTGGTCATGGTGCTGGTGCGGCCCAGCAGGTCGTACGTGTAGATGTAGCTGGAGTTGATACTGCCGTTGGCGGCCACGTTGCTGATCGAAGTGAGCTCGCCGCTGGTGTCGTAGCCGTAGTCGGTGTGGTTGCCGTTGCCCTGGTCCTTGCGCAGCAGGCGGCCCGCCGGGTCGTAGGTGTAGGCGACGATCAGGTTGTCCTCGCTGTCAGTCAGCCGCGCCAGCCGACCGGCCGCGTCGTAGGTGTAGTTGGTCGTGAAGCCGGTGCTGTCGACCATCTGGGCGCGTTGGCCGCCGGCGTTGTAGGCGTACTTGAGGAAGCGGCCGTCCGGGTAGTCGATGCGCGTCATCCGATCGGCATCGTCGTACTGCATCGTGATGGTGCCGCTCGCATCGGTGGCCGACTTCAGGTTGGCGTGCGCGTCGTAGGTGTAGGTAGTGGTCGCGCCGTCGGCGGCCACCAACTTCGTGAGCTGGCCGCGGATGTTGTAGGTCATCGTCGTGACCAGGCCGTCGCGGTCGACCGAGCGGGTTAGGTTGCCCTGGGCGTCGTAGCCATAGGTCGACGTACTGCCATCGGCCATGGTCGTCTGCGACGGGTTGCCGTTAGCGTCGAATTGGTTGCGGAAGCCGTTGCCCTTCGCGTCGGTGAACTGCGCCAGTCCGGCATGTGCGGGGTCGTAGACGAAGGTGGTTGAGGCACCGGTTGGGTCGGTGGTCAGGTTCGGATTGCCCTGCGCGTCGTAGGTGATGCTCGACGAGCCGCCGCCCAGGGCCTCGACCTTCGAGAGCTGGTTGTTGTCGTTGTATTTGGCATAGCTGAACTGCCCGCCGGGGCCGTCGGTGCGGATCACGCGGCCGGCGTCGTCGAAGCGCAGCGTCGTGGCGTTGCCCAGCGCGTCGGTGACGCGCGCGCTCGCCACGTCGTAGCTGTACGTCAGCGCCTGTGCGCCCCCGTCGAGCTGCTCGGTCTGCAGCCGGCCCTGGGGGTCGTAGGCGTAATAGACGTGGGTGCCGTCGGGCGCACCGATCGAGGTCAGCGCGTGCGCGCGCGGTCCACTGGCGTCAGCGGTGTAGGTGTAGGTGGTGGTGCCGGCAACGGTGGTGACCGACAGCAGCTCCTGGCCGCTCGCGTCGTAGGTGTAGACGGCCATGCGGCCCGCCGGGTCGGTGACAAGGGCCAGCCGGCCCTGGGCGTTGTAGGCGAGAGTGATCGTGTCGCCGTCCGAGTGGGTCAGGCTGGTCATCAGACCGTTGGTGTAGCCGGCGGTGATGCGGTTGCCGTTGGCATCGGACAGATAGTCGAGCGACCCGTCGGCGCGGAACACGGTGAGGTCGCCGGTCGTCTCTCGCAGCTGGTAGCCGCCGCCCACGAGGCTCAGCGTGCCGCTGTCGCCGGGCATGCCGGTGAATCCACCGTTGCCGTCGGGTGCGAAGTAGCGCGTCGTCGCGCCTTCGCGGATGGTGACCACGGTGGTCGCCGGATCGGCAGTTGCCGAGATGTCGAAGTCGTCAACCCAACCGCGGCCCATCCGGCCCAGGCTGTAGCGGCCGCCGATCGAGCCGCCAAGGAAGTTTCGGCCGAAGTCCAGGGACAGCCCCGGCGCCGGGAACGACAGGTCCAGCGCCGAGGGTGACACGGGCGACTGAATCTGGTCGTTCGCCTTCATCATTTCGAAGCCGAACAGATCGCCGATGTCGCGCGTGATGTCGCCGTTCACGAACAGCGCCTTGGAGTCGATCTCGAGCAGGCGCAGGTAGTCTCCGACGATGGTGCCGAGCTGCGGACGCAGGTTCGCCCAGATCGCGTCCCAGGCCTCGGGCGTGATGCTCTTCGGGCGCAGGCTGGCCTTCTGCGCGTCCCAGTCGATCGTCTGCAACAGGCTGACCTGCGACAGCTTGAAGTCGCTCTGCACCCCGTCGCCCACGGGCTTAGGCATGAACGTCTGGCTAAGGGTCGTGGTTGCGCCCGGCGCCAGCAGCGGGGGCAGTTGCGGTCCGGAGATGTCGACGTGTGCTTTCGAGGCGACATTGCTCGCGTCGATCATCAAAAAGGGCACCGGCACGTACAGACCGTTAATGCCGTAGACCGTGACCGTGGTCACGATCGGTGCCCCCACACGCACGATGGGTGGCGAATAGATGGTGCTGGAGGCGTAGTTGCCGATCGCGGGGTTGCCGACGTCGAAGGTCGAGGATGCGTCGGCGCTCTTGGTGCCATCGGTCGCGCGCACCACATAGCTGCCCACCGGCACATTGTTCAGGTCAAAGTCGGCCTCCACGCGCGTGGAATCAAGGAAGCTCGTCGCCTTCGGCGCGTAGACAGTGCCGTCGGCGGCGAGCAGGCTCACGGTCGTGTTCGGGGTGAAGGCGCTGCCGAAGACGAAGAGAAAGCCCCCTGTGTCCTCGATGCCGGTGACGGCGAACGACGCGGTCGAGGCGGCCAGCGTGTAGGCCTGCGCGGCGCCGCCGTTCGGATGCGCATGCACCAGCAGGTAGTAGTCGCCTCCCTGGGCATTGGCCAGCTGCAGGTGCGGGTTCGCGGCGTTGGTGCTGGTGGTCTGGTCGTAGTCGCTGCGCGTGGGCAGCGCGCCCTGTCGCAGGAACAGATCGGCGCCGCTGCCCGCTGCCTTGGCCGACAGATCGAGGTTGGCTCCGGGTGGTACCACCAGGTGGTACCAGACATCGCCACTGTCTGCGAGCTGGCCCGTGGCCGGCTGGCCGATCTGCAGCAGCGGCACATGCACCGCCACCGTTCCGGAGGTGGCGAGCTGGTTGTTGGCCCGGCTGGCATCGCTCACCTGTCCGCGGCTGTCGGCGATGACGATCACGTGGTAGGCGCCGTCGGCCAGCGCCGGCAGCGGCGCGCTCACCGTGTCGTGATAGCTCGCGCCCCCGGCCACGTCACCGCTGTGGGTCACGCGCGCGAGCAGCGTGTCGCTTGGATCCAGCGTGGTGTCAGCAGAAAGGTAGAGGGAGTCGGTCCAGGTGCCGGTGGCCGGCAGCCCGCCAAGGTTGTCGACACGCACGTCGAGGTTTGTGGTCTTGCCCGGGGCGAGCGTGCTGGTGGGCAGGGTGATCGCGCCGACCGCGAGGTCGGCAGCAGTCGCCTGCGCCGTGAGGGCGAAGCTGCCGGGCGCCAGGTTCGAGCTGAAGAGCGCTCCAGCCGCGGCGGCGGGGAGCGACACCGTGGCAAAGGCACCGCTGTGGGATCCGAAGCGCGCCACGACGAACCTGTCGCCGGAGGTGGGGCCGTAGCCGCTGGCCAGCGTGGCGGCGAAGGTGCCGTCCAGGGCAGCGTTGCCGCTCACGACGAGCTGGCCGAACTGCCCGCTTGCCGGGCTGCCGCTGAGTTGGCTCGACAGCGTTCCGGTGCTGCCCTGGGTGTAGGTGCCATTGACCGTGAGCGTGCTGGCCGGCCCGAGCGCGATCCGACCGGTGTTGGCCAGGTTGCCGGTGGTCGAGAAGCTGCGACCACCGCTGAGCGTCAGGCTGCCGGCGTTGGTTGCCAGTCCGTTGATCGCAGTCAGCTTCGAGCCGGTGCCATCCAGCGTGATGTCGGCCTGATTGACGGTGATGGTGGGAAGACGCAGCGTGGCACCGGCGCCGACGATCCAGTGGCCGCCGGTGAGCGTGGTGCCGGTCACCTGCGCCAAGGCCGGCTTGAGGCCGGTGGTGTCCGCACCATCCAGTGCCAGCGTCCCCGAGCGGACCTCGACCGTCCCGGTGTTGTCGATCGGCAGAGCGTTGGTGATGGTCGCCGTTCCGGTGCCACCCGACTTGCGCAGCGTGCCCGTGTTGTGGATGGCTGCGGCGTCGAGCACCTGGCGCCCGAAGATGGCGTCGGCCTGCAGGTCGTACAGGCCGTCGTTGAGCAGTATCCCGGCGAAACTGGCGCTGCCGACGTAGTAGTCGAGCTGCAGGTTGCCGGCCTGATGCGTGATCGTCCCGGTGTTGTCGACCAGCCCGCCGATGTACTTGGTGCCGCTGCCCGACAGGGTCAGCGAGCCCGCGTTGGTGAAGCCGGCGGTACCACCGTCGATGACGCCGCCGGTCCACTGGAACAGACCAGTGGGCAGACTGAACGTCGCACCGGTGGCGCCTGCAGCAAGCACGTTCCCGGCGAGCAGGACGCGACCCGGGCCGCTGCCGGTGAACGTGCCGCTGTAGGCGACGCGCACGCTGCCCGAGGTGTCGGTGCTGTCGGCAAGGTCGAGCGTGGCACCGGCGGCGACCTGGAACACGCCGCCATGGTTGTCGCCACGGTCGAAGGCCAAGGTGCCCGCCTCGACGTCGATGACGCCACCGGCCGTGTCGAACCCGCCGACGATGATGTTCGAGATCGTGCCGGCAGACTTGCGCACGGTGCCGTGGTTGATCACGACATGGCCGCTGCCGGAACCGATCGGCGCCTCGAGCATCGTGCCGTCGCCCTGGAAGTCGATCAGGCCGCCGGCGAGGTTGGTGAGAACCGCGCCGACGCCAATCTCAATGATCGTGGCGCCACTCTCGACCAGGGTGCCCCCGTTGTCGAACCGGCCGAGCACATAGCCCGCGTTCTTCGTGCTGCCCACAGTCAGGCGCTGGATCGTGCCGCGATTGGTCCAGCCGACCGACCCGCCGTTGATCTGACCACCCAGCCACTGCAGCGGCGTGGT
This sequence comes from Cyanobium sp. CACIAM 14, assembly GCA_000708525.1. Classification (GTDB taxonomy): domain Bacteria; phylum Cyanobacteriota; class Cyanobacteriia; order PCC-6307; family Cyanobiaceae; genus Cyanobium. The sequence continues at coordinate 64,311 of JMRP01000011.1, forward strand.
CTCGAAGTCCAGCGCTGCACCGGAGCCGGTGGCCATCAGACTGTCGGAGCTTGCGCCGGTGTACTGGATCTGCCCGGTGCCAGCGCCGGTGAGCGTCCCGCTCACCGTGAATGATCCAGCCAGCGTCAGCGAGGCGCCTGCCGTCGCTGTGAGCTGGCCGCCCGACCAGCTGCCCCCATTGATGGTGAAGCTGCCCGTACGCACATCGACCGTGCCGCCGTTGTTGGCGAAGGTGGCATTCCCGGTGCTGCCATTGGTTCCACCGCTCTTTCTCACGGTGCCGGTGTTGACGATGCCTGCGGCGTCGGCGTAGCGGTGGGTGAACACGACATCGGCCTGAAGGTCCATCAGACCGGTGTTGGCAATGGTGGCCACGCCGAGGTCGTCGAGCTGTAGAGCGCCGCCCTGGAGGTTCAGCGTGCCGTCGTTGCGCAGCAGCCCGCCCAGGGTCTTGGTGCCGCTGCCGGTCGCAGTCATCGTGCCCTGGTTGCGCAGGCCACCGGTGCCGCCAGCGATGCCGCCGCCTGTCCAAAGGAACTGTGTGCCAGGCAGGTTGAACGTGGCGCCTCCTGCGCCCACGGCGAGCGTGCCGCCGGCCACTTGTACGGTGCCCGACCCTGATCCCGTGTAGGTGCCGGAGTAGTTGACGGTCTGGCCGCCCGTCAGATCCAGCGTCGCGCCGCTCGCGATGCTGAAGCTGCCTCCGCTGCTGGTGCCGCCCGGACTGGCGATCGCCAGCGTGCCGGTGCGCACGTCCAGCGTGCCGCCGGCGTTGCTGAAGGCGCCGCCGCTGACCGTGGAGACACCGGAGCCGGCGGACTTGCGCAGCGTGCCGTGGTTGATGAAGCTTGGGGCGGCGCTGGCCGTGCTGGCACCACCTGGATAGAGGGTGTAGTCACCCTGGAAGTCCCAGACCCCTGCGGCTGTGTTGTCGACCGTGGCGTAGACGTCGAGCGCTGCATTGCCAACCTGGGCGATGGTGCCGCTGTTGGTCCAGTTGCCCAGCAACGTCGCCGCGCCGGTGGAGGGCGACAGATCCAGGTAGCCAGTGTTGCTGATCGTGGCGCCGTTGGCGTTGAACTTGCCGCTCAGCTGCACCGCCGGGCTGGAGAAGTTGAAGGTGGCGCCGCCCGCTCCTGCGGTCCACCAGTTGTAGACGTCGTTGCTGGCGACGAATCGGATCTGACCGGCCCCACCGCCACTGAAGGTGCCGCTGAACACGGTGCGTCCGCTGAACGACAGCACGGCGCCGGTGCCGGCCGTGAACACCCCCCCAGTGTGCGTTCCGCCCCCGATCGCCAGCGTGCCCGACTCGGCGTCGACGGTGCCACCACTGTTGTTGAAGACACTCGTGACCGACGAGGTGCCGGTGCCGCCCGATTTGCGGAAGATGCCGCTGTTTGTGAAGGTGTCGCCGGAGGACTGGCTGGTGATCGAGGCATCCCCCTGTAAGTCCACCAGACCGGTGTTGTTGAGCGAGGCGGGGTTGTAATAATCAAGCTGGAGCGTGCCTCCCGTGAGATCCAGCGTGCCGGCGTTGTTGATCGCAACGGCGGTGTAGTCGCTGCCCGAGACGCTCAGTGTTCCGGTGTTCTGCAGATTGCCGCTGCCGGTGAGGGTCACGTTGTTCAGACTTGAACTGCCGGCCGTCGTCAGCGTCCCAGCGATTGCCAGGCCCCCGTTGGTCACGCTCAGAGCGCCGTCGATCTCTGAATTGCCCGTCAGCGTCAGTGTGGCGCCGGACACCGTCAGGCCATCACGGGACAACAGGCTGTGGACGGTCTGACTGCTGCGCACGTTGACCGTCGGGGTGGCGCCAGGGACGTCGATGAGGACATCGTCGCTGCTGGTGGGGGTCCTCATGACCCCATGACTGTCTCGCCAGTTATTGGCGTCGTCCCAGAAACCATTCGCCGTCCCCACCCAGGTGATCGTTGGGGTCAGTTGCAGTGTCGGACTCTGAGGCGAAGGAGGCAGCGCGAGCAGCCCTTGGTAGGTCTGGATCGAGGATTCTGTGAAAGGTGATGAGATCTGAATGCTGCCTGTCGCATAATCCAGATTCCAGTCTCCTCCCTTGGTGGCGCTGCCGATGAGGTGCGTCGATGCGGCCACGTGAGTGCCTGTAACGCCCGCGAGCTTCTGCACAAAGGACTGTCCGGTCGCATCGGCAGCCACATCACATCCATAGATCAGGATGTCGGAATTCTCATTCAGTGAACTGCTCCAGCCATGCAACGTGTCTGCCAATCCGGTGATCCGATCAGCATCAAGGAACTGGCTGCCAAGTTGCAACTCTCCATCTTTCCCATGGGCTATGAGTTCTATTCCCGACAGATCCCTGTACCCCTGAAGAATCCTGGAGATCTGAGCAATCTCATCACCCTTGGGATCCAGAAGGTAGCCTGCCACTCCGGGCCGAAGGGCATGCAAGAGAGCCTGAGAATCAGGCAACCCTCCATCGACAAAAGCAACCTGATGGAACGAAGCTGTCGAGAGATCGATAGAGTTCGTGCCACCACTGGCGATGGGTGCGAACCATGGCTGCCCTGTGAGACCTGACTCAAGCATGGGAAGTCACCTCGAGGAATGTTCAGATCAGACCATGAATTCGTTTCCATCAAGCTTCTATTGAGAGGGATCCCCGCCTCATCTATTGATAGGGAAGGGCAATCCGCCCTGCTAAGCACTAAGTGCTTCTATTGATTAAGGAAGTCAGGGCCCGGCCATGGTGTAGCAATCCAACTCATAAGGTGGCCCTCTGAATTA
>JMRP01000012.1 GCA_000708525.1 Cyanobium sp. CACIAM 14
ATTGCATGGAAAAAGGAAATACATTAGGGCCGACAAACAGCCTCAATGACTTTCCGCTAGCCGAAATAATCGGTATGGCGTTCCATTTGTATTCTTCTTAAGCCAGGGATCTGGCGTGTGGACCTCTTCGCATCTTAGTCTCCAATAAGTATGAATATTTCTATTTAATGATTCTCCCATGAGAATGTCCCCTGGACTGGCTTCCTTCTCGATTTTTGCTGCGAGGCTAATTACGTTGCCAATGATATCCCGTTGATGTTTTGCTGCTGGACTTCCTAGTGAAACAATAACAGCATCGCCCGACTCAAGTCCAATTCTTATTTGTATACCTGGCTTGCCAAGATTATCAAGCTCTGGATTGATGGCTTCGTAGACCATTCTTCTCATCATTTGGGCGCACTGAATTGCCATATCGTTCTTGCCAACATAATTTGGTTCTGGGAAGTAAGCAATTAAGCCGTCTCCAGTGTACTTGAGTACATGGCCATGGTAAGCTGGGGCAAGTTCACTAAGCTCATAAAGTAAAGTGCAGATTAGTCTTGCATATGCCTGTGGGTCGTAACTCCTGGAAATGGCCGTTGAATTCGCAATGTCGATTGAGAGTATCGCAAATCCCAGGCTTTCATTGACAAGACTCTGCAAGAATTCCTCAGACTTGTCCTCAAAGGTCGATTGAGGTGGTCCTTCAACAAGCATGTCGTGAATTAGATGTTTCCTTGATGCAATATAGATGACGTCGTCTTCGACCTTTGAGTCGTGAAGGTAGATTGGCAAGCCCGCCATGGTCTTCATGCCCTCGATAAAGACAACCTCTGGGATGCGCTCTCTGTCGAGAAGATCATGCAAATACTTTTTGCCTTCTATTTCGATCCACTTGTATCTCCGCGGATCTGGTTGAAGTCGTAGCTCTACCTGCCCGGTAGTCCTATCAATAGAGACAACCTCGCTGATGAGGTCCATTCTGCGGCGATTGTCAGGTGACATCCCAAATCCCAAGCCAATGATGCTTTGCAGACTGTAGAAGCGCTGAGCCTCCCTTGGTCAATCCAACTACAAAATGGACGGATCCCGTAAGCGCCATGCAGTTAGGGTGTCTGCCCTGTAGTCGCAGCGCCAGGCTCGCTGCTGATGTCCGAGAGCAGTTGAACCGCAGTCATGGGTCATAGTGCGGGCCTGTTGGCGGATGTGGTTACAGGGTCCTGTAAGCACTTATTGCGCACGCTACGGAAGATCGGCGGGGCTGGCCACGCCCAGCGGGCCTCGGTTGAGCACATGGGTGTAGATCATGGTGGTCGGTACGTCGCTGTGGCCCAGCAGCTCCTGGATCGTTCGGATGTCCTGGCCCTTCTCCAGCAGATGGGTGGCAAAGGAATGCCTGAGGGTGTGGCAGGTAGCCGGTTTGCTGATGCCCGTTGCCAGTACGGCTCGGCGGACGGCTTTCTGCACCAGTGTGGGATCGAGGTGGTGGCGCCCTTCCCGCTGGGCCCTGGCATCGCGCCAGCGGTGGTGTTGAGGGAAAACCCACTGCCAACCCCACTCGGCTGCGGCGTTCGGGTACTTGCGTGCAAGGGCATGGGGAAGTTCCACCCGTCCCCACCCTGCCGCCAGATCCGCCTGATGAAGTCTTCGCACCTCGACAAGGTGGTGGCGTAGGGGCTCCGTGAGCGTGTGAGGCAGCATCGTCCGCCGGTTCTTGTCTCCCTTGCCGGAGCGGACGGTGATCTGGAGTTTCTCGAAGTCCAGATCCTTGACCCTGAGCCGCAGCGCCTCCATGAGGCGCAGTCCACTTCCGTAGAGGAGCCGGGCCACCAGACCCTCCGTGCCGTCGAGCCGATCGAGCACGGCCCTCACCTCACCGGGCGTCAGGACGGTGGGCAGGTGCTGGCGCTGGCGTGCTCGCGGCACCCCCGTCAGGTCCCCGACCTCCGTCCCCAGCACCTGGCGGTAGAGGAACAGCAGTGCCGAGAGGGCCTGATTCTGCGTGGACGCGCTCACCCCCAGATCCGTGGCCAGGTGGCTGAGGAAGGCATGGATCTCGACGGAACCCATCCCCCGGGGATGGCGGCGGCCGTGAAACGCCATGTACCGTCGCACCCACAGCACGTAGCTCTTGACGGTTCGCCTGGCGTAGTGCCGCACAGCCAGCTCTTCGCGCAGCTTTCCCAGCAGCGTGGGCCGCCCCGGCGATGGCTGGCCATGGAACGCAGAGTTCACGGGCTTCGGGAGGGAGTGTCTTCAAGGTTCCCGGCCGTAGGCCCCCACCACCAGGGCCAGGGCCAGCAGGACGACGGCCAGCGGCACCTGGGAGCTGTGGGGGTGCAGGGCGGTCAGGGCCTCCAGCAGGGCCGATCCCTCTTGCTGCAGGAAGCCCGTCAGGGCTGAGGCCTGGCCGGCGCGGGCGGCGAAGGCCTGCATCGGCAGCGCCAGTCCGATCGGTACGATCAGGCTGCAGCCGACCACCATCGCGGCCATCGGCAGCACCCGCGGGGCGGTGGCGAGCCGTCCGCCCAGCCCCAGCGCCAGCATCCCCGCGCTCCCGGCCAGCAGCCACAGCCGTCCTGCCACCAGCAGGCCGAAGCTGCCCTTGCCCAGGCCCAGCTGCGTTTCCAGCAGGAACGGACTGATCGCGCCGAAGCAGATCGCCAGGATCGAGATCCGCTGGCTGAGGTGCCGGTCGCTGAACATCTCCCGCAGCGCCGCCCGCGCCGGGCTGACCAGTGCCTTGGCTGAGGACTTGTTATTCGATGCCTGAATGACTACTGAACTCCCTGACGATCAACGGGAGGCTTCAGAAGTCGACTACCGCCAAAGACAGAGAACGCTGCAGCGATAGTGCCGCTCACCCGGTGTGGATGGCGGCAGGGCCCGAATTTCTCTTGGCGATGGGCATCAGGGCTGCCAGTCTGACGAAGACCAGTACCGGATGATTTCATCTTCCTTCATCCTGTGCAACCCTGCGGTTCCACAATTGTGGGCGAAGTTCTATAGCTCCGTTAAGGCACATCGCGCGGAGGCGAGCCGCGAGATTGTTGCGAATCTCTGACAATGCGCCATTGGCTCCCGTGCTGATTACGATCCGTTCACTCGACATATCTAACCTGTGAAAAGTCTCCGTTTTGGATTCCTCGCCACACTCTCGATCCTCGTCGCTGGCGAGCTCAAAGCTGCTGCCGCCATCTCGCTCTCCTCTTCCGACAGGGGCTGGTACAGATCAGACGGATTGCATAATTCAGCAAATTTCAACTACCTCACTGGCTCCCTTAATGGTTTCGGCATTCTCAGGGGCTTTTTCGTCTTTGATGTGTCCGGATTGTCAGGGCCCGTCTCGGCGGCGTCCTTCTCCGTGAATGCCTACGATGTCTTCAGCAATTCTGGATCCGTCGCAACCACGTTGTACGACTATGGTGGAGATATCGCTGCACTGGTTGCGGGCAGTAGTGCCGGGAGTCCTGATGGCATCAATCGATTCATTGATCTGGGGACCGGCGATGAATTCGCAAGCCGTTTGATTGCCGACTCTGAGAATAATACTATCGTAACCTTCGTATTTGGCCAGAAAGGCATCGACGCCATCAACGCAGCCAGGCTTGGAGATGGCCGCTTCGCTTTCGGCGCGCGGAACAGCGTGGAGGACGCTCTTGTCGATGACTATGTCTTTGGCGGAAGCGGTTTCGGTGATGCCTCGGATGCCCAGTTGATCCTGACGACTGATCAGCCTGCTCCAGACTCCGTGCCCTCCCCCTTGCCGGTGTTCGGCGCCGCCGCAGCCTTCGGCTACAGCCGAAAGGTTCGAGCGCGCCTGAGATCCTCCACGGTGGCAGGTGCCTCGGGCATCGCCTGATCTGGAAAGCGGATTCGGGCTTCTGCTGGTTCCTCCTTCTTCCACGGCCATTCCTGCCCAGAACCACAGCCTCCTGCAACGTCCCTGCGGGAGCCCTTGAATCCCTCGGATCTTTCGGTGGGATCGTGGCGCCCTGTCCTGGAAGCTCCGCTCCCGGGACCCCCATCGCTTCCGCCAGAGTGATGGTCAACGCCGGCCGGGCCCATGAGTGACATCACCAGCGATGGCCATCTCCCCAGTCCGCCTGAGCCCGGCAATCCCACGGTGGGCGGCGGCTGGCCCCTGATCGATGGCTGGGCCCGCGCCACCCTCTCCCCCGGCGGTCCGAAGCTCTGGCAGACCCTCAACCACCGCAGCGCCTGCCTCTCCTGCGCCTGGGGCACCGGCGGTCAGAAGGGGGGCTTCCGCGACGAACTCGGTGAACCCCTGCAGCGCTGCCTCAAGAGCGTGGAGGCGATCGGCGCCGAGCTGATGCCGGCGGTCCCGGAGTCGGTGTTCGCCGGCCGCTCCCTCGAGGAGCTGCAGGCCCTCAGCTCACGGGAGGCCGACCGGCTCGGGCGTCTTGCCCACCCCATGCTCCTGCGGGAGGGGCGCGGCCACTACGAGCCCATCGGCTGGGACGACGTGTTCGAGCTGGCCGAGGCCGCCTTCCGGGTGCGGCCCGAGCGGCTGGCCTCCTACAGCTCCGGCCGCTCCTCCAACGAGGCCGCCTTCCTGCTCCAGTTGCTGCTGCGGGCCCTGGGCTCCAACAACCTCGCCGACTGCTCCGATCTCTGCCACGCCCCCTCCACCGTGGGGCTGCGGCAGATCTTCGGGTCGGGCACCTCGATGGTGAGCCTGGAGAGCCTGCAGCAGGCCGACTGCGTGGTGCTGGTGGGCTCCAACGCCCCCGCCAACCATCCGCGGCTGATGAACGAGCTGATCCGTCTGCGCGAGCGCGGCGGCAGCGTGATCGTGATCAACCCGGTGCTGGAGGTGGGACTGCTCAGGTTCGGCTCACCCGCCTTCCCGATCAAGTCGATGCTGCGGGGTTCGGAGATCGCCTCCCTGTTCCTCCAGCCCATCCCCGGCAGCGACGTGGCCGTGTTCCTCGGCCTGCAGAAGGCCCTGTTGGCGGCCGGCGCCGCGAACCGCCCATTCCTGAAAGCCCACACCGAGGGCTGGCCGGAGGTGCTGGCCCAGATCGAGGCCGTCTCCTGGGAGGCGATCGTCGCCTGCTGCGGCCTCAGCCGCGAGGAGCTGGAGCACGCCGCTGTCGTGATCGCCCGCGCGAAGGGCGTGGTGTTCGCCTGGGCGATGGGCATCACCCACCACGTCAACGGGGTGGACAACGTGCAGGCCATCGCCAACACCGCCCTGCTCACGGGCAACGCCGGCCGGCCCGGCGCCGGCACCATGCCGATCCGGGGCCACTCCAACGTGCAGGGCTTCGGGTCGATGGGCGTCACGGTGCAGCTGCGCGCCGACATGCAGCGGGCCCTCGAGCAGCTGCTGGGCAAGCCGCTGAGCCCCGTGCCCGGCTACGACACCCGCGCCCTGATCGAGGCCGCCGACGCCGGCCGGGTCGACACGCTGCTGTGCCTGGGCGGCAACCTCTGGGGCGCCAACCCCGACAGCGCCGAGGCCCGGCGCGCCTTGGGCCGCATCGACACGATCCTCTACCTGGCCACCAAGCCCAATCCGGGCCACTTCCACGGCCTGGCCGCCCGCCACACCCTGGTGCTGCCGGTGTTCAACCGCTTCGAGACACCCCACCGCACCACGGTGGAATCGGGCAACAACTACGTGCGCCTCAACGAACCCGGCACCACCCACCTGCGCCGGGCCGACCTGATCGCCGAGGTGAGCTTCCTGGCCGAACTGGCCCGCCGCCTGCTCGGCAGCGACCCGATCGACTGGGGGCGGCTGCAGGATCCGGTGTACGTGCGCGAGCTGATCGCCCGCACCGTGCCCGGCTACGCCCCCATCGCCGCCATCGATGCGACCAAGGAGGAGTTCACCGTGGAGGGTCGCGTGTTCGACACCCCCACCTTCCCCACCCCCAGCGGCCGTGCCCGCATGGCCCCCACCCCCCTGCCGGCCCTTTCGCTGCCGGGCCCGGAGCACTTCGGCGGCCTGGCCCCGGGCGAGGCGGGCCTGGTGGTGAGTCTGATCACCGCCCGCAGCTACGGCCAGCACAACACCGTCGTCTACCAGGTGGGCGACAGCTACCGGGGCATGCCCCACCGCCAGACGATCCTGATGAACCGCGCCGACATCCGACGCGCCGGCCTGGCGCCCCACCAGCGCGTGGGCGTGCAGGGGGAGGCGGGCACCCTGGCGGACATCGAGATCATCCCCGGCGACATCCGCGAGGGCGCCGCCCTGATGTTCTACCCCGAGGTGAACGCCATCATCCGCGCCCCCGCCGACCTGCGCTGCGGCACCCCCGCCTTCAAGCGGGTGCCGGTGCTGGTGCGGGGGCGGCCGTCGGCCGTGGTGGCTCAGCCCCCCAGGTAGGCCATCTCGGCATGGCGGGGAGAGCCCGCCTGCGCCCTGGTGTCCACGGTTGCCCGCTCCTCGCTCCAGCGGTCGCGGCGGGCCCGCCAGAGCACCCGCAGCGCCTGCTCCAGGGCGGCCGGATCGGGGCGGGGCCGCAGCCAGGGGCGCAGATCGGTGCCGCTGCCGGCGAACAGGCAGGTGTAGGCCACCCCGTCGGCGGTGATCCGCAGCCGGTTGCAGTCGCCGCAGAAGGGCGCCGTGATCGAGGCCACCACCGCCAGATGGGCACCGTTGTCGGCGGCCGTCCGGTCGTGGTAGCGCCAGCGGCTGGCGGTGCCGTGGTCGGCCCGGCCCAGGGGCTCCAGGGGCCAGACGGCGCCGATGCGGGAGAGCATTTCCGCCGCCGGCAGCACCTTCTCCGGGTCCCAGCCGTTGCGGTTGCCCACGTCCATGAACTCGATCAGCCGCAGCTCCAGCCCCTGCTCCCGCGCCAGGGCCGCCAGGGGCAGCAACTGCTCGGCGTTGCCGTCCCGGGTGATCACCGCGTTCAGCTTCAGCTGACCGCGGGCCGGATCGAAGCCGGCCGCGCGGGCATGGCCGATCGCCGCCAGCACCTTCTCCAGCACCGCGGCGCCGGCGTCCGCGTTCCCCAGGCCTGCCATGCGGGCCACAGAGGCGCCATCGGTGCCATCGAGGCTGAGCGTGATCCGATCGAGCCCCGCCGCCTTCAGCCGCCGGGCCCGCTCGGCGCTCAGCAGCAGGCCGTTGCTGGTGAGGGCGATCTCCTTCAGCGCTCCACGGGGATCGTCGGGCTCGCGCCGCCGCAGCGGCTGGAGGGCCGCAATCAGCTCCTCCAGGCCCCGGTGCAGCAGCGGCTCGCCGCCGGTGAGGCGCAGGGTGTGCGCGCCCAGGCCCACGGCCGCCTCCACCAGGACCAGCCGTTCCGGCAGGGTCAGGAGTCCCGGCGGATCTTCGGTGTCGGGGCAGCAGTAGGGGCAGGCCAGGTTGCAGCGCGCCGTGAGCGACAGCCGCAGCACCCCCAGGGGCCGGCCATGCAGATCCAGGGGACGCTCCGCCATGGCGGGCAAGCTAGGGCCACAGACCGGTGACCTCGTCGGGCCGGTTGGCGTTGCGCAGCCCCGCCGCCGGCAGCGGCAGCGCCACCACCTCCACCTGCGCGAGCCAGTCCTGCAGCCGCCGGCCGCCCGCGCCGGTGAAGGCCGTCAGCCCCCGGCGGTGCCGGGCGTGGGCGGGGTAGATCCCCAGCAGCGGCTGCAGCCGCGTGCCGTCGTGGGCCAGGTGGATGGCGTCGGGGGCGGCCTCCGAGGCGGCCAGCAGGGCCTCCAGGGCCGCCGTCTCCAGCCACGGCATGTCCACAGGGCAGAGCAGCAGCCGCTGGTCGGGGTGGTGCTCCATCAGACGGCGGAGGGCCAGCAGCGGCCCTTCGCGGGGTGGCGGCTCTTCGATCCCCTCGATCGCGCCTCCCAGCCCGTCCCGATGGCGGGCCGCCAGGGCGAGGTGGGCCGGGTGGTGGCTGAGCAGGGTGATCGGCAGCGGCAGAGCGGCCAGGCGTCCGAGGCTGAACTCCAGCCAGGTGCCGCCGCCGGGATGGGGAAGCAGGCCCTTGTCGCGGCCCATGCGCCGGCTGGCACCGCCGCTGAGCAGGCAGGCCCGCAGGCCGCTCATCCCGCCGGAGTGCCGGCCGCTTCGGGCTGGACCAGCCCGAACTCCACCAGGGCCCGCGGCAGGTTGCGGTGCTCGTGGCCGGGGTGGCTGAGCTTCACCAGGGCGAAGCGCTGCAGCTCGTCGAGATCTCCCCAGGCCCCTGCAGGGAAGCTCAGCCCCAGCTGGCGGCAGGAGGCGAGCAGCACCTCCGGCGGCCTGTCGGGCTGCTGCCAGGCGGCGCCCCTGGCGGGCTCCAGCCGCCCGGCGCTCCCCTCGGCCATCGCGGCGGTGCGCCGCTCCAGCCACTGGTCCAGCTCCGCCAGGGCCGCTTCGTCGTCCGGCCAGGCCAGCAGCCGCTGCCGCTCGGACTCGCCGAGCCGGCTCCAGTGGCTCAGCTTGAGCTTGATCCCCACCAGATCCAGCTTGCGCCGCACGGCCATCGGGATGCAGCGCAGGTCATCGACGAAGTCTGCCTCGAAGCCGAAACAACGGTCGTGGCAGCGGTCGTGGCAGGGGTCTTGGTGGTGTTCGTAGCGGGGTTCGTGACGGGCCATGGCGCGACCCCGGAGCCCTCCCACCCTAGGCAGCCCTAGGGTCCTGATCAGACGCTCACCCTCGGTCGATGCCACGGGCCCCAGCGACCCCTGCCGCCGAGCGCCGGGCCGCGGCGGTGCGGGCCCTGCTGGAGCTGGCGGCCGACATGGCCCCCGACCAGATCAGCACGGCGGCCATCGCCGGCCGCATGGGGGTCAGCCATGGCGCCCTCTTCCGCCACTTCCCAAGCCGCGAGGCTCTCTGGACCGACGCGGTGCAGTGGTCGACCGGGGAGCTCGAGCAGCGCATCCAGACCCTTTCCGGCCAGAGCTTCGAGGATCCCGATGCGGAGGTGGCAGCCCTGCTGAAGGCCCATGCCTCCCTGGTGCAGGCCCATCCCGGCCTGTTGCGCCTCTGGTTCGCGGAGCTGCAGCGCCCCGGCACGAGCCCGGCACGGGAAGAGGGCAAGGCGTTCATGACCCGGTTCCGCTGCCGGCTGGAGCAGGTGATCGCCATCGGACAGGAACGCCAGTGGTTCGAGCCGGATCTCGATCCTGCCGAGCTTGCCGGCCTGCTGGTGGCGGTCTACCAGGGGCTGATGCTCCAGGGGCTCACCTACGACAGCCTCGACCAGCTGGGGGAGCGCACCGAGAAAGCCGTGCGGGTGATCCTCAGGGGCTGGCGGCGGCGGCCGCCGGCCGCGGCCGGCCCAGCAGCAGCACCAGGGGGATGACGGCCAGGAACAGCAGGCCCACCACCCGGAACACGTCCCCGTAGGCGAGCAGCGCCGCCTGCCGGTCGACCTGCTGGCTGAGCAGTTGCAAGGCCTGCGCCTGGACCTCGCCGGAGCCGCCGGCCCGCTGCTCCACCCACGTCTGCAGGGCGAGCAGGCGCTGCTGCAGCAGCGGATCGGAGGGAACCAGATGGGTCACCAGCTGGGCGCGGTGCAGCGCGGTGCGGCGATCCACCACCAGGGTGAGCAGGGCGATGCCGAAGCTGCCCCCCAGCTGCCGGGAGAGGTTGTAGAAGCCGCTGCCGGCCCCCACCTCCTCCCGGGGCAGGGGACCCAGACTCGCCAGGCTCAGCGGCAGGAACATCAGCACCGTGGTGACGCCCCGGGCGATCAGGGGCCAGAACAGGGACTCCTCTCCGGTGTCCGGACCGATCCCGGCCAGCCAGCCCATGGTGAGCACCATGCCGGAGGCCCCCAGGCCGATCAGGAGGCGCGGATCGAAGCGCTGCACCACCCGCCCCAGCAGGGCCATCGTCAGGGCGGAGGCCAGGGCGCCGGGGAGCAGCAGCAGTCCGGTCTGGGTGGCGGTGTAGCCGAGCACCGACTGGGCGAAGATCGGCACCACGAAGACGGTGCCGTAGAGCCCCGTCCCCAGCACGGCCGAGAAGAGGCTCCCGGCGGCCAGGCAGCGGTGGCGCAGCACCCGCAGGTCCACGGCCGGCAGCCGCTGCCGCAGCTCCCACCAGACGAACACCGGCAGGCTCACCAGGGCGAGCAGCCCCAGCTGCCGCAGCAGTGGGTCGGCGAACCAGTCGAGCTGATGGCCCTGCTCCAGCACCACCTGGAGGCTGGCCAGGCAGGCGGTGAGCAGCGCGATGCCCGGCCAGTCCACCTGCCGGGGGCGGTTCGCCGGGGGGCCGTCGGGCTCCAGGAAGGCCAGCGCCATCAGCACGGTCAGCAGGCCCACGGGCAGGTTGATGAAAAAGATCCAGCGCCAGCCCGGACCGTCGCTCAGCAGGCCCCCCAGCGTCGGCCCCAGGGCCGGGCCGGCCAGCACCACCACCCCGAACATCCCCTGGGCGAAGCCCTGCAGCGCCGGCGGCACCGACTGGAACAGGATGGCCTGGGCCTTGGGCAGCAGGCCCCCGCCCAGCAGCCCCTGCAGCACCCGGGCCCCGATCAGCCAGGCCAGGTTCGGGGCCAGGCCGCAGAGCGCCGAGGCGAGCGTGAAGCCCGCCAGGCAGAAGATGAAGTAGCCGCGCTGGCCGAACCGCTCGCTCAGCCGGCTGCTGAGCGGGATCATCACCACGGTGGCCATGGCGTAGCCGGTGATCACCCAGCCCACCTCGGCCAGGGTGGCCCCCAGGTTGGCCTGGATGCTGATCAGCGCCACGTTGGTGATGCTGGTGTCGATGATCTCCAGCAGGGCGCCGATCGAGGCGGTCAGCACCACCCCCCACTGGCGCCCCGTGAGGCCCTCCGTCACGGCCGCCGCACCTGCACCTGCACCGAGAGACCAGGCACCAGACGGGCCGTGGCCAGCGCGGCGGGGTCCAGGGCGATCCGGGCGGTCACCCGCTGCACCACCTTGGTGAAGTTGCCGGTGGCGTTGTCCGGCGGCAGCAGGGCGAAGCGGGCGCCGGAGGCGGGGGCAAGGCCGATCACCCTGCCGTGGAACACCCGGCCGGGGAAGGCGTCGACGCGCACCTCCGCCGGCTGTCCCGGGCGGAGCGCGTCCAGCTGGGTCTCCTTGAAGTTGGCCTCCACCCAGGGAACGCCGCTCACCAGGGTCATCAGCGGCTGTCCCGGCTGCACCTGGCTGCCGGGTTCCGCCTGTCTGGCGCCGATGCGCCCGGCGGCGGGGGCCACCACCCGGTCGTAGGAGAGGTTGAGGCGGGCCTGCTGCAGCGCCGCCCGGGCCTGCTGGATGCGGGCCTCGGCGGCGGCCAGCTTCCGGCGGTTGACCGTCACCTCCTCGAGACTGGCCAGGGCGCTGCGGCGGCTGGCCTGGCCCCGCAGGCCGGCGCCGAGGGCCTGGCTGTAGGCGGCCCGGGCCCGGTCAAGCTCCTGGCGGGACACGCCCCCTTCCCCCACGAGCGTCTCCAGCCGCCGCACATCGGCGGCGGCCCGCTCCAGCTCTCCTGCCGCCGCGATCCCTTCCCCGTGGGCCTGATCAAGGGCCGCGGCGGCCTGGGCCCTGCTGGCACCGGTGGCCGAGCGCAGGGCCTCGGCCTCCCGCCGGGCCTGGAGCAGATCCGCCTCCGCCTGCCGCAGCCGGGCCTGGGCATCCCTGGGATCGAGCAGCACCAGGGGGTCCCCCGCCCGGACGGCCTGGTCGTCCTGCACCAGCACCTGGGTGATGGTGCCCGGGAGGCGACTGGCGATGAGCGTCAGGTGGGCCTGCAGCTGGGCATCGTCGGTGGACACGATCCCGCGCTGGCTCAGCAGCCAGGTGCCCCCTGCGGCGGCGACCCCCAGCCCGAGCAGCAGCAACGACAGCCGGCGGGCTCCCCCCGGGCCGCGCCGCCAGGGCGCCTGCGGGGCGACCGGGCCCACGGCGGCAGGCGCAGCGGCGGAGGTGGCAGCTGGCGCTGAGACTCCCGTGGCGGTCTGCGGGCGGGGCGGTGCCGTGGTTCCCATCGACCTAAGTGTAAGTGAGTGCTTGCTCGCATACCCTACGGGCGCCGGCATCGGAACTGGCCCACCGCGGCGAGGGGTTGGTATCCGATCTCACCGTTGGACCACCGCAGGATTAGGTTCACTGGCGTGACGCCCGAGCCTGCTCCAGTGGGGCCGCTGCCCATGACCGCCTCAGTGCCGCAGACCACAGTGCCGCAGCCCACCGTGCCGCAGTCCACCGTGCCACCGGTCGACGACCTGGAGGACGTCCGGCCGGCTCCCAGGCCGGCGCCCATGTTCGAGCTCATCCCCTACGAGAAGTTCCGCGACACCCCCTCGGTGCGCTTCTTCGACATCACCGTGCCGACCTCGAATGCCCGCGATCTGGTGGTGCATTCCGGCCCGGCCGTGAGTCCGCCCGACTGTCCCGAGACCGGAAGCTGGCAGTTCTATCTGCATCCGCACCAGGAGGACAACCTGCTGGCCATGCACGGCGGCCGCACATTCTATCTGGTGAATCTGGGCTGGAACTACCCGTATCACATCGTTCGCCTCGACTGCGGCGGCGACATCCTGCGCATCCCGCCGGGCACCTTCCACCGCTCCGTCTCCGATCCCGACGGTTCGCTCGTGCTCAACCAGGCCGTGCGCGAGGAGGGGGCCAGCGTGGTGCGGGAATTCCGTGTCTACAACAGCCACCGGATCCCGCGGCTCTTCGCCGTGACCTCCAAGACCGCCCCCCTGCCCAAGCTCCACGGCGTGAGCTGGTAGCCGGCCGGCTCCGTCAGGAGCCGACGCTGCGCAGCAGGGAGGCGAAACCGGAGGCGGGCATCGGCCTGGCCAGCAGCCTCCCCTGGAACTGATCGCAGCCGAGCTCCTGCAGGGTCTTCAGCTGCTGAGCCGTTTCCACCCCCTCGGCGAGGGTCATCAGGCCCAGTTCCTTGGCCATCACGATCATCGCCTTGACGATGGCCAGGTCGGCGTTCTCCTTGCCGAGGCGGTCCACGAAGAAGCGGTCGATCTTGAGCTTGTCCAGCGGCAGCGAGTGGAGCATGGCGAGGGAGGAGTAGCCGGTGCCGAAATCGTCGATCGCCAGACTGAATCCGCCGTCGGCGAGTTCCCGCAGTTGCTCGCCGGCCCGGTCCGGGTTGTTGAGCAAGGCGGTTTCGGTGATCTCCAGTTCGATGGTCCGCGGATCCACGCCGTGGCTGCCGAGGGCGCTGGCCAGCAGCTGACTGAGTGACGGATTCTCCGCCCCCAGCTGCAGGGCCGAGATGTTGATGGCCAGCTTTCCGGGCCGCAGGCCCCGGCGGTGCCAGTCCCGCAGCTGCCGGCAGGCCTCCTCGATCACCCAGTGGCCGATGCCGTGGATCTGGCCGGTCTGCTCCGCCAGGGGGATGAAGACGTTGGGCGACACCATCCGGCCGGTGTGATCCCGCCAGCGCAGCAGGGCTTCGGCACCGCAGATCGTTCTGCCGTCCCGACCCAGCTGGGGCTGGTAGTGCAGCTGCAACTGCTCCCGGTCGATCGCCCGGGCCAGGCAGAGCTCCAGTTCGAGCCGCTCCCGCAGTTGCAGGCTGATCTCCGGTGTGTAGAAGCGCAGCTGGTTCTTGCCGCGCCGTTTGGCCTCCATCAGGGCGGTGTTGGCGCAGCGCAGCAGGGTGTCCGGGTCCGACCCATGGTCGGGAGCCAGGGCCACGCCCAGGGAGGCGCTGGGCTGCACCGCCAGGCCGGTGCCCATGCCCGGGGTGTCCCCGAAGGAGGTGCGGATCTCCTCGGCCCAGTGCAGGGCCTGCTGCCTGTCCGCCCGGGCCATGGGCCGCAGCAGGAGGAATTCGTCGCTGCCCAGCCGGGCCAGCCAGTCGTCCGGCTGCATCAGCTGGCACAGCCGGTTGCCGGTGGCCCGGAGCACCTGGTTGCCGATCTCGTGGCCCAGGCTGTTGTTGATCGACTGGAAATGGTCGAGGTCGAGGTTGATCAGGGCGATCCCGTGATCCTTGCCGGCGGTGCGCAGCAGGCGGGCCAGCTGACGCACGGCGGCGGCCTTGTTGGGCAGTCGGGTGAGGGGATCGACGAACGCGATCTGCTCCAGTCTCTGCTGGATCACGTGCTGTTCGCTGATGTCCTGGACGGTGCCCACGGTGCAGAGGGGTTCCCCATCGGCATCCAGGGTGGTGCGCCCCCGCTCGAGCACCACCTTGAGACGCCCCTCGCCGAGCAGCAGCCGATGTTCGATCCTGTAGGGCCTGCCGGTGCGGAACGATTCCCGGAAGGTGGCATCCACGAGGGAGCGATCCTCCGGATGCACCTTCTCCAGGAAGGCCTTGTAGGAGGGGGACGTCAGCGTCGGAGCGGTGTCGAAGATGCTGTAGGCCTCGTTCGACCAGAGCAGTTCCCCCGTGCGGTGGTTCAGCTCCCAGCTGCCCACGTGGGTGAGCCGTTCGGCCTCGTTGAGCAGCGAACCGAGCCGGTCATTGTCCTGCAGGGCACTCTGCAGATCGGTGCGGTCCCGGTGGCTCGCCAGGGCCACCAGCCGGCCCTTGAGCTCCAGCACCTGATAGCTCACGGACACCTCCCGGCAGCTGCCCAGGCGTCCCCTCAGCCGGGTGGTGAAGTGCCCCCGGGGCTCCCGCCGCATCAAGTGAAGCTGATCCTGCATCAGACGTTCGGCCCGATCCTCGTCGGCCTGGATCGCGGCACCATTCAGGCTGAGGAAGTGGTCCCGGTCGTAGCCGAGCCGTTCGTGGGCCGATCGGTTGCAATCAAGGAATCGGCCATTGGCGAGATCAAGAACGATGAGGTCATCGCTGCCAAGATCAGCGGCGAATCTCAAGGCATCGCCGATGCTGTCGATGCATGGAATTGACCCATGTTCTGATGGAGGACTGGGCCAGAAGGATTGCACTGACACTTCCATTCGGGGGAACTTTAAGTGCCCCTTGCGGTGATCGCCATCCTTCTTGCGACAGGTTTCGTCTCCGTCTCAGGTCTTCAGCGAGATTTCCGCCCTGGTGAAGAACTGGCTGAAGGTCGTGGTGGTCGCACGTCGGGAAAGTGAGCGGAGATGGAAAGAGGCAGGTCGCTCCTTCTTGCCGGGTGACACTGTCCTGGCCTGCGTTTCCAGCGTTCGGCCCCGGTGGGACTCAGCCGAGGCGCAGGTCGATGGTGCGGTCGGTGGGCCTGCGGCGGCCCTGCCAGGGAGGCCCTGCGGGCACAGGCGCCGTCGTGGACGCCGGGCAGGGATCGAAGCGATGGCCATCCCCATGCAGGCGGAAGCCCAGCTCTTCGGTGGGGGTCAGCAGCCGGAGTTCCAGCGGCAGCTGCGGGGCGATGGCCGGATGCAGGCATGGATAGAGGCGCTGGTACCGGAAGCGCACCGCCAGTACCGGCGGTTCCACCTCGCCGGGTGAGGAGAGCGGCAGGGGCCGGCCATTCAGCAGCAGCCCGCAGTCCCTGCTGAAGGCCGGGTTGGCCGTCACCTCGAAACGGCGCAGGGAGCCGTCGATGAAGCGGCTGGTGAAGCCCCCCTGCACCGGGGTGTCGCAGATCAGCGGCCAGGGTTCCGGGGCCGGACGCAGCTCCAGGGCCGGGGCCTCCCCGCCGTCGGCGGCCTGCCCCTGCCAGCGCAGCAGGGGCGGAAAGCGCCACTCCCAGATGGCCCGGAAGGGCGCCGGATCCAGCGCCAGGCCATCGGCCGACAGGTCGGCCAGGACGGCCTCCAGGTCGGCCCACAGCTGGCTCGGCAGCAGCTGGTTGTCGTGGAGGCTCGCACCCCAGTCCCGCAGCTGGGCCGGCCGGTGACAAGGCTCCAGCAGGTGGGCCGCCAGGGCGCTCCACAGCAGGGCGACGGCGCCGCTCCAGGCCATCTGGGGCAGGCTTTCCAGGGCCCGGAACTCCACCAGCCCCAGACAGCCGGCCGGTGCCCCGGGGTTCCAGAACTTGTCGAAGCTGATCTCGCTGCGGTGGTTGTTGCCGCTGCGGTCGGCATGAAGATGGCGCAGGGTCTCGCCGATCAGGCCCCGATGGTCGCCGAAGGGTTCCTGCGAGGGGGTCCCCTCCGCCTGCTCGATGGCCCGGTAGGCGAGCTCCAGGTCGAAGCAGTCGCCGAGCGCCTCGTCGGGCCGGGGTGACTGGGAGGCGGGACCCACCCCGGGGCCGCAGAACAGGTAGGCCAGCGACGGATGGTGCTGCCAGTAGCGCAGGATCCCCGTGAGCCAGGCCGGCCTGGAGAAGAAGGGGTGATGGGCGAGGTCAGGGCCGCCCCAGAGCAGGTGGTTGCCGCCGCCGGTTCCCTCCTGGCGCCCGTCGCTCAGCGCCTTCCAGCTGCGCAGCCCCACCCGGGCCCCGGCCTCCTCCAGCTGCAGCAGCCAGTCGTGGTAAGCCTTCCATCCATGGCAGACGGGCAGGTTGATCTCCAGCACGCCCGGATCGGCCGTCAGGCCCAGCACCTGCCAGCGCTCACCGGCGTCGAGGGGAAGAACGCCGCTCAGCCGAGGAGCCGCCAGGCCCTCCAGGCTGTCGGCCACGGCCTGCAGCAGCAGGCGCAGGGGTTCGCGGTCGAGGGGGGGCAGGAACAGCTCCCAGCCCTCGCGATCGATCTCCAGGGTGAGCACCTGGCGGGGCAGCTCCTCCGGCAGATGCGCCAGCGGCAGGCAGAGACCCGCCGGTCCGGGGGCACCGCTCAGCTCCCGCAGGTGCTCCTCCAGAGGCCAGGGGGCCACCTGCCAGGTGATCGCGGCGCTGGCGTCGCCCGGGTTCGGCGGCGCGACGCTGAGGGGCGCGGCCCAGACCCGCCGGTGAGGATCGAGGGGATCCCGCAGGGGCACGGGGTGCAGGGCGACACCCAGCCGGCCGCTCAGCCGTTCCAGCCAGGCCAGGGCCTCGTCATTCGTGAGCGGACGGCCCTCCAGAGCGGGCTGGCAGGGCCACGGCCAGTGCACCGGTGCCGTGCCGTCGCTGCCCAGGATCAGCCGCAGGGCCCAGCGGGGATTGACCTCGCCGTCGTAGCGCTTGCCGGGACAGTAAAGGAGCGTGCTGCCGGGCCACACCCGTTGCTGCAGATCCCTGGCCAGGGCCCGGGCGATGGGGAGCTTGGTGGGACCATCGGCGGTGACGCTCCATTCGGGCCCTTCCGGTTGGAGGGGCACCAGGGTGGGCTCGCCGCCGAGCGTGAGCCGGATGCCGGCGGCACTCAGGCGGGATTCGGCCGCCCGGGCCACCGCCTCAATCCAGCTCATGCGGGTTGGGGGAGGCTCATGAGGACGGGTTGGGAACCAGGCTGCAGGCGTTGACGGGGACCGGGGACACCTTCCAGATCCGCTCGGCGTACTCGCGGATGGAACGGTCGCTGCTGAAGAAGCCGCAGCGTGCCGTGTTCAGCACCGACATCATGCTCCAGCGTGCGGAATCGCGCCAGGCGCTGTCGACCTCGTTCTGGGCTCGCCGGTAGTCACCCAGGTCGGCCATCACCCGGAAGGGATCGCTGCTGCAGAGATTGGCCAGCAGCGGATGGAAGAGGTCCCGGTCTCCCTCGCTGAAGTGGCCCGAGCCGATCAGGTCGATGGCTTCCCGGGCCATGGCGTCGTTCTCCAGCCAGGGCATCGGGTGGTAACCGTTGCGGTTGATGGCGGCCAGCTGCTCGGCGGTGTGGCCGAACAGGAAGAAGTTGTCGTCACCGACCCGCTCCCGGATCTCGATGTTGGCCCCGTCCAGGGTGCCGATGGTGAGTGCACCATTGAGGGACATCTTCATGTTGCCTGTGCCGGAAGCCTCCATGCCGGCGGTGGAGATCTGTTCGGAGAGGTCCACCGCGGGATAGATCCGCTGGCCCAGCTTGACGCTGAAGTTGGGCATGAAGATCACCCGCAGGCGGCCGTCCATCGCCGGGTCGATGTTGATGATCTCCGCCATGCCGACGATCAGGCGGATGATCAGCTTGGCCATGGCGTAGCCGGGGGCCGCCTTGCCGCCGAAGATCACCGTGCGCGGCGGCAGGTCCTCGCCGGCGCGCAGGCGCAGGTAGCGCTCCACGACCTGCAGGGCCGCCATGTGCTGGCGCTTGTACTCATGGATGCGCTTCACCTGCACGTCGAACAGGGAGGAAGGATCCACCAGCACGCCGGTGTCCTGGCGGATCGTCGCGGCCAGGCGCTGCTTGGCCTGCTCGCGCACGTCGTGCCAGCGCTGCAGGAAGCCCGGATCGTTGGCCAGGGGCTCGAGGCGCTTCAGCTGGTCGAGGTCCCGGCACCAGTCGGGGCCGATGCTCTCGTTCAGGAGGGCGGCGAGGGGCGGGTTCGCCACCGCCAGCCAGCGCCGCGGCGTGACCCCGTTGGTGATGTTGATGAACCGCTCCGGCCACACCTGGGCGAATTCGGAGAACAGGTTCTCCTTCAGCAGCCGGCTGTGCAGTTCGGCCACGCCGTTGACCGTGTGGCTGCCCACCACCGCCAGGTGGGCCATGCGCACCTTCTTGTGGGGCCCTTCCTCGATCAGAGACAGCCGCGACAGCAGATCGGGCTGGCCTGGGAAGCGGATGCGCAGGGTGCGCAGGAAGCGGGCGTTGATCTCGTAGATGATCTCCAGCTGGCGCGGCAGCAGCTGCTGGAACAGCTCCAGGCCCCAGGCCTCCAGGGCTTCAGGCAGCAGGGTGTGGTTGGTGTAGCTGATGCTGGAGGTGGTGATGCTCCAGGCGGTCTCCCAGTCCACCCCGTGCACGTCGATCAGCAGCCGCATCAGCTCGGCGACGGCGATCGCCGGGTGGGTGTCGTTGAGCTGCACCGCGAACTTGCGGTGGAATTCCGTCACCGCCATCCCCTGGCCCCTGAGGATGCGGAACATGTCCTGCAGGGAGCAGGAGACGAAGAAGATCTGCTGGCTGAGCCTCAGCCGTTTCCCCTGCTCCATCTCGTCGTTCGGATAGAGCACCTTCGAGAGGGTTTCCGACTGCACCTTGTGCAGCACGGCCCGGGTGTAGTCGCCGGCGTTGAAGGAGGCGAAATCGAAGGCGTCCGGGGCCTGGGCCGCCCACAGCCGCAGGGTGTTGGCTGTGTGCACGCCGTAGCCCAGGATCGGGGTGTCATAGGCCACGCCGATCACGGTCTGGCCGCCGATCACCACCGGATAGCGCCATTCCGGCCGGATCACTTCCCAGGGATTGCCGTAGGCGAGCCAGGGATCGGTGCTCTCGATCTGCCCCTGGGGTCCGATCTGCTGGCGGAAGATGCCGAACTCGTAGCGGATGCCGTAGCCGATGGCCGGCAGCTCGAGGCTCGCCATCGATTCCTGGAAGCAGGCGGCGAGCCGGCCGAGCCCACCGTTGCCCAGCCCGGGCTCCGGTTCCTCCGCCAGCAGCTGCTCGAGGCTGAGGCCCAGGGCGGCGCAGGCGGCTTCCGCGTCCTCCCGCAGGCCGAGGCTCACCAGGTTGTTCTCCAGGTGGGGCCCCAGGAGGTATTCGGCCGAGAGGTACGTGGCCGTGCGGACGCTCTGGCTGGTGTAGGTCTCCGCCGTGTCGACCCAGCTGGTCAGCAGGAGATCCCTCACCGCCAGTGACAGGCAGACGTAGTGATCGTGGGCGGTGGCGAGGGAGGCGGACTTGGCCTGGCTGGAGAACAGGTGGCGGCGCATGGCCTCCAGCAGGGCCTGGCCCCTGGGCGGGCAGGGTGTGGGAGTGGATGTGGCCATGGGAGGGTGCCATGGAGGACGAGCTGCACCTGTCCTCCCGCGGCGCGTGGGGCCTCCGCTGCACCATCGGCTACAGGATGGCGCGGCTTAACGGTGCTTTCGCTTCAGCTCTGCAGGGGCTCGAGCGAGGCGGTGGGGTCGACGGGGGGAATGCTGCTCTGGTCGAGCAGTTCGGCCTCGATGCTCCAGGCCAGCTCGCTCTCCACGCCGAGAGGGCCCGAGAAGCTGCCGTTCACCGCCGCCGTCAGGGGGGGCTTGGAGGAGGTGGCCAGGGTGATGTAGCGGTCGTCGATGCTGCCCATGCCGCTGGGGTCGAACCCCCGCCAGCCGGCTCCCGGCAGATAGACCTCCGCCCAGGCGTGCAGGTCGTACTGCTCCGGGCGGGGCTCCACCAGGTGGTAGCCGCTGACGAACCGGGCCGGCAGGCCGACGCAGCGGCAGGTCTCGATCATCAGCATCGCCAGGTCGCGGCAGGAGCCGACCCGTTCCTTGAGGGTGCGGCCCGCCGGCCACGCCGGACCCACGTGCCGCTGGGTGTACTTGACCCGGTCCTTGATGATCTCCACCAGTTGCTCGAGGAACCTCAGGCCGCGCTGGTCGCTGCCCATCAGGGCTTCCTGGGCGAGGTCCACGGCGGCGGGGTCATGCTGGCCATTGGGGAGCCAGCCCTCCAGCGATCCCATCAGATCGCCGTTGAGGTGGCCCACCGGGTAGGGGAGCTGGGGTTCCTGATCCTCCAGGCAGGTGTTCAGGGCGGGGGGCGTCTGCGTCTCCACCTCGCTGATCGCCTGCACGTGGAACAGCTCCGTTCCCCCCTGGAACCGGGCCCGCAGGATCTCGTCGCCGCTGGCGGCCAGCAGGGGATAGAGCCGGGAAGGCTCCGGAGTGATGGCCAGGTGGAAGTGCAGCAGCCGCTGGAAGCCGTGACCCCGCGGCTTCAGGCAGAAACGGTGGGGGCCGAGGAAGACCGGAGCGCTGTAGCGATAGTCGAAGGTGTGGGTTATGCGGGCGCGCATGCCGGCTCTGGACTGGAGGTATGGCTCGTGGGGGCGATGAAGTAGCGCGCTTCGATCAGTTCGTGAAGGCGGTTGAGACTCGTCTGGAAGGTGTCGATGGCTTCATGGAGTCCCGTGGCCATGAGTTCGTCGATCCTGGTGAAGCTCCAGTGGGCCAGGGTGAGGCCGATCAGGCACTCCAGGTCGTCGGCGGGCCGTGGCACGGAACTGCCGCGGATGATGCGCAGGGTTTCGTTGATCCTCTCCAGGCAGTAGCGGACCGAACGGGGGAAGATCGGATCGAGCAGCAGGAACGCCGCCACGGCCTTGGGTTCGATGGCCTGCTGGGTCGACTGCCGGAACATCTGGTAGGCGCCGGCCGACCGCAGCAGGGAGATCCACTGCAGCTCATCCAGCACCCCGCCCACCTCCTCCGGGGAGGGGAGCAGCAGGAAGTACTTCACGTCCAGGATCCGGGTGGTCATGTCGGCCCGCTCCAGCAGCCGTCCCAGACGGCTGAAGTGCCAGGAGAGGTCGCGGCTGAGGGTGGCGTCGGTGATGCCGTAGAAGAGCTGGCAGGCGCGGCGGATCTCCCGCAGCTGCTCCTGGGGAGGCTGCTGCCAGAAGGACTCCTCCTGCAGGGTCCAGTAGATGCCGTTGAGCTGCTCCCACATCTCGGTGGTGATCACCTCCCGGATCTGACGGGCGTTCTCCCGGCCGTTGGCGATGCAGTTGACCACGCTGCTCGGGTTGTCCTTCTCCCGCACGAGGAAATCGATCACGGCCTCCGGCGTGACAAGCGGGCACAGCGCGTCGAAGAGCTTGCGATCGCCGCTGGCGTCGATCAGGGGCAGCCAGGGTTCGGCGCTGCCGGGGGGGCAGTCGAGGGCCATGGCTTCGCTCACCTCCACGAAGCGGGAGATGTTCTCGGCCCTCTCCACGTAGCGGTTGATCCAGTAGAGGGAGTCGGCGACGCGGCTCAGCATGGGGCTTCATCCACGATCCAGGTGTCCTTGCAGCCGCCGCCCTGGGAGGAATTGACCACCAGGGACCCGCGGCGCAGGGCCACGCGGGTGAGGCCGCCGGGGCTCACCCATGCGCCCTTGCCGCGCAGCACGTAGGGGCGCAGGTCGACGTGGCAGGGATAGAGCTCCCCCTCGCTCAGGGAGGGCACGGTGGAGAGCTCGAGGGTCGGCTGAGCGATGAAATTGCGTGGATCGGCCTGGATCTTGACGGCGAACTCGTTGATCTCGGCCTGGGTGGCGTGCGGACCGATCAGCATGCCGTACCCCCCCGCCTCCGCCACCGACTTCACCACCAGTTCCCCCAGGTGCTCCAGGACGTAGGCCTGATCGTCGGGCCTGGAGCAGAGATAGGTGGGCACGTTCTCGATGATCGGCTCCTCGCCCAGGTAGTAGCGGATCATCTCGCCCACGTAGGCGTAGATCAGCTTGTCGTCGGCCACGCCGGTGCCGGGGGCGTTGGCGATGGCCACCCGGCCGGCGGCGTAGGCCGCCATCAGCCCCCGCACTCCAAGCAGGGAATCGCTGCGGAACACCGCCGGGTCCAGGAAATCGTCGTCGATCCGGCGGTAGATCACATCCACGGGCTCCAGGCCCGAGGTGCTGCGCATCCACACCCGATCCCCTTCGCAGACGAGATCCCGCCCCTCCACCAGTTGGATCCCCATCTGCTGGGCGAGATAGCTGTGCTCGAAATAGGCGCTGTTGAACACCCCGGGGGTGAGCAGCACCACCTTGGGGGTGTCGGTCCAGGGGGCGAGCTCCCTCAGGGTCTGGAGCAGATGGGAGGGGTAGTCGTCGATCGGCTGCACCGTGCGGCCGGCGAAGAGGCTCGGGAACATGCGTTTCATCACCCGCCGGTTCTCCAGGAAGTAGGCCACCCCCGAGGGACAGCGCAGGTTGTCCTCCAGCACCCTCCAGGTGCCGGCGCCATCGCGCACCAGATCGAGGCCGGAGATGTGACACCAGCGGCCGAGGGGCGGCTGGAACCCCTGCATCTGAGGCCGCCAACCCTGGGAACTCTCCACGTCGGCCCTCGGCACCACGCCGTCGTTCAGGATCCTCTGGTCGCCGTAGACGTCGGCGAGGAACCGGTCGATCGCCTCGAGCCGCTGGATCAGACCGTGCTCCAGCCGTGCCCATTCCTGGGCCCCGATCAGGCGGGGCAGGGGATCGAAGGGAAGGATCCGCTCCACGCCCTGGCTGCCGGAATCGTTGAGGCGGAAGGTGGCGCCGAGCCGCTTGAGCAGCATGCCTGCGGCCGCATGGTTGCGGTTCAGCTGATCGAGCCCCATCTGCCCCAGCGAGGACAGCAGGGGTTGGAGCGCTGCACGGGGCTGGTCGGTGGCCGTGAAGTACTCGTCGTACCCCTGGTTTGGTTTGTACTGCGTGAACATTCCAGACCCTGCCACTGGGGTGGATCCTGCAGCGCCGCCGGGGGGCTCACCCGTTGCCATTGTTACGAAACCGGCAGGGGGCGCCGAGGGGGCTCCTCCCGGAGCGCCAGGCCGGCTCTCTCACCAATTCGCAAGAAATACGCAAGAAATCTCCCCGGGAACGTTCCCCATCCCAGCTCCGGAGCGTCAAGATGGGAAGACAGGGAGTCCAGCGCATCCTGACCATGTCTGCTTACTCCCTGCCGGCTGGCCGAACGCTGGAGCCCATCCCCTCCAACAGCGTGAGAGAGCCAGCCCTCGTGGCCGAAGACCATCGAGCCTATCCGCGGCATGCCGTCGAATGCTGCCGGCCCATCGCGGTCAGGCATCTGGATGACGAACGACAGCCCAGCGGGCGCTGGTTCCTCAGCGACATTCTGGATGTGAGCGTCGGGGGGATGTGTCTTCTGGCCGCCGACCACCAGACCCCGGAACTGGGTGAATGGCTGCTGCTCGACCTGCGTGCCCACCCCGGGTTTGGACAGATCCGTCTGGAGGCCAAATTGCGCTGGTTCGTGAGGGCGCACTTCGCCCTCACCTTCGGGGTGGCCTTCGCCTCGCCCCTGGCCGCCGTTCCTGAGCTCGCGGTGGAGCGGCGCAGTCTCCGCCGGGATCCGAACCTGGAGGAGTGGGCCCTGCGCGAAGGCTAGAGGGGGCGCTCCCGGCGTTCACCATCCGCTCACAAGCACTACAAAGTCCATTCCGGACGAGACGGGAATCAATCTTTAGATTCCGTCAAATGTCGTTGACAGCCATGGCGACCCTGCCATCCGCGGCCCTCCTGGCGGGCTCACTTTTCGTGGCGGTGACAGTGCTCTCCCCGGATTCGGCGCGCGCCAGCGGAACCACCTTCAGCTTCGATCTCACCGGGGCATCCGCCAATCCCGCCGCTCCCACCGCCTCGGCGAGCAAGAGCTTCTTCGGCACCCCCGCCTCCACCGCGCAGGGGGAGACGCTCACGCTGGTCTTCCAGAACGCCCTGCGCCCCGACGGCAGCTCCAAGCCCGTCAGCGCCACCGCCGACGGCCTGTGCATCTACAAGGCCGGGGGCACCGGTCTCAATGACGCCGGAAACAGCAACTGCGGTCTGGGGCGTCCTGGCAACGGCTCGGACGTGCTGGATCAGAACGCCATCGAGCTGTTCTTCGACCGGCAGGTCGAACTGGTGAGTTATCAGTACGGCGCTCTGGTGGTGGGCCAGGGGAATCCGCTGATCACCTGGGGCGCTCCCTACAGCCCCATGGTCTCCACCGAGACGCTCTTCGACAAACGTCCCGGCACCAGTTACGCCTTCGACAATCCCTTCGTCATCAACGCCTACGAAATCATCAGCATCGGCGGCACCGGCGGGGGCCGGGGATCCAGCACCACCGAAGCGCTGCTGAGTCAGCTGGTGGTGCGCACCGTGCCCACCGTGCCCGGCCCTCTTCCCCTGCTCGGCGCCGGGGCCGCCTTCGCCTGGAGCCGGCGGCTGCGTTCCCGGCTGCAGGGCGTGGGTTCCCGTTGAGCACCGACCTCTCCTCGCTGGCCTCGATCCTGCTGGCGGCGGCCGGGGCCCTGATCGGTCTGTTCGTGCTGGCGGTGACGGGGGGCAGCCTGCCGCTCCAGGTCCTTCAGAGCGACTGGCAGCAGCGCTTCATCGCCCTGGTAATCAGCCATTCCGGGCTTCCCCTGGTGGGCTTCGTACTGGTGCATCTGGCGGTCCAGGTGGAGGCGGATCGGCCGGAGCTCTTCCAGCTGCGCCAGCGACTGCGGCGCTGGGCGGTGACCGTCACCTTCCTCTACCTGCTGCTCATTCCACTCCAGGGGTATGTGACCGTCCGGCAGTTCACCGACCGGGCCGCCCTTCAGGCCCAGCAGCGGCGGATCGCCCGTGAGCAGTTCACCACCTTCGCCGGCATCATCCGCTCCGCCCCCGATCCTCTTTCCCTGCAGCGGCAGCTGGCCGCCGCCAAGGGCCCCATCCTGGCGCCCGCCGAGCTGGCAAAACCGATGCCCCGGTTGCGCCAGGACCTGCTGGCCGCCCTGCGCAGCGCCGAGGCCTCCGTGCCCGCCAGGATCGAGCAGGCCACCCCCCTCGGACCTCTGGTGTGGGCCGCCGTCCGGGATGGCCTTCGCCTGGGCGGTTCCGCTCTGCTGATGGCGCTCGCCTTCGCGGCCGGTGCTCAGGAGCGCCGGGCCAGCCGCACCCTGTTGATGCGGCTGCTCGGCTTCATCAGGTCCGTCCGCCTGCGGCGCTACAGCAGGAAGTAGCGCTGCGCCATCGGCAGCACCTCCGCGGGCTCGCAGGTGAGGGGCTCCCCGTCGGCGAAGACTTCGTAGGTTTGAGGATCCACCTCCACCGCCGGCAGGGCGTCGTTGTTGCGCATCTGGGCCTTGCCGATCCCCCGCGTCTGGACCACCGGCACGCAGGGCCGCCTCAGTCCGAGTCGGCGGGGCAGGTCGGCGTCGAGGCTGGCCTGGCTCACGAACGTGAGGCAGCTGGAGGCCAGCGAGCCGCCATGGGCGGCGAACATGGGTCGGCCGTGGACCGGCCCAGGGGTGGGGATCGAGGCGTTGGCATCGCCCATCTGGGCCCAGGCGATCGAGCCCCCCTTGAGCACCAGCTCGGGCTTGACCCCGAAGAACCCCGGCTTCCACAGCACCAGATCGGCCAGCTTGCCCACCTCCACCGATCCCACCTGGCTCTCCACGCCGTGGGCGATGGCCGGGTTGATGGTCACCTTGGCGATGTAGCGCTTCAGCCGGTGATTGTCGTTGCGGGCACCGCGGGGACCGCTCGCGTCCTCCGGCAGGGGGCCTCGCTGCACCTTCATCTTGTGGGCCGTCTGGAAGGTGCGGGTGATCACCTCGCCCACCCGGCCCATGGCCTGGGAATCGCTGGCGATGATGCTGAAGGCCCCCAGGTCGTGGAGGATGTCCTCGGCGGCGATCGTCTCCCGACGGATCCGCGATTCGGCGAAGGCCACGTCCTCCGGGATGCGCGGATCGAGATGGTGGCACACCATCAGCATGTCGAGGTGCTCCTCGAGGGTGTTGCGGGTGTAGGGGCGCGTCGGGTTGGTGGAGCTCGGCAGCACGTTGGGCTCGCCGCAGATGCGGATGATGTCCGGCGCATGGCCGCCGCCGGCGCCTTCGGTGTGGAAGGTGTGGATGGTGCGGTCGCCGATGGCCCGGATCGTGTCCTCCACGAACCCCGCCTCGTTGAGGGTGTCGGTGTGGATGCAGACCTGCACGTCGAAGCGGTCGGCCACCGTGAGGCAGCAGTCGATCGCGGCCGGCGTGGTGCCCCAGTCCTCGTGGAGCTTGAGGCCGCAGGCCCCCGCCCGGATCTGCTCCTCGAGCGCCTCCGGGGTGCTGGCGTTGCCCTTGCCGAAGAAGCCCAGGTTGATGGGCAGGCCCTCGGCGGCCTGGAGCATGCGCGCCAGATGGAAGGCCCCGGGGGTACAGGTGGTGGCGTTGGTGCCGGTGGCCGGGCCGGTACCCCCGCCCAGCAGGGTGGTCACGCCGCTGGCCAGGGCCGTCTCGATCTGCTGGGGGCAGATGAAATGGATGTGGGTGTCGATGGCCCCGGCGGTGAGGATGTGCCCCTCGCCGGCGATCGCCTCGGTGCCCGGGCCGATCACGATGTCGACCCCGTCGCTGATGTCGGGGTTGCCCGCCTTGCCGATGGCGCAGATGCGGCCGTCGCGCAGACCGATGTCGGCCTTGACGATCCCCCACCAGTCGAGGATCAGGGCGTTGGTGATCACCGTGTCCACCGCCCCCTCGGCCCGGGGGGTCTGGGCCTGGCCCATACCGTCGCGGATCACCTTGCCGCCGCCGAACTTCACCTCGTCGCCGTAGTTGGTGAAGTCCTTCTCCACCTCCAGGATCAGCTCCGTGTCCGCCAGCCGCAGCCGGTCGCCGGTGGTGGGGCCGTAGGTCTCGGCGTAGGCGCGGCGGTCGATGCGGTAGGGCATGGGGGGAGGGGGGGGTGCGGGGCCTAGTCGAGGGGGCCGTTGACCAGACCGTTGAAGCCGAACACGCGGCGTTCTCCGGAGTAGGGAATCAGGTCGACGTCGCGGGTGTCGCCCGGCTCGAAGCGGATGGCCGTGCCCGCCGGGATGTCGAGCCGCATCCCCCGGGCGGCATCGCGGTCGAAGCGGAGGGCATCGTTGGCCTCATGGAAGTGGAAGTGGGAGCCCACCTGCACCGGCCGGTCGCCGCTGTTGGCGACCGACAGGGTGGTCACGGGGCGGCCGGCGTTGAGCTCGAGGGTCCCGGGTTCGGGGATCAGTTCGCCGGGAATCAGCGGGGGCATGGCGGGTGGGGAGAACGGGGCGGTGGCGGGCACGGGGAGCGCCGGGGGGAGTCAGCGGATCGGTTCATGCAGGGTGACCAGCTTGGTGCCGTCGGGGAACACCGCTTCGATCTGCACCTCCGGGATGAGTTCGGGCACCCCTTCCATCACCTGCTCCCGGCACAGCCAGGTGGTGCCCTCGCGCATCAGTTCGGCCACGGAGCGCCCGTCCCGGGCCCCCTCGAGCACCTGAAAGCTGAGCCAGGCGACCGCCTCGGGGTGGTTCAGCTTCAGTCCCCGGTTCAGACGGCGCTCGGCCAGCAGGGCGGCGGTGACGATCAGGAGCTTGTCCTTCTCCTGAGGAGTCAGGTGCATGGACCGGGGGGGGCGACTCTGGAATCCTGTCAGGGCCGGGAGGCGGCCACCGGTTCGTGCCGCACTTTTCTCTCGGATCCGCCCAGGGGGTGCTCCTGGAAGGGCCAGACCCGGGGGATCTCGGGAGTCCCCAGCCCCTGAAGGGCCCGCAGCCGGGCCCAGATGCGGCTGAACCAGCCGCGGGCATCAGTGCTGGAGGCCCCCCGGTAGCGGGCCACCAGTCCCTGGTCGAGGGGGCCGCAGACCATCGTGCCCTCCAGACCCCGGCGATCGCGGCGGCACTCCTCCAGCAGGCTGCGCAGTCGGTGCTCCGGCAGGGGGCCGGGCGCCGCCCACACCAGGGAGCCGAACACCGGTTCACCGGCCATGCCGTGGGGGCCCTCCAGGCTGGCCCCCCCCAGCGCGAGCCGGTCCACCAGCTCCCAGCGGTCGGGGTCGCCGGGCCTCGGCCCACGGCGGCGGATCTCCAGCAGGGAACGCCAGCGTCCCTCGCCCAGGCCCTCACCGGCCGCCGTGCGGCCCAGCCGCACCACCTCGCCGCCCAGCCAGCCCGCCTCCGGCGCCAGGGTGACCCGCGTGCGCTGCTCGAACAGGCCCCCTGCGTAGAGCACCAGCTCCTGGGGCAGCCATTCCAGATCGGCGCCAGTCTCCAGATCGAAAGCCAGCTCCTGGCGGGCCCAGCGGCCGGCCGGCGCCTGGCGCGACCGGCCGATCGAGCCATAGACCTTCTGGGCCGCCACGCTGGTGAGCAACACCCGGCTGCCGGGCTCCAGGCTGGCGCTGATGCTGAGCCGGTCGCCGCCCACCAGGCCGCCGGCGGTGTGCAGGATCGGCAGCTCGCAGCGGCCGTCCGCCCGCCGGAAGGCCCGCTGGATCTTGAGGGGCGCCGTGGCGCCGCCCTGGTGGCACGTCCCCTGCTCCCCCCGGCTGAAGCGCAGGCTCGCCCTGCCGGACCAGCCGCTGCCTGTGTCGCCCATGGACCTGCGGAACCCTCACCGAAGGGTCACACTCTGGGGGGTGAACCGCCGCGGAGCCGCAGGCCATGGCCGAAAGGGAACCGGAACCCCTGCTGCTGAGCGGCCGGCGGGCGCCGGGCCGGCCGCCGCTGGGTGCCGAAGGGCCCGGGGGGACGGCGCCCGAATCGCTGCGGCTGGAGCTGAGCGCCGATGAGCGCACGCGACTGCGGGGCCACCGACGCAGTCGCTGCGGCCGGGATCTTCTGCTCCAGCTCCCCCGGGGCGCGGCCCTGGAGCCGGGAGAGTGGTTGCTCGATGGGGAGGGCCGGCCGAGGGTGAGGGTCGAGGCCGCCGCCGAGCCCCTGCTGCTGGTGCGCTCCGACGATCCGCTGGCGCTGCAGCGGGCCGCCTATCACCTGGGCAACCGCCATGTGGCTCTGCAGGTGGCCGAGGACGGCCTGCGCCTCCTGGACGATCCCGTGCTCTCGGATCTGCTGGGGCAGCTGCCGGGCCTGCGGCTGGAGCGGCGCCTGGAGCCCTTCCTGCCGGACGCCGGGGCCTATGGCGCTGCCCCTGCCCATCACCACCAGCAGCACGCCCATCACCACGACCATGCCGCCGTGGTGCCGCTGTCGCCGCGATGAGCCTGGCCCGGCTGCGCCTGTTCCAGCTGGTCAGCCCCGCCCTGCCGGTGGGGGCCTTCAGCTACTCCGAGGGCCTGGAGGTGCTGGTGCAGCAAGGGGTGATCGGTGATGCCGCCGGCGTGGACCGCTGGCTGAGGGCGGAGCTGGCGCGGGGGACGCTGGCGATCGAGGCCGCCACCCTGCCCCGGCTGATGGAGGCCCTGGCCCGTTGGCGCGACACCGCCGACGGGGAGGTCTGGCTGGCGGTCCGGAGCCTCGACGGCTGGCTGCTGGCCCAGCGGGAGGCGGCGGAGATGCGGGCCCAGCAGCGGCAGATGGGGCGCTCCCTGCTCCAGCTGCTGGCCGACCTGGATCTGCCCCTGCGGTCCTCCCCGGACGGGGCGGACACCACGGTGGATCCGCCCCCCCGCCTGGCCTGGCCGGCCGCCTGGGCCTGGGCGGGGGTGGCCCTCGGGATCGGCCGGCAGGAGGTGGTCGAGGCCTACCTCTATGGCTGGGTGGCCACGCAGCTGAGTGCCGCCGTGCGGCTGGTGCCCCTGGGGCCCACCGAAGCCCAGCGCCTGCAGCTGGCCCTGGCGCCGTTCCTCGTCGCGCGGGGCGCCGAGCTGGTGCAGACCGATCCGCTGGAGCTCTGGAACGGCGGTGTGGGGGCCGGGCTGGCCCAGCTGGGCCACGGGGAGCTCTACTCCCGCCTGTTCCGCAGCTGATGGCCATGCCGGATGGGCCATCCCGACGCCGGGTCCTGGGGCTGCTGGGCGGCGCCGCGGCCGGCGGGGCCGTTCTGGCGGCGGGGTGTGCCTCCCGCCCCCGACCCGCGGGGCCGCCGCGGCTGGGGTTGCTCCAGTACGTCCGTGCCCCCGCCCCCGACGCCGCCCGCCGCGGCTTCCTTGAGGCCCTGGGCCGTGGCGGATTCCCGCCGGGGATCGGGGTGGTGCTTCTGGAGCGCTTCGCGGCAGGCAGCATGGCCACCTGCCGGGCCCAGGTGGGGGAGCTGCTCGCCTCCGGCGCGGACATGCTCGTGGCGATCGGCACCCCGCCGCTCGAGGCGATCCTGTCCGTTGCGCCGGCGCGGTTGCCGGTGGTCTTCTGCTACTGCTCCAATCCCTGGGGCGCGGGCGCCGGCGCCAGCTACACCGAGCACCGGCCCAACGTGGTGGGCTCGGTGAGCACCAGTCCCCTCGCCGCGGAACTCGACCTTGCCCGCACGATCACGACCGATCTCAGCACCGTGGGCCTCGTCTTCAATCCCTCCGAAGCCAACGCCAGCTTCGAGGCGGAGCTGCTGCGCCGGGAGGCGTCCGAGCGCTCCCTGACGGTGCTGATCGAACCGGTCGCCGGCCCCGCGGAAGTGCCCAGGGCCGCCGAACGGCTGGCCGGCCTGGGGGTGGGCGCCCTGGTGCGGGTGGGGGACTATGCCACCAGCGTGGGCTTCGCCTCCCTGGCCGCGGTGGGGCTGCGTCAGCGCCTGCCGGTGTACTCCGTGGATCCCTCGGACATCGCCACGGCGGGGTGTCTGGCGGTGGTGGGCTGGGACGCGGTGGAGGACGGTGCCCTGGCCGGTGCCCTGGCGGTGAAGGTGCTGCGCGGCCGCTCTCCCTCCGCTCTGCCCTTCGAAGCGGTGGAGCGGAAGGTCCTGCTGCTGAATCGCCGCACCGCCCGGGCCATCGGGGTGCGGTTTCCGCCGCTGCTGCTGCGGCAGGCCGGCGGTGTGCTGGGCTGAGCGGCGGACGGGCGGAGCCGGTGCGAGGCCCGGCCGACCCTCAGGGCCGGCGGTCGCGCAGGTGGTCGCCGGGGCGGTCGATCAGCTCGAACAGCCAGCTGTCGTTGAGGGTCTTCACGAGCCGGTTGGTGGCGCTGGCCATGGTGGTCAGCTCCCGCAGGGTGGTGAGCAGCAGGGGCCGGGTCTGGGTTTCGGTGCTCTCCAGGCGCCTGATCAGGGCCGAGAGGTCTGCGGCGGTGCCGTCGGCCCGTCCTTCCAGCCGCTCGGCCAGCTGGCGGGTGGCGACCAGGGTGCGGTCGAGTTCACTGCTGCTGCGCCGGGTGTCGGCCTCCAGCCGGGTCGCCAGACGGCGGGTGGCGGTCAGGGTCCGATCGAGCTGATCGAGGCTGCTGGGCAGGCGCGTCTCGGCCAGGTTCAGGCCACTGCTCAGGGCGCGCAGCAGGGGAATGCGGCTGCTGGCCACCTCGGCGATCAGGGCATCGAGGCTGGGCCGGCTGCTGAACACCAGGGTTTCGCCATCGCCGATCGGTGGCTGGCCGATCGCGGCCGGATCCGGCGTGATGGCGATGTAGCTGTCGCCCAGCAGACCGACCTGGGCCAGTTCGGCCCGGCTGCGGCGGCCCACCATCGATCGGTAGGGGTCCTGCAGGTCGAGTTCCACCAGGACCTGGGCATCGCGCTGCAGCACGATCCGGCGCACCTGCCCCACCGGGAAGCCCGAGATCCGCACCGCCATCCCCGGCTGCAGGCCGGCGGCATCGAGGGTGCGGAAGCGGAGGCGCACGCTGGGGGTCAGCCAGTCGCCGGCCCGGGCGATCCCCAGGACGAAGACCCCCAGCAGCCCTGCCGCTCCCGCCAGGAGGAGGAGGCTCTGGGTCCTGGGCCGGTGCAGCCGCTCGGCGGGTGTCATGGTCAGTGACTCCCCATCCGCAGGGGATCGATGGCGATCGTCCACAGAAGGTCGAGGCAGAACAGCACGGCGATGCCCATCAGGATCGTCCGGGCCATGCGGGAGGCCATCGCCTGGGGGGCGGCGCCCGCAGGTCGGTTCTGCCGCAGGCAGAGGGCGGCGGCGATCGCGCCGTAACCGCCCGCCTTGACGAGGGCGGCGGCGAAACGGGCCGGCTCCAGCTGGCCGATCAGGAAGCCCAGTTCCCCCACCGCATCCCCCTGGTTGAGGGTGAGGCCGGCGGTGACGATCACCGCCGCCATGAAGTACAGCAGCAGCACCATGCTCAGCAGACCGCTGGCCAGCAGTTCGGGGCCCCAGGAGCGTGGGGCGGGATCTCCGGCCAGCAGCAGCGGGCCATCCCGCATCAGCAGCAGCAGGCTGACCAGCAGCGGCGCCATGAACAGCAGGGCCCGCACCGCCAGCACTTCGATCGTGACCCGGGAGAGCTGCTGCAGCGGGCTGCGCAGCAGTTCGATGAAGCCGAGGCAGACGACGGCCCCCATTCCCATCACGATCGCCACCAGGCCCGCATCCAGCCGGTCGAACCGGCGCATCAGCCTCTGGATCGGTTCGTCGCTCACCGCGGCCACCGGCGCTGGCGTCAGGATGGCACCCATCCACGAATCGGGCGATGGCCAGCAAGCTGAGGGTCGGCGTGGCCGGACCGGTGGGTTCGGGCAAGACGGCCCTCGTGGAGGCGCTCTGCCGGCGGCTGCGGGAAC
Source organism: Cyanobium sp. CACIAM 14 (assembly GCA_000708525.1). GTDB lineage: Bacteria > Cyanobacteriota > Cyanobacteriia > PCC-6307 > Cyanobiaceae > Cyanobium. The sequence goes on from JMRP01000012.1 coordinate 32,658, forward strand.
GGCTGCAGCTGGCGGTGGTCACCAACGACATCTACACCCAGGAGGATGCCCAGTTCCTCACCAGGGCCGGTGCCCTGGCACCCGAGCGGATCCGCGGAGTCGAGACCGGAGGCTGTCCCCACACCGCCATCCGCGAGGACTGCTCGATCAACCGGGCGGCGGTGAACGAACTCGAGGAGGCCTTCCCCGACCTCGACCTGGTGCTGGTGGAGAGCGGTGGCGACAACCTGGCGGCCAGCTTCAGTCCCGAGCTGGTGGATCTCTGCATCTACGTGATCGACGTGGCGGCGGGGGACAAGATTCCCCGCAAGGGAGGACCCGGCATCACCCGTTCCGATCTGCTGGTGATCAACAAGATCGATCTGGCCCCGATGGTGGGAGCCAGTCTCACTGTGATGGAGCAGGACACCGAGCGCATGCGCGGTGGTCGGCCCTGGTGTTTCACGAATCTGCGCAGTGGCGAAGGCCTCGAACGGGTCGAACGCTTTCTGCTGCGCCAGCTGCCCGTGCCCGTCGGCGCCTGAGCCCCAGGCCTGCGATGTCGGTTTGAACCCACGGCGGAGCAAAAAAGGTAAGCGTTGCAACAGATCGAGGCCTCAACGGCGCGCAGATCCACACCGCCCCAGGCCCTCGCCGGCTTTTTGTCTCATCGGATACCGGGAGCGAGTACGTCCTTCCGTACCTTGCCTCTTGGCGTCGGTTAAGCCGACTACAATTCAACTTGAACAGGCTTCAATGTCTCTCCACCTTTCAAGGCGACTGGCAGCTGCTCTCGCCGTTTCTGCCGTGAGCATGACCCTCGTTTCCTGTGGAGGCGAGTCTGGATCCGGCGGCAAGTTCGATGGCGAAGTGAAGGTCGGCATCCTTCACTCCCTCAGCGGCACCATGGCCATCTCCGAAACGACGCTGAAGGAAGTCGAGGAGATGGCGATCAAGGAGATCAACGATGCCGGCGGCGTCAAGGTGGGCGGCAAGTCCTACAAGATCGTCGCCATCTCCGAGGACGGTGCCTCCGACTGGCCCACCTTCGCCGAGAAGGCGCAGAAGCTGATCGACTCCGACAAGGTCGCGATCGTCTTCGGGGGCTGGACCTCCGCCAGCCGCAAGGCCATGCTGCCGGTCTTCGAGTCGAAGAATCACATCCTCTTCTATCCGATCCAGTACGAAGGCCAGGAGTGCTCGAAGAACATCTTCTACACCGGTGCCGTTCCGAATCAGCAGGCTGAGCCTGCGGTTCAGTGGCTGATGGACAAATTCTCCGGCAAGCTTGGCAAGAAGGTTTACCTGGTCGGCTCCGACTACGTGTATCCTCGGACGGCCAACACGATCATCAAGGAGCAGATGAAGGCCCTTGGTGGTGAAACCGTCGGTGAAGACTACATTCCTCTCGGTAACACCGAGGTGGCGCCGATCATCGCCAAGATCAAGAAGGCCTTCCCCGACGGCGGGATCATCATCAACACCCTGAACGGCGACTCGAACGTCGCCCTCTTCAAGCAGTTCAAGGCCTCGGGCATCGACCCGGCCAAGTATCCGATCATGTCCTTCTCCATCGCCGAGGAGGAGATCCGCCAGATCGGTCCGGAGTACACCGCTGGTACCTACGCCGCCTGGAACTACTTCATGAGTCTGGACACCCCGGCCTCCAAGAAGTTCACCGCCGACTTCCAGAAGATGTATGGCGCCGACCGTGTCACGGGTGACCCGGCCGAATCCGCCTACAACATGGTCTACCTCTGGAAGAACGCCGTCGAGAAGGCCGGTACCTTCGAGGATCTCGACAAGGTCCGCAAGGACATGATCGGCATCACCTTCGCCGCTCCCCAGGGTGAGATCAAGATGTTCCCCAACCACCACACATCCGAGCGGGTGCTCATCGGCGAGGCGGAGCCCACCGGTCAGTTCAAGATCCTCTACGACAGCAAGAAGGCCATTCCCCCGATCCCCTGGAACCAGTTCGTTCCCGAGACCAAGGGCTACACCTGCGACTGGACCCAGGATCGGCCTGACGCCGGCAAGTTCAAGATGTGATCCCGGGGGGCTTCCGGGAGCGTTGAGGGGGTCGGTGGTTCCTGAGGGAGCCACCTTCTCCCATACCTGGCCGTATCCGCTGATTTCGGCACACCACCACCTTCGGCCTGATCCAGCGTTGCTCAGGCGGCGCCGGCTCTAACGTTCAACATTCAATCCGTTGGAACTTTTCTTCTCCCAGATCCTCGATGGCCTCAGCATCGGCTCGGTGCTGCTGCTGGCGGCAACCGGACTGGCCATCGTTTTCGGTTTGATGGGCGTCATCAACCTCGCCCATGGTGAACTCATGATGCTGGGCGCCTATGTCACCTATGTGGTGCAGTCGACGTTCAAGCCCATGGGTGGTGTGATCTTCGAATTCTACTTCCCCATCTCGCTGGTTCTTTCCTTCATCGTCACGGCCCTCGTGGGGGTGCTGCTGGAGAGAACCTTGATCCGACAACTTTACGGCCGACCTCTGGAAACCCTGCTGGCCACCTGGGGTGTGAGCCTCATTCTCATCCAGTTGATCCGGAGCGTTTCCACGGCAATGGTGCTTGGCATCCTCGTGGCAATTGCGGTTGGATTCGGCCTCTCAAAGTTACTTCGTCTGAAGTTTTCGGAGAAACCCTTCTTCACCTATCTCAATGGTCTGGGCTGGGCCCTTTCCATCGTCATCGGGCTGGTCGCCGTCAATCTGCTGGATGAGATCCGTCCCCTCTCCAAGGCCTGGTTCGGTCCCCGCAACATCGATGTCACCGCTCCGAAGTGGCTGCAAGGCAGCTGGGGCATGATCGGCACCATCGAACTGCCTGGCCTGAGGATCTTCATCATCCTGCTCTCGGCCCTGCTGCTGCTGGCCACCTACTGGTTCCTCAACAGGAGTGTCTGGGGTCTGCGGATCCGTTCGGTGACCCAGAACCGCCAGATGAGCAACTGCCTCGGCATTCCCACCGATCGCGTCGACAGCATCACCTTCGGTATCGGTTCCGGCCTCGCCGGGGTGGCCGGATGCGCCATCACCCTGCTGGGCTCGGTGGGCCCGAATCTTGGCGCTTCCTACATTGTCTCCTGCTTCATGGTGATCGTCCTCGGAGGTGTGGGCAACCTCCTGGGCACCGTCCTGGCGGCACTGCTGCTCGGCATCATCCAGTCGGTGATCGGCTCGGGCACCCTGCTCACGATCTTCCCCAATCTGCCAGCGGCGGCCCGTGGCGTGATCGAGTTCTTCGCCACCACCAGCATGTCGTTGGTGCTCGTGTTCATCTTCATCATCCTGTTCCTGCAGTTCCGCCCCAACGGCATGTTCCCCCAGAAGGGACGCTCGGTCGATGCCTGAGCCGCTGATCCTCCCCCTCCGCAGTCTTCCCTTCCATCTCCCCACCAGGAGGTCCCGAACTTGAAACTCTTCCAACGACTCGTCCCCTGGATCCTGCTGGCGATCGCGCTCTTCATCCTGCCGGCCGCACTGGACAACTTCCGGCTCAATCTGTTCGGTCGCTACTTCTCACTGGCGATCACAGCCCTGGCGATCGATCTGATCTGGGGCTACACCGGACTGCTCAGCCTGGGCCAGGGGATCTTCTTCTCTCTGGGGGGATACGCGGTGGCCATGAACCTGATGCTCAACACCAAGAGCCTGGCCGGTGGGAATGGGATTCCCAAGTTCTTCGAGAACTACGGCGTCGAGCAACTGCCCTTCTTCTGGCAGCCCTTCTGGTCTCCGGCCTTCGCGCTGATGGCCATGTGGGTGATCCCTGCGGTGGTGGCTGGCGTGGTCGGCTGGTTGATCTTCAGAAACCGCATCAAGGGGGTGTACTTCTCGATCATCACCCAGGCGGCCCTGATGGTCTTCTTCCACTTCTTCAACGGCCAGCAGAAGCTCTTCGATGGCACCAACGGCCTCAAGACCAGCACCACCGAACTGTTCGGCCAGCTGGTGGGCTCACCCGACATGCAGGTCTGGTTGTATCGCCTCACGGTGGTGCTGCTGCCGCTGGCGTACCTCGTCTGCCGTTACTTCACCAGTGGCCGCTTCGGTGATGCGCTGATCGCGATCCGAGACGATGAAAGCCGTCTGCGCTTCGCCGGCTACAACCCGGTGCCGTTCAAGACCATCGTCTTCGTGGTGGCCGGCGCCCTGTGCGGGATCTCCGGCGCCCTCTACACGGTTCAGTCCGGCATCGTTTCCCCCCAGTACATGTCGATCTCCTTCTCCATCGAGATGGTCATCTGGGTGGCCGTCGGCGGGAGAGGCACCCTGGTGGGTCCGATCATCGGAGCCACCCTGGTGAACTACCTGCGCAGCCTGGTGAGCGAAGCCCTGCCGGAGGCCTGGTTGTTCGTCCAGGGGGCCCTGTTCATCTTCGTAGTGGTGCTGATGCCGGATGGCATCTACGGCTGGGTCACGAACGGAGGCCTTCGCAGTCTGCTGGCGGCATTCGGCATTGCCAGGAAGGCCAAGACCTATCCGCAGCTGGATGAGGAGGCCGTTCCCGTGGATTAGTCAGGACCTCGTCAGCCGGTTCCAGGTTGCCGCCGTGTCTGTCGTCCGGATCTCGCACCCACTCGAGCTCGCACCCACCCGAAGTTCATGTCACAACCTCTTCTCGAACTCAAAGACGTCAGCGTCAGCTTCGATGGCTTCTATGCCCTCACAGACCTGAGCATGAAGCTCTACAAGGGAGAGCTGAAGTCAATCATCGGGCCCAATGGTGCTGGGAAGACCACCTTTCTGGACGTGATCACGGGCAAGGTGCGGCCCACCAAGGGGTCCGTCAGCTTCAACGGCCAGTCCCTGCTGGGTGTCTCGGAGCAGCGCATCTCCCGCCAGGGCATCGGTCGCAAGTTCCAGACGCCTCGGGTCTTCGAGAACCTCACGGTGCTGCGCAATCTCGAGCTTGCCGCGGCTCCGGTGAAGAACGCCTTCAGCCTGATGGGTTCAGCCCTGCCCCAGTCGGCCAAGGATGAGGTGCATCGCATCATGAACTACGTGGGTCTGGCTCCCTTCGCCAATGTGAAGGCCGGCTCCCTCTCCCATGGCCAGAAGCAGTGGCTCGCCATCGCCTCCCTGGTGGCCCAGGCCCCGGAAGTGCTGCTGCTGGATGAGCCTGTGGCCGGACTCACCGATGAGGAAACCCTGCGCACGGCCGAACTGATCAAGTCCCTGGCGGGCGATCACACCGTGGTGGTGATCGAGCACGACATGGAATTCATCCGTGATCTCGGTTTCGACGTCACCGTTCTGCACCAGGGACAGGTGCTCACCGAAGGCCCGCTGGATCAGGTCAAGGCTGACCCCCGGGTCATCGAGGTCTACCTGGGGTCGACCGAACAGTAATTGCTTCCCGATCATCAGCCATCGCCTTCATGTCTACCACCAGCGCACAATCTCTGCTCCATGTCACCGGCTTGAATGTCTATTACGGGGAAAGCCATATTCTGCGAAACGTGGATCTCACCGTCCACGAAGGGAAGATGGTCTGTCTGATCGGTCGCAATGGCGTCGGCAAGACCACCTTCCTCAAGACCATCATCGGGCTGTTGCAGCAGCGCTCCGGCTCGATCGCGTACGGGGATCAGCAGCTCTCCTCCCAGCCGCCCTACAAGCGGGCCCGTGCGGGCATCGGCTACGTCTCCCAGGGCCGCGACATCATTCCCCAGGTCACGGTCAGGGAGAATCTGCTGCTGGGTATGGAGGCCCTGCCCGGGGGGCTCGAGAAGAACCGCCACATCGATCCCCTGATCTTCGATCTCTTCCCGATCCTCGAGAAGTTCCTCAATCGCAAGGGAGGCGATCTCAGCGGTGGACAGCAGCAGCAGCTGGCCATTGCCAGGGCGCTGCTTGGCAAGCCGAAACTGCTCCTGCTCGATGAGCCCACGGAGGGGATTCAGCCGTCGATCATCCTCGACATCGAGCATGCGGTGCAGCGGATCATGAAGGAAACCGGCATCAGTGTGCTGCTGGTGGAGCAGCATCTCCACTTCGTCCGCCAGTCCGACTTCTACTACGCCATGCAGCGGGGTGGGATCGTCTCCAGCGGCCAGACGGATCAGCTATCCGATGATGTGATCAAGGAGTTTCTCACCGTCTGAGCTTGAGCCGACGCATCGTCGGAATCGCGGTGCGTTCGGTCTCGGGGCCACGGTCGCCTCAGGTCCGTGGCCCGCATCCCCGCATCCTTGCCGCTCAGCCGCTGTCCGCGGTTCAGCCGCTCAGCAGCCCCGATTGAGCATCCAGGGCCGGGTGCTGCTCTCCTTCAGCCGCGCTTTTCCGGTCGGGGGCGTCGATTCCTTGCGCACCAGGCGCGGTTCGGATTGTTCCTTCTTCAGCCTGAAGCTGCCTGTCAGCGACATCACCGGCGTGAAGACGCGGGTGCCTTCGGCGGCGCAGATCGGGCAGTGGGTATTGTTCTGGCGCTCGTCGATCGTGCGCCAGACTTCGTAATTCTCACAGCCGTTGGAGCAGCTGTATTCGTAGACGGGCATCTTTCAGAAGTGTGAGATCGGGAGGATGGGGCAAGGCGCAAAGAAAGGGGGCCTGAGCCTCAGGCCCCCCGAGCCCACGACGCGGATCAGCAGGGAAGAATGTCCTTGTCGAAGATCGCGGTGGGGATGGCCAGGGTGCAGCAGGCGTTGGGAATGTCGACGATGCCGCTGACCCTGCCTTCCACAGGCGCACAGCTCAGCAGCAGGTAGGCCTGTTCGCCGGTGTAGCCGAACTTCTTGAGGTATTCGATGGCGTTGAGGCAGGCACGCCGGTAGGCGATGTGCACATCCATGTAGTGCTGCTTGCCTTCGAATTCATCCACCGAGATCCCCTCGAACACCAGGTAGTCGGAGTAGTGGGGTTCCACCGGGCTGGTCTTGAACATTGGATTGACCATGCCGTACTTGGCCATGCCGCCCTTGATGATCTCGACGTGGAGGTCGAGATAGCCGGACATCTCGATGGCGCCGCAGAAGGAGATCTCGCCGTCCCCCTGGGAGAAGTGGATGTCACCCATCGAGAGCTTCGCCCCCTCGACGTACACCGGGAAGTAGATCCGGGTTCCCTTGGTGAGGTTCTTGATGTCGCAGTTGCCGCCGTGCTCCCGGGGAGGAACGGTGCGGGCCGCCTCATTGGCGACGCGCTCGAACTCGCTGGAGGGGAGGGTGCCAAGGATGGCGCTGTTGGGGTTGGGCAGGGCCGCCAGCACCGGCTCGCTGCCGGAGAGGCCGGCGCCGTAGGTGCGGCGGTCGGGAGCCGTCTTCACCAGTTCCGTTTCCCGGCGGTTCCACTCCCTCAGCAGTTCATGGGATGGGGCGCAGCCGATCAGGCCCGGGTGGGTGATGCCGGCGAAGCGGACGCCGGGAATGTGGCGGGAGGAGGTGTAGATGCCCTCCAGATCCCAGATGGCCTTGGCGGCCTTGGGATAGTGATCGGTGAGGAAACCGCCGCCGTTCTCCTTGGCGAAGATGCCGGTGAAGCCCCATTCATCTCCCTGCAGGGCGCCGACCTCGAGGATGTCGACCACCAGGATGTCGCCCGGCTGGGCTCCATTGACCCAGATCGGTCCACTCAGTACATGGACGACCTCGAGGTTGACATGTTCGACATCACTGGGGTCGTCATTGTCCTTGATCTGGCCGTCCGTCCAGTCCTTGCACTCGATACGGAACACGTCGCCGGGGTTCACCGACACGACGGCAGGAATGTCGGGATGCCAGCGGTTGTGACCGGGCATCTCCTGCTGATCCATCGGCTTGGTGAGGTCGACGGAGAAGAGCGTTTTGGGCATCGAGACAGCGTGACGCAGTTTCCTCACCATCCAAAAGGAAGCCCTTCACCAGCAAGGTGTCGGTTGTTACGGGACCTTCGACGGAGGCGCACCTGTGATGTCCCTCATTGCCGCGACGGCCTCTTCAGGATTTCGAATCCGGCCGCTTGACGGTGTCGTTGAAATCACCCTTGCGGCAGAGATTGTCTTTCAGGCGTGAGGCCCAGCCATCTTCTGCAAGAGCCCCGATCTTTTCGACTCTGCCATCAAAGTGATAGAGAATCTGCCATCGATCCTTGGCTGAGAATGGTGCCTTGACGCTTGGATCGTTGATCGGATTGCCATAGATGTTGTCGTAGGTGGGCCAGCCTGGCTGTCCCTCGACACTGCAGACGGCGCTGACTTCATGCAGCTGCGGCGGGCCTCCGGCATCGGCCGGGCTCACCTTCACGACCCCCTTGTACTGGCCGTTGGCGACCCCGGGCTGGAAGGGCCTGACGAGCTCCACCCGATGGCCGCCGGCTTCCACCAGCAGGTCTCCTGTCCTGGCGTTCTGGATGGCCACCTCCCTGGTAGAGGAGCTGCAGCCGGCCAGGGCCATGCCGAGTGCCGCCAGCAGTCCCGCTTGCTGGTTCCGGCCCCTGGCGGCTCCCAATACGTCGGACAAGGGGAACGGCGATCGTCTGGGCGGCCAACCTATGACGAGGCCAGCCACCTAGGAGGGGGCCAGCAACCGCTCCCAGAAGGTGTCCGCCCCCTCAGGCAGGGGCAGCCCGAGGCCATCGACGCAGCGGATCGGCCGATAGCCCAGGCTGTTGATCAGCAGAGCCCCCGCGCTGGAGCGCAGATCGGCCACGCTCAGGGTGGCTTCCTGCACCAGCCCCAGGGCCAGTCCGCGCCCGCGCATCACCCCCGGCAGGCAGCCGCTGGCCAGGGGCGGGGTGAGCCAGCGGCCCCGCCGACGCACCAGCAGGTTGGCGCTGGTGCCGGAGCTGAGGTCACCGCCGCAGCCAAGCAGCAGGGCGTCGTCCGCCCCGGCGGCCTGGGCCTCCCGCCGGGCCGCGATGGCGCCGGCGTAGCCGAAGGTCTTGCAGCGGCTCACGAGGCTGCCGCCGTTGCGGCGTTCCAGCTGGCTGACGATCACGGCAACGGGCGTCGACAGGCGCTGCCACGGGCTCAGCTGAAGCCAGAAGCGGGGCTCCAGCGGGGAGGCGCCGGGGCCCGGCAGGGCCAGACCCCGCTGGCCCCCGCTGCCTCCCCGGCTCCAGTTGAGCCGCAGGGCTGCCGTGTGGCACAGGCCGCTGCGGCGAATCGCCTCCGCCAGCAGCGGCAGCACCCGATCGGCGCCGGGAGGGGGTGGCATCCCCAGCAGCTCGGCCGAGTCCCGCCAGCGCTCCAGGTGCTCCGCCAGCAGCCGCGGGCGAGCCCCCTCCACCAGCACCGTCTCGAACAGGCCGTCGCCCAGCAGCAGGCCGCGATCGCTCAGGGGCAGAGCGAGCCGGTCGGGATCCCCCCAGGCTCCGTCCGGCGGCGCCTCGTCGATCCAGGCGATCGGCCGCACCTTCATGGCGGCGGATCCCCATCCTCAGCCAGGGCCTCCAGCAGCGGCTCGATCTTCCAGCCCATCTCGCGGGCCTCCTCCTGCGGATCGGAATCGGCCACGATGCCTCCGCCGGCGTGCAGCCGCAGCCGACCGTCCTTCTGCAGCACGGTGCGGATCAGGATGCTGCTGTCGAAGCCGCCGTCGGCTCCCAGATGGAAGAGGGAGCCGCAGTAGGGCCCCCGCGGCACCGGTTCGAGTTCGTTCAGGCGCCGGCAGGCGCGCACCTTGGGGGCGCCGGTGATCGATCCCCCCGGCCAGCAGGCCCGCAGCAGCTCGACCAGGCCGCGGCCCTCGGCGAGCCGGCCCATCACCACCGAGGTGAGGTGGTGCACGTGAGCGTAGCTCTCCAGCCCCAGCAGCTGGGGCACATGGATCGAGCCCGGCTCGCACACCCGGCCCAGGTCGTTGCGCAGCAGGTCGACGATCATCACGTTCTCGGCCCGGTCCTTGGGGTCGCAGATCAGGCCGGCGGCACTGGCGGCGTCGGCCTCGGGGTCGTCGTGCCGCGGCCGGGTGCCCTTGATCGGCCGCGTCTCCACCTGCCCATCGGGGTGCAGGCGCAGGAAACGCTCGGGGGAGACCGAGATCACCGCTTCCCCGCCGGCGATCGCGACCCCCGCAAACGGAGCCGGGCCACGGCGGGCCAGCCGCCGGTACAGGGCCAGCGGGTCGGGCGGCTCGCGGAGCAGCGTCTCGCAGCAGGCGGTGAGGTTGGCCTGGAAGAGGTCGCCGGCGGCGATCCACTCCCTGAGGATCTCCACCTGGGCCGCGTACCGCTGCGGGGAGGTGTGCCAGCGCCAGTCGCCGCGCCCGATGGCCGCCCCCTCGTCCGGTCGTTGCAGGGTCTCGGCCACCGCAGTGCGGATCGCCGGGGAGTCCAGCATCCGGGCCATGGCAGCGAGCCGGGCCGGGTTCTCCCCTTCCAGCCAGAGTTGGCGCTCAGCCCGATCGAAGTGGATCAGGGGGTCGTGGCGGGCGGCCCAGAGGCTGGCCATGTCGGAGGGCTGCCAGTGGTCGGCCGGCTCCACCCAGGCGCCCGCTTCGTAGCCGAGCCAGCCCAGCCAGGGACCGCCCCGGCGCTGCATGGCCGAGAGGGCGGCGAAGGGGTCGGCGGCCCAGGCGGCCCCCGGCAGCCCCCGGCAGCACACCGTTTCCAGCGGGTCCACAGCCAGCACACCGCGGCGGCCCAGGGGGCTGCCGTCGCCGTCGAGCAGCACCAGCCCGTCCCGGCCGAAGCGGTCGGCCAGCACCCGGGTCAGGGCCAGGGGCTCCAGCCACTCCAGCTGGACGCGCCGGAGCTCACCCCGTCGCTGCGGCAACCCCGCGCGGCTCAAGGATCGACGCCGGCGCCGGCCAGGTCGCCGCGGCCGGCGGCCACCAGGGCAGCGTCGCGGATGCGGCAGCTGTCGCAGACCCCGCAGGGCACCTCGCCGCCGCCGTAGCAACTCCAGGTGGCCGCGATCGGCACCCTCAGCCGCAGGGCCTCCCGCACGATCTCCGTCTTGCTCAGGGTCACCAGCGGCGCCCAGAGTCGGGGCCCGTGCCCCTCCCGGCCGGACCGGGTGGCCAGGTCGGCGAGGGCCTGGAAGGCCGCCAGGTAGTCGGGGCGGCAGTCGGGGTAGCCGGAATAGTCCACCGCGTTCACCCCCAGCACCAGGGACCCGGCGCCCCGGGCTTCGGCCAGGCTCAGCCCGAGGGCGATGAACACGGTGTTGCGGCCGGGCACGTAGGTGGCAGGGATGATCCCCTCCCGCACCCCGCCCTTGGGCACGGGGATGGCGGGATCGGTGAGGGCCGAGCCGCCCCAGGCCGCCAGGTTCACTTCGATGACGTGGTGCTCCTCCAGCCCCAGCGCCTCGGCCACCGCGGCGGCGGCGGTCAGTTCGCGCCGGTGCCGCTGGCCGTAGTCGAAGGAGAGCCCGATCACCCGGTGGCCCGCCTCGATCGCCAGGGCCGCGGCGGTGGCGGAATCCAGCCCGCCGGAGAGCAGGGCGATGGCGAGCGGGGGCGTGATGGGGGTCGGGGGAGCGCGTGTCCCCATTGTGGGAACGGCCGGTGGCTGTCGGGGCAGGCCATGGGCGCCATGGATGCCATCGTGAGCCCTGCGGATGTCCGTCCCCGCCAGGTTCCCCATGGCCCATGCCCTGCGCCCCGCCGCCATCGCCTTTGGCTTTCCCCTCGCTCTGCCGGCCCTGGCCTGGGCGTGGGTGGGGCCCGCCGGGGCCATCCCCCGGCTGGATCTGACGCCCTATCCCCAGCCCGCCGCCGGAGAGATCCGCTGGGTGATCCAGCTGCCCGGGGTGCTGCCCCCCACCACCGATCCCCGCCTGTCCTCCAGCCCGAGTGACTGGCGGGTGCAGCTGATCGCCGGGCGCGAGGCGGAGACCGACTGCAACCAGCTGGCCTTCGGCGGGCGCTTCAAGGCCGAAAGGCTGGCTCCGGCTGGCGCGCCGTTCTACAGGGTGATCGCCGTGGGGCCGCTGGTGTCGACCCGCATGGCCTGCCCTCCCGGCCAGGCGAAGCGAAAGGTTTTCGTGCCGATGGGCAGCCGGCCCTTCGTGCTCCCCTACGACGCCAGCCGGCCGATCGTGGTGGTCACCCCGAAGGACCTGCAGCTGCGCTGGCGGCTCTGGAAGGCGGAGCGGATCCAGCAGCCGGCCCAGCCCCTCTGAGCCCTCAGCGCACTCCCAGCCACTTGTGGCTCTGCAGGCTGAGCCGCCAGGCCGGATGGCGGCGCACGTAGGCCACCGCGAGCTCCTGCGCGGCCGGCTGCCCCCAGACGGGTTGCAGCAGCAACTGGGGGGCGGGCTCGGCGGGGGAGCGCCGCCCCACGGCCTCGGCCGCCATCGCTTCGGCGAAAGCCAGATCCTCCAGCGCGCTCACCACCACCTTGAGCTCGTGGCAGCGGGCCAGCAGGCCGGCCTCCGGCGGCCGGTGGGGCTTGGGGGAGAGGCTGATCCAGTCGAAGCGGCCGCTGAGCCGGCCCGCGCCGCTGGTTTCCAGGTGCAGGGGCAGGCCTGCCGGGACCAGGGCCGCGCACAGGTCTGCCAGGGGCTGCTGCAGGGGTTCGCCGCCGGTGATCACCACGAAGGCGGCGCCGGCGGCGGCGGCGGCTCCGGCCTCGGCCGCCAGTTCGGCCAGGGGGCGCCGTGGGTGGGCCGCTTCGGGCCAGGAGTGCTTGGTGTCACACCAGGGGCAGGCCACGTCGCAGCCTGCCAGGCGGATGAAGAAGGCGCTGCGGCCCGCATGCATCCCCTCCCCCTGCAGGGAGTGGAAGGTTTCCACCACGTGCAGGGCCGGCAGGGCGGGGTCGGACACGGGAAAGCTGGACGGTGACGTCGCGATCGCTTCAGCCTGCCATCGGGGGGTGGGGCTGCTCAGGCCTGCGCGTGCATCGCCTCGGGGGCGGCGGCGGCCCTCGTCTCCCTGCCGTTCTGGCCGGCCGCGCCCAGGCGCCCCTGGGCCGCCTCGATCAGGCCGCGGAAGAGGGGGTGGGGCTTGCCGGGCCGGGAGAGGAATTCCGGGTGGTACTGGCAGGCGGTGAAGAAGGGGTGGTCTTTCAGTTCGATCAGTTCCACCAGGCGGCCGTCAGGGGAGGTGCCGCTGATCTCGTAGCCCGACTCCAGGAAGAGGGAGCGGTAGGCGTTGTTGAACTCGTAGCGGTGGCGGTGGCGTTCGTAGATCACCTCCTCGCCGTACAGGCGCTGGGCCATGGTGCCCGCCGTGAGCCGGCAGGGGTAGACCCCCAGCCGCATGGTGCCGCCCAGGTCCACCACGTCCTGCTGTTCCGGGAGCAGGTGGATCACCGGATGCGGGGTGGCCGGATCCAGTTCGGCGCTGGTGGCGCCCTCCAGGCCGGCCAGGTGGCGGGCCCACTCGATCACGGCGCACTGCATGCCCAGGCAGAGCCCCAGGAACGGCACCCGCTGCTCCCGGGCCCAGCGGATCGCCGCCACCTTGCCGTCGACGCCACGGTTGCCGAAGCCGCCGGGCACCACCACCGCATCCATGCCCCGCAGCAGGGCCTCGGCGCCCCGGCTCTCGATCTGCTCGGCGCAGACCCAGTGGAGGTCGAGGGAGGCGTCGCGCTCCAGGCAGGCGTGGCGCAGCGCCTCCACCACCGAGAGGTAGGCGTCGTTGAGCTGCACGTACTTGCCCACCAGGGCCACCTTCACGGCGGGGCCGGGATGGCGCAGCTTGTCGACCAGCTGGGCCCAGCGCGCCATGTCGCTGTCATGGTCGACCAGGGTGAGCACATCGAGCACCTGGCGGCACAGGCCCTCCGCCTCCATGGCCAGGGGCACCGCGTAGATGCTGTCGGCATCGAGGGCCTGGATCACGGCCCCGGCGGGTACACCACAGAAGCCGCCGATCTTGGCCTTGAGGTCGTCGCTGATGGGCCGGTCGCTTCGGCAGACGAGCACGTCGGGTTGGATGCCGATCGAGCGCAATTCCTTGACCGAGTGCTGGGTGGGCTTGGTCTTGAGTTCGCCGGAGGTGCCGATGTAGGGCAGCAGGGTGACGTGCACGTAGGCCAGGTCGTGGCGGCCCACGTCGCCCCGGAACTCGCGGATCGCCTCGAGGAACGGCAGTGACTCGATGTCGCCCACGGTGCCGCCGATCTCGGTGATCACCACGTCGGCGCCGCTGTTGGCGGCAACCCGGTGGATCCGCTCGCGGATCTCCCGGGTGATGTGGGGGATCACCTGGACCGTACCGCCGTTGTAGTCCCCGCGGCGTTCCTTGTTGATCACCGCCTGGTAGATCGAGCCGGTGGTCACGCTGTTGAGGCGTGACATGGCGGTGTCGGTGAAGCGCTCGTAGTGGCCCAGGTCGAGGTCCGTCTCGGCGCCGTCCTCGGTGACGAACACCTCACCATGCTGGAACGGACTCATCGTGCCCGGATCCACGTTGAGGTAAGGATCGAGCTTGAGGATCGAGACGCTGTAGCCGCGGCTCTTCAGCAGCCTGCCCAGGCTCGCCGCCACGATGCCCTTGCCGATGCTGGAGACCACCCCGCCGGTGACGAAGACGAACTTCGCGGCATGACCCCGCGTGGCGGAAGGTGCGGTCATCGGGCAGGGCGCTGATCCCCCAATCTACCGATCCCCTCCAGCCCTTCTTCCAGCCTCGCCCAGCCTCCTGGGTGCGCGTGAGCGGCGCAGGCCGCACCGCTCACGCTCAACCCTCCAGGAGGCTCCTGAGCATCCAGGCGGTCTTCTCGTGGATCTGCAGCCGCTGGGTGAGCAGGTCGGCCGTCGGCTGGTCGTTGGCCTCGTCCGCCGTGGTGAACACCGTGCGGATCGTGCGGGCCACGGCTTCATGGCCCTCCACCAGCTCCCGCACCATCTCCAGGGCGGCGGGCACCCCCTGGGTCTCGGGGATAGAGGAGAGGCCGGCGTAGATCGAGCCGCCGTAGGGGGCCGGGAAGCCGAGGGCGCGGATGCGCTCGGCGATCTCGTCGAGGGCGGTCCAGAGCTCGGTGTACTGCTCCATGAACATCAGGTGCAGCGTGTTGAACATCGGCCCGGTGACGTTCCAGTGGAAGCCGTGGGTCTTGGCGTAGAGGACGGTGCTGTCGGCCAGCACCCGGCCCAGCCCTTCGGCGATGGCCTGCCGCTGGTCGGCGGGGATGCCGATGTCAATGGCGGGAGCCTTGGGGGACTTGGTGGCGGGCATGGCGCCAATGCGGACTTGTTCCGTTGTAGCGCTACCCCCGTCCCCGGCGCGCCGGCGCTCAGCCGGCGTCCTCCGCTTCCCAGGTGCTGGCCACGTGCAGTTCCGCCAGCTGGGCGTCGGTGACATCGGCCGGGGCCTGGGTGAGCAGGCAGCGGGCCTGCTGGGTCTTGGGGAAGGCGATGGTGTCGCGGATCGACTCCTCCCCCGCCAGCAGCATCACGATCCGGTCCATGCCATAGGCGATGCCGCCGTGGGGCGGGGCGCCCATGTCGAGGGCCTCCATCAGGAAGCCGAACTGGCGCTCGGCCTCCTGCTGGGGCAGACCGATGGTCTGCAGCACCTGGCGCTGCAGGGCGGAATCGTGGATGCGCAGCGAGCCGCCCCCCAGCTCCAGGCCGTTGAGCACCAGGTCGTAGGCCACCGCGCGGGCGGTGGGGAGCGCCTCGGACCAGCCGGCCGGATCATCCCCCAGGTCGTCGGGGTTGGGGGCGCAGAAGGGGTGGTGCAGGGCCTCGAGCCGGTTCTCCTCGGCGTTGTGCTCGAACATCGGAAAGTCGACCACCCAGAGGAAGTTCCACTGGTCGTTGTCGCGCTCGGGCTTCACCAGGCCCAGCTCGCGGGCCAGGTACTGGCGCACCCGATCCAGCGCCTTGTTCACGGTGGCGGTGTCGCCGGCGCCGAACAGCAGCAGGGTGCCCTCCGTGGCACCGGTGCGCGCCAGCAGTTCGGCCTTCTTCTGCTCGCTGAGGTTGTCCTTGATGGCGCCGATCGTGTCGATCTCACCGCCGGCCCGCACCCGGATGAAGGCCAGCCCGCCGGCGCCGGCCTTCTGGGCTTCGGAGAACACATCGCCGCCGGGCTTGATGCGCACGTTGCTGACGGCCTCGTTGCCGCCCGCCACAGCGATGCACTTCACCGACCCGCCGGCGGCCACCGCACCGCTGAACACCTTGAAGCCCATGTCTCGGGCGATGTCCGAGACGTCGGTGAGCTCCATGCCGTAGCGGGTGTCCGGGCGGTCGGTGCCGTAGCGGGCCATGGCCTCGTGCCAGGTGAGGCGGGGGAAGGGCCGCGGCAGCTCGATCCCCTTCACCGCCTTCCAGATGGCGGCGATCAGGCCTTCGTTGAGCGCCAGGATGTCCTCCTGGTCCATGAAGCTCATCTCCATGTCCAGCTGGGTGAACTCCGGCTGGCGGTCGGCCCGCAGGTCCTCGTCGCGGAAGCAGCGGGCCAGTTGGTAATAGCGCTCGATGCCGCCCACCATCAGCAGCTGCTTGAACAGCTGGGGCGACTGGGGCAGGGCGAACCACTCGCCGCCGCAGACCCGGGAAGGCACCAGGTAGTCGCGCGCCCCCTCCGGCGTGGAGCGGGTGAGCACGGGCGTCTCCACCTCGATGAAGCCCTCCCCTTCCAGGTAGGCGCGGGCCGCCCGCACGGTGGCGTGCCGCAGCCGCAGGTTGCGGCCCATCCGCTCGCGCCGCAGGTCGAGGTAGCGGTGGCGCAGGCGCAGCTCCTCGCGGGTGTTCTCCTCGTCGTGGATCGATACCGGGAAGGGCAGGTTCCCGCGCACCTCGTTGAGCACCGTGATGGCGGTGGCCAGCACCTCGATCGCACCGGTGGCCAGGCGCTCGTTGACCGATTCGGCCGGCCGGGCCCGCACCGTGCCCTCCACCCGCAGCACGGTCTCGTTGCGCAGCCGCTCGGCCACGGCGAAGGCGGTGGGGGCAAGATCCGGATCCACCGTGATCTGCACGGTGCCGCTGCGGTCCCGCAGGTCGATGAAGATCACGCCGCCGTGGTCGCGGCGCCGGTCGACCCAGCCGCACAGCCGGACATCGACGCCGATGGCGTCGTTGCGCAGATCGCCGCACCCGTGGCTGCGCATGGGGAAGGAAACATCAATGGGCGAGTTTCCCACGCGAGCCGGCGCGGCTCAGGCGCGCCGGTAGAAGGGGCGCTTCACCACCACCGCCGGCTCGGCCCGGCCCCGGATCTCCACCGCCAGTTCGGTGCCGGGCTTTGCCGCGGCGGCGGGCACGTAGGCCAGGGCCACCGCCTCCCCCAGCGTCGGCGACCAGCTGCCGCTGGTGACCGTGCCCACCGCCACCCCGTCCTGCAGCACCGGGTAGCCGTGGCGGGCGATGGCCCGGCCCTGCAGCTTCAGCCCCACCAGCCGGCGGCTCACCCCCTCAGCGGTCTGGCGCTCGAGGGCGGCACGGCCGATGAAGTCGGACGGCATCTCCAGGTGCACCAGCCAGCCCAGGCCGGCCTCCAGGGGGGTGGTGGAGGTGTCCATCTCGTTGCCGTAGAGGTGCATCGCCGCCTCCAGCCGCAGGGTGTCGCGGGCGCCGAGGCCGCAGGGGGTGACCCCCTCGGCCAGCAGCCGCTGCCAGAGCGCCAGGCCGGCCTCCCGCTCCAGGAGCAGCTCGAAGCCGTCCTCGCCGGTGTAGCCCGTGCGGCCGACGAACACCGGCGCGCCGTCGATGGCGAGCTCCCGGTGGCCGAAGCGGGGCAGGCCGCTGAGATCGGCGCCGCTGAGGGCCTCGAGCCGGGCGGCGGCTTCCGGACCCTGGAGGGCCAGCAGCACCCCGTCGCCCTTGCGGTCGGCGATGGTGATGCCCTCGGGCTCCAGCTGGCTGGTGATCCAGGCGGTGTCCGCCTCGGCGCAGGCGGCGTTGATCACCAGCAGCAGCTCGTCGGTCGTGCCGTTCTCCGTCGCGGGGACCCGGCCGCGGTCGTAGACGATCAGATCGTCGCGGATGCCGCCGGCCTCGTTGAGCAGCACCGTGTAGCAGGCCTCGCCGGGACCGATGCGGAACAGGTCGGTGGGCACGAGCCGCTGCAGGGCGTCCTTGGCGCCGTCGCCCCGCAGGCGGAGCACGCCCATGTGGGAGATGTCGAAGACACCGCAGTGCTGGCGGACGGCGTTGTGCTCCTGCACCAGGCCGGAGAACTGGATCGCCATCTCCCAGCCGGCGAAGGGCACCATCCGGCCTCCGGCGGCCACGGCCGCATCGGCCAGCGGTGTACGGCGCAGGGAAGAGGGATCCATGGGAGAGGGCCGGCCGGCCATGGGGAGGCCGGTGCAGGGTCGCGTGATCCTATGGAGGCTGAAGGGCGCGGATTTTTTCGCCAATCCCGAAGAAAGGCTGTGATTCGGCTTTCACCCCCTGGTGTGCAGGCGAAGAACTGACTACTTTGAGCAGCCCGATGGGTTACACGGATGGGCAACCGTCCCAACTGCCGCAGCTGCCGCCACTGCACCCCGCCCGCGGGTGTGGAGATGGGCTGGTGTCAGCTGCGCCAGTTGTCCATCCACCCTGACCTGGTGGCCGATCTCTGGTGCCATCACTGGACGGCCCGCCCGCCCCGGCTGCCGGTGGTGGCTCCCGAAGGCCTGCCGCGACCGGCCCGGCTGCCCCTGGGCAATCAGCAGCTGACCCTGGCCACCGGGCTGTCCTGACATCGGAAGGGAAGCGGAAGAGTGTCGCGGTTGACCCCGTTTCGAGCCTCTTCACCCTTTTCGCCTCCTCTTCCCCTCGCAGCCTTGGCCGATCGGATGTAGGAAGGTTTCACCCTGTCCACCATCCCTCCGGAGGTCCCCTGAGTTGAGCAGAACCCACGCATCCCCATCCCCATCCCCGATCCAACTGATGGCGGTGGATGTGGATTGTGAGACCTTCACACTCCCCACCGGCGCCCAGGTGTTCTCCCGCGGGGCCAGCGCCGATTCCATCTATGCGGTCCGTCGCGGCATCGTCGAGCTGGTGGGCGAGCAGGGCGAGAAGATCTGCTATCGCCCCGGGGAACTGTTCAGCTACCAGGACATCACCTGGCGTGAGCTCAGCCACCGCAGCGACGCCTTCGCCCGCACGCCGGTGGAACTCCTTCGGCTCGACCGCCTCCGCTTCCTCAACCTGCTGCACAACCATCCAACGCTCGCGGTGCAGCTGATCGGCCAGCAGCACGACCGCCTGCGGGAGCAGCGGGCCAGCGGCACCTGCTGCTACTGAGCTCCCTCCCGGCCGAGGAGCAGCAGCAGGCTGCGCGTCACCTTGGCGGCCAGCACGGCGCTGACGCCGGTGGGGTCGAGCTGGGGGGCCAGCTCCACCACGTCGGCGGCCACCAGACGGTGGTGGCGCAGTTCCTCCGCCAGGGCGGCGAAGTGGGGCCAGTGGAAACCCCCGGGTTCGGGCGTTCCCGTGCCCGGCAGCACCGAGGGATCGAACCAGTCGAGGTCGACCGTCAGGTAGAGGGGCCGGCCCCGCAGAGGCATCAGCGCCTCGGCCATCGCCTCGATCGGCACCAGCCGTCCGCTGGCGTGCAGCTCCCGGAATTCCTCACGGGTGCCGCTGCGGATCGCGATCTGGCGCAACTCACCGCTGGGCAGCACCTCCAGGCAGCGGCGCATGGCGCAGGCGTGGCTGTGGTGGGCACCGAGCCAGCTCTGGCGCAGGTCGGCATGGGCATCCAGCTGCACCAGCGCCAGATCGGGATGCCGCCGGGCCACCGCCGCCACGGCGCCGCTGCTGATCGAGTGCTCACCGCCCAACATCAGCGGCGCCAGGCCCAGGTCGAGCACGGCCTCGGTGGCCCGCCCCACCGCCTCCACCACCGGTTCGGGGGCGCCGAAGGGGATCGCCACGGCCCCCAGGTCGGCGAAGGCCAGATCCTCCAGGTCGAGGTCGAGCTGGGGGTCGTAGGTCTCCAGGCCGCTGCTCACCTCCCGGATCGCCGCCGGGCCGAAGCGGGCTCCCGGGCGGAAGGAGGTGGTGCCGTCGTAGGGAACGCCGAACAGCCCAACGGTGCAGCCTGGGGGCTCCCGGCGGGCCCCCATGTAGATCGCCCCTTCGCGCTCGAACAGCTCGTCGTTCATGGCAGGTTCCCGGCGCCGGCGTCCGCCAGTGCCCGTTCCACGAAGGCGGGCACCGCCTCGAAGGCGCCCCGCTGCCAGCGGGGCGACCAGATGGCGCAGCCCTCCGCCACCGCCGCGGCCCGCTCCGGCAGGGGCTCGCGGTAGCGGGGGCCGTCGGGGGCCGCGAAGGTCCAGCTCCACCAGCCGCTGGGGTACATGGGCACCCAGCCGTACATCGGATCGGCATGGCCGAACACCTCGCGCAGCAGCCGCACGGTCTCGATGTGCACCTGGCGGAAGGCCTCGGGGGATTCGCTCTGGGTGGCGAACACCCCGCCGGGTCGCAGCAGGCGGCGGCAGTGCTCGAAGAAGGCGCGGTTGAACAGGCCCTCGGCGGGGCCGGCCGGATCGGAGCCGTCCACCAGCACCACGTCGTAGCTGGCGTCGGGGGCGGAAGCCGCCCAGCCGATGCCGTCGCCCACGGTGAGGTGGAAGCGGGGGTCGCTCCAGGCCCCGCCGCCGAGGCCCGGCAGGTGTTTGCGGGAGAGCTCCACCACCAGTCCGTCGATCTCCACCATGTCGAGGTGCCGGACGCCGGGATGGCGCAGGCACTCGCGGGCGGTGCCGCCGTCGCCGCCGCCGATCACCAGCACCCGCTCGATCTGTTCGGCACCGCACAGGGCCGGATGCACCAGAGGCTCGTGGTAGTGACGCTCCTGCCGTTCCGCCGTCATCCAGCAGCCGTCGAGCAGCAGCCCCTTGCCGTAGGCCTGGCTGTCGATGATCGTGATGCGCTGGTAGGGGCTGGTGCGCTCCTCCACCACCGTGGCGGCCAGGCCGTAGCGCACCCCGCCGAGCACCTCGTCCACCCAGGTCTCCCCGGCGGCGGCGGCGGGCGGTGGCTGTTGCGGACCCATGCAGTTGGCGCGTGGCTTTCCAGCTAAACCTTCGGGAGGACCCCTTGTCACGGAGCCATGGCACACTCCCGCCGCCACCTGCTGCGGCTGGCCGGACTGGTGGGTGGCTGGATGCTGCTGGAATCCCTGACCCCTCCTGCGGCCGCGGCGGAGCAGGCGCCGGCGGGCGACCTGGCCGCCCGCCTGTCGGTGTGCCGTCCCAGCGGTGATCCGCTGCAGGAGCTGCTGCGCCGCAACCGGGAATTCTGCCGGGTCTGGCGCGAGGCCGAGCGCAGCGAGGATCCCCTGGAGCGGGCCACGCTGCTGCACCAGGGCTGGCCGCTCCACTGCCAGGTGCGCCCCGATGCCCTGGCCGCCGGCCAGCGGCCCTGGGCGGCGATCCTCTGCTGCGCCGATTCGCGGGTGGGGCCGGAGTGGATCTTCGCCTGCGGTTCCGGCGAGCTGTTCGAGGTGCGCAGCGCCGGCAACACGGCCTTCGCCGAGGGCATCGCCTCGCTGGAGTACGCCGTGGCGGAACTGGCCGTGCCCCTGATCCTGGTGATGGGCCACAGCGGCTGCGGTGCGGTGACGGCCGCCATGGCCGGCGAGCCGCTCACGCCCCTGCTGGAGGACCTGGTGGCACCGATCCGGGCCTCGCTGAGGGCCGGTGCGGATCTGGAGGCGGCCGTGCGCACCAACGCCGCCGCCGCCGCCGCCGAACTCCCCCGCCGCAGCGCCCTGCTGCGGCAGGCCGTGGCGGACGGGCGGCTGACGATCCAGCCGGCCTACTTCGACATCGGCAGCGGCCAGGTGAGTCTGGTGTGAGCGGCGATCTGGAGCTGGGGGTCGGCCTGGTGATCCCGGCGGCCGAGCTGCTCTGGCGGTTCTCGCGGGGCTCGGGACCGGGCGGCCAGGGGGTGAACACCACCGATTCGCGGGTGGAGCTGGTGTTCGACCTGGCGGCCAGCGGCGCCCTGTCGCCGGCCCTGAAGGAGCGGGCCCTGCGGCGCCTGGCGGGGCGGCTCACACCGGCCGGGCTGGTGATCGTGGCCGCGGAGCAGCGCTCCCAGTGGCAGAACCGTCAGGTGGCGCTGCGGCGGCTGGCGACGCTGCTGCGGGAGGCCTGCGCCCCGCCCCCGCCGCCGCGGCGCGTCAGCCGGCCTACCCGGAGTTCGGTGGAGCGGCGGCTCAGGGCCAAGCGGCGGCGCGGTGCGATCAAGAGCGCCCGCCGCCAGGGGGCGGCGCCGGAGGAGGACTGAGGCCAGGGCCCTGGGGGGGGCTGTCCCGACCGCCGCGCTCGGCGCGGATCCGCTTCTTGGCGGCCTGCCAGTGGCCCTCCAGCTCGCGGATGCCGCGGCCGGCGAGATCGCCGCCGAGGGCCGCCTCCACCCGGGAGAAGCGATCCAGGAAGCGGCGGTTGGTGCCGGCCAGGCCCTCCTCGGGATCGAGCCCGCACCAGCGCGCCACGTTCACCAGGGTGAAGAGCACATCGCCCAGTTCCGCCTGGGCGTGCGCCCGGTCGCCGCTGGCCACGGCCACCCGCAGCTCCTCCATCTCCTCGCTCACCTTCGCCCAGACGCCCTCCATGGCCTCCCACTCGAAGCCGGCGGCGGCGGCCTTGCGGGAGATTGTCATGGCGCCGGCCAGGGCGGGCTGGCCGCGCACCTTCTCGGCGAGGCGGTCGCTGAGGGGGCTGGGGCTGTCCCCGCCCGCGGTCGCTCCGGCCCGACCGGCTGCGGCGGCGGCGGCGGAGGCCTTCTCTTCCCGCTCGGCGGCCTTGATCGCCTCCCAGCTGCGGCGCACGGCCTCGGGGTCGTCGTGCCGCTCCGCCTCGGGGTTGAACACATGGGGATGGCGGCGCACCAGCTTGGCGCCGATGCCGCCGGCCACGGCGGCCAGGTCGAAGGCGCCGCGCTCGGCGGCGAGGCGGGCGTGCAGCACCACCTGCAGCAGCAGGTCGCCCAGTTCCTCCTGCAGATGGCGGTCGTCGCCATGGCGGATGGCGTCGGCCAGCTCGTGGGCCTCCTCGAGGGCATAGGGGATCA
This sequence comes from Cyanobium sp. CACIAM 14, assembly GCA_000708525.1. Lineage (GTDB taxonomy): Bacteria > Cyanobacteriota > Cyanobacteriia > PCC-6307 > Cyanobiaceae > Cyanobium. The sequence continues at coordinate 55,505 of JMRP01000012.1, forward strand.
GGGAGTCGTGGGTCTGGGCCAGATCCCAGGGGCAGCCGGCCTCCGGATCGCGCAACCGGTCCACGATCGCCACCAGCTCGGCCAGGGCGGCGAGGGTGGCTGGATCGGCCGCTGGCGAGGACTCGGAGGGTGCGCCGTTCGCGGCCGGTGAGGGGGAGGGGTCAGGATCCATCAGCGCAGGCTGCCACGGGTGCGCCCGGGGGGCCGGCGGCCCAGGCGGGCGAGGGCGCGAAGGGGCCGCGGCAGCCGGGGGATGGGATCTCCGTCCTGCAGGAGATGCAGCCAGGCGCTGGCCTCCAGGCCCACCAGGGCCGTGAGCAGCAGGGGCCGCTGACCGTGCCAGAGGGCCACCGCCCGCTCCAGCCACCAGGAGGGGGACGGCGCCCCCAGCGGGGCCAGCAGCTGCGCCGCCAGCGCGAGGAGCAGGGCCAGGTAGGCCAGGCGCAGGGTGGTGCCCAGCAGGGGGGCGTGGGAGAGGAGCGAGCGGTGGGAGAGAAGCCGGCGGTAGGGCCACCAGAGCAGCTGCAGGGGCCCCCAACGGCGACTGGGGCGGGAGCGGGTGTCGAGGTCGGGGGAGAGCCAGAGGCCGCCGATCAGGAAGGCCAGGCCGGCCACGCCCGCGCCGACGGGCCCCAGGGCCGGCCACCACAGCAGGGCGAAGGGCAGGGCCAGGCGGCGGGTGAGGCGGTCGTGCTGGCGGCCGCTGGCCATCGGCGCTCCCGGCGTGCGGACTCCCCGGCAGGATCGCGCCCCGTGCCGGCCGCGCCAGGGGGCTGGGGTCGCGCGAGGGCTGGTGGGCGAGGCGGTGCGGGCAGAATGATCGGACGCCCGATTAGCTCAGCGGTAGAGCGCCTGCCTTACAAGCAGGATGTCGCTGGTTCGAACCCGGCATCGGGCATTCCTCAAGAACCCAGTCCCAGACTGGAGAAAGCCAGTCCCAGCAAGGCCTCCCAGCGATGCCTCCACGGCTGCAGCTGGGGCAGGAATGACCCCGAAAGTCCCGGAAAATGCCAAAGTTTTACCCAGGATTTACCCGAGCTAGAGACGATGGCGATGGCCCCATGGCTGCGGAGCCTCTCCCTGTCTTTCAAGGCGCACCGGCTGGGCCGCACCGGCTGGCACGTCCAGCAGCACCGGGACAAGCTCCGCCTACTCAGCAGCGAGTTCCCGCCGCGGCCAGGGGAGCCCGATGGGCAGGGCACCCAGAAACGGGCCCTGACGCTGAAGACCCCGCCAGGGCCCACCCATGCCGCCGCGGCCCTGACGGAGTGCTGCGCCGTGTTCGATGCCGTCATGGCCGGCACCTGGACATGGCCCGACCCTGCTGCCACTCCCGCCGCCGACGACCCTGGTCACCTCCAGCCCCAGCACCTGGGGCGACTGATCGAGCAGCTACGGACCCGGCTGGTGGGCGAGCAGATGCTGCAGGGGACCTGGGAGCGAACCTGGGCCCCATACCTGGCCCGGCTGGCCGCCACCGCGGTGGAGCGCCGATGGGCTGACGACGTTGAGTTCCTGGAGGCCTACCTGCGCCACTGGCAGCCCGGCAGCCGGAGCCGGCAGATGGCCCACGACCGGGCCAGACGCCTATGGAAGGAAGCGGGCTGGACGTGGCCCGAGGAGCTGGCCCAGCTGCGAGGGAACGGCAAGGCCGCGGCGGCCCCCGAGGGGGTGCAGGCCTTCACCGATCAGGAGATCGAGCAGCTGCGCGAGGCGATCCAGCGGAGCCGCCTTACCCCTGCCGATTTGGTGGCGTGGGATGCGTTGACCTGCTTTGGCCTGAGGCCGAAGGAACTGCAGGCCCTAGATCTGCAGCGCCGTGATGGGGTGCTGGTGGCGGTGGTGAGCCGTAGCAAGCGGAGCAGCCGCGGGAGCAGCGGCGCCCGGATCGTCCCAGCTGTCCCCCCTGCCGGGTGGCCTGCGGACTGTCGCGGGCTGCTTGAACGATGGAAGCAGTCCGGCCTACCGCCGGCCCTGCTGGCGGCTCGATCTCCTGGGCAGGTGCTGACCCAGCAGCTGCGGCGCCTGCACCAGCCGGAGCAGCTGACGGCATACGGGCTGCGCCATGCCTTCGCCCTGCGGCTGGGCCTCGACCTGGGGCTGCACGTCAGGGAGGCCGCCGAGCTGATGGGCCACAGCCCGCAGGTTCATCTGGCGACCTATGGGAGGCGGCTGGACGGGCCGGGGCTGCAGGCAAAGGTCGCGGGGTTGGTGAAAGTTCGCGCCGCGGCCTGATTCACTTTCCCGGCGGTATCTGGGTCCTGACGACAAATGGAACGGATCGTGGAATCGAGTCCATTGGGAAACCCTTCACAGCAGCAGATCCGGGCCATAAGGTGATTTTGCGGGGAGACAAGGCCCCTACGTTCGTTCTTTTCACCAATGGCTTTTTCCTTCACCACAGGTGAGGTGCAGGTCGCGCTGCGCGTTACCAAAAACACGCTCACGCGACTTCGCGCCGCCGAAGTATTGCGCCCCGGGGTGCACTTCACGGCCCACGGCGTCGGCCTGCGCCGCCCTGCTTTGCGGTGGGATCTTCCCGCTGTGGAAGAAACGCTGGCCAAACGAGGCAAGCAGATTCCCCGACCGAAACAGGAGGCCGCCCGCTGATGGCAGCCACAAAAAAGGCCCCGCGCCAACGGAGCCCAAAGGAAACAACAAACTGCGCCGATTCTACGAGCTTTCCATCTGTCAAAGCTGCGCCCCCTGGCCAGCGCCTCTCCCAGCTGCAGATCATCACAGCCACAGATGACGCCGGGACGAACTGCCATGACCGGGCCCTAGCAGCAAAGCACCACCCGGACGTTGGCGGTGATCGTCGCCGCTTCGAGCAGCTGAGCGCCGCCCGTGATCGGCTGCTGCTGGAGCTGGCGCCATGACCGCCCCGATCCTCTGGCGGGTCGCTGGCTCGCATGTCGCCGTCCTCCGTGGCTTCAGGAACCGCGATGCCCAGGTGCTGCTGACCCTGTTCCCGCCCAAGCCAGCACCAGGGCAACCCCGTGGCGGGTCCACCTACTACCCGGCCACGGCGGGGGACGTCCTGGCCCAGCACCAACCCCTGGTGCAGGTGGTGGAGGGGGACTTGCAGCGCCGCCCTGGCTACTCGCTGGGGCTTGTGGTCAATGAGGCCGACCAGCACCCCGAGGGCTGGCAGCCGAGCCCTGAGACAGGCCGCGCATGGGGCTCACGGAACGGTCACATCAACACGGCCATGTGGTTGTTCTCCGAGTGCGACCAGGAGGGCCTCGACCAGGAGGAGCAGCTACTGCTCGCCCAGCGTGTCTATGGCGCGGATCCGTCGCTGGTGATCGCCACCGGCGGGAAGTCGTTGCACTGCTACTACCGCCTCGCCGAACCGGTGACGGCAGAGCGGTTCACCGATCTGCAGAAGCTCGTGATCGCCGTCTACGAGCACCTGGAGCCTGGCTGCAGCGTCGATCGCTCACTGGCGAAACCGGCGCAGGTGATGCGACTGGCGGGGGCCCTGCATCCCCGCACCGGCCGGTATGCCGTCATCCATGCCGCCAGTGACACGGTCCTGGACCCCGTCGCACTGGAGGCCCGCCTGCAGGCCCTCCTGCCGGCTTCCAGACCGCGCCCGGTGCCCTCTCCCCACCGACCGCCCACGACCCCGTATGGCCGCCCCGGAGGCCCCCGGAAGCGGACGCTGCAGGACGTCATCGCAGCGATGGGGCGAGTTCCGTCCTTCGCATCGGGCTGCGGTCAGCGGGAGCAGTTCCTGCGCTTCCAGGCTGCCGTTCGGCACGCGGTCCGGGAGGCCGGCAGCACGGACCAGCAAGCCCTGGCCCTGGTGCAGGCCCACTCCCCCGGCGTTCTCGATGCCGAGGACTACTTCCGCACCGACTGGACACAGATCAGCGCCGGGACCCTGTTCTTCATGGCCCGGCAGGAGGGTCACTCATGACCACCATCAACGACGCCGAGGCCCGGATGCTGGCCGCCGCCAACATCAACCCGGAGGACTACAACCCCTCCACCAACGGCAACGGGAAGGCCCCCCGGCCCGAGGACCTTTCCCATGAGGAACGGCTGGAGCTGGTCCATGCACGCGCCAGCGAACTACTGGAGCGGAAGGTCCCGGTAACGAATCGAATCCCGTTGCTACGGGCCTTCGCTAGCGATCACCACCTGCGCCTGATCGATAAGGAATTGGCGGCGGCAATTTGGAAAGCCCGCCGAGATGCTCGGGGCCCCACCGACGCCGTGGAACCTGGTGAGGACCTGGGCGCCGAACCGGATTGGCTCTGGGTAGGGCTGCTGCTGGTGGCCTGTTTCAACCTGCTCGTGGGGCTCCCCAAGTCAGGGAAGACCAGCGTCATCGTGGACATGATCGCCCGCTGGGCCGAGGGGGCCACCGAGTACCTGGGCCAGGCATTGATCGGCCCCTGCCCACCGGTCCTGCTGGTAGGGGTGGACATGCCCAGCGGTGACTGGACGCGACTGCTCAGGCAAGTGGGACTCATCCCACCCGACTCCCGCACCTTCGGCGCGCCGATTGTTGGACTGTTCCACAAGGGGCGCCCGCTCACCCTCGACCCGGAAGGCATCGAGAAGATCGCCGACTACGCGGAACGCCACCCGAGGCTCCTGATCCTCCTGGATTCGTACGCGGAGTTGGTCAAGGGCCTGGGGCTGGAGGAGAAGGACGCGGACTTCGCCGAGCCGATGAGCGACCTGATGGAGGCCGTCGCACCGTTCGGCTCGACCCTGGTGCTGGTGCACCACGCGGGGAAGGCCATGGCCGGCGGGAACGTCAGCCTGGCCTCACGCGGCACCACGGCGCTCCCGGGCCTCAGTTCTCAGAACCTGGGACTGGCGCCGGCCTGCCGTAACGAGAACTGGTGGGAGGACCGGCGGCGGATCCTCTCCTCCGATGGCCGCGGCGGCGAGCCGGTCAACCTGCTCGTCGAGCGCGTGGATGGCGTCTGGCACTGTCTGGGATCCCCCGTTGACATGCACCGGCAGATGCGGGTGGAGGCCGCCGAGGAGAAGCTCAACGACCGGCAGTACGAGGTGCTGGCACTGGTCAGGGAGCAGTGGGCCCAGAACCAGCGTCGTACCACTGCTGCAGAGGCCGCTGCTGCCCTTCGGCTGCGGGGTAAGCCGGGCCAGGACACTGCCCACAGGATCCTCAACCAGTTGTTCCGGAAGGGGGTGCTCGACAAGGTCAGCGTGGCCACCCTCAACGGCCGCCAGGACGTGTTCTGGCCGGTCGGTGAGGACCCGGGGATGGAGGGACCATGACCTCCCCTCCGGCTGTAAGTGGTCTTCCCCTGCGGGGTGCATCTTGTGCATCTTCTGCATCTACTCCTGCAGCGCAAGGGGTTTCGGGCGTGGATTGCTCTGGGGTGGGGTGCATCTTGTGCATCTTCCCTTTCAGGGACTGGGATCTGCGGGGTTGGTTGGGTGGTCGCCGTCGCCGCTTCACCTCTTCCAGCACCCTCCCTCCCACCGATAAACCCAGTCACCGCAAGGGAAGATGCACATGATGCAGCAAGCTGCACCCTTGCCCTCCCCTGAGATCGCAGTCGTACCAAGGGAAGATGCACATGATGCAGAAGATGCACCCTCCCGGGAAAGACGGGTAGCAGCAGAGTCCCTGGCCCGCGCCTTCCACGGGACGGTCGTCACGGACACCGCTGGCGAGCTCCCCACCCGCTCCACCGCCGACCAGCGATTCCCCAGCTGCGGGCCCCGGACCCGTGGCTCCCGTCCCCCCACCAGCGCATCCCCTACGGCTCGGCCATCGAGATGTTCGACATCGACCTGGACGGCCAGAACGGCTGCTGGCGCACCGGCTGGACATTCCTCCACTGGCTCGCTCCAGGCATCGCCCTGGTGGCCCTCGGTGTTCGCCGCCGCAGGGTGCTAGCGGATTGCATCCGTCTCCCCGCTGCCCCTTGACCTGCCCCTCCAGCAAACCCTCCGCGTCATCCCCGTATGACCCCCACATGCTCTTCCACGGCCCACCAAGCCCAACTCCCTTCGCGTTGTCGTGACCGCCCAAGGCCGGCAGCATGGGGAGCAGTCCAGATCCGATGCCGCCACCTGCCATGACGCCCCCTGAGGTGCCTGCTGTGGCGATACCTGGCGTAGGTGGTGGGAGGCCCATCGCCGCCGTCCGCGATCAGCGGGTCGCAGAGGTGGTGAAACTTCTGCTCGCTGGTAAGCGCCGGAGCGACGTGGTCGAGATGGCCCGTGAGCAGTGGGGCCTCTCCAGCCGCAGCGCCGATCGCCTACTGGCGGATGCAAGATCTCAGATACGGGCGGACTGGGATCTTCAGAGACCCGACATGCTGGCCCAGCTGCTCTCTCAACTCGCCGATCTCTACAAGCAGTCCAAGGACCGAGGGAATTACTGCGTCGCCCTCGGTGCCTTGAATTCTGCAGCCAAGTTGGCTGGGCTGATCTA
>JMRP01000013.1 GCA_000708525.1 Cyanobium sp. CACIAM 14
CGCTTCTGATCTTGAGCGTTCGAAGGAAAGATCAGGTGACCCAATTTTTGTGCTCGCTGCCCAGTCCACCACGGTGCGACCCCTGATTGCCGTCTGGATATTCCAGGGAATGGGCGGCGGCCTGTTCCATCCGCCCAACAACAGCGCCACGCTGAACACGGTTCCTGCCGAGCACCTCAGCGCGGCCAACGGGTTCCTGTCGATGGCGCGATGATCGTCATCACCCTTGGCGTGGACGTTCCCTCGGTGGCATCGATCAGCCGCAACTCCTCCAGCGGGAGCGCGTCATGAGCCGGCGGCGGAGGGCGCTCTACCTCTCCCATGGCGCCGGCCCCCTGCCGCTTCTGGGGGAGGCGTCCCATGGGGAGCTGTTGGCTCGTCTGCAGGAGATCGCCGGAGCGATCGAGTGGCCTTCCGCCATCGTCGTCGTCAGTGCCCACTGGGAGGAGGGCCAACCGACCCTCACCGCAGGCCCCTCGCCGCCACTCCTCCACGACTACGTTGGCTTCCCGCCGGAGGCCTATGCGATCACCTACCCCTGTCCAGGGAATCCCCAGCTGGCCCGGCGCATCGCCGGCGCCCTCGCGGCCCACGTCATCGCCGCGACCCTCGATGCCACCAGAGGCTTCGATCACGGCCTGTTCGTGCCCCTTGCGATCATGGTTCCGCAGGCGGACATCCCCTGCCTGCAGCTCTCCCTGGTCCGCAGCCTCGATCCCGCCGAGCACCTCGCCCTCGGCCGCGCCCTGCGGGATCTGGACCACGGCTCCCTGCTGTTGATCGGCTCCGGATTCTCCTTTCACAACATGCGGGCGTTCTCCGCGCCCGACACCGCTGCCACCCGGGCCATGAACCTGGCCTTCGAGCAGTGGCTCCAGGACACCTGCGCCAACCCGGAGCTCCCCGAAGCCGAACGGGAGCAACGGCTGCTGCACTGGGAATCGGCACCGTCGGCGCGCTACTGCCATCCCCGGGAGGAGCACCTGCTGCCCCTGCATGTCTGCTACGGCTATGCGGGCGCCGCCTGCACCCGATACTTCTCCCTCCGGATCCTCAACAAGACGGCGAGCCTCTTTCTCTGGGAGATCGATGGCTGAAGGACTCTCACAGAGCCGAAAGACCGTTCACCCAGGGCGGCGCAGGCGCCGCGGCGCCTGCTGGATTGCCACCACGGGCCTCAGCGCGGCCCTGCTGGCCTCCTGCCAGCCGGCGCCGGATGAAACGGTCCTCGCCGATGTGACCCACCCCGCCACGATCACCTTCCGCGCAGCCTCCGCCGGGGATGTCCATGCAATCGAGATCTCAGGGTCCGGCAGCATTGACGGCGTCGCCCGGATCGAGCTTCTCCTCGACGGAAAGCCCTATCGATCCCTGGACGTACACGACAAGGTGGCCTTCCGGTGGCGGAACGACTGGTACTCCCGGGAGGCGGTGGTGCGCTACACGCCGCTGCGCGTCCGTGGGGGGAGCCTCACCCTGAGGTCTCGCTTCGAGACGCTGCAGTGATCACAGCCGGGGCGGGGCCCAGGCCGCCGATCCACCCTCGCGTGGGCAGCCCCGCACGCGTTCTCTCGCTGCCGCCTGCCCAGGTTCGTTGCCGAGGCCACAGATCATTGAGAAGTCATGCCAATACGCCTGACGACGAACCTTCGCCGGCAACGTCGATCTCCGTTCCCTCGGCGCACGTGGATGCTGGTCACAACAGACGGCCGTCGTCTCGCCTGGTTCGAGGTCGGTGATCCGCAGGGCCCGCTCGTGATCCACAACCACGGCGGTCCCAGCAGCCGGCTCGAGGCGGGCCTGTTCGCGGATGCGGCGTCGCAGCATGGGCTGCGACTCGTCTGCGTCGACCGGCCCGGCATCGGACAGTCCAGTCCCCAGGACCCACGCAGCTTCTCGGGCTGGGCCGACGACATCACCACGATCGCCGATGCTCTGGGAGTCCGCGAGTTCGGCGTGACGGGCTGGTCGGAGGGGGGCCCATGGGCGCTGGCGGCAGCCGCCTTCATCGACCCCGCCCGACTGCGCCATGTGAGCAGCATCGCCGGCGGAAGCTACGGAGCCTTCGGAGACAACTGGGCGAAGCAGCACCTCTCCGCCATCGATGCACTGGGTGGCTTTCTTGCTCTGCACTTCATGCCGGGCTTCAGCCTCATGTACGCGGCCCTTGGCAGAACGGCCGTACATTCCCGCGAGGCCTACATCCAGCAACTGCTGAAGGCCGTCAACGCCTACGACCAGGAGATCGTGCAGCGCCCTGGCTTCGCCACCGCCTTCGGCGAAGCGACGGCCGAATGCTTCGCCCAGGGAAGCGAGGGTCTGGTTCGCGATGCCGAACGGCTCTATCGGGCCTGGGATTTCGATGTGCGCCGGATCGAACGGCGTGTCCACTTCTGGCAGGGACTGGATGACCGGCTCGTACCGGCCGTGATCAACAGGCAGCTGGCCGTTCGAATGCCTGGAGCCGTGTGGCATCCGGTTCCGGAGGCCGGTCACTTCGTGGCCATCGGTTCGGCCGAGGACGTGTTCGCCATCGCGGCCGAGGAACTCTCCCATCACCCATGAAGCGGCGATCCCTGTGCCTCATGGCCATCGCCCTGATCGGCCTGGCCAGCCCTCTGGCCTCGACGGAAGCTGGCCAGCGCAAGGGCACGGCGCCGGTGATCGGCTTCGCGGAGCGGGACTGCGCTCCCTGGGATGGTCCGGCCTTCGGGTTGTGGATCCCCGCCGCCCGGCTCGGGGTGCCGACCCGTCCTGGATCCATCTGCGCCTCTGGCAGCCGCCCGAGCAGTCCGCCGGGGAGTTCAGCTTCCCGCTCACCTCCAGCCGGCAGAAGGGAGCCGTGATCTATTTCCCCGGGCTGGCGTCGCCCCGGGCGATCCGCTGGCAGAGCCAACCCCGCCAGAACCTGAGCGGCCGTGTGCGCTTCGTGCGCATCAACGGCCGTGAGGCGGTGGAAGGGGAACTGGACTTCCTCACGGACCGGAAGGTCCGCCTGCGCGGCACCTTCGTGGCCCGATGGGTCCCCGGATCGCCCCGCTGCGGATAGGCCACGGAGCGATGCTGGGTGGCAACGCCCAGTCCGGTCCATGGCGGCGGAGTCTTTCCTCTCCCTTGTCCGGGAGGACGATCTCGCGATCTTCCGGGATGGCAGCGAGGGTCTGGATCCAGATCCGCCGCCGCCTGCTTCGCCATGACCAGGCCCGTCCCCGCGCTGCCGTGGTTGCTGCTGGCCCTGGCCCCGCTGCCTGCGCTCGCCGGGCGGCCCGTGATCCGCGAGGTGTCTCTCCCGCAGCTGGTGTCCCTGGCGGACGCCATCGTGGTGGTGCGCGCTTCAGCCCCCTTCCGGACCGCCGCGATCACCCTGGCCAATGGCTGTAGCTCCGAGGCCTGGCGGCTCACCATCCGGGAGGTGGTTCTCCTCGGCCCCGGAGCTGGGGCAGGCGCCGACGCCCGACAAGCCTCCAGGCTGCTTCGGCCGGGCGGCAGCATCGCGATCCTGATCCACCCCACCGGCCTGCGCGACTGCGCCTACCGGAAGGTCCATGCCGGCGGCGTCTCCTTCCCAGCGGATCGCCATCGGGCATCGCTGGGACGGCTCTCCCGGCCACCGCAGGAGCTGGTGGTGTTCCTGAGCCGTGACCAGGGGCGCTGGCTGCTGGCCAGTGAGGACGCCTACGAAAGCCTCAGCCGTCTGGGCGAGATCCACCAGGCGATCCCCAGGACCACGTCCTCCCCCCCACCGCCATGATCACCAACCCAAACCCGGCCCGCTTCGGCCCTGCCGCCCTCGGCGCGATCTCGGCGGCCGCCCTCGGCCTGATCACCCCGGCCCGGGTTCTGGCGAATTGTCTGCTGCCGGAAGCGGGCGCCATGGTGCGTGTGGCGGTGCGCTCCTGCACGGCCATCCAGGCCGACGACCATCCCGAGGTGCGTGCCCATGCCGGCCTGGGCGGGCCCGGGGCGCTGGTGGGCGCAGCCACGCTGCGGCGCCTCTACACCGGTGCCCTGATCACCGACGACCGGGGCGGCCGCTGGATGGCTCCCAGCCAGGATGGCGATCCCTGCAGCGCCTTCAGGCCAGGCTCCACGGTGGAGAAGCGGGCCTCGTTCAGCTGCTGAGACACCGGCCGCTGGGGCAAGTGCGTGTTCGGCGGGCGCTTCCTGGGCGAACCCGGCCAGCCTCCCATCAACGCCTTCCAGTAGCCCGGCGTTCCCATCACCAGGCGACCGCGAGCCGGCCTGCCAGGTGCTGGAGGCGTGGTGGGGCTCCGCCTCACAACGCCCCATGGATGATGGGAGCACCAGCGGAACCAGGAGCACGCCGTGGTCGTCGAACCCCGTCTCCAGCGGCGCACCGGCCTCCGGGGCGCCGCGCTGCTCAACGACCCGCTGCTGAACAAGGGCACCGCCTTCAGCCGCTCCGAGCGCCGCCGGCTCGGTCTGGAGGCCCTGCTTCCCTGGCAGGTGGAGACCATCGAGGAGCAGGTGGAGCGCTGCTGGCAGGCGTTCGTGGGCATGGGCAGCGATCTGGAGCGCTACGCCTACCTGCAGACCCTCAGGGAGCGGAACGTCACCCTCTTCCACCGTTTTCTGGCGGATCACATCGAGGAGGCCATGCCGGTCGTCTACACCCCCACCGTGGGGCTGGCGATCCAGCACTTCAGCCAGACGTACCGAAGCCCCAGCCAGGGAGTCTTCCTGGCGGCCCCCCAGCAGGAGCGGCTCGAGGAGCTGCTGCGCCAGGCCTGCGCCGCCTCCGGCGGTGGCCCGCCCGAGCTGCTGCTGGTCACCGACGCCCAGGGGATTCTGGGCATCGGCGATCAGGGGGTGGGGGGCATCCAGATCTGCATGGGCAAGCTGGCCGTCTACACCCTCTGCGCCGGCCTGGATCCGGCCCGCGGCCTGCCGGTGATGCTCGATGTGGGCACCGACCGGAGCGAACTGCTCGCCGATCCCTGCTACCCGGGCCTGCGGGAGCCGCGGCTGGCAGGGGAGGCCTACACGGGCTTCCTCGACCGCTTCATCGCCGCGGTGGAGGCGGTGTGCCCCGGCGCCCTGGTGCACTGGGAGGACTTCGGCGCTCCGCATGCCCGGCCCGTGCTGGAGGCGTACCGTCACCGGCTGCCCAGCTTCAACGACGACATCCAGGGCACCAGCGGCGTGGCCGCCGCCGCGATCCTGGCCGGTCTGCGGGGGCTCGGCACCACCCTGGCCGACCAGCGGATCGTGATCTTCGGGGCGGGCAGTGCCGGCTGCGGCATCGCCGAGCGGCTCTGGCGGCTGCTGCAGCGCGAAGGGCTCACCGCCGCCGAGGCCGCCGACCGCCTCTGGCTGATCGACCGCCATGGGCTGCTCCATGCCGACAGCCCCGGGCTCAGCGATGGCGCCCGTCCCTTCGCCAAGCACCGGGAACGCCTGGTGGAGCTGTTCGGCGATCCCGGACCGGGCTCCGATGAAGGGGCCGGCGCGGGCCCCGGACTGCTGGCGGTGATCGAGGCGGTGCGGCCCGGGGTGCTGGTGGGCACCTCCACCGCCGCCGGCGCCTTCGATCAGCCGGTGGTGGAGGCCCTCTGCCGCGGCTGCGAGCGGCCGATCGTGCTGCCACTCTCCAACCCCACCGCCCTGGCGGAGATCACCCCCGCCAACCTGCTGCGCTGGAGCCGGGGGCGGGCCCTGGTGGCCACCGGCAGCCCGTTCCCGCCCGTGCCGGTGGACAGCGGCACGGGCCCGCCGCGGGAGCGGGTGATCGGCCAGTGCAACAACTGCTTCGTGTTCCCAGGACTGGGCTTCGGGGCGGTGGCGGTGGGCGCCAGGGAGGTGAGCGAAGGGATGATCGACGCCAGCATCGAGGCCCTGGCAGGGGTGATCCCCGCCGCCCGCGACCCCGAGGCCCCGCTCATGCCGCCGCTGGCGGCGGTGCAGCAGGTGTCGCGGGCCGTGGCCGAAGCGGTGGCGATCGCTGCGGTGCAGGAAGGGCTGGCCCGCCATGCGCGCACCCCCGAGGAGGCCCGCCAGCGCCTGGACGCCCGCCGCTGGAGGCCGGTCTATCCGGATCTCGAGCCAGACGCCTGAGGCATCAATAAGAGCTGTGTCGCCCCCTCGCACGGGAGCGGCCCCTCCACCTAGCACCTTTGCAACCACCCTCCGCTCGATGGGCTTCTTCGTCCAGCTCACCGACGCCATCGCCGCCCGTCAGTCGCTGCTGGTCACCGGCCTCGACCCCAACCCGGAGATGCTGCAGGCCTGGGCGCACCGCCGCGGCATGGGCGGCCGTTCGTTCCTTTCCCAGGCGCGCCACTGGATCAAGGCGGTGGTGGAGGCCACGGCCAACCACGTCTGCGCCTACAAGCCCAGCCTCGGCTTCTACCAGGCCCTGGGTCCCGTCGGGCTGGAGCTGCTGCGGGAGGTGCGCGAACTGGTGCCCCTCGACATCCCCCTGATCGTCGATACCAAGCACGGCGACCTGAACAGCTCCTCGGCGCTGGCCCACTACCTCTTCCGCGTGCTGGGGGCCGATGGGGTCACGCTCTCCCCCCTGGCCGGCCAGGACATCGCCGCCCCGTTCCTGCTCTATCCCGAGAAGGCGGTGGTGATCACCTGCCACAGTTCCAATGCGGCCGCCCGGGTGCTCCAGCACCACCCCGACGAGAACGATCCGCTCTACCTGCGCATCGTGCGTGAATGCCAGCTCTGGGCCACGCCCGAGCAGCTGATGCTGGAGGTGGGCACCAGCGATCCGGCGATCCTGGCCCGGGTGCGGCAGGAGGCACCGGAGCGCTTCCTGATCCTGCGCAGCCTCTGGGGCGAGGAGGATCGCCTCGAGGCCCTGCTCGAGGCCGGGCTCAGCCCGGCGGCCGATGGCCTGCTGATGCCCCTGCCCCAGAACCTGCTGGTGGAGGACGACATCGAACCCCGCTCGGCCGCCCTCAAGCAGCGCATCAGCGAGCAACGCGACCGCTGGCTGGAGCGGAGAGCCCGCGACCGCAGCGACGTCTGCAGCCTCTGGTTGCCGGAACCCCTGGTCGACAGCACGGCGCCTTCCGGCGGCACGGCCGGAGCAGTGAGCGGACTGGCGAACGGAGTGGCGGGCGGCGGCGTGGACGACCCCCTGGCCAGCCTGATTGTGGATCTGTTCGACATCGGCTGCCTGCTGTTCGGCGACTACGTGCAGGCCTCCGGAGCCGTCTTCAACTACTACATCGATCTGCGTCAGATCATCTCCGACCCCAACCTCTTCCACCGGGTGCTGCACGCCTATGCGGGCCAGCTGGGGGAACTGGTCTTCGACCGCATCGCCGGCATTCCCTACGGCTCCCTGCCCACTGCCACCGGCCTGTCGCTCCAGCTCCGCAAGCCCCTGCTCTACCCGCGCAAGGAGGTGAAGGCCCACGGGGCGCGCCGCCTGATCGAGGGGGACTTCGAGGAGGGCGACCGGGTGGTGGTGGTCGACGACATCCTGATCACCGGTACCTCTGTGCTGGAAGGCATCGCCAAGCTGGAGAGCTCCGGCCTGGAGGTGGAGGACGTGGTGGTGTTCATCGACCATGGCGGCAGGACCAACACCAGCGCCCGGGAACGTCTCGCCCGGGGCGGCTACCGCTGCCACGCCGTTCTCGACATCGAGCGCATCACCGGCGTGCTGCACAGCGCCGGGCGTCTCAGCGACGCCCAGGCCGCCACCCTCGGCCACGGCCCGCAGGAGCGCCGCGCCGATGCCGGTGGGGTGCTGGCCGGCTCGTAGAGTGTCCTCGCGCCCTCGAACATCCCGGGTGCCCCCAACGCCATGTCGAAGCTCCAGGGTCCACCCCCGACGATCGGGGAGCTCGAGGCGAAATATTCCCTGTACTGCAAGGCGATGCGGCTCCTGCTCAAGGAGGGCCGCACGATGGAGGCGATTCAGCGCACGGTCTGCTGGAGCCGGCTGGAGCAGCTCCACATCTGCCTGCCGGGCCGCTACAAGTCGCCCGACTACCTCTACGCCGTGCTGAAACGGGATCTGCGCTGAACCGGCATCGGGGCTGACCCGGCATCCCCGCTGACCCGCGCTCCGGTCGCGCGGCTGCCAGGATTGCCCGGCGCAACCGGTCGGTGGGCCGTCCGGCGATTCCGTGAAGTCGATCTCCGACCCCTTCCTGCGCCGGCCGGTGCTGACGCTGGTGATCAGCCTGCTGATCCTGCTGGGGGGGCTGGTGAGCCTGCCGGTGCTTCAGGTGGAGAACCTGCCGCCGATCGCCCCGGGGCGCGTCACCGTGCGCTCCAGCTATCCGGGGGCGGGACCGGAAGTGATCGAGCAGGGCGTCACGGCTCTGCTGGAGAAGCAGCTCAACGGCCTGGAGCGCCTCGACACGATCCGCTCCACCAGCTCCCCCAACGGCAGCGTCATCACCCTCGGATTCGAAGGCGGCAACCCGGAACTCAACCAGATCAACACCCAGAACGAGGTCACGGTGGTGGCCCGCCAGCTCCCCGCCCAGGTGGCCCGGTTCGGCGTGCAGGTCCGCAGGAGCTCCGACGATCTGCTGATGGTGCTGAGCTTCAGCGCCACCCGGAACACCTACGCCGACACCTTCCTCACCGGCTGGGTGGATCAGACGGTGCGCGACCGCCTCCGCCGGGTGGACGGCGTCAGCGACGTGACCCTCTTCGGGGGCAGCAGCCTCGCCTACCGGCTCTGGCTGGATCCGACCCGGCTTCAGGAGCGCAACCTCACGATCGCCGAGGTGCGCGAGGCGCTGCTTCAGCAGAATGTTCTGGCCGCGCTCGGACAGACCGGTGAAGCGCCGGTCCCGCCGGATCAGCTCACCACCCTCCCCCTTCGGATGGAGGGGCGCCTGCGGACACCGGAGGAGTTCCAGAGCCTGGTGGTGGCCCGCAGCGGCAACGGGGGCGTCACGCTCCTGAAGGACGTGGGCCGGGTGGAGCTCGGCAACGAGACCTACGACACCATCGCCACCGACCTGGCCGGTGATTCGGCCGTGGCCGTGGGCATCTACCAGCGCGACGGCAGCAATGCCCTGGAGGTGCGCCGGGGTCTGCGCTCGGCCCTCGAGGAACTCGCTCCCCGCTTCCCTCCTGGAGTGGCGATGGAGGTGATCGTTGACGAGGCCGAGACCGTGCGGGCCAGCATCGACGGCGCCGTGGAGGCCCTCCGGGACGCGGTGCTGCTGGTGTTCCTGGTGCTGCTGCTGGGGCTGGGGAACAGCCGTCTGGCGCTGATCACCGCCGCCGCCGTGCCCGTGGCCCTGATCGGCTCCTTCAGTGTGCTGAAGCTCACCGGCAGCTCGATCAACACGCTCACGCTCTTCGGCATGGTGCTGGCCTCGGGCCTGGTGGTGGACGACGCCATCGTGGTGAGCGAGGACATCGGGCGCCGCATCGAGAACGGCCGTGCGCCGATCCACGCGGCACGGGAGGCGATGGCGGAACTGGGGAGCGCCGTGGTGGCCACCTCGGTGGTGCTGGTGGCGGTCTTCCTGCCGGTGCTGACCATGGAGGGCAGCGTGGGCCGCCTGTACGCACCGATCGCGATCGCCATCAGCAGCGCCGTGATCTTCTCCACGATCAACGCCCTCAGCTTCACGCCTGTGGCCGCCAGCCGTCTGCTCCATGCCGAGCGACGGGAGCCCGCCTGGCTGCGCCGCTGGGTCGACCCGCCGCGCCGCGCCCTCGAATCCCTGGAGCCCCCTACGGAAAGGTGCTGGATCGGGTGCTGGCCCATCGCCGGCTGGTGCTGGTGGCGCTGCTGCTGGGCCTGCTGCTCACGGGCCTCGGCCTGAGCCGCCTGCCCACCGGCTTCATCCCCCAGGAGGACAACGGCCAGCTGCGCGGGGTGGTGATCCTGCCCGAAGGTTCGGCCCTCACCCAGACCCAGAAGGTGCTCGAGCAGGTGCGACGCATCGCCAGGGAGGAACCGACGATCGGCAGCGCCAACTTCTACGCCGGCCGCTCCTTCGGTGACAGCAGCCCCAACAAGGGCCAGTTCTTCCTG
Organism: Cyanobium sp. CACIAM 14; assembly: GCA_000708525.1. Lineage (GTDB taxonomy): Bacteria > Cyanobacteriota > Cyanobacteriia > PCC-6307 > Cyanobiaceae > Cyanobium. The sequence continues at coordinate 9,992 of JMRP01000013.1, forward strand.
CGCCTCAGACCCGTCCAGGAACGCCGCGGTGCCGACGGGAGCAGCGCGGCCGTGGCCGAGCGCATCAACGGACGGCTGCTCCGGGCAATCCGCACGGCCGCCGTTCAGCTGAGCGAGGCCCCCAGCGTGCGCGGCTTCAGCAGCGAGGGCGGCCTGGAGCTCGAACTGCTCGACACCAGTGGCGGCCAGCTCAGCCTGCCGGCGTTCGAGCAGGAGGCCAGGGACTTCATCGCCGAAGCCCAGGAGAGTCGGCTCGGGGGGCAGCGCGCCTTCGAGAGGGTGTCCACGCGGTTCAGTTCCGGCGCACCCCAGCTGAGGCTGGTGCCCGACCGCCTGCGCATGGCCTCGCTGGGGGTCGAACTCGATGATCTCGTGGGCGTGCTGGGCTCCAGTTTCGGCAGCGACTACGTCAACGACACCTTCCAGGGCGACCAGGTCCGCAAGGTGATCGTGCAGCTCGACGGCAAGGCCCGCGGCACTTCCGAGGATGTGCTGGCCCTGCAGGTGCGCAACCGGGAGGGCCAGCTGATCCCCGTGGCCCAGGTGGTGCGGATCGAGGAAGACACCGGTCCCACCAGCATCAATCGCACCCGTCTGGTGCGCTCGATCAGCATCCGGGCCCTGCCGCGCCGCGGGGTGAGCAGCGGTCAGGCCATGGCCCTGCTCGAGCAGATCCACCAGCGACGGGCCTCCGAAGTCATCGATCTGGAATGGGCCGGCCTGGCACGGGAGGAGGATCGGGCCGCCGGAGGCAACCTGCGCGTCTTCGCTCTCGGAATTCTGGTGATGGGCCTGGTGCTCGCCGCCCTCTACGAGAACTTCATCGACCCGCTGATCATCCTGGTCACCGTGCCGCTGGCGATGCTGGGGGCGGTGATCGGGCTGACTCTCCGGAGCCTTCCGCTGGATGTCTACGGACAGATGGGCCTGCTGGTGCTGGCCAGCCTGGCGGCCAAGAACGGCATCCTGATCGTGGAGTTCGCCAACCAGCGCCTGGCGGCTGGGATCCCGCTCGATGAGGCCATCCGCGGCGCTGCCACCGCCCGTCTGCGGCCGATCCTGCTCACGGTGATCTCCTCCCTGGCCGGCTGTATTCCCCTGCTGTTTCCCTTCGGCGCCGGAGCCGCCAGCCGTCTGAGCATCGGCACGGTGGTGTTCAGTGGCCAGCTCGTCTTGACCCTCCTGAGTCTCGCGGTGGTTCCGGCGGTCTACCGAACCGTCAAGGGATGGGAACTGGGGCTGGCGGTCGGCAGGAGACACCACCAGCAGGCCTGACCAGCGGATCCGAACCGGATCGGCGCCTCCAGGATGGGAGCCGTGGCTCTTCTGAGGCTGTCATGGTCTCCCCCAGGCCCCTCTGGCACGACCGCCGGACCGCCGGCCTGGCCCTGGCCTGCCGGCTGAAGGATCTGGAGGGATGCGCCGCCGGTGCCACCCTGGTGGCCCTGCCCCGGGGCGGAGTGCCGGTGGCCGCGGCCATGGCGGAACGGCTGCACCTGCCGTTGGTCACCTGGGCGGTGCGAAAGATCGCCCTGCCCTGGGCGCCGGAGGTGGCCGTCGGCGCGATCGCCCCCGGTGGCGTGACCCTCCGGGCCGATGACCAGCCCGATGACCGCCGGAGCGAGGCCTCCACGGCCCTGCGCCAGGACATGGAGCGGGAGGAGCGCCAGGAGCTGGAGCGCCGTCGCCGGTGCTTCGGCGATCCCCCCGCCGCCGCGCTGACGGGGCGTCGGCTGATCGTGGTCGACGACGGCATCGCCACCGGCATGACCACCCGGGCCGCCCTCCGGTCTCTGCGGCTCACGCAGCCGGCCTCCCTGATCCTGGCGGTGCCGGTGGTCGACCGCCGCCTGCTGGACACCCTGGGCGGCCTGGTGGAGCGGCTCGAGGTGCTGCAGGCCGTGCCGGACCTGCGGGCCGTGGGGCAGTGGTACGAACGCTTCGAGCCGCTCGAGGATGGGGAGGTGCTGCGTCTGCTGGAGCAGGCCCGCCGATGGGCCGCCCTGCCCACCGGCGGGGATCAGGGCGAGGGATCGGCCCGCCAGGTGCCGTCGACGTAGCGCTCCGTCACCAGGCCCTGGCGCCGCAGCAGGGCGATCAGACCCTGATCGCCGAGCAGGTGCATCAGGCCCACCACCACAAGGGTGTCGTCGGGGCGCCGCAGGAAGCGCCGGACCGGCTCCACCCAGGCCGCGTTGCGCCGGGCCACGAGGCGCTGGAACAGGTCGGGGCGCCGGCGGTAGTCGCTGAGCAGCAGGGCGTCCAGCCGGGGCAGGTCCCCGGCGCGCCAGGCACTCTCGAGGGCGTCGAGGCGGGGACCCACGCTGTCGAGTTCCGCCAGGGTGAGCTCCAGCAGCTCCAGCTGATCGCGGCGGGGCAGGCCGTCGAACAGCTCGAACTGCTGGGCCGGGGTCTCCAGGCCCTCGATGGGCTTGTGATCGGCGGCGGCCCGGGTCTGGAGCTGGCCCTCCACGCCGCTGGCGGGGGCGTAGCCACGGCGGAGGACATCGGCGGAGGCCACCAGCAGCGCCACGGCCCAGGGCTCGAACCGGTCGATCGCCTCCTCCGGCAGCCCCAGGCCGGCCAGCCGGGACTGCAGGGCCCGCCAGGGGGCGGCGGGGAGGCTGGCGCGCAGCGACCGGCCCTGGGGATCGATGGCCCGCCCCAGCAGTTCGCCGGCCAGGGCCGTCGGGCTGATGGCGTCCATGTCGAGCTCCATGGCCAGCCGCTCCGCGTCGCCATAGGCCTGGCCATAGGAGCCGGGCAGGGTGTCCCGGTCGCGGCGGAGCTGATGGAGGGAGCCGGCGATGTAGACCGTTCCGGCGCCGTCCCGCACCCGCCAGAGGGTGCCCACATCGGCGGCGGCCGCCGCTCCGGCCCAGCCCTGCAGGCCGATCGTGACCAGCGCGGCCAGGGCGACGAGGCGGCGCAGCGCCGACGCGGGCATGGGGCGGCGGATGCGAAGAATCCCGGCACCGAGGCTAACCACGCTCCCGCTCGCCCGATCCTCACAGCCATGCTGGTCTGGGCTTCCGCTGCCGAACGGTGCTGCTCACCGCCTCCCAGCCGATCTGGTCCCTGCCCCTGGAGAGGGTCTACCCCGCCCTGCAGACCTCGCCGGAGGGCCTGGCCACCGAGGAGGCCCAGCGGCGCCTGGACCGCTATGGCCCCAACCGGCTGCCTCCCCAGAAGCGCCGGCCGCTGGCCCTGCGCTTCGTGGACCAGATGGTCCATTTCATGGCCCTGCTGCTCTGGGTGGCCGGCGGACTGGCCTTCGCCGCCCGCACCCCGCAGCTGGGCTGGGCCATCTGGGCGGTGGTGCTGATCAACGGGTTGTTCTCCTTCTGGCAGGAGTTCCATGCCGAGCGGACCCTGGCGGCGCTCACCCGCTCCCTGCCACGGCAGGTGCAGGTGTGGCGCGACCGGGAACTGGGCTTCCTGCCGGTGGAGGAGCTGGTGGCCGGGGACCGGCTGCTGATCGAGGAAGGCGACAAGGTGCCGGCGGATGCCCGGCTGACCCGGGCCATCGGGCTGTACGTGGATCTGTCGGTGCTCACCGGCGAATCCCTGCCGGTGGCCCGCGACAGTGCCCCGGTGCCGCAGGACGGTTCCAGTGCACCGGTGGCCACCAGCGAACGGTCCAACCTGCTGCTGGCCGGCACCACGGTCACCTCCGGGCGGGGGGAGGCGATCGTCTACGCCACGGGTCCCGAAACCGAATTCGGCCAGGTGGCCCGGCTGGCCGCCGCCACCCAGCGCAGCGCCAGCACCCTGGAGGTGCAGGTGGGTCGCATCGTGCGCACCATCACGACCATCGCCCTGGCGACCGGGGCCGTCGTCTTCGGCCTCGATCTGCTGTTCGTCGGCATGCCTCCCCTGGAGAGCCTGGTGTTCGCGGTGGGGATCATCGTGGCCTTCGTGCCCGAGGGTCTCCTGCCCCAGGTCACCCTCACCCTGGCGCTGAACGTGAAGCGCATGGCGAAACGCCAGGCCCTGGTGCGGCGCCTCTCGGCGGTGGAGACCCTGGGATCGGTGAGCGTGATCTGCAGCGACAAGACCGGCACCCTCACCGGGAACCGCATGGCGGTGGAGGCCACCTGGCTGGTGGAGCCGTCGGAGCCGCTGCGGCGGCTGCTGCTGCGCGGCGCCGCCCTCTGCTCCAATGCCCGCCTGGAGCACGCCGCTCCGGGCGCCGGCGCGACCAGCGAGCCCTGGCGGGCCGTGGGGGATCCCACCGAAACCGCCCTGCTGCTGGCGGCGGTCGACGCCGACCTGTCGCCCGAGGAGCAGCAGGGGCGGCATCCCCGCCGCCGGGAGATCCCCTTCGACTCCCACCGCCGGCGCATGACCGTGGTGGTGGACTGGGTCCCCGGGGCCGACGACCTGCCCGGCCACCTGGCCTTGCAGGCGGCGTCGGCTCCGCCGGCCCTGGTGATCACCAAGGGGGCGCCGCTGGAGGTGCTCGAACACTGCAGCGGCTGGATCACCCCGGCAGGCCGCGAGGCCCTCGATGCCGAGCGGCGCCGCCGGGTGGTGGCCGCCAACGACGCCCTGGCGGCCCGGGGCTTCCGGGTGCTTGCCCTGGCCCTGCGCACGGGCGATGCCGGCCTCGACGGGATGCCCGGCGAGGAGCTGGAGGCGGACCAGCTGTTCCTGGGGCTGATCGGCCTCTACGACCCGCCGCGGCCCGAGGTGCCCGACGCGGTGCGCCGCTGCCTCGAGGCCGGGATCAGGGTCACCATGGTCACGGGCGACTACGGCCTGACCGCCCAGGCCATCGCCCAGCAGATCGGCCTTCTCGATCCACCCGCCCTCGGTCCGGGCAACGCCGGCAACCACCGGAGTGGAGCCGACCCCGTGCGGGTGATCGAGGGGGCCGGCCTGAGCCATGTCAGCGACGTGCAGCTGCGGCAGCTGATCAAGTACCGCCGGCGGCTGGTGTTCGCCCGCATGGCTCCGGAGCAGAAACTGCGGCTGGTGCAGGCCTACCGCGCCCTGGGGGACGTGGTGGCCGTCACCGGCGACGGCGTCAACGACGCTCCGGCCCTGCGCGCGGCCGATGTCGGCGTGGCGATGGGCTGCAGCGGCACCGACGTGGCCCGGGAGGCGGCGGACGTCGTGCTGCTCGACGACAACTTCGCCACCATCGTCGAGGCCGTTCGCTACGGCCGATCCGTGGTGAGCAACATCCGCAAGTTCATCACCTACATCCTGGTGGCGAACGTGTCGGAGGCGGTGCCCTTCCTGGCGATGGTGGTGCTGCGGATCCCGGCGGCCCTGACGGTGCTGCAGATCCTCGCCGTGGACCTGGGCACCGACATCCTGCCGGCCCTGGGCCTGGGGGCGGAGCTGCCCGAGGCGGGCCTGATGCGGGTGCCCCCCCGCCCGCGGGATCGGCCGCTGCTCGACCGCGCCGTGATGGTGCGGGGCTATCTGGTGCTGGGCCTGGCGGAGTCCCTCACGGCCCTGGCCGGCTATCTCCTGGTGTGGCGCCACGAGGGGATCCCCTGGAGCACCCTCCGAAGCCTGGCCCCCCAGCTGCTGCACGGAACGGCCCCGGCCGCCGTCGAGGCGATCCAGCGCCAGGCGGGCACCATGGCCTTCTGCCTGATCGTGGCCGGTCAGATGGGGGCGCTGCTCGCCTGCCGCAGCGACAGCCGCCCGGCCTGGGAAACCCTGTGGCTGCCGAACCGCCTGCTCGCCCTGGGACTGCTCAGCGAGCCCGTCGCGGCGGGATGCCTGGTGCTCCTGCCGCCGCTGGCCGCGGTGTTCGGCATGGTTCCCTTCCCCCCCGGCTGGCTGGGCCTGATGGCCCTGGCACCCCTGCTGGTGATCGGCGCCGACACCCTCCACAAAGGGGCACGGCGGCGGTGGGCCTGACGGCCCGTGGGACTGGCTTCCCAGACCTCTCCGCCGCCGCAGGCCGTACAGGAAACCAGGCCAGATGCACGCCGTTGAACAATCCCGCGATGGGCAACCCACGGCGCTGAGAACACACTCCTCCGCCAAGAGCTTCGGCAGCGGCCCATTCCCTCGCTACAGGCTTCCCTGAAACAGAGTCCGCGACGAGGCAGGTTCGGACAACCGCTTCGTCATGAAAGCTGCCAGGATTCGCTGCGTCCGGAGCTTCCGGGTGTTGCTTGAAGGAATGTGAGCAGGCGGGCCGGCGCCATCGTCCGGACCGGAGCGAAACCTACGCTTGAGGCAGGAGGGAGGTCCCTCTGAGCAGCACTTTCGGGAAACGCCACCAGCTGGAGGGCCCAGGCCCTACCGGGGGCCCACCCACCTGAAGGTCATGCGCACCCGGTGCCGATCCTCCCTCGCCGTTCCGCCAGAGGAGTCAACGCCATGGCCATCATTCCCTCGGAAACCCTCAAGGACGTCGAAGAACTCTTCGACCGCTACACCCGCACCCTGCCCTGGCCGTGGCCCTCGGGTCGCGCCGCCGCGTCTGGCCCCATGGCCGACTGGCACCCCAGGGTCGACATCGTCGAAACGGGCGATGCCTATGAGATCCAGGCCGACATCCCCGGCGTCCGCAGGGAGGATCTCAAGGTGACCGTCGACAACGGCGTGCTCACCGTGCAAGGGGAACGGCAGCAGGAGAAGAAGGAGGACAATGCCCGCATGCATCGGGTCGAGCGCTTCTATGGACACTTCTCCCGCAGCTTCACCCTCCCGGACGACGCGGACACCACCGGCCTCAAGGCCACGGCGCGGGAAGGGCAGCTCACGGTGAGGGTGCCCCGCAAGGGCCCGGCCCCCGGCGGCGAACCCACCCAGGTGCCGGTGCAGTGACCGGGGGGCCAGGCGGGGCGAGGCCCGGGATCAGCAGATCCGGGGCAGCAGTTCTCCGCTGAGGGGAACCAGCAGCCGCTCGCTGCCGAAGGGCGTCCGCAGCACCACCCGGCCCGGGCTCCTCCCGCCGGGGCTTTCCGTGTCGCCGGCCCAGGTCACAGCCCAGGTCACAGCCCCGGTCACCGCGCCGGTCACCTCGCCGGTCACCTCGCCGATCCAGGCACCTCCGCCAGGCGCCAGCACCGCCAGGGCCCGCTCCCGATCGGCGGCGGGCACCACCGCCAGGAAACGGCCCTCGTTGGCCATTTGCAGCGGATCGAAGCCCAGCAGGTCGCAGCTGCGGCGCACGGGTTCGGCCACCGGCAGGCAGGCCTCCTCGATCCGCAGTTCCAGAGCGTTGGGGGCGGCCAGTTCCAGCAGGGCACTGGCCAGCCCCCCACGGGTGAGATCGCGCAGGCAATGAAGCCGCACCTCGGCCGCCAGCAGCGCCTCCACGGCGGGCCACAGGGGCATGCAGTCCGTCGCCAGAGGCGGCTGGAGATCCAGGCCATGGCGGGCGGCCAGGATCGCCACCCCGTGACGGCCGAGATCCCCGCTCACCAGCAACTGGTCGCCAGGGACGATCGCCAGCGGATCGATCGGCTCGACGGCCTCGAGCACGCCGATGCCGCTGGTGTTGATGAAGATCCCATCCCCCTTGCCCCGCTCCACCACCTTGGTGTCGCCGGTCACGATCGCCATCCCGCACTGGCGCGCCGTGGCCGCCAGCGAGTTGACGATACGCCGCAGCACGGCCAGCTCCAGCCCCTCCTCCAGGATCAGGCCCAGGCTGAGCACCAGCGGCCGGGCACCGGCCATGGCCAGATCGTTGGCGGTGCCGGTCACCGCCAGGCTGCCGATGTCGCCGCCCTCGAATTCCAGGGGCTGCACCACGTAGCTGTCGGTGGTGAAGGCCAGGCGGCCGTGGGGCAGGGCGAGCCGGGCGGCATCGTGGAGCACCTGCCCGGGATCTTCGTAGAGGCGCCGGAGTTCCCCGTCGATCAGCTGCTGCATCAGTGTGCCGCCGCCCCCATGGGCCAGCCGGATGCGGGGGACGGAGATCTCCGCCGGCTCAGCCACGGCGCCGGTAGCGGTGGTAGGCCGCACAGGCCCCCTCGGAGGACACCATCGGCGCCCCCAGAGGATGCTCCGGCGTGCAGCCCATGCCGAAGGCCGGGCAGTCCATCGGGCTGGCCCGCCCCTGCAGGATCCGGCCACTGATGCAGACCTCCTTCGGCGCAGAGGCCGGCCGTTGCCGGCCCCCCCCGGCCTCGACGGGCCCATCGGTCTCCGCCGCCTCCGGGAAACGCCGGCGGGCGTCCAGGTCGCGGTAACGGGCCCGCAGTGCCAGGCCGCCGGCCGGGATGACGCCGAAGCCCCGCCAGGGCCTGTCCACCACCTCGAACACCGACGCCATCAGGGCTCGGGCGGCCGGGTTGCCCTCCGGACGCACCACCCGGCCGTAGGCATTGGCGAGGCGCCCCTCGCCCCGCTCCAGCTGCCGCACGCAGGCCAGCAGCCCACGCAGCAGTTCCACGGGCTCGAAGCCGCTCACCACCACCGGCACCCGGTGCCGCTCCACGAGCTCCAGGAGTTCCGCCGTCCCCATCACGGCGCTCACGTGCCCGGCCGCCAGAAACCCCTGGACCTCATTTCCTTCGGCGCTGAGGATCGCCTCCATGGCGGGGGGCACCCGCACGTGGGCCACCAGAAGCGAGAGATTGGTGGCGCCGGCGGCCATGGCCTGGCGGACCAGCAGCGCCGTGGCGGGGGCGGTGGTCTCGAAGCCCACCGCCAGGAACACCACCTGGCGGTCGGGATGGCGCAGGGCGAGGGCCAGGGCTTCCAGGGGAGAGGTGATCAGGCGCACGTCCCCCCCGGCCGCCCGCACCCCCAGCAGGTCGCGCGTACCATCGCCGCTGGCCCCGTCACCGCCGGCGCTGCCCGGCACCCGCAGCATGTCGCCGTAGGAGCAGAGGATCACCTCCGGCCGGCGGGCCAGGGCCTGGGCGGCATCGAGGGTGGCGGCCGGCGTCACGCACACGGGGCAGCCGGGCCCGTGGATGAGCCGCAGGCCTGGCGGCAGCAGCTGGTCGAGGCCCCAGCGCACGATGGCGTGGGTCTGGCCGCCGCACACCTCCATCAGGGTCCAGGGCCGGGTGGTGATCGCGGCCAGTTCGGCCGCCAGTTCCCCGACCTCGGCCACGGCCAGTGCCTGATTCACCACGGCCCCGGCGCCGCGGCGGCCTCGGCGGGGTGGAAGGTCTGCAGGATGCGCATGTACTGGGAGCGCTCGTAGTCGCTCGGATCGGGACAGCGCTGCTGACTCATGCAGCCGATCAGCTCCCGGGCCGTGGCGTGCTCGTGCTCCAGCAGCCAGCGGCTGAGCTCGTCCTCGATCCCGGCCAGCCGGTCCGGACCGTGGCGCAGCAGGGCGGCCACCACCTGGGTGATGGCGGCGCCGGCCATCAGCAGGCGCACCACGTCGGTGCCGCGATGGACCCCGCCGGTGGCCGCCAGATCGAGCGGGTGTCGGCCATGGAGCAGGGCGATCCAGCGCAGGGGCAGCCGCAGGTCGTGGGGGGTGGACAGCAGCAGGTTGGGCCGCAGCTCCAGGGTCTCGATGTCGATGTCGGGCTGATAGAAGCGGTTGAAGAGCACCAGTCCATCGGCGCCGGCGGTCGCCAGGCGCCGGGCCATGGCACTGAAGTTGGTGAAGAAGGGTCCGAGCTTCACCGCCAGGGGCAGGCGCACCTCGGCGCGCACCTCCCCCACGATCTCCAGCACCTGGTTCTCGATCGCCTCGCTGGAGAGGTGCGGATCGGTGGGGACCGAATAGATGTTGAGCTCCAGGGCGCTGGCGCCGGCCTCCTCCAGGCGCCGGGCCACCTGCACCCACTGGCCGGGGCGGGCGCCGTTGAGGCTGGCGATCACCGGCACCGACAGCCGGCTCCTGGCCTGCTCGAGGTGACGCAGGTAGAGATCGTGCCCCACGTGGAAGATCGAGGGTTCCGGGAAGTAACTGAGCGCCTCCCCGTAGCTCTCGGCCCCCTGCAGGGTCACGCGGTGCAGCTCCAGCTGGTCGTGCTCGATCTGCTCCTCGAACAGGGAATGCAGCACCACGGCGGCAGCGCCGGCCGCCTCCAGCCGCAGCAGCTGGTCGATGTCCTCGCTGAGGGGGGCGGCGGCTCCCACCACCAGGGGGCTGCGCAGCTCCAGACCCAGATAGGTGACGGACAGGTCGGGAGAGCTCATGAGGAGGCCTCCGGTGCGGGAGCCGGGGGGGCCGGCGATTCCTGGTGGGCGTCCGCCAGGGCCCGGTAGGCGGCCCAGCGGCGGTCCACCTCCGCCTGGGCCTGGCGGGCGAGGGCGCGGGCCCGCTCCGGCTGGCTGTAGGAGAGCATGCGGAAGCGGTTCTCCGTGGCCATCGCCTCGGCCAGGGGCCGTCTCGGACCGTGACCGTCGATCTGGAGAGGGTTCTCCCCCCGCTCCGCACGGCGCGGGTCGTAGCGGTAGAGCAGCCAGCGGCCGGAGTCCACCGCCGCCTTCTGCTGCTCCATCCCCCGGACCATGTCGATGCCGTGGGCGATGCAGTGGGAGTAGGCCAGGATCAGCGAAGGCCCGGGGTAGCTCTCCGCCTCCAGGAACGCCCGCACCGTGTGCTCGTCGCGGGCTCCCATCGCCACGCTGGCCACGTAGACGCTGCCGTAGCTCATCATCATCAGCCCCAGATCCTTCTTGCCTGCCGCCTTGCCCCCGGCGGCGAACTTGGCCACAGCTCCCCGCGGCGTGGCCTTGGACATCTGGCCGCCGGTGTTGGAGTACACCTCCGTGTCGAGCACCAGGGCATTCACGTCGCGGCCGCTGGCGAGCACGTGATCCAGGCCGCCGAAGCCGATGTCGTAGGCCCAGCCGTCGCCGCCCACCAGCCAGACGCTCTTCTTCACCAGGGCATCGGCCAGATCCAGGAGGCGCGCCGCCTCCGCCGCCCTGGGGTCGCCGGAGGGCACGGCCCGCAGCAGGCGCTTCAGGTCCACCACCCGCTGCCGCTGGGCGACGATGCCGGCTTCATCGTGCTGATCGCCGCTGCGGATCGCCGCCGCCAGCGGCGCCGGGAACAGGGGTGCTCCACCCTCGGCCGCCGCCAGCCGCTCCAGCAGTTCCAGGGCCATCTGCCGCTGCTGGTCGATCGCCACCCGCATGCCCAGGCCGAATTCGGCGTTGTCCTCGAACAGGGAGTTGCTCCAGGCCGGGCCGCGCCCTTCGGCATTGGCGCTCCAGGGGGTGGTGGGCAGATTGCCGCCGTAGATGGAGGAGCAGCCCGTGGCGTTGGCCACCAGCATCCGGTCCCCGAACAGCTGGCTGGCCAGCTTGAGATAGGGGGTCTCGCCGCAGCCGCCGCAGGCGCCGGAGAACTCGAACAGGGGCTGCTGCAGTTGCTGCTGGCCGATCTTGTGCGGATTGAGATCGCCCCGGGGCCTCTCGGGCAGTCCCAGGAAGAAGTCCCATTGGGCGCGGCCCGACTGTCTCAGGGGGCGCTGGGGGGCCATGTTGATGGCCTTGCGGCGCGGTTCGCTGCGGTCCCGCGCCGGACAGACCGCCACGCAGAGGGCGCAGCCGGTGCAGTCCTCCACCGCCACCTGGATCGTGAAGGCCTGCCCAGCGAAGGCAGGATCGCGGGCCGGCGCCTGGCGGAATCCCTCCGGCGCCCCTTCCATGGCGTCCGGCGCCACCACCTTGGCGCGGATCACGGCATGGGGGCAGACCATCACGCACTTGCCGCACTGCACGCAGAGATCGCTCTCCCACACCGGCACGGTCTCGGCGATGTTGCGCTTCTCCCAGCGGGCCGTGCCCACCGGCCAGGTGCCGTCACAGGGCAGGGCGCTCACCGGCAGGGCATCGCCGCGGCGCTCCAGCAGCGGGCCGATCACCTCGCGCACGAAAGCGGGGGCGGCGGCGAGACGGTCGGCCTCGCACGACGCCGGGCCGACCTCCTCCCCTGGGCCTTCGGGCTCCTCCGGCATCTCCCGCCACTCCAGCGGCTGCAACTGCGCCAGGGTGCCGTCGAGGGCCCGCAGGTTCATGGCCACCACGGCCTCCCCCTTGCGGCCGTAGGTCTTGCGCAGGGAATCACGGATCCGCTCGATCGCCTCCTGCCGCGGCAGCACCCCACTGACGGCGAAGAAGCAGGCCTGCATGACCGTGTTGATGTGGGAGCCCATGCCCGCCTCCCGTGCCACCCGGTAGGCGTTGATCACCCACACCCTCAGCCCCAGGTCCCGGACGCGCCGTCGCATCGCCGCCGGCAGCCGCCGCCAGCTTTCCGCCGGCTCGTAGGGGCTGTTGAGCAGCAGCACGCCGCCGGCCTCCAAGCCCGCGAGCAGGTCGAAACGCTCGAGGAAATCCCACTGGTGGCAGGCCACCATCGTGGGCCTCTCGATCAGGTAGGGGGAGCGGATCGGCCGGGGCCCGAAGCGCAGATGGGAGACCGTGACCGAACCGGACTTCTTGGAGTCGTAGACGAAGTAGGCCTGGGCGAACCGATCGGTCTGCTCGCCGATGATCTTGATGCTGGCCTTGTTGCCGCCGACGGTGCCGTCGGAGCCCAGGCCGTAGAACACCGCCCGCACCTGGTCGGCCTGATCCACGCCGAAGTCCGGCGCGACCGGCAGGGAGCGGTGGGTGACGTCGTCGTCGATGCCGACCGTGAAGTGGTTGCGGGGCGACTCGGCCCGCAGGTTGTCGAGCACCGCCTTGGCCATCGCCGGGGTGAACTCCTTGGAGGACAGGCCGTAGCGGCCGCCCACCACCCGGGGCACTGGCCGATCGCCATGGCAGTTCCGCCACTCCTCGGTGAGGGCGGCCACCGCATCCAGGTAGAGGGGCTCTCCGGCGGAGCCCGGCTCCTTGCAGCGATCCAGCACCGCCAGGGATCGGAGCGTCGGCGGCAGCGCCGCCGCGAACAGGGCGGCCGCGAAGGGTCGGAACAGGCGCACCTTGAGCACCCCCACCCGTTCGCCGGCTTCGATCAGCGCCTCCACGGTCTCCTGGGCCGTCTCACAGCCGGAGCCCATCAGCACCACCACCCGCTCGGCATCGGCGGCCCCCACGTACTCGTAGGGCCTGTACCGGCGCCCGGTGAGGCCGGCGAAGCGGTCCATCGCGTCCTCCAGGTGGCCGGGCAGGGCGTCGTAGAAGCGGTTGACCGACTCGCGCGCCTGGAAATAGACGTCCGGGTTCTGAGCCGTGCCGCGCAGCACCGGATGGTCGGGGGAGAGGGCCCGGCGGCGATGGGCGGCCACCTCCTCCATGGGCATCAGGGCGTGGAGCACCGCATCGGGGATGGGGTGAATCTTCTGGATCTCGTGGGAGGTGCGGAAGCCGTCGAACATGTGCAGGAACGGCAGCCGCCCCCGCAGGCTGGCTCGGCTGGCGAGGGCAGCGAAGTCGCCCGCCTCCTGCACCGAGGCGGAGCAGAGGATGGCGCAGCCCGTGCCGCGGCAGGCCATCACGTCGCTGTGGTCGCCGAAGATCGACAATCCCTGGGCCGCCAGGGAACGGGCCGCCACGTGCAGCACCGCCGGCGTCAGTTCCCCGGCCAGCTTGTAGAGGTTGGGCACCATCAGCAGCAGCCCCTGGGAGGCCGTGAAGGTGGTGGTGAGCACCCCCGCCTGCAGGGCCCCGTGCACCGTGCCGGCGGCGCCCCCCTCGCTCTGCAGTTCCAGCACCGCCGGGACGGTGCCCCACAGGTTGGGACGGCCCTCGCTGTTCCAGGCATCGGCCCACTCCCCCATGGGAGACGCGGGAGTGATCGGGTAGATGGCGATGGCCTCGTTGAGGCGATAGGCCACCCGCGCCACGGCCTCGTTGCCGTCGACGGTGATCGTGGCGGCGGTCATGGCCGATCATCCTCGACGAGGCTGAGGGCCAGCCCCACGTGCACCAGCACCCGATCCCCCACCGCCGCCTCGGGAAGGCAGGCCAGGCTCACCTGCTGTCGCACGCCGCCGAAGTCCACCTCGGCCAGGCGCCAGAGGGGATCGCCGGGAGGATCGGGATCCCCCGGCACCACGGGCTCAGCCGCACCGCCCGGGGTCAGCGTGAGGATCCGCAGGATGCGGCCGGGGATGGCCAGGCACATGGAAACCGCCGGCAGGGGACGCTTCCCCCTTGCTTATAGGCAGACCTGGCGGAACAGCCCAGCCGCGCCCCGAGAGGCAGGAAGCACCGGCCGCCCCGGCAGGGGCAGGGCCAAGGCGTCACACCCGCCATGGCCGCGGGGATCCCCCGGGTCAGTCACGGGTCAGTCAGGTGTCAGTCGCGTTCGTACTTCATTCCCTTGGACTTCCTGGCGGGGTATGGAGAGCCGGGATATGGATAGCCAGGGTAGGAATACACAGGGTACGGAACAGCCTTGCCTGTGGGATCAAGGTAGAGATTTCGATAGCGGGGAACATAGACGTTCTCGTACCAGTCGTCGCGCACGAAATACACCGGACGTCCGCAGGCCCCATAGCGGGCGCAGTGCTTGGCCCAGTTCCTGGCATGGCCGGGAGGAACCCGCAGGTAGATGGGCTGCCCGACGCTGCCCCAGGGCCTCTCGACGATCACCGGCTGGGTGTAGAGCAGCTGCGGCGAAGGGAACCCGGGGCCCAGATTCAGCTGCCCATAGAAGCCGGGCTGGCCCATCTGGATGGAAACGCCCACCTGGGCGCGGGCCGGAGCGATCGCCAGAGGCACCAGCAGCAGAGGGGCCAGCAGGAGCGGAAGCGAAACCTTCATCACGAAGCGATTCCGGAACGTCGACGGAACAAGGGGGTTCTCCAGGGACCCGCCAACGCCTGCCTCCCCTGGGCTGGGCGGTGGCTCAGGGTCGGTCATGGCACGGGGGACATCGCCATCCTGACGTGTCTTCTGCGTGGCGGTCGCGGATCGCCGTCCGTCAACGCTCCCCGTCGCCTGCGTCCGCCCACCTGGCTCCCAGCCTCTGCTGCGCCGCGCGCACCTGCCCCACGGCCAGGCCGCCGTCATTGCAGGGCACCGCGGTCGACCAGAACGGTCTGAGGCCTCGCCGACGCAGCGCGCCGATCGCAGCCTCCAGCAACAGGCGGTTCTGGAAACAGCCTCCCGCCAGGGCGACGGCGGAGCCTCGGCTGCCCCCGCAGGCCAGCCACGCCGTCTCCGCCAGGGTCTCGGCGAGGGACTGGTGGAACCGGGCGGCACAGACCTCCGGGGCCGTACCGGCCGCGATGGCCTCCAGCAGGGAGGCCAGCAGCGGTGCCCAGTCGAGCCAGCCCAGCGTGGGCTCCTCCCCGCCATGGAGGTGGGGGGTGCCCCGCCCCTCACCGGGCAGCGCGCCGGCCAGGAGGGGGAGAGGCCAGGGGGCACGCTCCGGCCCCGCCAGGGAAGGGACCGACACCCGGGCGGCGGCCCCTTGCAGCCGCAGGCCCCCTTCCCCCTCGTAGCTCATCCTCTGCACCAGGCCCAGCAGGGAAGCGACCGCATCGAACAGTCGCCCCATGCTGGAACTCCACGGGCTGTTGCAGCCCCCCTCCAGCGCCTGCAGCAGCAGATTCCGGTCCCCTGGCGGGAAGGCCGCCCGGGTGTGATGGGCGCCCGGATGCGCCAGCGCGTCCCGGCCGGCCGCAGCCAGCAGCCCCAGGGCCGCCCGACGGGGCTCCTCCATGGCCCGCTCGCCACCGGGCAGCGGGAAGGGGCTCAGGGCCACCAGTCGCTCCGCGCCGGAAGCTCCGACCCGCAGCAGTTCACCTCCCCACAGCCCCGCGGGACGGCCGGCTCCGGTCGCTCCTCCCGGCGGCGGCGCGTACCCCAGTCCGTCCCAGGTGAAGGCGAGCAGGGGGGGAGCCAGGCCATGCTCCGCCAGCACCGCCAGGGCATGGGCCAGGTGGTGGGGCACGCACTGGCGGGGCCAGGGCTGGGAGCCGGCGAGCTGATGGCTGAGATACCCGGGATGGGCATCGCAGGCGATCACGCTCAGGCGATGGCCCCAGCGCCGCCGGATCGCCGCCAGCCCATCCTGCAGCCGGGTGAGCTGCCGCCCGCCGGCCAGATCGCCCAGATGGGGGGCCAGCCAGAGCCGGCCCTCCATCGCCAGGGCCGGGGCGCACTTGAGATCCCCGCCGAGGGCCACCACGCCACCTGGAACGCCGGCTGGGGCGCCTCGCGCAGGATCCGGCAAGGACAGTGGCTCGGGGGCATAGCCACGGGCACGGCGCAGCAGGGTCGGGCGACGGTCGATCACCTGCAGCACCGAATCGTCCAGGGGCCTGGCGATGGGGCGATCGTGCACCAGGAAGCTGTCGGCGATGGGATGGGGGGCGGACGCTCCCAGCCGCTGCACGGCCTCGCGGGGATCGATGCACAGAGGTTCGCCAGTGGGGTTGCCGCTGGTGGCCACCAGGGGGCGCCCGAAGGCGCGTACCAGCAGGTGGTGGAGGGGCGAAGCGGGCAGCATCGCCCCGAGGCCGGGGCTGCCGGGGGCCACCCCCGGCAGGGCGTCCGCGGCCTCCCGGCGACGACGCAGCAGCACGATCGGCGCGGCGGGATCCTCCAGGGCCCGGCACTCGTCCGCATCGATGTGGCAGAAGCCTTCCATGCTGGCGGCGTCCGCCACCAGCAGGGCGAAAGGTCTGGCGGGCCGCCGCTTGCGGCGTCGCAGGCGGGAGACGGCGACGGGGTTGGTCGCATCCACCAGCAGCTGGAAGCCCCCCACCCCCTGGAGCGCCAGGATCTCCCCGGCGTCGAGGCGTCGGCAGCAGGCCTGGAGGAGGGCGGCGGTCCCTTCCCCGCAGGCCGCACCGCTGCCCGGCAGCACCGCGCCGTCGGCATCCCATAGAGCCAGCCGTGGCCCGCAGCACGGGCAGGCTGTGGTCTCGGCGTGGAAGCGGCGATCGGCCGGGTCCTCGAACTCCCGGAGGCAGGCCGGGCAGAGCGGGAAGGCCGCCAGGGTGGTGTGGGCCCGGAGGTAGGGCTCGGCCGTGGCGATGCTGAAGCGCGGGCCGCAGTCGCAGCAGCTGATGAAGGGATAGCCCCAGCGACGATCGGCCGGATCCGCCAGTTCGGCCAGGCAGGCGCGGCAGGGGGCCCGATCCGCCGCCAGGGCCGTGGCCAGAAGGCCGATGCCGCAGGGCTCCGCCCCGCCGGCCAGGATCCGCACCCCGGCCGGCCGTGCCTCCCCCTCTCCTCCCGCGACGGGCAGCCAGTGGGGCTCGAGCGGCTCGAGGCGGGCACGGGGCGGCAACTGCCGGGGAAGACTGCGCAGGAAGTCCTCCAGGGCGGCACGGTCTCCCTCCAGCTCCAGCCGCACGCCACCGGCCCTGTTCTCCACCACGCCCCACAGGCCCCGGCCGACCGCCAGCCGATGCACCAGGGGTCGGAAGCCCACCCCCTGCACCACGCCCCGGCACACCAGACGCAACCTGGCCGGCCCGCCCGGCGACGGACCGGTCACACCGGGGCAGGCTGACGCTCCGCAGCGAGGGCCGCCAGCAACCCATCGATGCCGGCCCCCGTGCGGGCGGAGACCTCCACGATCCGGGCGTGCGGAGCCACACGGGCGACGTGACGTCGTGCCAGGGGACCGTCGAAGCCGCAGGCCTCCGACAGATCGACCTTGCTGATCACCACCAGGTCGGCGCTGTGGAACAGGGCCGGGTACTTGAGCGGCTTGTCCTCTCCCTCGGTGACCGAGAGAAGCACCAGCCGCTGGCTCTCACCCAGGTCGAAGGCCGCAGGGCAGACGAGATTGCCCACGTTCTCGATCACCAGCAGATCGAGATGGTCCAGGGGATAGCCCTGGTGCTCGAGGTCGTGGAGGGCCCGGTGCACCATCGCCGCCTCCAGGTGGCAGGCCTGGCCCGTGGTGATCTGGACGGCAGGCACGCCGCTGGCCCGGAGGCGACGGGCGTCATTGTCGGTGGCCAGATCACCCACGATCACCGCCATCCGGGAGGGGGTCCCGGCCGGGGCTGCCGCCAACTCCCGGGCCAGCCGTTCCAGCAGCGCGGTCTTGCCGGAACCGGGTGAGGAGAGCAGATTGATCACCCGCACCCCGGCGGCGCTGAACAGATCCCGGTTGGCCGCCGCCCGGGCGTCGTTGTGAACCAGGAGCTTCTGGCCCACCGCGAGGTGCCTCGGCACGCCGCCGGCCTGCGTGGCGGATGCGGCGGAGGCAGGGGTTGGCGGCTGGCCGCAGTTGCAGTCGTGACACATCGCAGGAGCACCCCGAACGGAGCGCAGCACGGAACGTCGGCACAGAAAGCCCCACCGGAGCAGGGCCAGCCCGCAGGCTAGGCAAGGCTCCGGTGGGGGCAGGGTTCAGGCCGGGTTCACCAGAGGCCCCGGATCGGAGCTGGAGCCGGTTCGGGCTGGGGCATCGGTATCGGGGCCGGCGAGGGTTCCACGGTGGGCACGGGTTCCGGCTTCGGCGCAGGCGCCGCAGCGTGCGATCCGAAGCGGTAGCGGAAGCCGACCTTGCCTCCCCAGCTGTTGAAGGAATCGAAACGCAGGTTTTCGGTGCTGTAACCACCGGTCCCCTGATAGACCCCCTCAAGATAGAGATCCGTGTTGTAACTCATGGCGTAGGAGATACCCGCCTTGGCTTGCCAGCCAAACAACCCCTTGTTGACACTGTTGGTGGGGACGCCGTTGAGAGCGAAACTCGGCGTGCTGAGGTTGGAGTAACCAATACCTCCACCGATGTAGGGCGTCCAGCGGCTGTTGTTCTCGAAGTCATAGTAAACACTCAAGAGCACGTCATTCTTGTTGATGACGCCAGACACATTGTTGGTGAACGGGACGACGCCCAGCAGCCCGAAGCCGATGGGATTCGCGGCACCGACGGCGTTGAGGCTGGCACGGCTGTAGCCGTAGGTGAGTTCGGTGCGCAGGGCGCCGAAGTCGTAGCCGATACCGACATCGCCCGAGAAACCACCACCCAGATTCAGCTTGGTGGAGTTGTTGTTAGAGAAGTTAAAGAGAATCGGAGTGAGGAAAGGATTGATCAGCGGGCTTGTGCTGTTGACCGTCTGATCGCTGGGGGTCTGGGCACCGGCGCCGATCGTGAGATACCACCCCTTGGCGGAGTAGCCCTCCTTCACCGCAGGCTGGGGATAGGTCTGGGCGACCTCGATGGGGGCGGGTGTGACGGCAACGGAAGGAGCCGAAGCGGAGCCGGTGGGCTGAGGTTCGCTGGGGCTCAACTGGGGTTCGCTCGACGGCGCCATGGCGACCCGTGGCTCGAGGGCCCCCTGATCGGGCTGAGCGGGAAGGGTGGCGACGGACTCCACGGCGGCGGGGGAGGCCAGGGGCTCGGAGCGTTCGCCGGGGGCGCGGATCCCGGCCATCGCCGGAGCGCCGATCAGGAGACCACCCGTGGCCGCAAGACCAAGCCCGCGGAGCAAAGGACTGGAAAACGAAGTGATCATGGGAGCAGACTCATTCACACCACATTTGGTCTAGGGCGCAACGTGAAAAGGCAGTGAATGTCATGGACAGCCGTGGGCGTGGCACAGACACGGCACAACAATGAACCAAAATCGCGGCTTTTTCTTCACATTTGCTGTCGACTGACAGCGCCTTGGCGGCAAATCCGCATCCCTTTGGCACAGCAGCGTTGGTAGCCATCCGTGAGCCGATGGATCTCTATTGGCCGAGAAAGAAACGTATCGTCACAGCACGGGGAGGACGGCATCGGCTACATCGTGCCTTGATCGCTCAGCCCCGGGCCCGTGGGAGGGGCCGCGTCAGCTGGCGTGAGCATGAAATCGCAGGGAACCGAAAGCAAGAACTCCTTGCCCTGACCGATCAACACAAAGGTCGACACGCCGCACAGCAACGGCAAGCCGGAAGTGTCAGCACTCAGGGCAACCATGTCCAGGGTCTTCATGACTGGGGCCCAGGAGGGAGAGGGAACACCGGACACCCCTGTGGGGTCCAACGAGGCTGGATCCGATCCGTGCCGAGGAGCACCCTGCCCTCCTCGGTCCGCAAGCAACCCCACGGGAGCCCGCAAGTCAGCGGCCGGAGCGGATGGCGAGTGCACACCAAGAGCGCAGGCCTGCCAGACCCGACAGGCCAGCGCCAGTCAGGCCAGCTCCAGGGAAACCAGCTGAAGCTCCCTGCCTCGCAGCAGCTCCCGGCTGAGCGCGCCACAGACCGGGCAGTCACAGCAGCCATCGAGCACCGGGAAGGACTGCCGGCATACGGAGCAGAAACAGGCGGCGGCCACCGCCTCGATCTCCAGCCGGGAGCCGGCGGCCATCGTGTCCGCCATCACCACGTCGTGGGCGAAGCGCAGGGCCTCGATCTCCACCCCCGCCAGGCTGCCCACCTGCAGGGTGATGCCCTCGATGCGACGTGCCTGGTGTCGTCTGGCCTGCTCCAGGGCCAGGTCCCGCACGGCCTCCATGAGGCTCAGCTCATGCATGGCCCCACCGGGACCGGGCCCTCAAGCCATCCCCGCAACAGTCGCTGCGCCTGGGGCAGCAGGCGCTGCAGTCGCGGGGAAAACCGCTCGCCGCAGGAGAAGTCAAAGGCCGGCACGAGCAGTTCGTGAGCCGGCGCCTGGCGTCCGAACAGGAAGCTGGCCATCGCCAGCAGCTCGCCGGGATCGATCCGGTGGCTGTCCCCCTGCCAGCCCCGGGCCGGAACCACGGTCCGCAGCAGCGGCCCGCACCCCGCCGGAGCCAGCCAGGCATCGACGACCAGCAGCCGCTCGGCCGCCGCCACGGTCTCTGCGAGCTCCGGAGTGAGCTGGTGGCACTGCAGCCCGAGGCCCGCCACCAGATGCCAGCCCACCCCGTCATCGCCTCGAAGGGGATTGCCGATGCCGATCAGGAGCGCACCTTCGCCGGCGCCTTTCCCAGGAGCCGCTGCAGCGGCACTCATCCCCGCCTCCGCTCCGCCAGCACCGAGCCGTCGGCGGCCACCAACTGCAGCCGCAGCGGCATCTGACCGGCGGCATGGGTGGAGCAGGAGAGACAGGGATCGAAGCAGCGGATGCCGGCCTCCACCCGGTTGAGCATGGCCTCGGGAATCTCCGCACCGGCGGGCACCGGATCCGGGATGGAGTCCCGGGCGATTTGGTGCACGGTGCGGTTCATTGCCAGGTTGTTCTGGCCGGTGGCAATGATCAGGTTGACGGCGGTGAGCAGCCCGTCGTCATCCACCCGGTAGTGGTGGAAGAGGGTGCCCCGCGGGGCCTCGCTCACCCCCACGGCCTCGTTGCGGTTGAGGGAGGCCCGTGAGCGCACCCGGCCGTGCATCAGCTCCGGATCCTGCACCAGCACCTCGATCGCCTCCAGACAGGCCACGATCTCCACCAGCCGCGCATGGTGGTAGGCGAAGCTCGAGGTGACGGGCCGGCCGCTGCGCTGCCGCAGCTCCTCCAGTTCCCGATCGGCCCAGGGCGTGCCGATGCGCTCACAGACGTTGAGCCGGGCCAGGGGACCCACCCGGTAGATCCCTTCGGAGTAGCCCAGAGGCTTGTAGTAGGGAAACTTCAGGTAGCTCCAGGGCTCCACCGCCTCCCCCAGGAACTCGGCGTAGTCGTCCTCGCTGAGCCCGTCGGCCACGATGGCCCCGCTGGCATCGACGAAGCGGATCAGACCGTCGATGTGCTCCCAGAGGCCCTCCGGGGTGACCAGCCCCATGAACAGGCTGGGGAAATCGCCGAAGACGCGCTGTTCTTTCTCCAGAGGGCCGTCGAGCAGCTTCTTGTAGAGCCCCAGGGCCAGGGTCACGGTGGCGCGGGCTTCCGGCAGACGCTCCAGAATCCAGTCCCGGGCCTGCTGGCTCAGGGGGGTCCGCACGCCGCCCGGCACCGCCCAGGCCGCATGGATCCTGCGCCCCCCCAGCAGCTCCAGGATCTGCTGGCCGAACTGGCGCAGGCGGATGCCGGCCCGGGCCAGATCGGGATCGGCGGCCATCAGGCCGAACACGTTGCGCCGGGCCGGATCGCTCTCCCAGCCCAGCAGGAAATCGGGGCTGCTGAGGTGGAAGAACGAGAGGGCGTGTGACTGGGTGAGCTGGGCCAGGTTGAGCAGGCGGCGCAGCCGGGCCGCCGCCGGCGGGATGGTGACGGCAAGGAGCTTGTCGCCGGTCTTCGCCGCAGCCAGCAGGTGGCTCACCGGGCAGATGCCGCAGATGCGGGCCGTCAGGCCGGCCATCTCGGTGAACGGTCGGCCCTCGCAGAATTTCTCGAAGCCCCGGTACTCCACCACGTGGAAGCGGGTCTCGGTGAGATGGCCGGCGTCATCGAGATGCAGGGTGATCTTGGCGTGGCCCTCGATGCGGGTCACCGGATCGATCACGACGGTGCGGGTCATGACGTGGTCCTCATCCGAAACGCAGCAGATCCGGGCCGTCCAGGGCCGGCCGCTCGCCGGCCAGCAGGGGCGTGATCGCCACGCGGATCCGTTCGGCCGAGGGAGGACAGCCCGGCAGATAGAGATCCACCGGGATCACCTCATGCAGGGGCAACACTTTGGGGAGCAGCTCCGGCACGATGCCCGGCGCGCTGGGCAGCTGACCGCTGGCATCGGCCAGTTCCAGATAGCCCCGCTCCAGCACGGCCCGGGCGCTGCCCTGGCCGCCATCGAGAAGATTGCGCAGACCCGGCACGTTGGCCGTCACGGCACAGTCCCCGAACGAGACCACCAGGCCAGTGCGTTCGCGCACCTTCAGGGCGAGTTCGAGGTTGTCGACGTTCGCCACCGCCCCCTCCACCAGGGCGATGTCCACGTTCTCCGGATACACCTTGATGTCGCTGCCCACGGGAGAGAAGACCACATCGGCCTTCTCGGCCAGCTCGAACAGGAATTCGTCGAGATCCAGGAACGACATGTGACAGCCGGAGCAGCCCGCCAGCCAGACGGTGGCGAGGCGCAGCCGGCGGCCGGTGGCGGAAGGATCCGGTGCAGGGGACGTGGGGGTGGTCATCCCGGGGGGGCTCCCTGATTCCGCCAGCGGTGCTGCTCGCGGGCGACCCGGAGCAGGGCGGGCAGGCTCGGGTCGGGATGCTTCTCGGCGATCGTGTCGCCGTTGCGGAAGAGCGCCCCGGTGGGACACACCTCGACGCACTTGCCGCAGGAGGTGCAGGCTTCCACCTGGCCCCAGGGCTCATCCAGCCCAGCCACGATGTGGCATTGGCCGCCGCGGCTGCCGATGTCCCAGACGTGGGCCCCCTCGATCTCGTCGCACACCCGCACGCAACGGGTGCAGAGGATGCAGCGGTTGTGATCGAGCGTGAACAGCGGGTGGGAGGCATCCACCGAGCGGTGGGGGTACTGGTAGGGGAAGCGGGAATGGTCCATGCCCACCGTCACGGCCATGTCCTGGAGTTCGCAGTGGCGGTTGGCCACGCAGACCGCGCAGACGTGGTTGCCCTCCGCGAAGAACAGCTCCACCGCCATGCGCCGGAATTCGCGCAGCCGGGGCGAATGGGTGTGCACCACCATGCCCTCGGCCGCTTCCGTGCTGCAGGCGGGAAGCAGCTTGCCTGCCCCCTCCACCTCCACCAGGCAGAGCCGGC
Organism: Cyanobium sp. CACIAM 14; assembly: GCA_000708525.1. Taxonomy (GTDB): domain Bacteria; phylum Cyanobacteriota; class Cyanobacteriia; order PCC-6307; family Cyanobiaceae; genus Cyanobium. The sequence continues at coordinate 33,384 of JMRP01000013.1, forward strand.
AGGCAGCCACCGGCGTGAGCCCGTCAAGGTGACAGAGGGTGGGCACTCCGGCCGCCGCTGCCCGGGTGGCCTCCAGCAGACTGGCCCCCTCCGGCACTGCCACGTCCTGACCATTGACGGTGAGGGTGACGACGCTCATGGCCGGACACTCCCGGTGCGGACACACTCGGAGGGCTGCCGGCAGGCGGCCTCGTACTCATGCCGGAACCAGCGCAGGGTGCTCAGCACCGGGTTGGGGGCCGACTGGCCCAGGCCGCAGAGGCTGGTGACCTTCACCATGCGGCAGAGGGCGTCGAGCTGCTCGAGATCCTCTGGAGTGGCCCGTCGCTCCACGAAGCGGTCGAGCAGCTGGGCCAGCTGCACGGTGCCCGCCCGGCAGGGCACGCACTTGCCGCAGCTCTCGTTGACGCTGAAGCGCATGAAATGGCGCGCCACCTCGGGCATGGAGGTGGCCTCCCCCATCACCACCATGCCGCCGGAACCCATGATCGAACCGAGCTCCAGCAGACTTTCGTAGTCGACCGGGGTGTCGAGCCGTTCGGCCGGGATGCAGCCCCCCGAGGGCCCCCCCGTCTGCACCGCCTTGATCGGCGAGCCATCGGGGACACCACCACCGATCACTTCCACCACCGTGCGCAGCGGGGTTCCCATCGGCACCTCCACAAGGCCGGTGTTGACGACCGCGCCGGAGAGGGCGAACACCTTGGTGCCCTTGCTGCGCTCGGTGCCCATCGCGGCGTACCACGCGCCCCCTTCCCGCAGAATCGTCGGCACGGCGGTGAAGGTTTCCACGTTGTTGATCAGGGTGGGCGCCCCCCACAGACCGGACTGGGCCGGGAAGGGTGGCCGCGGCCTCGGCATGCCGCGCTGGCCCTGGATCGACTGCAGCAGGGCCGTCTCTTCGCCACACACGTAGGCTCCGGCGCCCACCCGCACATCGATGGTGAGGTTGAAGCCGGTGCCGTCGATGCCATGGCCGAGCAGTCCCGACCTGCGGGCCTGCTTCAGGGCCAGCCGCAGCCGTTCGATGGCCAGGGGGTATTCGGCCCTTACGTAGATGTAGCCCCGGTCGGCACCGATGGCGTAGGCGGCGATGGCCATGCCCTCCAGCAATCGATGGGGATCGCCCTCCATGACGCTGCGGTCCATGAACGCCCCCGGATCCCCCTCGTCGCCATTGCAGACCACATAGCGGAGACCAGGTGGCTGGAGCGCCACCGTGTCCCACTTGAGGCCCGTCGGATAGCCGCCGCCGCCGCGTCCCCGCAGCCCACTGAGTTTGACCTGCTGCCGCACCTGATCGGGCGTGAGCTCCCGCAGGCAGCGCCGCAGCTGGCGGTAGGTACCGAAGGCGATGGCATCTTCGATGGATTCCGGATTCACCTGGCCGCAACCCTCCAGCACCACCGCCTGCTGGAGCGCGAAGAAGGGGTGCCGCAGATCGAGGCGATGGGGGGCCAGACCCGCCTCGCCCTGGACGGCCTCCCCCAGGGCGACGCTGACGAGGGCTCCGGCCGCCGCCGGCGGCACCCCCCCGTAGAGGCGGCTGCCGTCGGGGCCGTCGCAGGCCACCAGCGGTCCCCGGCCGCAGAGCCGCAGGCATCCCACAGGTTTGATGGCCAGGGTCTCTCCGGTGGCTCCGGCCCTCTCCCCGGCGGCCTGCAGGGCCGCCAGCAGGGAGGCGCTGCCGGCGGAGCGGCAACCGCTGGCCTCGCAGCAGCGCACCTGACGTGGGAAAGCGGCGTCCATCAGCCCCGCGCCGCTGTCGCAGGCAGGCCCGCTCCATCCAGCTGGGCCTCCAGGGCCAGGGGGTCGTCCACCGCCAGCCGGGTGGCCAGGACGCCGTCCACCACCAGCACCGGTGCCTGGCCGCACGCCCCCAGGCAGCTGACATGCTCGACGGCCCAGACGCCGTTCCCGGCGGGATCGTCGAGCCGGACCCCGAGCCGTTGCTCTAGATGGGCGGCCAGCTGGGCGCCACCCTTGACGAAGCAAGCGGTGCCGAGGCACACGGCACAGCGATGGGCCGTGGGAGCCTCGAGCCGGAACAGGTGGTAGAAGCTGGCCACCCCGTAGACCCGGCTGAGGGGGATCTGCATCAGGCACGCCACTTGGCGCAGGACCTCTCGGGGCAGGAAGCCGCTGATCTCCTGCACCTGATGGAGCACCTCGATCAGGGCATCGGGCTGGCTGCCGTGTCGCCGGATCACCTGGGTGATGCGGTTTTCGGCGATGGCGGCGGCCGTGGTGGTCATGCCCTTCATCTCCCACTTCCCCGTGTTAGCCGTCGCCAGAGAGATGGTCAGCGTTCTCGACCATGGCGGGCCGGACCGGTCGATTTACCTATAGTCGACGCTGGTTCGGGTCGCCCCCCATGGCACGTCAGCTTCCTGCCGCAGTCCTTGGACTTCTGTTGCTGTTCGCTTCCGCTGCACTTGCCTGCGAGAAGCACATCAACGGGCATCAGAACGGCACGGATACCAATGTCGAAGGATCAACCAGATAACTCGTTTGATCTCCTCATCATCACCGCATCATTGCCACAGCATCTCCACAGCATCTACACGGCATCGCCGCATCGGCTTGACGAACATCTCATAGGGATGGCTCCTGAAGATCCTCTTCGAGCGTCATACGCCTTTCGCTCTTCCATCCGTTGTTTCCCTCCCGTGCGCCAAACCAACGCAGACTCGGGCTGCTGACCGCCGGCCTGATCGGTTTATTCCTGCTTGATCTGGCCCTCACCAGAAGCTTCCAGTCCGCGCCGCTGTGCCCGTATTACTGGATTCCGGTGGTGCTGGCCGCCTCGTTCGCCTCTCCCCGCCAGGTGGGATGGCTCACCGGTCTCGCCGTCCTGCTGGCCACGCTGCGCTCCCTGCTGGCGCCCCATGCCACGGCCCTGCACCTCATCCTCGAACTGGTCGGCCTGAGTGGGGTGGCCTGGGCGGCGATCCACATGGCCCGGAAGCTTCGCACCAGGGAACGCAGCAACCGGGAACTGCAGGAACACTACCGGCTCCTGGCCGAGAACGCTCCCGACGTGGTGATTCAGATCATGCAGGGGACGATCCGTTGGATCTCTCCGTCCCTGACCCGCATGCTCGGCTGGCGGCCGGAGGACTGGATCGGCCATCCACTCAGCCGGTTCATCCCGTCCGAGCAACATCCACTCCTGGAACGGGACCTTCGGGTCCTCGAGAACGGACACAGCCTGGTGACCCGCCTGCAGGCCCTGGCCCACGACCACAGCCGGCGATGGGTGGAACTCCACGCCAGCCCTTACCGGGATCCCCAAGGTGGCCTCGATGGCATCGTGGGCTCCTTTCGCACGGTGGACCAGGAAGTGGCCGCCGAACAGGAACTGTCCCGTCGCGCCCGCACGGACGAGCTAACCGGCCTGGTGAACCGCCGCGAGGCCCTGGACAGGATCACCACCATCGCCACGCGCATCCTGCGCAAGGGGGAGGCGACAGCCGTGCTGTTCTGCGATCTCGACAACTTCAAGGCGATCAACGACACGTTCGGTCACCTGCCTGGGGACGAACTCCTGCGCACCGTGGCCACCCGTATCCGTGACAGCATCCGCGGTGGCGACATGGCGGCCCGGATCGGCGGCGACGAACTGCTGGTGGTGCTGCAGGGAGTCCGTGATCTGCGGGATGCGGTGACCATCGCCGAGAAGTTGCGACACATCGTCGCCGAACCGATCGCCACCAGTGCCGGCCCCCTCTCGATCACCCTGAGCATCGGGGTGACGATGCTGATGCCAGGCGAACACTCCGACGTGACCATCTCCCGGGCCGACCAGGCGATGTACCGCGCCAAGCAGAGCGGCCGCAATCAGGTGGTGACCATCACCCCTGAAAGCGATCGGACAGGGGAACGGGTTTCCCCCCGGCAGCCAGGGCCCTGACAGCGGAACGGCGGACACGGTGATCACCCTCGAAGGGAATGCAACGACCGGCGAAGACCGCCGACCGAGAGTCCCGAGGCAGCGCTAGAGCAGACCACAGAAGGAACTCTGGATGGACAGCCTCGTGACGGTCCCGCATCCCCAGACCTGGGCTGCCGCCCCTGCAGTGGTGGAAGGGATGCAGCATCGACGCCTGGACGCAGCCCCCACCCCCCGAGGCGTTGCCCGGCGCCGTTCATTGGTCCGCCGTCACCGATTCGCCTGAGCCCCCCCGGGGACGGAGCCTCCGCCATGAACATCGTCGGGATCGATCACGTGGTGTTGCGCTGCAGGAATCTGGAGCGGATGGAGCACTTCTACTCCGAGGTGCTGGGCTGCACCGTCGTCCGGCGCAACGTTTCTCTCGGGATGGTTCACCTCCGTGCCGGCAGCGGCCTGATCGACCTGGCAGCCGTCGACGGGGAACTTGGCCATCGTGGCGGTGCCGCCCCCATGGCGGAAGGGCACAACATGGATCACGTCTGCCTGCGGATCGAACCCTTCGACGAGAAGGCCCTGAGAGTCCACTTTCTCGGGCACGGCATCGACGTCGGTCCGCTCCATCACACCTTCGGGGCCGAAGGGGTCGGGCCAGCGTTCTACCTGGAGGATCCGGAGGGAAACAGCGTCGAACTGAAGGGCCCTCCCCTGCCTTGACTCCGGAACCCAGCAGGAACTCAGCCGCGCCAGGTGGGCAGACCCCCGTGCGCAAGAGTGCCCCGGTTGCGCCAGAGCGCCTCAGGACTCACCTCGATGCCGTAGCGACGGGCCAGGGCCGCCGCTCTCTGAGGGGTGTCGGACATGCGGAACGCCTTGGCGAAGGCCTGGTCGCTTCTGGCCAGATCCCGCACCCGGTGGAGGGCTTCGCTGAGGTTGGTACGGGCATGGGTCGGCAGGCTGGCATGCGCGCGGGCATGGGCTTGGGTGCCGGTGACTTGACTGGTGGCCATGGGATCTCCTCCTCTCTTTACTGAATCCTAGTCGCCAGAAATCACCAACATCGTGAGTGAAAACACCCATCACACTGCGTCATGCCAGACCCTCCGAGGAGCCAGCCCCTCGGAGAGCCAGCAGCCCCCACGGGACTCGTCCTGAAGGAGAAAGATTCTGCCTGCATAGGTCCTACCTCCAGCCCCATCTTCAGCGGTATTCAGACAACGAATGAAGGTGAAGGGGAAGGCCTCGGCAGCACCCACCGGCACTCCACAGGCATCGGGCACGACAGGGGCTCCGGCGAGACGGGTGAAGCACGCACCTTCGTGAGAGACACGAGCGACGAGGCAGGCCATGAGCGAGCCGAATCCCCCCTACCCGTCGGGCAGGGCGTTGCTGATCTGGAACTGGCTGGCCGATTCCGAGGGGTGGCTCCGCCGCCCGTACCGGGGCACGGCGCCTCTCTCCGGAGCCTCAGACCACGGCGACGAGCGGGACGGGCGGAGACGGAACCAGGGCCATCAACCGGCGGCAGCCATCAACCGGCGGCCCTGGGGAACGATCCGGCCAGGAGCCTTGATGGAACCAGGATTCTCAACCCTAGGATCCAACGATGTTCACCTCTCTCCAGCTCACGCGGTTCAAGGCCTGGTCCGATACCGGCAATGTGGAGCTGGCGCCGGTCACGCTGCTGCTGGGAACGAACTCCTCAGGGAAGTCGTCCTTCATTCAGAGTCTGTTGCTGCTCAAGCAGACGGTGGAATCACCGGATCGCACCATCCACCTCAATCTGGGAGGTGAGGAAGGCCGTGATGCTTTCCACTTCGGTGACTTCAGCAGCATCCTTCAGCAGGGGGCGCGTGAACGGCAGTTCGGCATCGGTTTCGACATCCAGCGTCATGGAGACGAGGATCGGGTGCGCAGAGGCCGCTTCGAAGCCATCTACGCATCCACATCGCGCGGTGCCGTCGTCACCCAGCAGCTGCGGCTGGCCGGGGATGGCCATCCGATCATTCGTGTCCAGCGCCGGGAGAGAGGGGCCTTCTCGATCCATGTGGAGCCCGAAGTCCAGGCCCGCGGCAGAAGCCCCGACTACGCACCCGAACGCTCCATCGCCCTCTCCAGCAGGGCCATCAGCCTGCTCGGAGACCTGGGCCCCCTGGCCGAGGACATCAGCCTGGCCATCCGTCGCGAACTGGAAGACCTGATCTATCTCGGCCCGCTGCGGCGCCAGCCGGAGCGCAGCTACCAGTGGAACAGGACATGGCCCGGGGAGATCGGTGCTGACGGCCATCGGGCCATCGATGTGCTGCTGGCCAGTGCCCATGGCCCCGGTGCGGAACGCCACCGAATCCTCGATGGGATATCCCGCTGGCTTCGGCGCATGGAACTGGCCGATGGGTTGCAGGTGCGGCCGATCGGGCGTTCCAGTCGTTACGAAGTGGTGATCGACTCCCAGGCCGTATCCGCCAATCTGCGCGATGTCGGCATCGGCCTGGCCCTAGTGCTGCCGGTGCTCATCGCGGCCCTGTCGGCTCCACCGGGGGCCACCGTGATTCTTGAGGAACCGGAGATCCATCTTCATCCCCTGGCTCAGTCGGTGCTGGCGGAGTTGTTTGTGGAGGTGAGCCGCGAGCGCCGGCTGCAGTTCATCGTGGAAACGCATTCCGAACATCTGTTCCGCCGCATGCAGACCCTGATCGCCCGTGAACATCTCGCCGCCACAGATTGCGCCCTTTACTTCGTCGAGAGGGAGTCGAGCGGGTCCGTGCTCCGTCGTCTCGCGATCGACCCCTACGGCAGGGTGACCAACTGGCCGGATCGTTTCTTCGGGGATTCCCTGGCGGAAACCGAGGAGCAGGCCCGCCTGATGTTCGAACGTCGCCTGACGTCAAGCCCATGAAGGAGCGCTATGTGGTGGACACCAATGTCCTGATCGCCGCCAGCGCCGCCGATCCCCTGCATCCCAAGGACATCGACGCCACACCGGCGGATCCGGAACTGCGACGACAGGTGTGGCAATGGCTCAGACAATTCCGTGAATCATCGGCGCGGCTGGTGCTCGATCAGCAGCAGGAGATCTACAGGGAATACAGGCACAAGCTGGATGGCAACGACTATGGCCTGCAGGTGGTGATCCACAAGCTCAGCACCTGTGCGGCAGACATTGTCTCCGTCGCCTACGACGCCGATGGCAACGCCCTGCTCCCCTCCCCGCTGGAGACGGTGGTGCAGGATCGCTCCGATCGCAAGATGGTGGCCGCCTGCCTGGCGTCCATTCGCCTGCAGCGGCCCTGCCTGATCGCCTTTGCCGGCGATACCGACTGGCATGACTGGGAAGAGGCCCTGCGGGAGCACGGGGTGGAACTCGAGCCGATCATCGAAGCCTGGTCCCGCCGGCGCCATGCTGAGAAGCAGCATCGGTGAGCGCCATGGCGGGGTTCTTCCGCTTCCCCCACACCCCTCACCTGGCCTGGCTGGGCTCCGGGCCCGTCCGCGACGACAAGGTGTTCACCACCGCCGAAGCCGGGGCGTTCCTGGCTCGGCCGGTGACGATCGAGGAAAAGCTGGACGGCGCCAACATCGGCCTCTCCCTGGGCCTCGATGGGGATCTGCGCATTCAGCAGCGGGGCGAGTACCTGCAGGCTCCTTTCCAGGGACAGTTCGCCAGGCTGGGGGCCTGGCTCGGTGTGCATGCCTCCGGGCTTCGGTCCTTCCTGGAGCAGCCCGATCACGACGGCCTGATCCTCTTCGGTGAGTGGTGCGCCGCCCGTCACTCCGTGGCCTACACCCACCTTCCCGACCCGTTCCTGCTGTTCGACATCGTCGAACCCACGGCGGCTTCTGAAGCCGGACGCTTCTGGAGTCGGCGTCGACGGGACGGCGCCGCCGCCCAGCTGGGCCTGGCCACCGTTCCCCTGCTCCAGAGCGAGGCGATGCATACCCTGGATGCGCTTCGACAGGAACTCGAGCAGTTCCGCAGCGCCTATCACCCTGGGCCTCCGGAAGGGCTGATCCTGCGTCAGGACGAAGACCCCTGGTGCCGCGCCCGCGCCAAGCTCGTCCGTGCCGACTTCACCCAGGCCATCGCCGACCACTGGCGGAGCCGCCCCATCGAGTGGAACGGGATCGACTACACCACCGTCGTTCCCGAGGGTTCCGCACGGTGAGACGTTGAGGCCGGAGGACACCCTGCCACCGGTTGCCAAGGCAACAGGACCGGGTGCCCTGGCCACAGGCCGCGCTGGCAGGGCGTCACGGGTGAGGGAGTGTCCGCCGCCGGAATCCAGCGCAGGAAGGCCAGGCCTCCGCCCCACCCTCTCCCGAAACCCCTGTGGCGGAAGGGTTTTCGGCTGAAAAGCCCGTGAAGCATCCGGCGCGATGGGGGCAGGGGGACTCGAACCCCCACAGCCTTTCGGCCTGCGGATTTTAAGTCCGCTGCGTCTACCGGTTTCGCCATGCCCCCGCATGGTGATCCTAAATTCAGCTCACCTTGCAGGATCCCCGGTGGCCCAGAGTGGACCCCTTGGCAGCATCGCTCCCGACACCCTTCTGGTGATCGGCGCCTATCTCGCCCTGGCCGGGGCCTATCTGGTGGTGGTGCCGCTGGCGCTCTACTGGTGGATGCACAAGCGCTGGTACGTGATGGGCAAGCTCGAGCGCACCGCCATCTACGGACTGGTGTTTCTCTTCTTCCCGGGCCTGATCCTCTTCGCCCCCTTCCTCAACCTGCGCATGGCGGGCCAGGGCGAGGCCTGATCCGTGACCCGCGCACAGGCGCTGCTGCTAGGTCTGGCGGTCTTCGCCATCGGCGGCATCGGGTACGGGCTGTTCCGCTCCAGCGGTCTCGAGGGCTTCTCCCCCGGCATCGCCGCTTCGGCCCTGCTGATGCTGGTGGTGATGGGGTGGACCGCCAGTTACCTGTTGCGGGTGGTGAGCGGGAAGATGACCTACATGGAGCAGCGTCGCCGCTACAGAGCTGCCTACGACGCGGCCACCGACGACGAACTCCAGCGCCGTTTCGATGCCCTCAGTCCCGAGGAGCAGGAGCGTCTGCTCGCCGAGGTGGGGCAGCTACAGGCCGACGCGGATATGTGAATGAGGCGGCCCGGAGCCCGATCGCTCGACCCCATAGGCTCAGAGGCCCCGTCGTCCCTTCCGGCCCGATGAGCGTCACCGCCGCCGGCCCCGTGACCGCCCCCACGCCGATTCAGCAGCGGTTCGCCGCCCTGAGGGCCGAGGGCCGGTGCGCCCTCATGCCCTTCCTGATGGCAGGCGATCCCGATCTCTCGGTCACCGCCGCCAGTCTGCTGGCCTTGCAGACCGCCGGGGCCGATCTGATCGAGCTGGGCATCCCCTACAGCGACCCCCTCGCCGACGGCCCGGTGATCCAGGGCGCGGCCGGCAGAGCCCTGGCCTCCGGCACCACCCCCCGCCGGGTGCTGGAGATGCTGGAGAGCCTGCGGGGCCAGCTCGGCCTGCCGGTGGTGCTCTTCACCTACAGCAATCCGCTGCTCAACCGCGGCATGGAGACGTTCTGCCGGGAAGCGGCCGCCGCCGGGGCCGCCGGACTGGTGGTTCCCGACCTGCCGCTGGAGGAAGCCGAGAAGCTGTCGGCCATCGCCGCCGGTCATGGCCTCGACCTGGTGCTGCTGGTGGCCCCCAACACCCCACCCGAGCGCATGGCCCGCATCCATGCCGCCAGCCGCGGGTTCACCTATCTGGTGAGTGTCACCGGCGTGACGGGCGTGCGCGCCAGCCTGGAGTCCCGGGTGGGAGCGCTGGTGCAGCGGCTCCGGGAGCTGGGCCCCACACCGGTGGCCGTGGGCTTCGGGATCGCCAGCGGCGAACAGACTCGTCAGGTGCGCCGCTGGGGCGCCGACGGCGCCATCGTGGGGAGTGCCCTGGTGAAGCGGATGGCCCAGGGCCACCGGGACGGTGTCGACGTGGCGGCCGATGCCGGGGCCTTCGTCGCCGACCTGCGTGCGGCCCTCGACCAGCCGCTCTGAGCGCTAACCGATCCGAAGGGCCGGGGCGCACGCCCCCAGCGACAGCAACGTCAGCAGGACCGCGAGCAGCGTGGCGGAGGGATGCATGGCGGCAGGAGAGGGACGCATGGCGACGGTGCGGCTCCCCCCATGATGGGCGGATGCCAGACGACGGTCTGCCTTTCTCGCCTGCCTGCCTGCGCAACCAGGAGCCGATCCTGGGGGTGCTGCGCAGACGCTTGCCCGCGGGCGCCCGGGTGCTGGAAGTGGGATCGGGCAGCGGTCAGCACGCCATCCACATGGCCCGTCACCTGCCGGGGGTTCACTGGCAGCCGAGCGACCGCCCCGGGCAGCTGGACGGGCTGGTCCGCCGTGTCGCGCTGGAGGGCCGTGACGGCCTGGCTCCGGGGGCGACGGTGGCGGCGCCCCTGCCGCTCGATGTGACCCAGCCCGACTGGCCCGCCGGCCCCTTCGAGGCGGTGTTCACGGCCAACACCCTGCACATCATGCCGGCCGAGGCGGTGCCATTCCTGCTGGCGGGCAGCGCCCGTGTACTGGTGGCCGGAGGCCTGCTGCTGCTCTACGGGCCCTTCCGCTACGGCGATCGCCACACCTCGCAGAGCAATATGGCCTTCGATGCGCACCTGGGCAGTCTGGATGCGGTCATGGGGGTGCGTGACGCCGAAGCGCTGGCACCGGAGGCCGCCAGGCAGGGGCTGCAATGGCTGGCTGACGAGACGATGCCGGCCAACAATCGCCTGCTGGTGTTCCAGCGCCGGCGTGACGGGGGCGGAGCGTGAAAGGCTGAGGGGAGTTCACAGCGGCGCGGGGACGCGCAGCGTTCCACCATGAAATTCGTCCTCTGGGGCACGTACTGTGCCGACGCCATCGAGCGCCGCACCCCTTACCGGGAGGAGCATCTGGCCGGGCTGCAGCGTCAGAAGGAGGAGGGGGTGCTCATCACCCTGGGGCCCACCGCCACCACCAGCCACGTGTTCGGCATCTACGAAGCCGAGGACAGGGAAACGGTGGAGAGGCTCGTCAAGGGAGACGTCTACTGGCGCCAGGGCATCTGGACCGCCGTGGAGATCCACCCCTGGATCCAGGTCTTCTGAAGGGCCACCAGAGCTGAGGATTGCGGGGCGAAGGGCAGATGGAACGGGCTCAACTGCGGGGCCAGCCTTCCAGGGCCTGCTGCCAGACCCAGGCCGCCACCGCCTCAGGCCCATCCGGACCGAGAACCTCACCGTACCCGCCCATCTGGCCCACCCCGGCGGCCGCGATGGGAGCGATGGCCTCAGGCCCATCGATCCCGTTGCGCGCCAATGCCGCCAGCTTGAGGGTCTTTCCGCGGCGGATGATGTTGCCGCCGTTCACATGGCAGCCTGCGCAGTGGGCCACGAAAAGCTCGTCGCCACGCTCGAGGATCCCCGCATCGACAGGGCCAGCATCGCCAGGAGCCTCCACCAGAGCCTGGGCAGGTTGCAGACTGCCCAGGGCCGGAGGCGGCAGGATCAGGCCCAGGAGGAGAAGCAGGCCCAGCGTCAGAGCCACGAGCCCGCGCCAAGGAAAACCCAGGCCCGGGTGAAGTTCGGGTGCGGGTTCAGTGGCTGGGGCGCTCAATCCTCTTCGTCGGCGCTGCCGGCGGGGATCAGACGGATCTGCTTGCGACCCAGCTTGATCTCGAACTCATCGCCGGGCTTGAGATCCAGCATGGCGGTGTAGGCCTTGCCGATCAGCAGGTTGCCGTTGCCCTGCACGGTCGCCACGTAGCTGAGCTTGCGTCCGCCTTTGCCGACCTTGCCGGATCCACCGAACTCGACGCCTTTGGCCTCCAGCAGGGCTTCGTAGAAAGCCGTGAAGTTCAGGCGCTCGGCTCCATCCTTCTTGGTGGAGACATAGCCACAGGCCCGCACGATCTCGGACTTGCCGACATCGCCGAGCTCCTTGACCTTGGCCAGCAATTCCGATCCAGTCAGCATGGGTTGGTCGCGGGGGGAGACGTGGGTAGTGCAGAAAAACATACACCAGCACCATCGGCAAGCAGCCGATAGCGGCCACAATCAGTACACCCCGATGGCCGCGATGCACCCCCTCCGTCCCCTCCGGCCCGATGATTGGCAGCAGGTGATCGCTGTGTATCAGGATGCGGTCATCAGCCAGGCCGGAAACCTCTACACACCGGAACAGATCGAAGCCTGGTCACAACACGCCACCCACAATGATGCCCTGCGCTCGTCATTGCGATGCGGCCATGGCTTGGCGAGCTGCGCCACCGACGACGGGCGCATCATCGAGGCCTTCGCTCTGCTCGATCCCCCCGACCGTCTGGCCTTGCTCTACTGCCGGGGGCGCTCCAGCCGGCAGGGACGCGGGAGCTGCCTCCTCGAGGCCCTCGAGCGGCACGCCCGGGCCGAAGGCGTCCGGCGGCTGCGCACCGAGGCCAGCCAGCTCTCCAGGCCCCTGCTGGAGCGGAGGGGCTGGCGGGTCGATGCCGAGGAGACCGTCCACTTCAGCGATGTCGCCTTCGCGCGCTGGCGGATGGGCAAGGATCTGAGCTGACCTGGACCCCTCCCCCATGGCCGAAGCCCAGCTGCAGCAGTTCCTGGAGAAGGTGCGCCAGCTCAATGCCTTCGTGGCACTGAGCGAGGCCGACCCCGCCCTGCGCCAGGCCCTGCGCGAGTGCGGCGACCACCAGCAGGTGGTGGCCCTGGCCCGCTCCAGGGGTTTCGAGATCGGCCGCCGCTGGGGGGAGCCGCCTCCGGGCGGCAGCCGGGGGGCCGGTAACGCAGCCGGTGGATCCCTGCTGTCGGGCCCCTGCCCGCCAGCGGGAGAGGAGATCACCACGGTGGTGCTGGAGACGCCGCAGTCGCGACTGGAGAAGATCCATTCCTGCAGTGCCAGCAGCCCGGAAGGCTTCTGGTACGACCAGACCGAGAACGAGTGGGTGCTGCTGTTACAGGGGAGTGCCCGGTTGCAGTTCGCCGATGAGAGCGAACCGCGGCAGCTGGCCTGCGGGGACGCTCTGCTGATCAGCGCGGGCCGTCGGCATCGGTTGCTGGCGAGCGATCCTCACCCGGGAACGATCTGGCTGGCCCTGTTCTGGAGGGATCCCCCCGCTCACTGACCTGGCGCACCATCCAGAAGGCCGCCGCCAGACAGACCACCGCCAACCCCAGCCCCGCGATCAGCAGGGGTTTGTTCTCGGCCGAAGGGGGCAGGACGATCACCTTCCGGGCCACGGCGGTGATCGCCGTGAGCAGCACGAGCTCGATCTGCACCACGTGGCGGCGCAGATAGGAGGTGATGTTCTGCAGCACCTCGATGGCGATCAACAGGTTGAGAAGATCCCCGAGCACGCCCGTGAGCCGGTCCCCCACCCAGCGACGACCGGGATCCAGCTCAACGGTGAGGATGTCGATCGACAGCTCCACCGTGGCCGTCACCAGGACGAGGAAGAGCAGCACCCCCAGAACCATGGCCACCAGGCGCTCGCCCCGGTCGATCAGGCGCAGATAGGAGGTGGCACCGAAGACCCGCCGGAGCCGTGGCATCAATTCTTGAAGGGGTGGAATTTCGGTTGGGCCGGTGGGGGCTCACCCGGCGGATTCTCGATGACGGTGTTGCAGGTGACCGTCCCATCGGGAGAGGTGACGCAGTTCGTGGGCTTGATCTTCGTGTCCGGTCCCACCTTGTTCCCACGGTTGAGCATGAAGGACTCCACCTGAGCCATGGCGGGGAGGGTGAAGCAGAGACCCATGAGCAAGACCGCTCCGGCCCTCAGGGGCGATGGCAGGGCACAGGAGCGGTGGGCGGCGGAGGCGTTCATGGCAAAGGCCTTGGCCGGAAGCCAGAGGGGAGGGACATCCCCACTCTGCAGGCTGGCCGGCAGGCCCGCCAGCGGGAGGTCAGGCTCCGTTCTGGCCGCGGATCTCCTGCAGCAGCAGATCCAGCTGGCCCATCGAATCCTCCAGGGATCCATCGGCATCGGCATCACCTGGCCGGGTTCCGGGGGTCTCCTGAAGCCACTGCGCTTCGATGCCGCAGAGCCGTTCGGCAAGGCCGGCCGGCCCCTGCCGGGTGTAGGTGCGATGCAGTTCCTCGATCAGCACGGGCATGCGGATGGAGCCGGCCCGCAGAGCCCGGCGCAGGTCGGCCTGGGTACGACCGGCCTGACGCAACCAGTCCTTGAGAAGGCTCTGGAGCTCATCGAGTTGCTCGGGGCTGAGGTTGGAGGCAGGGGGTGCCATTAACGGACCCTACCCCCGGCGGGAGAGGGGGAACCACCGATCGAGTCGGCTCTGGGCCCGGGCACGGATCTCCGGTGTGCGATGGGTGCTGCAGAGGCCCAGCAGTGCGGTGAGGGCGACCATGTCGTCGCTGAAACCGGCTGCGGGAATGAAGTCCGGGATCAGATCCAGAGGAAGCAGCAGATAGGTGAGGGCCGCCAGCAGGGTCAGTCGCACCTGGGGCGGCGTGGTCCCGTCGAGCAGGATCTCGAGGCACTCGATGGCCGGACGGGCGATGGTGCGTCCCGCCCGTCGCAGAAGACGCAGCAGCAGTGCCTCATCCACCACCGTGCTCTCAAGCACTTCGGTGTCCACGGGAGGCTGGTCGGAAGGAGCAGCGGCGGAGGGGGCGCCGGACATGGCGTTTTCCTCATGGGAAAGGGGCACGCCGTGAAGATGGCGCGAATCCATTGTGGTGGGATCGGGCCATCCCCCAGGAAGGGCGGATCTCCCTACGCGACGACGGCCCGTCCCCTGCCGTTGCCCATGCCGCTCAGACCTCGACCAGGCCACTCTCGATGCCGGTCTTGCGCAGCTTGCGCAGGGCCCGCTGCACCACCTGCCGGCAGTATTCCCTGCTGCACTCCAGCTGCCGGGCCACTTCCGCCAGGGTGCGCCACTCGTGGCTGCCATCGAGCCCGAAGCGGAGCATCACCACCGTGCGCTCCTTGGGCGTGAGGTTGGACTTCTCCAGCAGCGTCCAGACCGAAGCGGTGCGCTCGGCCTGCTCGGCCCGCTCCATCGGAGCCGGCTCGCTGCTGGGAAGGACATCGACCAGCTCGGAGGGATCGGCCTTGGAACGGACGGCCCCCTGCAGGCTCACAGTGACGCTGCGCAGCTCACAGCCGAGAAGATCCTCCACTTCCGCCACGGGCAGTCTCATGGCGGTGGCCAGTTCCCTGGCCGTGGGAGGGTGCCCATGGGACTGGAGATGGCGTGCCTTGGCGGCCCGCAACCGGGTGAGCTTCTCGTTCACGTTGACCGGAATGCGAATCGTGCGGCTCTGGGTGGACAGCGCCCGGTTCAGCCCCTGACGGATCCACCAGTAGGCGTAGGTGCTGAAACGGTGACCGCGGGTGGGGTCGAATTTCTCCACGGCGCGGGTGAGCCCGATCGTGCCTTCCTGGATGAGGTCGAGCAGATCGAGACCCTTGCCCTGATAGCGCTTGGCGAGATTGACGACGAGCCGCAGATTCGCGGTGACCATCTGCTGTTTGGCCCGCTCTCCCAGGCGCAGGGTTCGCTTCTCCAGATCGTCGTACTCGCAGGCCGGCCCCTCGCCGCCTGACTGGGCACAGCGCTCCTGCAGGCTCACCATCGCCTGCACCTTGCGCCCCAGGGTGAGCTCCTGCTCGGGGGTGAGCAACTGATGACGGCCGATCTCGCCGAGAAAGGCACTGAGGGAACTCGCCATAGAGCATCTGAATCGCTTTGTTGAACCTAGGGTTCTTATGGAATCCACCGAAAACAATCGGAAAGTTTTCAAGGTTCTGTTGGGCTCCGTAATTCCACTTATCTCCCTAATTCCACTTTCCTGCCGATTTCGTCCGCCGCGCCGTTCCCGCCCGCCCGGGCCGTCCGGACGGCAGGCCGGGCCCAGCCGCTACCGTCCCTGGCGTCTGCTTCCCACCAGCCGATGGCCGGGCTCCTCTCCACCCCCTCCAACGTGCTCGCCAGCGCCGGCGTGGCCTACGTGCACTACCTGAGCTTCATGGTCTGCTTCGGGGCCCTGGTGCTGGAGCGGCGCCTGATCCGTTCGAACCCGGAGCGCAAGGACGCGATCCTGATGGTGATCACCGACGTGACCTACGGGGTCGCGGCCCTGGCGGTGCTGCTCACCGGCATCCTGCGGGTGCTCTATTTCGGTCAGGGTTCGAGCTTCTACACCGAGAACCCCCTGTTCTGGTGGAAGGTGGGCACCTATCTCTCCGTAGGTGCTCTGTCGCTCTATCCGACGATCACCTACATCCTCTGGGCCATTCCCCTGCGCAAGGGCGAGCTGCCCCAGGTGAGCGAAGCCCTGGCCGCGCGCCTGCGCTGGGTGCTCAACATCGAGCTGGCGGGCTTCGCCTCCATCCCCCTGATGGCCGCCCTGATGGCCCGCGGCGTCGGTCTGCCGGGCTGATGGCCTGGTGGACATCCCCTGTCCGGAAGATCCTCCTGAGCCTTCTGGTCCTGCAGGGGCTTGCCGCGCCGTCGCAGGCTGCCGAAGCGGCCTGCCCCACCAGCCTGGGCCGCCGAGCGGCCCGCCTGGTCCCTGCGGCGGACACGGCCCAGACCTCCGCAGCGCCCCTGCGTCTCCCCCTCCCCGCCGCTGGCGATTACCGCCACCTGCTGCGTCCCACGCCCTTGGGCTGGGCGCGGCTCGCTCACTGGTGCGTGTGGGTGGAGCCAGTGACTGTCAGCGGGCCGGCGGCGATGTGGGACCAACGCTGGCTGACGGCGATCGAGCAGGCCCTGCTCCAGTGGCAGGAGCTGCTGCCGATCACCCGGGTGGGGGATCCGGGGGCGGCCCAGGTGCTTGTTTTCCGGCGGCGCCCGCCCCTGGCCCGTGAGGCCTCGGGCCGTACCAGGGCCAGCCATGGCCGGGCCCTGCTGGAGCTGGTGGAGGTGGACCGGGGAAACGGCTGGCGGCTGGAGCCCCGGGTGGAGGTGCTGATCAGCCCTGGCCAGCGGCAGGAGGCCACCGAGGCCACGGCGCTGCACGAACTGGGGCACGCCTTCGGCCTCTGGGGCCACAGCGACGACGCCGGCGACGCCATGGCCGCGGTTCCCGGTGCCCGGCCGGTGCTGTTGCTCAGCCCCCGTGACCGGGCCACGCTGCAGTGGCTCTACCGTCAGCCGACCCGCTTCGGGCAGTCACCAGCGGCCGGCCCTGCGACGGAGCGGCGGGTGCCCGTGAACACCCAGCGAGCGCCTGAGGCAGTCCCGGCAACGCCCTGAGACATCCGGGCTCCCGGCCTCAGACCGGCGGAGCTCCCTCGTGATGGGGGGGCCGGTGCGGAGGGTGCCGGTGGTGGTAGGGCACGAAGCCGGGCCCGTAGATCTGCTCGAGGCGGGCGGGGCTGAGGGCGTGATCGGGGGGCCCGAAGCACCGCAGGCGCCGGTTGAGGCAGAGCACCCCATCGCAGGTGCGACGCACCATCTCGAGGTCGTGGGAGACCTGCAGGATCGTCCAGCCTTCGCTGCGGCGCAGCTGGTACAGGAGGGTGTGGAACTGCTCGGCGGCCAGGGCATCGAGACCGGCCTGGGCCTCATCGAGCACCAGCAGGCGGCGGGGCCTCACCACGCAGAACGCCAGCAGCACCCGCTTGAGCTGGCCGCCGGAGAGTTCCGAGAGGAGACGATCACCCAGGTCGGCGCAGAGCGTCTTCTGCAGGGCCACCCGGATGGCGCTGCGGCGCGCCGCCAGGCCAAGCCAGGGCAGGGAGAGGCCTGGAGGATCCCAGCCCAGCCCCACGAATTCAGCCACCGTGAGCGGAAAGCGGCCGTGGAGCGTGAGGGTCTGGGGGAGGTAGGCGAGCCGGGCACGCAGATCGCCGGGCAGCTGGCCGCGGCTGCCGAGGCTGCAGCCCAGGAACCGCACCTGACCGGCCTGGCGGGGCAGGATCCCCAGGATGGCCTGCACCAGGGTGCTCTTGCCGGCCCCGTTCGGGCCCACCAGAGCCGTGTCCGATTCGGCGGCCAGCTGGAAGCTCACGTCGTCGACGACCGTGACCGCGTCTCGCTGCACGGTCAGGTGACTGACTTCGAGAACCATTTCCGCCATTGCTGCAGCCTACCGAGAGCCCACCGGCCTGGCCGCCGCCGCTGAACCGTTCGGCCCTCGACAATGGACGGATTCCGCCGAAGCGAACCCCGATGGCCACCCTCGCCGTGACCGGAGCCTCCGGAAAGACGGGCTGGCGCGTGGTGGAGGAGGCCCTGCGCCGGGGCTGGCGGGTGAAGGCGATCCTGCGGCCGGGGTCCGACGTGCCGGCCGGGCTGGCGGGGGCGGAGCTGGTGCGGCTGGAACTGGGCGACGGCGAAGCCCTCAGCGCCGCCCTCAGCGGCTGCGACGCCCTGGTGATCGCCACCGGTGCGCGCCCGTCGATCGACCTGAGCGGCCCGCTGAAGGTGGATGCCCTGGCGGTGCGCTCCCAGATCGCCGCCTGCCGCAGGGCAGGGCTGAAGCGGGTGGTGCTGGTGAGCTCCCTCTGCAGCGGCCGCTGGATCCACCCCCTCAACCTGTTCGGGCTGATCCTGGTGTGGAAGGGGGTTGGGGAACGCTGGCTGGCGGCCAGCGGCCTGGAGTGGACCGTGGTGCGCCCGGGGGGGCTGAAAGAAACCGAGGAGGGCCTCGAGAGCGAAGGCATCCGCTTCAGCGGCCCGGATCAGCAGGAGAGCGACAGCATCCCCCGGCGCCTGGTGGCACGGGTGTGCCTGGATGCCCTGGACACCCCAGCCGCCGTCGGGCGGATCATCGAGATCACCAGCAGCCCGCAGCAGCAGGCTGTGGAACTTGCCGAGTGGCTGGCCGGGGCGGCCGAAAGCTGAGGGCACGCCGTGACGGCCGCAGCGAGATCCGTCGGGACCGATCGGCGGCTGTAAGGTCACCCCGGCATTCGCGGCTGGATGCGCAAACCCATTCTCCTGCTGGGCCTGACGGTGCTGGTCACGGCCGGAGCCAGCTTCACAGCGGCCCATCTGCTGCTTCGCACCACCATGCCCGCGACCCGTACGGTGGTGTCGCCACCGCTGCCGGGTGGGGTGGCCCTGGGCGACCCCACGCCCCGCTTCGTGGGCGACAGCCGGGAGAAGGCGATGGCCGCCATCGACGCCACCGCCTGGGACCGCATGAACCAGGGGCTGATCCGCCTGGCACGGCGCTTCGAGGGCTTCCCCTACAAGGCCTTCTCCCTCGATGGGGGGGAGAAGGAGCAGCTGCTGCTCGATCTCACCCACTTCGACTGCTTCCTGTTCGTGGAGCAGCTGCTGGCGCTGGCCAACAGCCGCAAGGTGGACACATTGACAGAGGGCCTCGAACGCTTCGCCGGCCACGTGCGCCAGCTGCGCTACGAGAAGGGCGAGGTGGACTACTGCCGGCGGCAGCACTACTTCACCCGTTGGGCGGAGGCGGCCGAACGCAACGGCTACCTGGTGAACCTCACCCCCTTCCTGCCGGGGGCCGCGAGCCGCACCGTGGCGCTGAATTACATGTCCACCCACCCGGGCAGCTACGGGCCGATGAAGCTGGAGCGCAACCGCCGGTGCATCGGCGAACTGGAGCGGAACCTGGTGGTGAACCAGCCCTACATCCCCCTGGCGGCGCTGCCGGGTGTGCTGCCGTCGCTGCGCACGGGCGACATCTTCGCGCTGGTGACGAAGGTGCCGGGGCTGGATGTGACCCACGTGGGCTTCCTTGAGGTGAACGGCGGCAAGGTGGATGCGATCCATGCCGTGGAGGGGGCGGGGGTGAAGCACAGCGAGAACTTCGCGGCCTATGCGGCGAAGGTGCCGGATGTGATCGGGGTGGCGATCTACCGGCCCCGGCCGAATGAGGGGGTGGTGGGGAGTTCTAAGCCGCACCGATGAATCCCATCACTTGCTGATCACCCCACACCGTTCCATCGGCAAACTGGAAGGCTTCGATCCGGTACACCTCCGACGCAAAATAGTTCTCCACCTGCAGACGATCCCCAGATCCGTAGTACAGATACAGATGGTTCCAGTGACGCTCCACCTGCTGCACCTCAGACGCCATCACATCCGTGAACAGCACCACATCACGGTTCCCGGCTCGACCATCCACATCGCTGATCGTCTTCTGATCACCTCCCTTCCCGATCACATACACATCATCCCCACCACCCCCGTTCAGCAGATCCTTCCCCCGGCCAGCCACCAGCCAGTCACGGCCTCCTCCTCCATACAGCACATCATCGCCGGATCCTCCATCGAGATGGTCATCCCCTTCGTTCCCGTACAGACCATCATGGCCGGCGCCGCCCACCAGCACATCGCCGAATCCTCCGCCATGCAGCTGGTCGTTCCCTTCCAGTCCATCGATTCGATTGGCCATATCCCCATACCCTCCCAGCCAGTCATTCCCTGACGTCGCTCCTCCCACCACCACACGATCACGCAGCTCGCCATCACCCCACACCGTTCCATCGGCAAACTGGAAGGCTTCGATCCGGTACACCTCCGACGCAAAATAGTTCTCCACCTGCAGACGATCCCCAGATCCGTAGTACAGATACAGATGGTTCCAGTGACGCTCCACCTGCTGCACCTCAGACGCCATCACATCCGTGAACAGCACCACATCACGGTTCCCGGCTCGACCATCCACATCGCTGATCGTCTTCTGATCACCTCCCTTCCCGATCACATACACATCATCCCCACCACCCCCGTTCAGCAGATCCTTCCCCCGGCCAGCCACCAGCCAGTCACGGCCTCCTCCCCCATACAGCACATCGTCGCCGGATCCTCCCTGGATGAAGTCCTGAGAATCGGTCCCATGAATCTGGTTGGATCCAGCAGAGCCAAGAATCAATCGATGCTCGGAGAGCAACCGCAATTTGACATCGCTATTTGTGGAAAGACTCAATGCATTCTGCTGAAGACACTTGACGATGAGTTGCCCCTCATCACCAATGGATCTCAGTACTCCGCCAAGACGAAATAGTCTGGAGAAGTCGTGGTTCAGCAGGAAGTGTGCGTCCAGATACTGGGTGACCCGATCAAGACCTGCAGGTGAGAGATCAGCCTGAAACTTCCCTCCCGGGCCAACAAACTGCTGAAGGATTGGCCAGGCGTCTGTCTGGAGGATCAGTTGATGTTCCAGCTGGGAACGGAAATCCTCATAAGCCCGATGGAGAAGATTCACGGCTGCGCCAACAGGGCGTGGATCGATCCAGCCCTCCCGAAACTTCTGTCCGAGCAAACGCTCCATGACCGCAAGCCGCCCTTCCACAGAGCTTTGGGCAGGCCCACCATTCATGGAGGACACTCCCGTCCAGCGAAAGATCAGCGGATCGATCAACGTGTCGCGCTGAGCAGCCCCTCCCTGAACCCAGAGCTGAAGGAGCAACCGCAACTCGCCGGTGCGATCCGTGGCAATCGCCTGATGAAGATCCATGACGCTACCCATCCCTGTCAGATTCGGCAGGGCGGCGAGAGTGTGATCGACTGGAGCAGGATCAAGCCATCTGGTACGTGCTCGATCCACTCGGAACCACACATCATGCATCGCCTGAGAAGTACCATCAGAAGCCAGATACTGGCCGATCTGAAGATGTCTATTTCCTTGGGCATCCGAGTGAGTTGATGCCGAATAATCGGTACTCAGCCGGATCACTCCAGCTTCCTGCATCGAGAGCAACTCCCCTGACTCCACAAAGCCATTGCTGTTTCCATCCATCCACACTTTCAGCGTGGACCATGCAGCATCATCTTTGTTGAGAAAGCGATCACCATTGCTATCCAGCGACCTCAGAGCCTCGAAGCCATTGGACGCTTTACTTCCACCTGGCAATTCTGTGTGATTGCCAAACAGTTCTCCCCCATCGTCAATCGCTCCATTACCGTCCAGATCGCGAACAAGCAAGCCATCGGTGGGGCTCACCCAGCCTGTTCGTTCTGCAAACCCATTTCTATCATGATCAAAATAGATCCCGGAGGAAGTCTCTGACAGGGTGGTAACACCGTTGCGATCAAGATCCAGAACAAGTGGGCACGAGTAGGCCCTCTCCGCTGCCTGGAAACTCCCCCTCAGCCCTTCCAAACCCTTCTCCCAGAGATCAGCGAGGCGGTCTGCCAGGAACCCGGCAGCTTCATCGGCATAGGCACTCCCGAGCATGGACGCCGAAAGCGTGAGCCCCCCAGCGGCCAACCAACCAAGGGGGCCAGCCGCCAGCAGGGGCGCCAGGGCCAGAGAAGCAAGTCGACCGGCGAGGATGGCTCCAGCGTTCTCGAGAGCCCATCGAGTCAACATCTGCTGGGCAGCGACCTGATCGCCCGCATCCATCGCCGCCTTCGCGTCATGCGCAACGGCGGCAAGACTGACGACATCCGCAATCTGTCCCAAATGATCCAAGGCCCTTAACCATCGTCCAGAGCCAGCGAAATTCCGTGACTGCAGATCTTGCTTATAACGAATTACAAGATTATCTTGCGCTCTGTAGATATCTTTTAATGCCGCTCTGTGCGAAGCAATCCTTTCTGGAGGAATAAAGTCCGCCATTGACCGAATTGGCATATCCGGAGGCGGGGATTTGCCGTCAATGACCTTGGAATCTTGAAAGAAGCTTCTGGAGTCTACGATGTAATGTTCATTGATTCGCCTTGGATTACCATACTCATCAACAGCGATCTTAATACGAGCTAATCTCTCCTCAGATGCAGCAACAATAATCCTAAATGACTCTTCCACGGTCAAGCCATGGAATGCCTCCCTTGGTATACCATCGATACTAACCACTTTGGGGTTAACCAAAATCAGTGGGAGCTCAGTCTGAAAAAACACACGACTGGTTGAAGCACCGCCAGTAAAAGTAACCACTTCACCAGACGCATCGGCGACATAACGAGCAGAGACTTGATCCCAAACACCATTATTCACCCTCTCTCCATTTACAATTTCGCCATCCATAAACCACCTCAATCCGTCCTGATCATCTCCAAATATCTCAGCCAGCTTGTCCGCAAGCTTCTTATTATATTCTCCTGAGCTTTTTGTAAGGTTTAGAAACTTGCCAACTTCTGACCGGTCGATTGTTCGGACGTCATTTCCAGACCTATGCAAGGCTTCAGCCATTGCACCAGAATGCACATATTTCTCGCCGAAAGAGTCAAATCTTCCCGCAATTCCACTATACAAGACTGTTACCTTCCCTTCCACTCTGTGGTCAACGCGCTGAATCAACTCAAGAAGCTGCTCCTTGGTGGAGACTTTGTCAAGCAATAGGTTTGCCTGCTCAGCGGTAAGCATCATTAGCTTCGACGAAAAAGACTGCCTTAAAGATCTACAAACCTCTTAAAACTCAAATGTCACAACTCTGTCAGGCGCAAATCTGTTTTCCTCGCCGTCATACCCAAATACCAACAAAGCCTGTTTGAGCACAGAGAAGAACTCACTCCTGTCAAGCCCCCCCAAGTCATACGGCTGGACATGCGAAACCTCTTTCCACACAATGTAAAAAGGCTTTTCCCGAAGACTGATCGAGCCATGCCCCAGATTCAACGAGACATCTAGCAGCTTTCCGTGAAGATAAAGCCAAAACTGGCCTTCAGAGACATAATCTCTGGCATAGCTCTCAACGATCCCACCCCACAGATAACAATCATTCTCCTTGTCCCTCGTCCAGTAACGACCGGCGCCTGGTTTGAAGGGCAGGTTGTAGCGGGCGATGTCTTCGTCAGAGACCACTTCATTCACGAAAGCCATCGGGTTTTCAACGCATGAAGTGGAGTTGATCGAGTCAAAGAATGGATCCGTGATGGCGCTGCGGCCATCGAACGGCTTCCCAGGAAGCAGGTGCTGCACGTCGAGAACGTAACGATGGAACGGGAAGCCGGCCAGGCAGGGCGAAATGCCGAACCCTTGCGTCTTCCCCTCCAGGTTTCCCGTGAACAGTCAGTGCTAGCAGCGCATGATCAGCCGATGGGCAGGGCAGAAATCATTGGCCGGATCTGCGGCTCATTGACGCACTTCCTCACCCATCCAGCTCCAGCCACTTCCGCGCCTCCACCGCCGCCTTCTCCTGTCCCTGGCGGTGGCCCAGGGCGAAGGCCGCCATGCACGCCAGCGTGATCGACGCCGGCACCGCAACCGGCGGCATCCGGTGGCGGCGGGCCAGATCATCCGGCAGTCCTCCCAGGCTGAGGATCAGGAAGCCCACCGCTGCCAGCGACGTGAGGCCGTAGAGAAACGGAGTGAAGGTGCGGCGGGTCAGCCCGTGCAGCAGCACCACCGCCAGCCCCACCCAAGGCAGGCCCGACCCCAGCGCCCACAGCCAGCGTTCGCCCGGGCCATCGGCCAGGCGGCGGCGGCAGGCCAGTTCCCGCGACAGGCGGCTCATTCCCTTCGCGGCGCCCCGCGCCGCGCCGCCAGCACCTCCTGCACACGCCGCCAGTCCACCCCGTGGTGGGCCAGGGCCACCTGCAGATGGAAGATCAGATCGGCCGCCTCGCCGGCGATCGCCTCGGCGTCATCGTCCTTGCAGGCCATCACGAACTCGGCGCTCTCCTCGCCGATCTTCTTGAGGATGCGGTTGTCGCCCCCCTCCAGCAACCGGTTCGTGTAGCTGCCCGGCTCCGGGTGCTCGCGCCGGCCATCGATCACCCGCGCCAGCTCCGTGCACACATCCGCCGGCGGCGGCAGGGCGGCTGGGCCGCCGGAAGTGGCGGCGGGTCCGTCCTCGTAGAAGCAGCTGCGGGCCCCGGTGTGGCAGGCCACCTGTCCCACCTGCTCCACCGTGAGCAGGAGCACGTCGGCGTCGCAGTCGTAGCGGAGGCCCCTGATTTTTTGGAAATGGCCGCTGGTGGCGCCCTTGTGCCAGAGCTCCTGCCGCGAGCGGCTCCAGTAGTGCACCTCGCCGCTCTCGAGCGTGCGCTCGATCGCCTCCCGATTCATCCAGGCCACCATCAGCACCGCCCCGTCGAGCCAGTCCTGCGCCACCGCCGGGATCAGGCCGGCCCCGTCGAAACGCAGCGTGCCGATCAGCTCCGGCCCCGGCAGCACGGACCCGGGCAGCGCCGGCCCCCCGCCGGGGGAGGGCGGATGAAAGGATGCAGGGGAAGCGGCGGATGGAGCCCCCAAGGGACGCGACGTTCGGCTGCAGCGATCCTCCCCCATGTCCACCCCCGCGGCCCACACCTGCAGCAAGAGCTACGGCGGCTTCCCCTGCTGCCACCGCCAGTGGCGCCACCCGGGCCACTGCCGCTTCGTGCACGGCTACAGCCGCAGCTTCACCTTCTGGTTCGCTGCCCACCACCTGGATGTCCACGGCTTCGTGGTCGACTTCTCCAGCCTGCGGCCCCTGCGCCGGCGGCTCGAGCAGCAGTTCGACCACACCTTCCTGGTGAACGCCGACGACCCCCTGCTGAGCCGCTGGCAGGAGCTGCACGACCAGGGCGCCCTCGACCTGCGGGTGATGGCCAACGTGGGCATGGAGGCCACCGCCGAGCTGGTGTGGGGCTGGGCCAACGAGCTGCTGCGCGAGCGCGAGGGCGGCCGGGCCTGCTGCTGGAGGGTGGAGGCCCGCGAGAACGAGAGCAACGCCGCCTGCTTCCGCGCCGTTCCCGACTGGTACGAGGCGGCCGCCGCCCCCATCGAGCCCTGGCCGGCGCCTTGAGCCTCGCCCGGCGGACCTAGTGGAGCAGGGGCGAGGCGGGACGCCCAGCAGGCGATCCGCTGGCCGGCAGGGTAGAAACGGGCCCATGCAGGCACCGTCCCCTTCCGATCTCGCCCCACGCCAGGCCTCCCTGCTGGCGGAACTGCGCCATGCCGAAGGGGAACTCAGCGGCCAGGAGCTGCATGCCCGGCTACGCGGCGGCCCCGGCGCCATGGGCCTGGCCACCGTCTACCGGCACCTGCGCCAGCTGCAGCAGCGCGGCCTGGTGCGCTGCCGCCACCTGCCGAGCGGCGAGGCCCTCTACGCCCCCACCGAGCGCGACGAGCACCACCTCACCTGTGTGGACTGCGGCAGCACCGTGCGGCTCCCCAACTGCCCGGTGCACGACCTGCGCCTGCCGGGTGAGGACCTCGGGGGTTTCCTGCCGATGTATCACACCCTGGAGTTCTTCGGGCTGTGCGGGCAGTGCCGCGGCGACCGGACCTCGGGCTGAGGGGCCCCACCAGCTCAATCCCCGAGGCTGTCGCGCTGCAGCACCGCCATCACCTCGAGAATCTGGCTGCAGCGCTCGGGAGGAATCGCGATCAGGTCCTCCAGCCGCGCGAGCATCTGCCGCTCCACCGGCTGGACGCTGCGGTTGGTGTGCACCAGCAGGGCCGCCATGGCGAAGGCCGTTTCCTGCTGGAGCGGCGTCAGCACCGGGGCGGCCTCGCAGATCAGTTCGTGCCAGCCGCCGCTCCGGAGCCGCTCCAGCAGGCCATCGAGCATCCTCGCCATCACCACCTCACCGAGATCGCAGTAGGGGGAGCGCAGCTGCAGCAACTGGCGGAGCATGGCGGCCTCCTCCCCGTCGAGCGCCCCATCGCAGGCCACCGCAGCAAGGCCGATGGCGGCGAAGGCTTCCCTGGGGGTCATGACCCGAACTCCATTGCTGACATTTCAGCAGCCCTGGCGGCTCTGGCGGGGGGAGCGCGCCGGCAGAATCGGCTTCATGCCTTCCCCATCCGCCATGAGCAGCACGAAAGCGCAGGCACCGACGCCGGCAGCGGCAGCAACAGCGGCAGCGGAGGAGGCCCGCCCGATCTCCGTGCCGGTGACGATCCTCACCGGATTCCTGGGGGCGGGCAAGACCACCCTGCTGAACCACATCCTCAGCAACCAGGAGGGCCTCAGGACCGCCGTGCTGGTGAACGAGTTCGGCGAGATCGGCATCGACAACGAGCTGGTGGTGGCCACCGGCGACGACATGGTGGAGCTCAGCAACGGCTGCATCTGCTGCTCCATCAACGGCGAGCTGCTGGAGGCCGTGTACAGGGTGCTCGAGCGGCCCGAGCCGGTCGACTACCTGGTGGTGGAGACCACCGGCCTGGCCGATCCTCTGCCCGTGGCCATGACCTTTCTCGGCAGTGACCTGCGCAATCTCACCCGGCTCGATTCGATCATCACCCTGGTGGACGCGGAGAACTTCGGCGCCGAGACGCTGCAGGGGGAGGTGGGCCGTTCCCAGATCGTCTACGGCGACATGATCCTGCTGAACAAGTGCGATCTGGTGAGCGAGGAACGCCTCGAGGCCGTGGAGAAGGACGTGCGGGCGATCAAGGGGGAAGCCCGGATCCTGCGCTCGGTGAAGGGGGAGGTCCCCCTGCCGCTGCTGCTGAGCGTGGGGCTGTTCGAGAGCGACAAGGTGGTGGAGCGGCAGCAGGCCCCGGCCCATTCCCACGACCATGCGCACGAGGATGGGCACGACCACGAGCACGACCACAGCGGCTGTGACCACGAGCATGGCCACTGCGAGCATGAGCACAGCCACGGCCACCATCACGACCACGGTCACGAGCACGATCACGGCGGCCATGCCGATCACCAGGCGATCGAAGGGTTCACCTCCCTCTCCTTCAGCAGTGACGCCCCGTTCTCGCTGCGCAAATTCCAGAACTTTCTCGACAATCAGATGCCGGAAGGGGTGTTCCGCGCCAAGGGGATCCTCTGGTTCAACGAAAGCGAACGCCGCCACGTGTTTCACCTGGCCGGCAAGCGCTTCTCGATCGACGACGGCGACTGGCCCGGGCCCCGCAAGAACCAGCTGGTGCTGATCGGCAAGGAGCTCGATCACCAGCGCCTGCGCCAGCAGCTGCAGGCCTGCGTGGCCCGGGAGGGCGGCAGGGGATTCGCCTGAGCCGCCGAGGAATCTCCTGCGCGGCACGGTCCTCCCCCCATCGGCTGCTGCCATCGCTACGGAAACCTCTGCCGGCGCGGCTAGGGTGTCGGAATACGAAGCCGTCCCATGACCGAGTTCCTCCTGTTGACAGGCGTTCTCGCACTGCTGGGGCTGGTGCTGTGGATGGCGCTGGACTCCGACGACGACAACGGTGGGGGAGGCCTGATGCAGCCCGCCCTCATTCCCGTTCGCACCGGCCGCGATTGACGGGCTCCAAGAGGCGGATCGTCTCGCTCCCAGCGACCTGGCGCCTCCCTAAGAGTTCGCTGAAAAACCC
>JMRP01000014.1 GCA_000708525.1 Cyanobium sp. CACIAM 14
GGTAAGGCCGAGGCAACTCAGCAAACTGATCGTTGCCTGAGCGAGCTGGTTGTCGCGTTCCCCGTTCACATATTCTCTAAATGCAGCTTTCACGTCGCCGGCGAAATGTTTACGCCAATTGGTCGTACACTTGTATTCATAAACTGTGAAACGCGTGAGGATGCGTGTGGTGGGATTGATCGTAACCTTGAGGCAGTCGGTACCTTGATTGGTTGCCTTTAGGTGTGGATCAAGCATCGCCTCATCGGCCGTTGCAGAGATTCGTGCAGCAACCCAGCTGATGATCTCAAACAGCAAGCCATCACGATGCCAGATTCTGGCACTGGATTCTGGGTGAAGTTCAATACGGAGTTTCTCTTTGAGAGCGGCGCTCATCATCGGCAGCGTCCCGGGCTCGCGAACTCCGTCAAGAATCTGTGCTGCATGCAGCGCGCGGCCGATCAAGACTTGAGCAGTGACCTCTGCTAGTGCGTCGGGATCGGCGACAGTCCAGGCAGTGCCACCACACTGCGGTGGAGCGGGCGTGGGGGTAAGCGTGAGCGGCATGAGCCAATCATATCCAAGTTAGCGGCAAGTGCTGATGCAGCTGTCTCCAATCGAAATCGAGCTGAATGCCGACGTGGGCAAGAAATTCTCTTTTGCAGCACAGTTTGCCCGATTATGCTTAGAATGAGATCTTGGGCTCACTGGCTTTGAATGGGGCTTGACGCTCGAATCTCGGCTGTCAAGTCTGGAAGCGTGTGAAGACTTTATTGGTTAATTTGGATGTGCCCGATGTACCAGTACTTCCTGCGATCCGACGAGACTGGTTGACCAAATCTACACTTAAGGAGCATAGATCTCTTGCTAGTACATACTGCAGGCTTGAGAGGCTCTCGTGTTGGTGAAGCAGTCTGCTGTCTGAGCCTTAATGAGTTTCTCTCCTGTAGGCAGCCTCGCTGCTTGATTTTTGTGGAATCTCAATCCGCGTGAACATTGATAATGCTTCGGGTTGTAATGCAGATCAGCTGGGCACCGTTCAATTCAGTGAAGACAATCCAATGTGTCTGAGGCGCTGAGGCTCACTTACTTGAATCATCGCTGTAAAGGCAGATGGCACCCACAGACCCTGCTTCCCCTGCACAACTGGTTGGCCGGATCAGGGTCACCAAGCGCGATCCTTCATCTTCTGCGGAGTAATGCGTTTTCGATCCTTGAGACACCGGTGGCACTGGCAAGAGCAACCGCAGCAGCCCCTTGGCCACCCGCGCCGTCTTCTCCTTCACCGGCTTTCCCGGCACCCCGGAGCACCACTCCTACCTCCACCACGACGGCTACCCCAACGGCGCAGCCTGGCGCTTTGCAACGGCCCTGCGCGAAGACCCTGAACCTGCATCCTTCCTCGCGGCCTTCCTGAGCACCCAGCACCAGGCGGAGCCTCTGGCCTGCCCAGAGCAGGCCGCCGATGCAGAGTACCGCTATCGGGTGGAGCTGCTTCCCGGCACCGATCCCCAGCTTGCAGTGCAGTGCTGGCGTCGGCTGCCGGGCGGCGACATCTGGATTCCTCGCTGCGGGCCCATGCCGCTGGCGGCCTTCATCCAGCGCTTCCTGCCCGGTGATCAGCTTTGACCCTGCCAAGCGCCTGCGAACCCTGGAGCAGCGCGGCCTGGATTTTCTCGATGCTGAGCGTGTCTTTGCCGGTCGCACACTGGAGTTCCAGGACGCCCGGAGGGATTATGGTGAAGAGCGGACCGTGTGCCTGGGCCTGCTTCAGGGCCGAGTCGTGGTGATCGTCTATACCCAGCGATCATTTTATCGCCACATCATCTCCATGCGAAAGGCCAATGCAAGAGAACAACGTCGTTATCGCGACTACCTCTCCTGATGATCCCATTCACTCAGATCTTCAGCGTGTGGATGTCCATGTGATCCAACCGGAGGAGTACGAAGAGATCCCCGAGATCACCGATGCAGACCTCCTCCATGCGGTGATCCGGCGCCCAGGACATGCTGATCAGCCCGTGGTAGTCAACCCTCCCCCGCATCCCTGATCACAGCCGCCTCAGGCCCGCAGCGCCTCCCGATGGGCGCTCAGGAACGCCTCCTGCTCACGATTGAACGGTCGGATCAGATTGGCGCCGTCGATGCCCCAGCAGCGCAGGGCCTCGCGGGCGGCCTCGTGCTCGCAGATCAGCTCACCGCCGGAATCGAAGCTGATCCAGTGGCGGTCGAACAGCTTGTCCACATGGGGCGAGAGCAGCAGTCCATTCGATCCGCTCAGCCGCTCGCTGTTATCGCAATCGCGCCAGGGCTTGATGTGGCTGGCTACGAGAAACTCCTGCCGCGCCAGACCCGTCACCCGGCAGGCCGGCTCAAGTTCGGCCACCCGATGCCGAAACACTCCCTGCCCCAGGCGCGCTTTGGTGAGCGCATCGCGCTCCGTGCTGCTGGGCACCTCCCGTAGTCGCTGCATGTCATCGAGCAGCGCGGCGGTGTACTCCCCCTCTTCCGCCAGCACCACCAAGTGCACCCGCACGGCCGGATCGGCGTGCTCCTC
Source organism: Cyanobium sp. CACIAM 14 (assembly GCA_000708525.1). Taxonomy (GTDB): domain Bacteria; phylum Cyanobacteriota; class Cyanobacteriia; order PCC-6307; family Cyanobiaceae; genus Cyanobium. Next base: position 2,537 of record JMRP01000014.1, read on the forward strand.
GATCAGCTGGAGCAACAGCAGCCCCAGGGGTTCGCTCAGCCCCGCCAGGTACACCCCCTGGTTGCCCCGGCCGGTGCTGGTGTTGATTGGACTGTGGCGGTTCGGAAGCAGCGGCTGTAGCAGAGCAAAGAACGTCTGTGGCACCAGCGCCTGGCGCAGCGGCTGCCAGTTCACCCGCACCAGCCAGCCCTCCTGGCTCCAGTTCTCCCCCGCCGAGCCGAACTCAGGCGGCTTGGGTGCCGTGATCGCCGCCGTTTCCACCAGGCCGAGCTGGCTGATCCGCCCATTGGCATAGCTGAACACCACATCCCCCCGCTGGCAGCGGCTGAGGTTGTCGTAGGTCACGTTGCGCGCGCCGTTGGCATTCGCCTTCGGCGACCAGATGTAGCCGCCGTCGGTCTCCTGCCGGTAGGTCTGCTTGTGGTTCACCCACCAGTAGGAGGGCACGGTTCCGGCTGGGGCTCGTCTCGTTGTAGCCGTGGTGGGGCCCCGTGTCTTCAGATGGCTCGTCTCGACGGGGTTTCCTGGGCGCTGTTCTCCAGCGCGCAGAACACACAGCCCGCTTCGCGGTGGCCGTAGCTGGCCTGGACGCCGCGGAAGTCGGTGCGCCCTCTTGCGTAGGCAAACAGCCGTCGCGCTTGCCGGCGTTGCAGCGGAAGCAGAGGGCCTGCAGGTTGCTGATGTCGGCCGAGCCGCCCTGGTTCCTGGGGATGATGGGTGCCACCTCCAGGGCCCGCTGGTGCTCATGGGCGCTGCAGCACTCGCAGCGGCTCGGGCGCATCGGCGAACCCGGACTTTCACCGAGCCGCTGATCGGGGTGCGGTGGCGGCTGCGGTGGGCGTTGCCGAAGGCTTCTGCGGAGCCGTACACCTCCTCGCCGCGCTGGGCGCGGAAGGCATCGAGGCGCTGGCGGCACAGCTGCTGCAGCGCGTCGCGCCCGGCGTCGCTCAGCTCCTCGCCGCCGATCAGGGTGTACGCGCCGTTGCCGTAGGTGGTGATGCCGTTGCTGGTGAGCACCTTGCCCACCATCCGCTGCCCAGGATGCGCCGGGCCACGTCCTGCGCTGGGGCGGGTCGATGGGTCTCATGCGCATCCGCTGGGCGATGTATTCGCGGAGGCGTTCGTAGGTGGGGGAGGGGTGCGGGGGCATGGCAGAGCCGATCATCACTTTGGCCACGGAGACCACACCCTTCTCAAGGTGTCGAGCGCTCTTGCCAGAGGCTGGGGTCGCGACCGCAATGCAGAACGGCCAGCACCACGCTGATGCCCGTAGCGGCAACCGGCAGATAGATCACGCCGTAGGGGAAGCGGCGGATCAGGGCTCGACGGGTACCCAGATATCCCGAGGGGTAGGCCTCAGGGTTGGAGCGGATGCGCTCGAAGGTCAGGCGCACCTCTTCCAGAAATTGCAGGCCCAGGCCCTGTTCCTGAACTTCGTACCACCGTGCTGCAGCCTCGAGATCGAGCTTGGCTTCAGGGCGGAGCCGAAGCTCCATGCTCAGAGGGCATGCCCCAGGGCGTCCAGCACCTGGTGAGCATCGAGGCCAGGATCTCCGTCCGACAGGAAGCTCTCCAGCCGCTGATCGATGAGCTTTCGATCGGCTTCCGACAGTTCAGGGCCGATCTGCTCGGCGGCGATCGAGTCCCACAGGGTCTGCACCAGCTCCAGACGTTGAGCCAGTGGAAGGGTCAGCAGGTCATTCACCACATGCTGCTCCGGCAGGACCAGTGACCATAGACAACGACTTTAGCGGTGGTCTTCAGGTCGCCAAGGTCGCCTGTGCCGTCCAGGTTCTCGAGGAAGCTGGGTGCCAGCAGCGCACCCCGTTGGTGGAGGCACAGCTGCTGCAGCCCGTCGCGTCGTGGCTCTTCCACGCTGGCCATTGGCCAGGTCACGGCGTCGCTCAGCTCAACTGCTTCTCTTCGAAAAGGCTTCGCCTGCGCAGAAGCCTTCGGCAACGTCGCCGATCAGGGTGGTGGCGCTGGTGCCGTTGGCGGTGAGCACCTTGCCCACCATCCGCTTCCCAGGATTCGCCTGGCCACGTCCTGCGCGGGGCGGGGCTGGGTGTTCCTGGCAGACCCAACGCAGAGGCGTTCGACGGTGGGGGAGGGGTGCGGGGGCATGGGGAGATGGTGGCGGCTCCCAAGCGCTTGGGCCAGGTTTGTTTTGGGGCGGCCCGTCAGGCGGAACCCTCTGCTGGGATTACTTCTGGTGCGGGCGTTTTGCGGTTCCAGCCCACCCGGCTCCAGCTGTGGCTGTGCCGCCCCAGCCCCTTGGCCCAGACAGGGGCAGCATCCCGCCCGCCACTGCCAGACTGGTGCCACTGGAGGGCGCCATGCAGGAAATCCTTTTCGTGGTCGAGGAAGCAGAGGATGGGTCCTACCGGGCCAGTGCAGCTGCCGCCGCGATCCACACCGAGGCCGACACCCTTGAGGAACTCCACCAGGAGATCACAGGCGCCGTCGTCTGCCACTTCGATCCCGGCGAGGCGCCACCCCTGATCCGCCTCCATCACGTGAGGCGGGAACTGCTGGCTCTGTGAGGATTCCGCGGGACGTCAACGGCCAGCTCCTGGCCGAGCGCCTCCAGCGCCATGGCTACGTGGAGGCTTCGACGGTGGGGGAGGGGTGCGGGGGCATGGGGGCATCCTGGCGGGGTGAGACGGGGGTGGCACTGGTGGAGGTGAACCCCATGCCAGGCGCCGTACCTTTGCTTGCCCCCTCGGCCACGCCGAAGGAACTAGTGTGTAAGCGCCTCATCAGGAGGTCACACATGGCCACGAATCTCGCTCTCGATCAGGATCTGCTCGATCACGCCTTCCGTGTCAGCGGTGAACCCACTAAAAAGGCTGCCGTGACGCGTGCCCTTCGGGAGTTCATCGCGCGTCGGGAGCAGCGACAGGTTGCCGAACTCTTCGGCAAGCTCGATTGGGATCCCGGCTACGACTACAAAGCAGAGCGAGACCGCCAGCGGTGAGTCTGCTGGTCGACACCTCCGTCTGGTCGCTGGCCTTCCGCCGTGATGGCCAGCCAGGCGCGCCCGAGGTGGGCGCACTCCGTGCCGCGCTCCAGGGTGCCGACCAGGTCTTCACCACCGGATTGGTGCTCCAGGAGGTCCTCCAGGGTTTTGCGGGCCCCAAATACCGCGACCAACTCGTGGAGCGGCTTACCGCCCTCGCCTTTCTCCAGCCCGACAAGCAGGACCACATCGCAGCAGCCGACATCCGCAATCTCTGCCGCCGCCGAGGGATCCAGATCGGCACCATCGATGCCCTGCTCATCCAGCTCTGCCAGCGCTACGAACTGACTCTGCTGACAACCGACAATGACTTTCAGGTCGCCTCTCGGCAGGTGGAGTTCCGGATCTGGGGGACGGCGTGAGGGTCTCTCTTCCCTCGCAGGCGATCCGTGGGGCGGTGCCGTTGCGGTCGCGGCAATCTCGTTGCCGGTGAGCACCTTGTCCCCCCCCCCGCTTCCCTCGATTCGAAGGCCACGTCGTGCGCCGGGGCTGTTCGATGGGGCTCATGCGCTTCCGCTGATCGATGGTGTCGCGGAGGCGCTCGACGGTGGGGGAGGGGTGCGGGGGCATGGGGCCATCCTGGCGGGGTGAGACGGGGGTGGCACTGGTGGAGTGGCAGCCCCCTCGCAATGCTTTGGCCCCCCTCACCCTCTCGGCCACCACTGGCCATCTGCCTAGGATCAACTCACGTCATGCGGTTGAGACTGTGCGCACCTTCTCCGCTGTGATCGAGCGCTGTCCTGACACAGGGCTGCTCGTGGGCCACGTTCCTGGCTTCCCCGGCGCCCACAGCCAGGGGCAGATCCTCGATGAACTGCAGGCCAACTTCCAGGAGGTGATCGCCATGCTGCTGGAGGATGGTGAGCCGCTCCTGCAGAGCGATTTCGTGGGCCTCCAGCAGATTGTGGTGCCTGCCTGAGCGTGGGCTCCCATCAGCGGTTCCGCGATGCGCACGGACGCTCCACCACCGTTCCCGCCCACAAGGGTCGCGATAGTGCGCCACCGCTGCTGCGTCAGATCGCCAAGGACATCGGCATGACCGTGGAGGAGTTCCTCAGCCATCGCTGAAGCCGGCATCGGCCTCTTGCCGCTGGGGGGCCATGATCTGAAGCTGGCCAGGCAGGCTCTGGAAACTGTGTTGCCGGCGATCGATCCCATCCAGCCAGTGGCGTGATCGCGTGACGGCTGCGGCGCACTTAGGCCAGGTTTGGCTTTGGGCGGCCCGTCAGGTAGGAGCTCCTGCTGGGATCCCTTCTGGCGCGGGAGTGAGGCGGCTGCAGCCAACCCGGTTCGGGGTGCTGGTGTGCCGCCCCATCGGCCTGGGGCGTCTATTCTTTTGTTTAAACGTCTGATGCCCGTGGCCGCCACCCCCTCCCGCCAGGCCCTGCGCCGTTGGGGCAACAGCCTCGGGATCCGCTTGCCTGCCTCCATCGCCCGGGAGGCTCAGCTGCAGGAGGATCAGGCCGTGGAACTCTCCGTTGTGGAGGGCGGCGTGATGATCAGGCCGGTGCAGCGACGCCTGTCTCTGGCAGAACGGCTGGCGGCCTACGAGCCCATGGCTGGCGAACCCACCGAAGCCATGGCCTTCGCTCCGCTCGGCGCTGAGGTCATCGAGTGAGTCCCCGCCGAGGGGGCCGGGGCTGGGTGCCCGATCGCGGCGACGTGATCTGGATCGACCACAACCCCCAGGCTGGTCGCGAGATGAAGGATCACCTTGCCTTCGTGGTGCTCTCCACCGCCCCCTTCCACTCCACCGTGGGCCTCGTGGTGGGGTGTGCCATGACGTCAGCGCCCTACAACCGTGGTTCCACCCTTGCTGTGGACCTGGGCCCCATCCCCGATCGACCCGACGCCCACAGCTATGTGCTGTGCCAGCAACTCAAATCCTTCGACTGGCGCGCCAGGGGCGCTCGCCCGCATCCGATCGGGCGACTGCAGGCCTCCCAGCTGGAGGAGGTGATGGCGATTGTGGGGCAGATCCTTGGGTTTGTGGTCTGAGCCATGGGACACCAGGTGACGCTCGATGCAAGACCTGACCGGCAACTCCACGAGCCTCTGCGGTTGGTCGATGGGGCTCCCGCGCCTCCGCTGGGAGATGGTCGCGCGGAGGCGTTCGTCGGTGGGGGAGGGGCATGGGGGCATCCTGGCGGGGTGAGACGGGGGTGGCACTGGTGGAGGGAGGGCGACAGTCCGCCATCCCCCCTGACGAGGTGGACCCTGATCACTCAGGTAGACAGCGTCTACCCATGAAGCTAGGTTGCACTGTGGTCTGTGGAATCGCCGTGGCTGCTGCCCCTCGCCTCAGCTGGAATCTGCGGGTCTCTCCCGACGATCAGGCGCTGATCGACCGCGCCGTCCATGCCTCCGGTCTCACCCGAACCGACTTCGTTCTTCAGGCGGCCCGCACCGCTGCCCGTGAGCTGCTGGTCCAGCAGAGCTGGCAGGCCGTGCCGTCCGATCGGTTCGACCAGCTTCTCTGCCTGCTCGATGCTCCGCCCAGCCCCAGTGACCGCCTGCACCGCACCATGACCACAGCGAGGCCCTGGCAACGCTGATGCAGCTGCTGGCGCCCCAGCCGCTGGCGCAGCATCACAGCACCGCCGGCTTCGACTGCGGCGACGCCAGCCTGAATCACTGGCTCCAGCAGCGTGCCCTCGCCAATCAGAGCAGCGGTGCGACGCGCAGCTTCGTGGTGTGCGATGGCAGCGACATCGTCAGGGCTTATGTGGCCCTGGCCTCTGGTGCCGTGGCCGTGGCCTCCGCCCCAGGGCGCTTTCGACGCAACATGCCCGATCCCATTCCCGTGGTGGTGCTGGCGCGGTTGGCGGTCTGCCGCAGTGCTCAGGGACGCGGCATCGCTCGCGCCCTCCTCGCCGATGCCTTCGAGAGGGTGCTGCAGGCCAGCACACAGATCGGCGTCCGGGGCATCGTGGTTCATGCCGCCTCCGCGGAAGCCCGCAGCTTCTATCTGCACATGGGCTTTGATCCCTCACCCATCGACCCGGACACCTTGCTGATCCGTCTTTCGGATGTGGCGGCAGCCTTGGCGCCCTGATCTGAGCGGCGCCGATCAGGTTGGTGGCGCCGTTGCCCGTTGCGGTGATGCCGTTGCCGGTGAGCACCTTGCCCACCATCCGGTTCCCAGGATGTGCCGGGCCACGTCCTGCGCTGCGGCGCAGGTGGGAGCGGGGGAACGGATGCATCCTGGCGGGGTGAGACGGGTGGCATCGGAGGAGGGGGCTTGCCCCTGGCCTGTCCTTGGCCCGCCCGGCACCAGGCTGGGGACGCGCACCCTCCGCCTGACCCATGCCACTGCTGCCGAGACCCTGCCTCGCCGGCGGCCTCCTCGCCACCGCCCTGCTGCTGCAGGCCCCCGTCCGGGCCGGCAGCCTCTCCGGCACGGCCACCTACCGGGAGCGCATCGCCCTGCCTGCCGATGCCGTGTTCGAAGCCGTGATCGAGGACATCGCGGTGGCCGATGCCCTGGACCGGGTGATCGGCCGCTCGCGTCTGCAGCCGGCCGGCCAGCCTCCGTTCCGTTTCACCATCCCCTTCGACGACGGTGCTCTCAGCCCGAGGGGCCGCTACGCGGTGCGCGCCAGCGTGCGCCAGGGGGAGCGGCTGCTCTTCACCACCGACCGGATCACGCCGGTGTTCGACGCGGCCAGCCGGCCGGTTTCACTGCTGCTTGTGAAGGTGGGCTCCGCCGGCCCCTCGGCGGCGGCCACCCGGACGGTGCTCGGCCGGCTGCCGGCCAGCTGGCGCGGCGATCTGCCCGACGCCGGCGGCACCAGCCGCTGGCAGGTCGACCTGGCGGCCGATGGCAGCTTCCAGCTGCGCCAGACCTTTCTCGGTCGGCCGCGGCCCAACGGCTTCGATGCCATCGGCCGCTGGCGGCTGGAGGCGGGCGGCAACCGCCTGGTGCTGCAGGGCGGCCGTGAAGCACCCCTGGTACTGCAGCCCCAGCGGGGCGGGGCGGTGCTGCGCAAGCCCGACCAGCAGGGCCAGCCGATCCGCTCGCGCCACAACGACCGCCTCCTGCGGCTGGCGGCGCCGGAGCCGATCGAGCCACGGCTGCATCTGCAGGGGATGTTCCGCTACCTGGCCGATGCGCCCAGCATCCGCCTCTGCGCCACCGATGCCCTGCTGCCCGTGGCCATGACCGGCGACTACCGGCGCCTCGAGCAGGCCTACCTGTCCGCCCGGCCACCGGGGGCGCCAGGTAGGCCGCTGCTGGTGAACCTGGAGGGGCTGATCGCCGACCGTTCTTCGGCCGAACCCGGGCGCGTGCCGGTGCGCACGCTGGTGGTGGAGCGCTTCCTGGGCGTGCATCTCGGCCGGGGATGTGCCGATGCCGCCGGCGCCACCCTCCCAGGCACCCTCTGGCGGCTGCAGGCCCTGCAGGACGGGGAGGCGCCGACAGACTGAATGGCACACCGAGCCGGCAGAGCCAGCGATGGCAGGGTTGAACGGGCCAGCGCAGTCCCGTCGGCGGGGTGCACGGAACCGTCGCGGTGAGCCCCCGGCAGAGGGGCCGCCGGCCGTGTCCTGGGGGGTGGTGGCGGCGATCGGCCTGCTGCTGGCCGGCGTGCCGATCCTTTTCTTCAACCAGCACCACTCCGGCGACCCCCTCAAGATCCACAGGGAACTCCGCAAGTTCTGAGCGCGGTCACCGCGCCCCTGCGGCGAGGGATCACGCCGCCTCTTCAGGTTTCATGATCACGGTGCATGACCGGTCGGGTTCTCCGGTCGCGGCTCTGCCTACGGTCGGAGTCGAAGCGTTACACGTCTCCATGCCCTCCGGCGCGACCTTCAACACACCCGACGACGACTCCGCCGCCGTTCCCCAGGAGCGAAGGGCTGAGGAGGAGGGCCGGTTGCGAGGCCTGACCCAGGCGGAAGGCATCGTCATGATCGTCCTGGGGCTTCTGGCCCTCAGCTTCCCGGTGGTGGCCTCCGCCTCGGTCACGGTGATGGTGGCCATCGCCTTCCTGGTGGGAGGCATCGTGGGCTGGATCGACAACCTGTCGCGGGCGAGGCGCCTCGGCCGCTGGCACTGTTTCTGGCGGCTGGTGGTCTCCACCCTGTTCCTGGTCACGGGCCTGTGGATGCTTCTCCAGTTCAAGGCCGGCATCGTGCCGGCGGCTCTGCAGGTAAAGGCTCTGGCCACGGCGATCGGCATCGTGTTCCTGGCCGAGGGGGTGGTGATGGCCATCGTGTCCCTCACCCACCGCTCCACCCCGGGCTGGGGCTGGGGACTGGCCAACGGCATCGTGACGCTGGTCCTGGGCGTCCTGATCCTCTCGATGAGCCCCGCCGGACTGCTCTCCGTGATCGGCATCCTCGTGGGCATCAGCTTCCTGTTCAGCGGGTTCGATCTGCTCGCCTTCAGCAGCCGCTTCCATCCGCGTCTGGAGTGACCCCTGGCACCGCCGGGCACCGGGTGCTGGTCAGATCAGAAAGGTCATGGCCAGGCTCACCAGCACCAGGCCGGTGAGGCCCGTGGCGGACAGCAGAGCAGCGGATGGGGTCACGGGCGTCGCGGGCTCGATGAGGGCCTGGTCCGAGGGCGGCTCCCGCAGATCGCAAACCTGGAGCAATTCTTAAGGCCCGGATCCGCTTCGTCCTGCTCCCGCAGCAATCCGTCATGGAAGCGGGGGCTGTCCTGCGGATCCCTCGCAGGCCTCCAGTCGGCAGAGGCAGCGGAACCGCAGCGCCACCAGCTGTTCGTAGAGGGGGTTGATCTTGCACATCGGCGGGATGTGCACCACCTTCCAGCCGAACAGCGTCACATCCCGCTCGAACGGGCACTGGGCAGGAATCAGCCGCACCAGGAAGCGGGCCACGGCCGGATCCGCTGGCTCGATGCCATCCAGCCAGCGGCGCACCCCATCCAGCAGGCCGGGGTGCTGGTCGGTGTCACAGCGGATGTCGATGGTTCCGTCACGGCTCGTCGGAGCGTTCAGCAGGTCGTCGATCACCGCCTGTCCCACCTGAAGCACCTCGCTCCAGTGACGCAGCCATTCCAGTTCGATCGGGCTCAGGTGACCATCGGCCAGGGCCACCAGCACCGCCGAGCGCAGGAAGTCCTCCGCGAGGGGCGTGCCGACTCCGAAGCGGTGCACGAGGGCCGGGGCGCCGGGATGGTGCAGATCGTCGAGGCTCAGCCCGGGAAGCTGACGGGTCAGCTCGTCGGCCAGCAGCTGTTTCTCGCCCGGGGAGAAGTCACCGTCGGCGATCGCGAGCTGGTGCAGCGCCGCCAGCCACAGCCGCTGGCGCGCCGCCGTGGCGTCCAGCCCGTCGATGAAAGGGGATGTAGCCATAACCAATAAGAGGTGCGGCCGTCAGGGCCCGCCTCCATCCTGCCCATTCCCTTCATTGCTGCTGCTGGCGTGTGGGCACGAGGGAACAGTGCGGCCGGTCGGCTCCGTGCCATGGGCCAGGCTGGGCCAGGGGCCTGCCGTTCGTTCAGGCTCCCCACCCCTGCGCCCCAAGAGCCTGCAGGGGCAGCGCCCCCAGCCGGCGCAGGGCGTTGATCATCACCTGGGCGCCCAGGGCGGCCTGGAGCACGGCAAAGATCCAGCCGATGACGCGCAGCCCGGAGCTGGTGGCCAGCGCCAGGATCCTGCGGGCGGCCAGCAGGGTCAGCAGATTCAGGAGCATCACCAGCAGCAGCAGGCCGATGATGTGGAGCCAGAAACGCTGGTTGCCCTCGCTCAGCACCATCAGGGCCAGGGTCGCCGCGATGCCGGCAGGGGTGACGATGGTGGGAATGACCAGGCGGGAGATGAGCATCGAGGTCGAGAGTGTTCCGGAGGGGGCATCTCCTGGCTCCGGTGATTCCGATGGCTTCAGCATCACCTGCAGCGATGTCAGCAGCAGGATGGTTCCCCCGGTGAGCGTGACGGCAGGGTAGGAAACTCCCCAGTTCTTCAGGATCACCGGCCCCGCCAGGGCCAGACCCAGCACGACCAGAGTGGCCACCAACACCGCCCGGACGGCAACGGTGCGACGCAGGCGTCCACTCGCTCCCGCCGTGAGCTGCACGAACGGGCCGATCGTCTTGATCGGCCCCAGGGTGATGAAGAAGAGGATCAGAATCGACGAGAGTGGAAGCATCCTGATGAAGCGTCATTGCCCAGGTCTGGGCCGAGGCGTTGGGTCGCTGTCTCGGGGCCTTACATGTCCTCCTCCACGAGGGCCTCGACGCGCCCCTTCCTGACGGCCTCGATCAGGAGCGCATGATCCCGCTCGGTCTGATCGGCATAGGCCAGGGCAAAGCTGGCCACGGCCCGGTCGAACTGGTCGTTCTTGCCCAGATAACCGCTGATGGTGGCGGCATCACCGGATTTCGCATGGGCCCGGGCCAGGGTCCACCCGCAGAATTCGGCATAACGCCTGAACTGACCCCCGGAGGCCCCTTCGAGAGGCACGGAGAACTTCATGTCCCGCAACTGACGCACGTAGAAGTCATCCCCCTGCAGCGATCGCACCCAGCCAAGGAAGATGTCACTGGAGGACTGCATCAGCCGCTGGCCCATGACGACCCGTTTCCCCTGGTTCTCATACTGACTGGGACGGGTGTACGGCTCCAGAACCGATCGGCGCGCTTCCTTCAGCTGCAGGATCAGTGGATGGTTGTCCTCGGAAAAGAAGAGGGCGATGTTGCATCGGGTGCCCACACTCCCGATGCCAACCACCTTGCGGGCATAGTCTTCCAGGCGATAGCGATCCAGCAGGATCCGGCGTTCATCCGAAAGCGATTCGCGGTACTCCTCCAGGCCCACGCGCAGGCGTTCTTCCACCTCCGGTTCCGTGACATGGAACAGCAGGGGTGGCTGCTCGATGAATCGGTGCCGTCCGCCCACCTGGCCGGCGATCTTGGGGTAGAGATGTTCGATCACCCTTTGCCGGGCTTTTGCCGCGAAGTCCTCTCGCAGTTCCCTGGCTTCGGCATCGGGAGCCAGGTCGATGATCTGCTGGATGTCCAGGCGGGAGTACCACACGTCCAGGGGACTCATCTTCGAGTAATCCCTCAGATGCTCCCGATAGGCCTCGACACAGGCGCCGGCGGCCGTCTGGGCGTCGTCGTCCGACAGTCGGCTGTCCCGGCAGGCCACCACGAAGCTCACGGCCAGCCGCTTCAGATCCCATTCCCAGGGGGCCGGCAGGGTTTCATCGAAATCGTTGATGTCGAAGACCAGATTGCGCTCCGGCGTGGCGAACAGGCCGAAGTTCAGCAGGTGGCAGTCGCCACAGGCCTGCACCTCGATGCCGATGCTGGGCGTGGAGGCCAGGTCGGAGGCCATCAGGGCCGCCGACCCCCTCAGGAAGGTGAACGGACTGCGCAGCATCCGCCCGTAGCGGATGGGAACGAGTTCCGGCAGGCGATCGTGGTTCGAGGCCTCCAGGACGGTGATCGGGTCAGGCCGGTCGGCCGGAGGCTGCCAGGTGTCGTGGCTGCGCCGCGGCACGGTGTTTCGCAGGGCCTTGCCGCAGGCCATCCGTTCCGCTCTCGAGCGGAACGGTGCCTGCGAAGCGGCACGGATCACTGGCTCCGTTGGGATGTCCATGGCGTTCACAGGCGGCAGCAGAGGTCCTGCCCCCAGATCGGGGCAAGGCCTGTTCTCCAGGTCTCACTGCCCATGCTTTAGCCATCCCCCCTCCCCCCGCCGATACCGGTGCCGCTGCGGCCGCCGCCGAACCTCCCCTGAACTGCCGGGGATCGCCTCTAGGCTGGCCACAGGGCGCGGAGCGAGAAGGTGCGATGGGTTCCCTGGTCGGCCTGCTGCTGCTGCTCCTGTTCGCCAGCACGGGCCTCAAGCTGGATCGCGAATACCAGCGCGGGGTGATCTTCCGGCTCGGCCGCCTCAAGGGGGTGCGGGGGCCCGGCCTCTACTGGATCGTGCCGATCGTGGACCAGAAGGTGCAGCTGGATGTGCGCACCAAGACCGTCAACATCGAACCGCAGGAAACCGTCACCGCCGACAGCGTGACGATCAAGGTGAATGCGGTGCTCTACTACCGCATCCTCAGCGGCGACAAGGCCGTCAACAGGGTCGAGAACTATCAGATGGCGGTCTATCAGATCGCTCTCACCACCCTGCGCAACGTCGTGGGCCAGAACAAGCTCGATGACGTTCTTCAGAACCGCGACAGGATCAATCTCAAGGTCCAGGAGATCGTCGATGAGATCACCGGGCCCTGGGGGATCGAGATCGAGCGGGTGGAGATGAAGGACGTGGAGATCCCGCTGGCGATGCAGCGGGCGATGGCCAAGGAGGCCGAGGCCCTTCGCGAGAAGCGGGCCCGTCTGATCAAGGCCTCGGCCGAGGAGGAGGCCTCCCGCAAGCTTTCCGAGGCCTCGCGCACGATGATGCAGAACCCCGCGGCCCTGGAGCTGCGGCGCATGCAGATGCTCACCGAGATCGGGGCGGAGAACAACACCACCACGGTGGTGATGCTCCCCTCCGATCTGATCACCCTGGCGAGGAATCTCTCCGCCCAGACCGCTGCCCAGACCCCCGGCGACGCCCATGCAGCCCCGCAGGACACCCCGACGGGCTGAGACGACCGGGGGCGCCCGCCCGTGGCACGGCTGAGCCCGTTTCTGCCGGGCCTGGTGCTGGCGGCGCTGCCACCGTTTGCGGCCGCGGCGGCGGAATGGCCGTTCCCCCGGCTCGTGGAGGCGTTCGAGCAGCGCGGCTTCACAGTTCTCGGCGAGCATCCCCGCTGCAGTGAACCCGGCCTGTTCGGGCTCTACCTGCGCGAGAGCCGGCGGATCGTGGTCTGCCCCCGCGGCAACCGGGCCGACACGCTCCTGCACGAGGGTTGGCATGCGGTGCAGTCCCGCTGCCTGCGTGGGGCGCCGTTGCTGGGAGCGGATGAACTGCGTCGCGGGCTGAGCCGCGGTGACACCCGTGATCTGATCCGGTTGTACGGAAGCGATCGCTGGCAGCGGGAGGCGGAGGCCAGGGTGATGGCCCGCCGGGCTCCCGCGTCCTACTTCCGCCTCGTGGACGACCTCTGCCGGATCCCCCCCGCCCCGGACCCCGCCGGTCCGCCCGTCGACAAGGTCAGCGGCAGCGGCGACCATGACGTGCCGGGCCCTTCCACCTCCTTCGGCCGCCATCCATGGACAGCTTCGACGGCAAGATCATCGTGGGCAGCGAGGAGTGGTGCAGCTTCCCCGACGCGGGACTGCCCGCAATCAAGGCCCGCGTGGATTCCGGAGCCGCCACCTCCGCTCTCCATGCCACCAACATCGTGGCCTTCGAGCGGGATGGGCGCAGCTGGGTGAGCTTCGAAGTACATCCCCTGCAGGGCGACCGCTCCGTTGTGGTGCGCCATGAGGCCCCCGTGGTGGCCCGCCGGGAGGTGAGGAACACCAGCGGTGTGCCGGAGACCCGCTACGTGATCCGGGAGCGCCTGGTGCTCGGGGAGCACAGCTGGGAGGTGGAGCTGACCCTGGCCAACCGCGATGCGATGGGCTACCGCATGCTGCTGGGCCGCCAGGCGATGGTGGGACGGATCCTGGTGGATCCGGAGGGCAGCCAGCACCTGCGGAGCCTCAGCCCGGAGGAAAGCCGGGCCCTCTACGCCCATGCGCTCAAGCGCAGGGACGGCCTGCGGATCGTGCTGCTGGCCAGCGACCCGGAGCTCTACAGCAACCGTCGCCTGATGGAGGCCGGTGAGGAGCGGGGGCACCGGATGCAGTTCCTCAACATCCGCCAGTGCTACATCCGTCTGGATCCGCGCAATCCGGAGGTGCACTACCGCGGCGGCGACGTGCTCGGCTCGGTGGATGCGGTCATCCCGCGCATCCGCCCCAGCGTCACCTTCTACGGCTGTGCCGTGACGCGGCAGTTCGAATCGATGGGGGTGCCCTCCCTCAACAGCGCCCAGGCCATCACCGCCTCACGCGACAAGCTCTTCGCCTCCCAGGAGTTCGTCCGCGCCGGACTCAACACCCCCGTCACCGGCTTCGCCGATTCCCCCCTCGACACCGTGGATCTGATCCGGATGGTGGGCGGCGCCCCCCTGATCGTGAAGCTGCTGGAGGGGGCCCAGGGCAAGGGGGTGGTGCTGGCCGAGACCCAGAAGGCCGCGGAGAGCGTGATCAATGCACTCCAGAGCCTCGATGCCAACCTGCTGGTGCAGGAATTCATCCGGGAAGCCGGCGGCACGGACCTGCGCTGCTTCGTGGTCGGCGGCAAGGTGGTGGCGGCCATCGAGCGCCAGGCCGCCGAGGGCGAGTTCCGCGCCAACCTGCACCAGGGGGGCACCGCCCGGATGGTGCAGCTCGATGCACCGGAGAAGCAGATGGCCATCAAGGCCTGCAAGGTCCTCGGGCTCGATGTGGCCGGTGTCGACATCCTCCGCTCCCACCGCGGTCCCCTGTTGCTGGAGGTGAACTCCAGTCCGGGGCTCGAGGGCATCGAGCGGGCGACCGGCATGGATCTGGCGGCGAAGATGATCCAGAAGCTGGAGCGCAAGCTCGGCTGGGGCCGCCCCCCCGTCGTGGCGGGCAGCGGCGAGCCCATCGCCGCCGCGGGGCGCTGACCGGAGACCCGCCGGCCTCGACCCCGCGCGTCGGCGCCTGCATCGGTGGCGGCTTCGGCGTCGATGATGGCGGCCATGGCTGAGGCGACCCCCTATCTCGAACTGCAGTCCGTGGAGGCCTGGCTGGGCCCTCGCCGGGTGTTCGAGGATCTCTCCCTGCAGCTGCGCAGCGGCGAGCACACCGTGGTGCTCGGTCCCAACGGCTCGGGCAAGAGCTCCCTGGTGAAGTTGCTCAGCCGCGAGCTCTACCCGGTGGTGAAGCCGGGCTCATCGCTGCGGATCTTCGGCAGCGAAACCGTGAACCTCTGGGACCTGCGCGGCCGCATCGGCCTGGTGTCCCAGGATCTGCAGGCCGCCTACGCCGGCGGGGTGCGCGCCGCCGACGTGGTGCTCTCCGGTTTCTTCGGCTCGGTGGGCATCGGGCGGAGCCAGGTGGCCACAGCCGCCCAGCGGGAGCGGGTGGCGGAACTGATGCAGGAGCTGGGGCTGGCGGATCTGGCGGAGCGTCCCTTCGCCCAGCTCTCCGACGGCCAGCGGCGGCGTCTGCTGCTGGCCCGGGCGCTGGTCCACCGTCCCCGGGTGCTGGTGCTGGACGAGCCCACCAATGGGCTGGATCTGCGCGCGAAACACCAGCTGCTCGCCATCCTGCGCAACCTGGCCCGCGCCGGCACCACCCTCCTGCTGGTGACCCATCAGATCGAGGCGATCCTTCCCGAGATCAGCCGCTGCGTGCTCCTGCGTCATGGCCGGGTGGTGGGCGACGGACCCACCGACGCCCTCCTGCAGGACGGGCCCCTCAGCGCCCTCTTCGACACCCCGCTGCGGGTGTGCGAAGCCAACGGCTACCGCCAGGTGCTGCCGGCAGGCTGAGCCTCCATGCCCTCTCCCGTCCACACCCTCATCACCGGCGCCTCGAGCGGCTTCGGCGCTGCGCTGGCCCGGGCCTGCGCGGCCCGTGGGGAGTCCCTGGTGCTCACTGCCCGGCGTCTGGAGCAGCTCGAGCAGCTGGCCGCCGAGCTTCGGCGTGACCATCACGCCCAGGCCTTTGCCATCGCCACCGATCTTTCCCTGCCGGGGGCTGCGGCGTCCCTGGTGGAGGAGCTGCGACGCCGGGATCTGGCGGTGCACACCCTGGTCAACAATGCCGGCTTCGGGCTGCGCGGCGACTTCCACACCATCGCATGGCCCCGCGGCGAGGCCATGCTCCAGCTGATGGTGACGGCGCCGGCGGAGCTCTGCCATGCCCTGCTGCCCGCCATGCGTGAGCGGGGGGACGGACGCATCCTCAACATCGCCTCCCTGGCGGGGCTGATCCCCGGACTGCCCGGCAGCAGCCTGTACAGCGCCTCGAAGGCTTTCCTGATCCGCTTCTCCCAGTCCCTTGCCGCCGAGAACCGGGCCAGCGGCGTGCGCGTGCTGGTGGTCTGTCCCGGGTATGTGCGCAGCGGCTTTCACGCCGCCCTGGGGCCGGAGGCGGCCGCCCGCACGGCCCGTCTGCCGGCACCCTTCTGGATGGAAGCCGAGGATCTGGCGGACCGCTGCCTCGCGGCCCTCGATCGCGGCCAGGAACTGCTGGTGCCGGGAGCTCTGAACCGCGGCCTGGCGGCTCTGGGGCGCTATCTCCCTGATCGCCTGGCCGGCACCCTCAGCGCGGGGTTCTCGCGGAAGTACCGGAGCTGACACGAAGGGTGGCGGGGAGCCAGGGGCCCTGCTGCTGCAGGAGTTGCCGGAAAGGCCTGGCATCATCTGGGAGCTGGTGCGGTGTTCTGGGTGCCCCGTCTGATCCGTCCGCTGCTGGCCTTCCTGCTGGCCTGGCTGCTTCCCCTGATGGGCCTCTCGACGACGACTCTCAGGGCGGCTGAGGTGGCCGCGCCCCCGGCCGCGAGCCGAGCGACCTACGTGCCTCTGGTGCAGCAGCCCTTCCATTCCCAGCTGCTCGAGCTGCAGCAGCAGTGGACCGATGCTCCCCTCGATCAGGTGGTGGGGGACAGCCCCCGGGCGACGCTGCTCAATTTCTACGTGGTGATGGCCCAGGTGAGCCGGGACCTCGACCGGATCGAAGCCACGGCCAGCCGCACCCCCGGGTTGTTCTGGCCGGGGCCGGTCAGGAAGGAGCTTGAGCTGATCAACGGCTATTTCCGGGAAGCGGTGAAGGCCCTGGATGTGCAGGCGATCCCCGAGAGCATCCGATCCGATTTCGCCGAGGAGTACGCCCTCAAGTTGAAGGTGATTCTTGATTACGTCTTCACCCACAGTCGCAAGCCCTTCGAGATCCCCGATGCGGCAGGCATGAAGGCGTTGAACGAGAAGCGGGTGACCCCGACCCCAAGCTGGACCCTTCCAGGCACGTCCATCACCCTGAAGGACCAGGTCGCCGGGACGGGCGGTGACCGCGGCTATCTCTTCTCCGCCGCCACGGTGGCGCAGATCCCTGGTCTCTACAAGGAGATCAAGGATCAGGTACCCCCGCAGGACAGCGCCTCGTCCTTGCTCACGCCATCGATCTATGACGCCTTCAGCCTCAGGCCGGGCCAGATCCTGCCGCCCAAGTGGTATCTGATGATCCCCGAGGGCTTCCGCCGGAAGGTGCTCGAGGCCAGTCTCTGGGACCAGACCCTGTTCCAGCTGGTGGTCGGCGTGCTGGCGCTGCTGGCCTATGCCGCCGTGCAGTCCCGGCTGGTGGTGGCCTTGCTCAGCACCTATCGCCTCGGCGATGGACCCTCCAGGGAGCCGAGCCCGGCCAGGGGCCTCTGGAGAATCGACAATGTCGCCTGGCAGCGGGTGCTGCTGGCCGGTGCCTCCCTGCCCATGACCCGTCTGCTGGATGTGCTGATCAACCAGTACGTGAACGTCACCGGCACACCATTGCTGGTGCTGACGTTCCTGTTTTATTCCATCTACTTCATCTCGGCCGGATTGTTCAGCTTCCTGCTGATGGAGGCTCTCGGTCGCAGCCTGACGGAGTGGGTCACAATCCTGCGGGGTAGACGCAACGAACTCCAGCTGAGCCGCGTCAGCAACCTGGTGATGCCCGTGTGCCGGGTCCTCGGGGCGGTCATCGGCATCTCCCTGATGTACCGGCTGCTGATCCTGCTGGGCTTGCCGGCGTCCACCGTGCTGGCCTTTTCCGCCGTTCCCGGCCTGGCCATCGGCCTGGGAGCCTCAAAGCTCCTTGGCAATCTGTTCGCCGGGCTGTCCATTCAGACCGATCGTCCACTGCGGGTAGGTGAATTCTGCCGCATCGGAGACAATCTGGGCTTCGTCACCAAGATTGGACTGCGGTCCCTGGAGTTGCAGACCCACGAAAGTCGCATCACCATTCCAAATTCGATCGTGGATGAGGAGACGATCGTCAACTACTCGCTGCGGGCCGGTCCATCGAGGGATGCGTTATGGCACGTCTTCGAACTGCAGCTCCCCCTCTCGGACGACCTCACCCCGGATCAGCTGGATGACCTGCTGCATTACAGCCGATCTTTCCTGGTGGAGCATCCGGGGTTGTCGAGCGCGCAGGTGTTTCTCGATCAGGCCGGGGACGAGGAAAGCCTGCTGCTTCGCTGCTGCGGGAAGATCCAGGCCCCGAACTGGACTGAGTACCTCGGCATCAGGGAATCGGTCCTGCTGCGGTTGCGTCAGCTGATCGATCAGGTGATCCGCTCGCGCATGGTGATCGGCGTCGCTCACCACACCAGCCCAGAGCAACTCCAGCGCATCCCCCAGCTGATCGCCGGATTGTTCGAGCTTGAACCGCTGGCGGCGTTCCGCTCCTGCCGGCTGCTGGCCATCCGCGACTTCAGTTACGACTTCACCTTCGACTACCGCTCCTCCCAGCCCACCCATGCGGCGTTCAAGGATGAGGTGGCGCGTCTCAACCGGGCGCTGCTGGCCCTGTTCGCCCGGGAGGGAATCGAGATCCCCTATCCCACCCAGGTGGAGATCCAGAGGGATGGCTGAGCTGTTACTCCAGACCCTGGCAGGCTGCGGCCTGGCCATCGGTGCCTATCCCCGCTTCGACTACGACGCCCGTGGCGGGGGAGGGGTGGGGTGGCTCGGGAATGGCGTCGGCCGGCTCCCCGGGGAGGCCGCTGGTGACACGCAGTCCCTGCGTTTCGACCCTGCCGGGCTGACGATCCCGCCGCTCCACTGGCGCACCACCCGTTTTCTGGCTCTGCCGCTGCCACCGGGACTCCGCATCGGGATCCACCCCGAGCGGCTCGAGGGCTCCATCGATGCCGCCAGCGGGGCCCTGGCCCTGCGCTTCTGCGCCCGCTTCCGCTTCGCCGTCGGCGGCCTCTACCGGGCTCCCGATCTGATCGTCGACACGACCCTCAGCACCGGCTCCGTCCAGGGGCGCCGCCATGCCGCCAGGGGCCGTCCCCTCGATCGCGAGGGCCGGGCGCTGCTGGTGGGGGTGGCCAGCATCGCCCCCAGCGGCGAGCGCTGGCTGGATCGCTTCCTGGGTCTGCCCGACGAGGCCCTGGCGCTGCTGCACTGCCGCCTCCTGCCGCCGGCGGGTCGGGACTTACCTTGACCGCCTGCCGCCCAGACCGTCGCCATGCACCCCCTGCCGCTGCACCTCGGCCCGGGCAGTGACCTGCGAGCCAGCCTCGAGCAGCTGGCGATCGAGGCTGGCGCGTCCGGCTTCGTGCTGGGTGTGGTGGGCGATCTCTCCCAGGCGGCCTTCCAGTGCCCCGGCCAGGCCGAGCCCACCCTGCTGCAGGGCCACCTGGAGATCATCACATTGCAGGGCACGCTGGCCCCTCGGGGGGTGCACCTGCACCTGAGCCTCTCCGACGGTGACTGCCAGGTGTGGGGCGGCCACCTGGAACACGGCAGCCTGGTGCTCCGGGGCGCCGATCTGCTGGTGGGTTTCCTGGCCGGTGACGGCGGGCCCGCCACTCCCTCTCCTGCGGAGGCCGGATTCGCCTCCCCCGGGATGACCAGGCCCGCGGGTCCGGCGGTGCCCGCGTCCCCCCGGGTGGAGATCGCCGTGCTCAGCGGCTGCCCCTATTCGGCCCGGGCCCTCCGCATGCTGCGCACTCTGGGCATTCCCCACGAGGTGCTGCTGGCCGATGGGGACGCCGAGCGCCAGGCGATCGCCGAGCGCAGCGGCCGCGGCAGCCTGCCCCAGGTGTTCATCGACGGGGAGGCCATCGGCGGCTACGACGCCCTGGCCGACCTGCACGGCCGCGGCGCCCTCGACCATCTGCGCTGAAGGGGTCTCCCGCAGCCCTGACCGTCCGGCCCGACAGGCCTGGGTGACGTTTCCTCCATCCCGTCCGGGACGCGCCAAGAGCCCTCCTAGGGTGCCTCCAGGCACGGAATCCCCTGGTGGAGGTCATCGCCATGACGACAGGCATCCCGTCGATCGAGGCGACTCGCCGCGCCTCGATGATCGAAGCGCTCAATCGGATTCTCGAACTCGAGCTGGCCGGGGTGGTGAAGTACACCCATTACGCCCTGATGGTCTACGGCTACAACCGCATTCCCATCGTCTCCTGGCTCAAGGGCAATGCCGAAGAGGGGCTGGCCCACGCTCACAAGGCCGGGGAGATGGTCACCCTGCTGGGCGGGCACCCCTCGCTGCGCATCGGCTCCCTGCTCGAGACCCATCAGCACGACATCGGCGGCATCCTGCGGGAGAGCCTCGACCACGAGCGAGAGGCCCTGGAGGCGTACTACGCCCTGCTGGCGCTGGCGGAGAACCATTCGGTCCTCCTGGAGGAGTACGCCAGGGAGATGATCGTGCTGGAGGAACTTCACCTGGACGAAGTCGACAAGATGCTGCGCCGGCCGGGGGATCTTGCGCCGTTCCAGTCCTGAGGCGCCTGGCCCTTGAGCCCGGGAGGCCCAACCTCCCTTCACAGTTTTTCCCTTTTTCATACTCTTTTCCACCATGAACTGTTGCCGCCCAGTGGACGAGCCGGCGGCAGATGGGGATAGTGGAACTCAGTCTCCCGGCACTGGATGACCATCGAGCGGGCCCAGGCCACTCCCCTTTTCCGTTCTTTCTGGGAGGAAAGGATCGAGGTTCCTGGCTGGAGCGAGGCCGATGAACTGGCCGACCTTGACACCGTCTGGGCCAGCCTCTGCCAGGAGGCGGCGGCTCCCCGCCCCGCAGGCCAGGGGCCCGAGCGGCCGTCCATCGCTGCAGTCGCTGTCGCCGGCCTGTCCCTCTCGGCCACCCGCCGCAATCGCCTCCGTCCTGCCGTGTTGCTCAGGCATGGTGCCCGCCGGCCCGACCTCCTCGTCTATTGAGTCTTTCTTTTCCTTCCTCAATACTTCGTGGTGAAGGAATGTATGGATCGACCGATTTGCGCGTAGGGGTGTAACGATCCTCCCTGCTGGCCTGAGGCTCCGGCAAGAATCCCAGCCGTGCACTGACCTCTGGCGCATCTTCCAGCGGATTCACCCCCTGCGCCGGTCTCCGCCGCCGGGCCGCCCCAGGGGCCTCGCCCCTGCCCCGGCCTCCCCCCGTTGGCGCTGCACCCTTCCCTGCCCTTCCCACTCTTCCCACCATGGCCCTGGTCCAAGCCCCTTCCCTCGGCATCGAGCGTTTCACGGACGACCGCAACAGGGAGAACTGGTCGAAAGCCTCACCCCAGGATCGGGATGGGATCATCCGCCAGGTGTACCAGCAGGTGCTCGGTCAGCAGTACGTGATGCAGAACGAGCGGCTGAGCGGTGCCGAATCACTCTTCCGCAACGGATATCTCAGCGTGCGCGAATTCGTGCGCACCCTCGCCAAGAGCGGTCTGTACCGATCCCGCTTCTTCGAATCCTGCAACCCCTATCGCTTCATCGAGCTCAACCACAAGCATCTTCTCGGCCGCGCTCCCCACAACAAGGCGGAGATGCTGCACCACTTCACGATCCTGCAGGAGCAGGGCTACGACGCCGAGATCGATTCCTATCTCGACAGTGCCGAGTATCAGGACCGCTTCGGCAGCGATGTGGTGCCCTATCTGCACGGGTGGGATTATTCCGCAGGCCAGCAGGGCCAGCAGTTCTCCTGGCTGATGCAGCTGGCGGCCGGTGCGGCCGCTTCGGTGAAGGGGGACCGGGCCGGCACGCGCTTCAAGCTCGGCCGGGCCCTCCACCAGGACCGGGCGGTGACGATCTCGGTCAGCCGTCCCCGCTTCAGCGGTGAGTCCTTCTTCCGCGCCACCATGGGCCAGGGGCTTGCCAGCGCCGATGGCCCCGTCTCCCGGGCGGGCCAGCCCATCGAACCCTCCCGCCGCCACCGGGCCGAGGCCCTGGTGGTGTCCGCCGGGGTGCGCGGCAGCGGTTCCTCCAGCGGCCGGGTGGCCACCATCACCGTCACCGGCCTGGTGAACAACGCGGTGGTGCGCAGCGGCTCCTATGTGATGCGGGTGCCCTTCAGCCGTATGAACGAGGCCCTGCAGCGGGTGCAGCGTCTCGGCGGCCGGGTGGTGGAGGTGAGCGTGAGCTGATCCCCCGCAGGGGGTGATCGGAAGGCGAGGGGGTCAGGGCCGCAGTTCCACCCCCCGCCGGGCCAGCAGCTGGCGGCAGGCCATCAGGGCCGAGAGACTCACCCCGGCGGTGCCCTCGCCGGGGTGGATGGCATCGCCGCAGAGCCACAGGCCCTCCAGCGGCGTGCGGCTGGCCAGGCCGAAGGGGCCGAAGCGGCTGGGGTGCTGGCCCAATCCGCCCACATAGCCCCAGGGCCGGCCGGTCCAGCCGGCGAACCCCCGCGGGGTGGCCAGTTCGCGGTGGAGCCAGTCGCTCGTCCCCACCCCCAGCAGCTTCTCCAGCTCCCGCAGGATGGCCCCCATCGCCTCGTTCTTGCGGGCCTGATAGGCCGTCTCCTCCTCTGCGAACCAGCTCCTGGCCGGGGTGAACACACTGGCGATCACCGTCGCCTGCCCGGCCGGCGCCCGGCCGTCGCCCTCCTGGCTCACCGACACGAACAGCGACCCCGGGGCGACGGCATCCCGCTGCAGGTGGCTGGGGACATCCGCTGGCAGCCGCCGCCGCTCCACCGCCCCGTAGAACACCAGAGCCCCGCTGGGCTCGTGCAGGTTCTCGAGCCTGCGCCGGTAGTCCGATGGCAGTGCCTGCCCCAGCAGCGCCGGCAGGGTCTGAGGGGGCAGGCTGACCACCACTTCGGCGGCCTCCACGCCGAAGCCCCGCCCATCGCCTGCGGCCCCCCGGCCTTGCCGTTCCTCCCGGCGCCGGCCGCTGGAGCGCCGGCCCGTCACCCGCCAGGCGGCCTTGGGGCGCTCCGGCGGCTGCAGGCGCTCCACCCGGTGACGCAGCCGCAGCCTGCCGCCATGCCGGGCGAGGGCCTGCTCCAGGCGGTCACTCAGGGCCTGCATCGAACCCTGCAGGTGCCACAACCCCAGCGGCTCCTGGACCATGGCCAGCACCGTCGCGCCGTAGAGCGCCGCCGTGCGATCGGCCGGCTCCTGGGAATAGAGCTTCAGCTGCAGATCCAGGAAGCGCCGCAACCGCCGGTCGTGGCCGCAGCCGGTGAGCCACAGCAGATCCGCCACCGTGGCCGCGGTGAACAGGCCGCTGGCCAGTGTCGCGGGCCCCAGGGCCCCGAGCAGCTGGCCCAGGTCCCACCAGGAACGGGGCGGCAGCACGGGATCCCGGGCCGCGAAAGCCCAGCTGGCGTGGTGGATCGCTTCGCACAGTCCCCAGAACCGGTCACTGCCCGGGAATTGACGCAGCCGCTCCTGCCGCCAGCGGGCCGGGTCGCGCCAGAGACGCACCGGTTCGCTGCCATCGGCCAGGTCCACGACGCAGCCGGGATCGAGGGGCACGGCCGGCGGCGGCGCCACCTCCAGATGCCGGAAGAGCCGGGCGTGGATGCCCCCTGGGGTGCCGTCGGCCTGCTCCAGCCCCGCCACCTGGGTGGCGCCGACATCGAACACATAGGGGCCACGACGGAAGGTGCCGGCGCAGCCCCCGCTCTGGTGATGGGCCTCGAGCAGCTCCACGTCCAAGCCGGCCTTGGCCAGCAGGCCCGCCGCGGTGAGGCCGGCGATGCCGGCGCCCACGACGACGACGTCCGCCCTGGCGGTCTCGCTGGGATCCAACGGTGCCGAAGCGCTTGGCCCGCGATCCTGGCAGGGCCGGCCTGGCAGGCGCGGCCCCGTGCGGTCTGCCCCTGGGCCGGGCGGTCTGCGCCTGAGCCGGGAAGAGGGCCCTCCCAAATAGGTTGTCTCCGGTGCACCCTGTCCTGGGGCCTCCGTCCCCGGGGCCTCCTGGGCGGCCATTCCCCCCGAACCGATGGGCCCCGTTGCAGCAACCCGTGGTGCCCCTGGCGCCGATCCCCTCGCTCCCTGGCTGGCCGAGCGCCTCGGGGTCGAACTGGTGGACCGCAGCCCCGTCAGGGGTGGCTGCATCCACAGCGCCTGGTGCCTGCGCCTGGCCGATGGATCCCGCCTGTTCGCCAAGACCAATGCCGCCTCCTCGTTGCCGCTGCTGGAAGCCGAGGCCGGAGGGCTTCGGGCCCTGGCGGCAGCAGCATCGGAGGCCGGGCTGCGGCTGCCGGAGCCGCTCGCCCTGGGGGCTCTCGTACCGATGGCCGTGCTGGTGCTCTCCTGGCTGGACCTGGGGCGTGGATCCGGGGACGGCACTGCAGAGCCTTGGCGCCGCACCGGGGCCGCTCTGGCCCGGCTGCACCGGCACAGCCTTTCGCTGCGCTGCTCAGAGGCCGACCGCCCGGGGCAGGCCTTCGGATGGGTGACGGACAACTACATCGGCACGAGCCCCCAGGCGAATGGCTGGGAAGGCCACTGGGGCCGGTTCTTCGTGGAACGGCGCCTGGTTCCCCAGCTGGCGAGGCTGGCCTCCAAGGGCGTGGTGCTGGGAGGTGCCGACGCGCTGCTGGGGCAGGCCAGCGGCTGGATCGATGGCCACCACCCTGACCCCTGCCTGGTGCACGGTGATCTCTGGAGCGGCAACGCCGCCGTCACTCACGATGGAGTGGGGGCCATCTTCGATCCCGCGGTGTACCGGGGGGACCGGGAGGTGGATCTGGCCATGGCGAGCCTGTTCGGGGGCTTCCCTGCCGCCTTCTTCAGGGGGTATCAGGAGGAATGGCCCCTGCCCGACGGGCATGAACGCCGGGCTGACCTCTACAACCTGTACCACCTGCTCAACCACGCCAACCTCTTCGGCGGTTCCTACCGGGACCAGTGCCAGGACGGCATCGATCGGCTGATGCGGAGGTAGGCGTGGAACGGCAGGCCTGGGCCGTGGGGCCTCAGCTGAGGTATTCCTTGCGCAGAGCCTGGATCTTCTCCATCAGAGCCGTGCGCTTCTCGCCGGTGGTGAGATTGTTCCAGCTCCAGGTGCCCACCACCACCAGGCCCAGCAGTTCCAGCAGGCCCGGAACGATCGGCAGCAGGTTGATGGTATCGAGCACCCCCTTGATCAGGATCTGGGCCACGATCACCGCCACCAGGACGCCGGTCGCCTTGCCGATCCGCCCCACCTGGCTCCAGTCGACCCGGTCGAGGGTCTCGTTGACCTTGCCGATGACCTCGCTGTAGCGCTCGGCAAAGGCGACCCCTTCGCCATCGGGAGTGGTCACGTCCTGGGTCGGCTCCTTCACTTCGGTCGGGCTGTCGATCATGGAAGGGAAGGTCTTCGGAGGGGATGGCGCCTAACGTACCGGTGTGGACGGTGGGGCGCCAGCGGAACTCCGCATCGATCGGCAGGCCCTGACGGTCCTCGAGGCAGTCCTGGCCGCGGCTGCCCCCGAGGAAGGCTGTGCCCTGCTGCTGGGCCATCGGGATCCCTGGCGGGTCCGCCTGGTCTGGCCCTGTCTCAACGTCTGGGAGCCGTCGGCCGAGCGCGGTCGCCGCTTCGCCCTTGATCCCCGTGAGCAGCTCCAGGCCCAGAAGTGGGCCAGGGCCAGGGGCCAGCGGGTGCTGGGTGCGGCCCACAGCCATCCGATGTCGGAGCCGGTGCCCTCGGCCCTGGATCGCTCCCTCGCCTTTCGCCCCACCCTGATGCTGATCCTGGGCCAGCCCCCGGGAGCGCCCCGCGGGCTGGCCTGCTGGTGGCTGCCCGAGCAGGGCGGCCCCCGGCGCCTGGCGTGGAGAATGGACGATTGATGCGTCGTGGGCTTCAGCCGCCATGCTTCCTCCCGACACCAGCGCCGTCCAGCTCAGTCCCGATGAGGTGGCACGCTTCTCGCGTCATCTGATCCTGCCGGAGATCGGGATGGAGGGGCAGAAGCGGCTCAAGGCGGCCTCGGTGCTGTGCGTGGGCACCGGTGGCCTCGGTTCGCCCCTGCTCCTCTATCTGGCCGCCGCGGGCGTGGGCCGGCTCGGCATCGTCGATTTCGACGTGGTGGACCACAGCAACCTGCAGCGCCAGGTGATCCACGGCAGCAGCTGGGTGGGCAAGCCCAAGATCGAATCGGCCAGGGCCCGGATCCTCGAGATCAACCCTCACTGCCAGGTGGATCTCTTCGAAACGGCCCTCACCAGCGAGAACGCCCTGGAGATCATCGCCGGCTACGACATCGTCTGTGACGGCACCGACAACTTCCCCACCCGCTACCTGGTCAACGACGCCTGCGTGCTGCTGGGCAAGCCGAACGTCTATGGCTCCATCTTCCGCTTCGAGGGCCAGGCCACCGTGTTCAACCATGAAGGCGGCCCCAACTACCGGGATCTTTTCCCCGAGCCGCCTCCGCCGGGGATGGTGCCCTCCTGCGCCGAAGGGGGGGTGGTGGGTGTGCTGCCCGGCATCATCGGCCTGATCCAGGCCACCGAGGCGGTGAAGCTGATCACCGGCATCGGCACCAGCCTCAGCGGCCGCCTGCTCCTGTTCGATGCCCTCAAGATGAGCTTCCGCGAACTGAAGCTGCGCCCGAATCCGGAGCGGCCCGTGATCGAGAAGCTCATCGATTACCAGGAGTTCTGCGGCGTGGGTGGTTCGGCCCCCGGCCAGGAGGAAGCGGGCAGTGTGCCCACCATCACCGTCGCCGAGCTCAAGACCCTCATCGACGACCAGGTGGAGGATCTGCTGCTGGTCGACGTCCGCAACCCCCAGGAGGCCGACATCGCCGTGATCCCCGGGTCCGTGCTGGTGCCCCTCGATCGCATCGAGAGCGGTGAGGCCATCGAGGACGTGCGCCGCCTGGCGGCCGGCAAGCAGCTGTACGTGCACTGCAAGCTGGGGGGGCGTTCCGCCAAGGCCCTGATCGCCCTCGGCCGTCACGGCATCAAGGGGGTGAACGTGCAGGGTGGCATCGACGCCTGGAGTCAGGAGGTGGATCCTGCCGTTCCGCGCTACTGAGCCGCTCTCCCCCGCCAGGCAGCGCTGGCTGCAGCGCCGCCGCAGGGAAGCCCAGCGACTGATCGCTGTCGAGAACAGGTTCCTGCCGCTGCTGCTGGCGTCGCTGCTGCCGATCCTGCTGTTGCCCGTCACGGCCCGGCAGGGCCTGCCCGGCCTGGCGCTCCTGGCTGTGCTGTTCGATCTGCTGATCCTGCAGTCGATCCTCACCCTGCCGATGGTCGGCGCCATGGCCTTCACCCGGTTGCGGCAAGGCCTGTTCCTGGGGATCGGCGTGGTGGCGGGTCTCGGGCTCTGGGTGCCGGTGGCCGCGGGCGCCTGGCCCGGTGGGACCTTCCGGGCCGCGGAGATGGTGCTGCTGAGCCTCTTCTTCCTGATTGCGTCGGTGCGGCTGGTGCACCTGCTGGCCAGGGTGCCCCGGGTCAACGTGCAGGTGATGGCGGGCGCGGCGGCGGGCTATCTGCAGCTGGGCCTCACGGGCGGGGTTCTCGCCACCGCCACCCAGGTGCTGGTGCCCGGCAGCTTCAGTCTCGGGGCCGCCGCCAGCCACCAGTTGCTGCTCGACCGGCTGACCTACTTCAGCTTTGTCACCATCGCCGGTCTCGGTTTCGGCGACGTGCTTCCGGCGAACGCGGTCGGCGAGCGCTTCGTGATCCTGATCAGCGTCGCGAGCACCCTCTACGTGGCCCTGCTGGTGGGTCTGCTGCTGGGCCGGTACATCGCCTCCGAGGAGGTGGAGATGCTCGAAGCCGAGGAGCTGGAACCGGAGTAGGGCGGGCGTTCAGTAGTCGACGCCGCGCTTGAGGTCCACGCCCCGCTCGGCATAGTGCTTGTGGCAGACCATCTCCGAGTGCACGCTGGCCAGATCGAAGTAGGCGGGCCTGCTCTTGCAGCGGCCGGTGATGATCACCTCGGTTTCGGTGGGCTTCCGCAGCAGGGTCTGCACGATGGGCTCAACCGGCAGCAGTTCCAGATCCACCGTGGGATTGAGTTCGTCGAGGATCACGGTCTTGTAGAGGCCGCTGGCGATGGCCGCCCGGGCGATCTCCCACGCCCTCTCGGCTTCCACGTAATCGATCGGCTGCTGCTGACCTCTCCAGACGATCGCATCACGCCCTGAACGCAGGTGATCCACCAGGTGGGGGTAGCTTTCCCTCAGGGCGGCGATCGCCGCGTCCTCGGTGTAACCGGCGCCGCCCTTGAGCCACTGCAGGATCAGCACCCGGTGGCTCTTGTCCTGGCTGATGCCGCGGCCGATGGCCTGCAGCGCCTTGCCCAGGGCGCTGGTGGACTTGCCCTTGCCCTCGCCGGTGTAGATCTCGATCCCGTCGAGGGCCCGGTCGCCCGGTTCCTCCGGGCGCTGATGGGCGCGCATCTCGGAGTGCAGATCGGCCATCTGCACCAGCTCCCGGGGGGCCCCCGGCCCGTGCAGATCATCTCCATCCCTTCCGGCCTGGCGGCCAGGGTCCGCACCACCTCCTCGGTGTCCAGCAGGCCCAGATCGAGGACGGGGTTGAGTTCGTCGAGCACCACCACCGAATAGAGGTTGCTGGCGATGGCCCCCTTGGCGATGTCCCAGCCGCGGCGGGCCTCCTGCCGATCGAAGGGGGTGACGTCCTCGGCACCGAAGTGGTCGCCCCGTCCGGTGCGCACCTGGTCGATCAGGTGGGGGAAGCCCTGCTGGAGAGCCTCGATGGCGCCGTCCTCGTCGTAGGAACGGCCTGGACCCTTGAGGAACCGCAGCAGCAGCACGCGGGTGCGTTTCTGCTCGCAGATGCCCAGGCCGATCGTGCGCAGCACCACGCCGAGGGCCGCCTGGCTCTTCCCCTTCCCCTCGCCGTCGTAGACGTGCAGCTGCCCGTGGGCCCGTTCGTCGCTGCCGGCGGCGGTGCGGATGCCGATGCCCCGACCGGTGCCGCGCTGCGGGGTCTGGGTGCTGCGGGCGGCGGGGGGCATCGGCGGGCGGCGGGAAGCAATCGGCGGTTGGACCTGGCCCGGATGCTACCCATCCTTGCCAGGATCGTTGCCATGCCGGCTTCCTCCCGTCTCAGCCTGCTCGAAGCGCTGCCCGACCCCCTGGAGCGGGCGCTCGAGCAGCTGCGTCAGCGTCTCGATGCGTTTCCCCGGGTGGTGGTGGCCTATTCAGGAGGAGTCGACAGTGCCCTGGTGGCCGCCCTGGCGGTCGACCGTCTGGGCGAACGGGCGCTGGCGATCACCGGCGTCTCACCGGCCCTGGCGCCCCATCTGCGCCGCGAGGCGAGCGCCCAGGCCCGCTGGCTGGGGTTGCGGCACCGGGAGATCGCCACGGCGGAACTGGCCGATCCGGCCTATGCCAGCAATCCGGAGAACCGCTGCTACGCCTGCAAGCGGGAACTGCATCGGCTGCTCGCCCCCATCGCCGCCGCCGCCGGCGGGGCGAGGGTGCTCGACGGGGTCAACCGCGACGATCTGGGCGATCACCGTCCTGGCATCCGCGCCGCCAGGGAGTTCGGTGTGCTCTCGCCCCTGGCCGAGGCCGGCATCGACAAGGCCGGGGTGCGCCGGCTCTCCCGCGCCCTGGGGCTGCCCTGGTGGGACAAGCCGGCCCAGCCCTGCCTGGCGTCCCGATTTCCCTACGGAGAACCGATCAGCGCCTCCCGGCTGGACAGGGTGGCCGCCGCCGAGGACTGGCTGCGGCAGCGGGGGTTCGCCGAACTGCGGGTTCGCAGCCAGGGGGAGACCGCCCGCATCGAAATCCCTGGGGTGGCCCTGCCGGGGGCCCTGGAACGGCTGGCAAGGGGCGACCTGCGCCCGCAGCTGGTGAGCGCCTTCACCGGCCTAGGTTTCACCGCAGTGGCCCTCGATCTCGAGGGGCTGGTGAGCGGCAAGCTGAACCGGGACCTCCCCGCGGATGGCGCCGGGGACCAGCTGGCCCCGCTGCTTTCCCGGGGAGGTCCATGACCGAGTCGGAAGTCCCGGTCAGCCGGCGGCCAGGGCCGTGACGGGCTCCCGACCCGCCTCCCCCAGGGTTTCGGGGGTCTCACGGCGGAAGCTGGTCAGCTTGTGGCGCCGGGCCGCCAGTTCCTCCCGCAGCACCTCGCAGGCCTTCTCGGGCATGGTGTGATCCCCGCAGGTGAACACGTCGACCGCGGCATAGCCCGATTCGGGCCAGGTGTGGATGGAGATGTGGGATTCCGCCAGCAGGGCCAGACCCGTCACGCCCTGGGGTTCGAAGCGGTGGGTGATCAGGTTGAGCAGGGTGGCGCCAGCACGCTTGGCTGCTGTCGTGATGGTGTCCCTGAGGAAAGCTTCGTCGTCGAGCCGTGCGCAGTCGCAGTCGTAGAGCTCGAGTATGCAGTGTTTCCCTACCGCGTCGGTGGTGTCGCCAGGGTTCGAGAGGGCTGGTGCGTTGCAGAGGGCAGGAGAGGCGGCTTCCCCCCATCCCGGGTTGGGATGCAGGCTGGACAGGCGCTGGTTCATCAGAGTCGCGACAAACAGAGCTCACCATACGCGCCGAAGAGCGCCATGGTGGTTCCTCAGCTTCCCTGCGGCGTCAGGGAGATGCGGCCTCAGTCCACCCGGGTGCCACCGCGCAGCTCCACCACCTGGCCCCGGGCCTGCCAACCGCTGCTGAAGGCCTCCAGATGGGTGGCGCTCACCAGGCACTGGTGCCCGTCGCCGACGGCCTCCAGGAGCAGTTGCTGCCGCCTCGGGTCCAGCTCCGCCAGCACGTCGTCGAGCAGCAGCAGCGGCGGCTGGCCCACCACCTGCTGCACCAGCTCCAGTTCTCCCAGTTTCAGCGCCAGCACCAGGGTGCGCTGCTGCCCGGCGGAGCCGTAGCGCCGGGCCGGCCGTCCGCCGAGCATCAGGGCCACCTCGTCCCGATGGGGACCCACCTGGCACTGGCCCAGGCGCTCCTCCTCGGGCCGCTGGCGGCGCAGTTGCTCTTCCAGGGCCTCCCGCCAGGGACCTTCCTCGTCGCTGGGATCCGCTCCGGTGCCGCTCAGGTAGTCGAGCCGCAGGGGCTCTCCCGCGCCGCCGATCCGCTCCTGCCAGGCCACCGCCAGGGGCTCCAGGCGCCACAGGGCCCGTTGGCGGCGGCGGTGCAGTCGGGCCCCCACCAGCGCCATCTGCTGGTCGAAGGCGTCCAGCAGATCGTGGCGCTGGTCGGCGGCCAGGCCCCGGCGGAGCAGCTGGCTGCGCTGCCGCAGCAGTCGTCCGTAGCGGCTCAGCAGGGCCCCATAGACGGGCTCGAGCTGGAGGACCACCCGGTCCAGCCACTGGCGCCGCAGGGCGGGTTCCCCCCGCACCAGATCGAGGTCGAGGGCGCTGAAGCCCACACAGCGCAGGGGACCGATCAGGTCGAGCTGGCGTTCCAGCAGCCGGCCGTTGCGCAGGGCCTGGCGTCCACCGCTGCGCCGCAGCTGCAGCTGCAGGCTGTCGCCTTCGTCGGTGAGCGCGCTCAGCCTGCACGAGGGATGCCCATGGCCGATCAGATCCCGATCGCAGCTGCAGCGGTGGGAGCGCAGGCTGGTGAGCAGTTCCACTCCTTCCAGCAGGTTCGACTTGCCCTGGCCGTTGCTGCCGATCACAAGAAGCCGGGGCGCCTCCAAGGTCAGCTCCAGCCCGTCGATGTTGCGGAAATGCCGGAAGTCCAGGCGGTGGAGCCGGATGGTTCTGGGGCGGTCAGCCGCTAAGGTAACGCCATCGGGGGAAGGGTTCCGCGGGATCCTCACCGCCGATCCTGGGCGCCGCTGCGGGGCGCCTGCCGGGGCGCCGATGGTGGGCATGTAGCTCAGTTGGATAGAGCGTCAGATTCCGGTTCTGAATGTCGGGGGTTCGAGTCCCTCCATGCTCGTCGCTCCAGCCGTCCAACGCCTCCGGGAACCTCTCCGGAGGCGTTGGACGGTGGTACCCACTCGCGAAGCGCTGGATTTCGGCTCAGCCATCGCGGAGTTTGAGGCCCATGGCGCGGATACCACCCGGATCCACCACGAACCCCACCCGTGTGAGGGCCTTGAGCGCTTCGGGCGGGGCTGAAAGGGAGATGCTGCAGCCGCTGAATTCCCGGCGCAGCTTTGCCAGAGCGGCCTGCACCAGGGCTCCGATCACTTCTTCACGGCCGGGATCGGCGGGATCGGCCAGCAGGTCCCAGAGATTGGCGTTGAGGGCCTGGTCGCTGGTGGCCCGCACGAAGCCCACAATCTTGCCGTGGGGATCGAGCACCGTCAGGTGCCAGGCGCTGCAGTCGAGCACCCGCCGCCAGCGCGCCGGGCTGCGGGGAGGATCTCCACAGCTCTGGAGCAGACGGTTGAGGTCCTCCGGTTCCGGATCGCGCTGCTGCAGCAGGACATAGCCCTCCCTCAGGCGGAGGGACGGCGACTGGCTGCGGAAGGGGAGCAACAGAGAGTTCAGTGGTTCAGCCCGTGTTGCGCATGCCTGCGGCGATGCCATTGATGGTAAGCAGGGCGCCCCGGAGCAGTTCGCTGCGGCTATACGTGCGGCCGTCGCTGCCCCCCCCAGGCCCCTCGCCCGGCCCTTCGCTCATCGGTGGCTGGCGTTTCTGGTCCCGCAGCCGGCGCAGCAGCGCCACCTGCAGGTAGCCCAGGGGAATGATCGTGCGGTTGCGCAGGTCGACCGACAGCTGCAGGGCCGGGTCGCCGTCCAGCAGGCGGCTGTGGTTGCTGATCCGCAGCACCAGGGCATGGGTGAGCTCGAACTCGCTGGCGATGGCCGTGAAGATCTGATCGAACGCTTCCCGGTTCTCCGGACGCCCCAGGGAGGTGACGTAGTGGCGGGCCAGTTCCAGGTCGACCTTGGAGAGCGTCATCTCCACCTTGGAAATCAGCATGCGGAAGAAAGGCCAGCGCTGGTAGAGCAGCTGCAGCAGTTCCATCTGTTCGCCATCGGCGTCCAGTTCGGCCTGCAGGGCGGTTCCCACCCCGTACCAGCTGGGCAGCAGAAAGCGGCTCTGGGTCCAGCCGAACACCCAGGGGATGGCCCGCAGACTGGAGAGATCCTTGGCGCCGCTCCTCCGGCGTGCCGGCCGACTGGAGATCTGCAGCTTGCTGATCTCCTCGATCGGCGTCACCTGCTGGAAGAAGGCCACCAGATCGGGGTTGTCGTGCACCAGGGCCCGGTAGTGGTCGCGGGAGCGGGCGGCGAGCCTCTCCATCAGCGCGTTCCAGGTGGGCGTGTCGTCCACCGGCGTGCTCACCATGCTGTTCTGCAGCACGGCGGTGGTGACGGTCTCGAGGTTGTAGAGGGCAAGCTCGGGGAGGGAGTACTTGGAAGCCAGCACCTCCCCCTGCTCGGTGATCTTGATGCGTCCCTTGAGGGTGCCGCTGGGCTGGGCCAGGATCGCCTGGTAGGCGGGACCGCCGCCGCGGCCCACGGACCCGCCTCGGCCATGGAAGATGCGCAGCGCCACACCGTGGGCATCGGCCAGGGACTGCAGGGCGATCTGGGCCCGATGGATCTCCCAGTTGCTGGAGAGGAAGCCGGAATCCTTGTTGCTGTCGGAATAGCCGAGCATCACCTCCTGCAGGGGCTGGTCTCCGTCGCTGTTGCTGATCAGCAGCTGGCGGTAGAAGGGGTCGGCGAACAGCCGCTCCATCACCGCCGGGGCTCCCTGCAGGTCCTCCACGGTCTCGAACAGTGGGATCACCAGCAGGGCCGATTGCTGCGCCATCGGATCCACCAGCCCCGCCTCCTTGGCCAGCAGCACCACCTCCAGCAGGTCGGAGACCGTGTGACTCATCGAGATCACGTAGGTGCGGCAGATGCGGCGGCCGAATTCCTGCTGGAGGCGCTGCAGCATCCGGAACACGGCGAAGGTCTCGGCGGTGGGGGCGCTCCAGCGGGCCGCCGGCGGCAGCAGGGGGCGGCGGGTCTTCAGTTCGCTCAGCAGCCATTCCACCCGTTGCTCCTCGTCCATCTCGCCGTAGGGCACGGGCAGCAGCAGATAGCGGCTGAGTTCGTCGATGGCGTCGCTGTGGCGGGTGCTCTCCTGCCGGATGTCGAGGCTGGCCAGGGAGAAGGCGAAGATGTGCACCTGGCTGAGCAGGTCCTGCAGTGCTTCGCAGCTGAGGCCCGTGGCCTCCAGGCTCTCCTTGATCAGTTCCAGGTCGTTGCGGAACTCCTCCACCGAGCCGTAGTGGAGCTCCTGCGGCGGGGCCGGCTCCATCAGACTGCTCAGCACGGCCTCGCTGCCGGAGGATCCGTCGCACGGGGATTCCCAGCCCGCGTCGGCCAGCTGCTGGTTGCGCAGCTGGGTGAGCCGCAGCCGTTCCAGGGTGTAGCTCAGTTTCAGGCGGTAGGGCTCGAGCCGGTAGCGGGCGGCCCGCTCCTCGTAGATCTCCGGGAACCGCAGCCGGTCCATCTCCAGCGACTCCAGCAGCGCGGGGGTCACCTGGCTCCACTGCATCGAGATGCTCAGCTGGTCGCGCAGGACGGAGACCGACTGGATGTAGCGGGCCAGCATCAGCTGCCGCTGGAAGCAGGCGGTGCGCCAGGTCACGTCCGGCGTCACCGAGGGGTTGCCGTCCCGGTCGGCGCCCACCCAGGAACCGAAGGTGCAGAAGGCGTCCCGGGGAGGGTGCACGTCCGGGTAGCTGGCGGCGAGGGCCGCCCGGAGGCGCTGACGCAGCTGGGGCATGGCGTCGAAGAGCACCTGCTGGAAGTAGTGCAGGGCGTAATCGACCTCGTCGATCACCGACGGCTTGAACTGGTGAAGTTCGTCGGTGCGCCACCAGAGGCGGATCTCCTCCTCCAGCTGCTGGCGCAGACGGTCGTTGTCGTCCGGATTGCCCTGCCCGTTCAGCTGCAGCTTCTGGATCAGGGTCGCCACCCGTCGCTGCTTGTGGCGCACGGTGTGGCGCACGATCTCGGTGGGGTGGGCGGTGAACACCAGCCGGATGTCGAGTTCGCCCAGCAGCGACTCGATCTGGCCGGGCGGCACATTCAGGGCGCGCAGACGCTCGAACAGCTGCCGGAAGGTGGCGGGATCGCTCTGGCTGGCCAGGGCCGGCAGGAAGGGGTCGTTGCTGGACGGGGACGGGGCCCGCCGGATGCTCTCGAGGTAGCTGTCCTCCTCGATGTGCTGCTCGAGGATGTTGACCAGCTGGAAATAGAGGGAGAAGGCCCTGGCCGCAGCGATGCCTTCGGCCAGGTCCATGGCCTTGATCAGCGACACGATGCCGTCGGTGTCCACGGCGGTGGAGACCGACGGATCCAGGCCCGGAGCGATCGGACCGCTGAGCTCCTTGAGCCGCAGCAGCCGCTCCACCTGCTCGGGCGGACATTCGCTGCGCAGGACCGTCTGCCAGAGATCCTCCACCAGTTCCAGGCGTTCGGTCAGCAGCCGTATCACCCCGGGCGAAGCCTCGGCGGGGACGACCGAGGGCTCGGTCAGGGGGGGGCGCATGGGGGCGCTCGGGGCGGTGGTGCGATTCATGATCCTCCAGGAGCCGGGGCCGCTTCTGTCCTCAGCCATGCGTCCAGCACCCTCTCCCGTTGTTCGAGAGCCGCGGCCTCGCTGCCGATGATCGCACCGATGCTTTCACCACGCCTGTGGCGGGCGATCCAGCGCATGGCCTGGTTGCCCCGCTCGAGCAGATCGTGGAGCGGCGCCAGCCAGCGCTCCAGCCCCATCTCCGCTGCCAGGGGGGCCATCGCCTCCAGTTCACCTGCGATCCACTCACGGGCCAGGACCGGTTCCCCCGTGCGCCAGTGCACCAGCTCCGCCTCCAGGCTGGAGCGGGCCGCCGCCCGGTCGTTGGCGTCGGCGAGGGTTTCCAGGCCGGAGGTATCGAGGCGGCTCGCCCGCAGGGGATCCAGATCCCCGGGAGCCTGCTGCAACCTCTGCAGGCGCAGTTCGGCGAAGGCGGTGACCGCCAGCAGCTCCAGCGGGTCGTCGATCAGGTCGCAGATGCGGATCTCCAGACGGTTGAGGCCCCGGGGGCGGTCGTCGCCGTTGGGTCGCACCGAGGTCCAGAGGTGGCGCACGTTGCGCATGGCGCCGGCGGCCAGCTGCTCCTCCATCCAGTGGATGTAATGGTCGTGGTCCTGGAACAGGGGCACCTGCGGCGGGGTGAGCGGGAACTGCAGCCAGCGCTGGGAGTGGGCGCCGGTGCTGCGGCCATCGAGGAACGGCGAGCTGGCACTCAGCGCCAGCAGCAGGGCCGCTTCGCAGCGCAGCAGCCTGAGGGCCGCGAACAGGTCGTCCATCGCCGTCACGCCCAGGTTGATGTGGACGCTGGCGGTGACCACCCGGGTGCCGTAGGTGGCCTCGATGTAGCCGTGGTAAGGATTGGCCGGGTCGGAGCGCTCGAAGCGGCTGCTGTCCCCGAGGCTCAGGGTGCTGCCCGGCAGGAGGGTCAGGCCGCGGGGCCGGAGCCAGCGGCGCAGCCGGCGGCGCGGTTCCAGCAGCAGCTCCAGCTGGGCGGCATAGGCGGCCTCCGGCGGGGTGACGTACTCGAGGTTGCGGTGGTCCGGCTCGGTCATGAAGCCGGACAGGGCTGCGGCCACCTCCTCGGAGCACCCCACCACCGTGCCGTCGGAACGGCCGGTGTACATCTCCACTTCGAAGCCCTTCAGCAGCAGGGGAGCGCTCATCGGACCGGGCCGGCGCCACTGGTGGGTGCCGGTTCCAGGCAGGCGAGAGCCTTGAGCATCCCCCGGGCCTTATTGAGGGTTTCCTGGTACTCCGCCGCGGGGCTGGAATCGGCCACGATGCCGGCCCCGGCCTGCACCTGCACCCGCCAGCCCCCCTCGGGGTGGGGCAGCACCACCATGGTGCGGATCGTGATCGCCGTGTTCAGGGCCCCGGCCAGATCCACGGCCCCGTAGACGCCGGAGTAAGGACCGCGGGCATCCGGTTCGAGGGCATGGATCAGCTGCATGGCCCGGATCTTGGGCGCGCCGCTCACCGTGCCCGCCGGGAAGGAGGCCATCAGCAGGTCCCAGATGTCGTGATCCCGGCTCAGCAGACCCTCCACCTGGCTGACGATGTGCATGACATGGGAGTACTTCTCGATCACCATCAGCTCGGTGACCCGCACCGAGCCGGCACGGCAGACCCTGCCCAGGTCGTTGCGGCCCAGATCGACCAGCATCACATGCTCGGCCCGTTCCTTGGGATCGGCCAGCAGGTCCTCGGCCAGTGCCGTGTCCTCCCCATCATCCGCGCCGCGGGGGCGGGTGCCGGCGATGGGGCGCAGGGAGGCCTTCACGCCCTCCGCGCAGGGTTCCGCCTTCACCATCACCTCGGGGCTGGAGCCGATCAGGTGCCAGTCGCCGAAGTTGAAGAACGCCATGTAGGGGGAAGGATTCACCATCCGCAGGCTGCGGTAGATCTCGAAGGGATCGCGGTTCACCCTTGCCTCCAGGCGCTGGCTGAGCACCAGCTGGAACACGTCTCCAGCGGCGATGTGCTCGGCGGCCGCCGCCACGGCCGCCTCGAACTCAGCGCGGTCGCGGTTGCTGCGGGTCGTCAGCTCGGCACCGCTCGCCTCGTGCCAGGCCAGGGGCGTCACGTGGCCGGGCAGCGGCTCATGCATGCGGGTCTCGAGGGCCTCGATCCGGGCGGCCGCCCGGTCGTAGGCCTCGCCGGGATCGGCACCGCCCGAGAGATCCACGTAGGCCACTGCTGTGATCTGACGCTTCACCTGGTCGAACACCAGCAGGCTGTCGGCCAGCATCCAGCAGCCGTCCGGCGGGGCTCCCGCCGGGGCGTCGTGCACCGGCACAGTGGGCTCGATCCAGCGGATCAGCTCATAGCCCCAGAACCCGAACAGCTGGGCCACCGCCGGCAGACCCTCCACCGGAGCCGGACGCAGGGGAGCCAGCGCCTGCCGCAGCAGATCGAAGGGATTGCCCCGCAGGGTTTCGCTGCGGCCGTCCCGCCAGCAGCGCTCCCCCCGGTCACCGCGGCAGGTGAGAGTCCAGAGGGGATCGCTCACCACGAAGCTCCAGCGCCCCAGTTGCTCGCCCCCCTCCACCGACTCCAGCAGGACGCCGTGGCTGGTGCCGGCGCCCACCTTCAGCCAGGTGGTCAGCGGCGTCTCCAGGTCGGCGGGCCAGCGTTTCCAGAGGGGCAGGAGATTGGCGCTCCCGCCGGCCTCAGCTTCCCCACCGGCGATCCGGGCGAGGAAGGCGCTGCGATCAGAACCGGGCATCACGGCGACAGGCAGGCAAAAAAACGGGGCTCCCCGGCCCCGCCGTTATAGGTGCTGGCCGGTGGGGCTCAGGCCTCGTGGGTGGCCTTGCCGCTGAACTTCAGGCTGGCGGGATTGGGGTTGGCGCCGATGCTGCGGGGAGTGTGCCCGACCATGGGACGGCCCTCGTTGACCTTCTCGGGGAAAACGCCGTCCTTGGGGTGCAGGTACTCGGTGTCACCGCCGGGGTAGATCCGATAGATCTTGTAGTCCTCGATCCGTGGCTTGAACTTGGTGCGCAGCTGGGTGCCGAGGGCCAGGCACTGCTCCTTGCGGGCGAAGTACATGAGGTTCTCGCCCTCATGCATCTCGGCGGCGCCGCCGGTGGGGAGTTCGAACGCCTGGGCCTTGGAGCTGCTCCAGGTGATGGCGTATTTCTCCTCGGTTTCGGCCGAGTTCAGCAAGCCACCGGTGCTGCCGATGAACTTCGGAAGTTGACCTTGGAGGGCCGTTTCAGGCATGGCTCGCAGACCGTTTCAGCGGGAAGCTAGCACCGTGTTTTTGACGGGCCCGGGGTCCTCCACCGACTCTTCACACCCGTCAACAAACGGCCTGAGGGCCGTCATCCTCCCCTCTCGGCGGCGGGGAAGAACACCGTCAGGTTGCTGCCGCCTCGCTCGGTGAGGCGGCCCCCGAGGCGATGGAAGAGACGCTGGGTGGCCTGGCGGCTCAGCTGCAGGCTGCCGGTTTCGGGATTCCAGCTGAGCACCGGCCCCACCGGGGTGTGAGCCGACGCCTCCGGCCCATCGTCCTCGCGGCTCTCGGGGTCGTCGCTGCTGAGCTGCAGTTTCAGCCGGGAGCCTGCCGGCTGAAGCCGCAGCCGCACCTGGCTGCCGCTGGGCAGGCTGCGGCTGAAGCGGTCCATCAGGCCGCCGAGCATGGTCTCGAGCCGGCTGGGGTCGCTCATCACGGGCGGCAGATCGGCGGCGATCTCCAGCACCAGCTTCAGGTCCCGCCGGCCCAGCTGACGCTGCCAGAGCTCCTCCAGCTGACAGAGCAGCCGGCTGAGGTCCGTGCGGGCCAGTTCGCTGTCGCTCAGGGGCTGGCCGCTGCCGGGCTGGCGCTGCAGTTCCGCCGCCAGGAAGATCAGACCGAACCGGTCGATCTGCTCGCTGCATTCGCCGTCGATCTGCTCCAGACGCTGGCGGACCACGGCCGGCAGGTCGGTGCGGCGCAGCAGGGAGCGGATCAGCGTGCGGATCGTGGCCAGGGGGGTGCGCACCTCGTGGGTGAGGGCCTCCAGCAGGGCCAGTTCGCTGCTCACCGGATCATGGCCGTGGTTCTCGGCCCGCTTCTGCCCATGGACCAGGGGCTGCAGGGTGACGCTGGGGGCCATGGCCGCGAGGCGCTGGGCGAGAAGGGGCCAGAAGCGGGTGCCCAGGTCGGGCGCGTTGCGCAGCGGGCCCAGCAGCTGCAGCCGCCGTCGCATCCCCAGGCCCGCGGCCGGATCG
This sequence comes from Cyanobium sp. CACIAM 14, assembly GCA_000708525.1. GTDB lineage: Bacteria > Cyanobacteriota > Cyanobacteriia > PCC-6307 > Cyanobiaceae > Cyanobium. The sequence goes on from JMRP01000014.1 coordinate 42,046, forward strand.
TCCTCGGCCAGGCGTCGGTCGAGCAGTTCCAGGGCCGCCGAAAGGATGGGGGCCTCGAAACGCACCAGCAGCCTCCGGCCCTGGGGGGGGCCGTCGAGGGCCAGGGCCACCTGAACCGCCGGGGTGATCAGCACCAGCAGCGGATCGGTACCGTCCTCCTCCCGCAGGCGGAGACGGCGGAAGGCGCCCGGCCGTCCGGCGGTTCCGCGGGGCGCGGCACCGGGCGGCTCCGGCAGCGACGGCATCGCCGGAAGCAGCGGCAGGCCGGACGGCATCAGATCGCCCACTTCGGCCGGCGTCCAGACCCAGCCGTCGAGCCACTCCAGCAGGGCGGGTTCGTAGAGGGCCGGCAGGGGAGACGCCAGCCACACCCCCGGCTGCGGAGGGAGCGCGCCCAGCAGATCGTCCTGAAGGGTGGCCAGCGCCGCCCACCACTGGCGCCGCACGCTGTCCTCGTCCCCCCGGCCGGGGGGCACGTCCGCGGCGAGCAGTCCGCGCAGTTCCGCCAGGCTCACCACCATTTGCGCAGACGGTGGCTGCGACGGGCCACGGAGGCGCAGAGCCCGACGCTGATCCAGTTCACCAGCATGGCCGAACGGCCGTAGCTCACCCAGGGAAGGGGGATGCCCGTCACCGGGCCCAGGCCGATGGTCATGAAGATGTTGACCACCACGGCGAACATCAGCATGGCGCCGATGCCCACCACCAGCAGCGATTCCACGTCGGTGAGCGCATCGCGGGCGATCTGCAGCAGACGCCAGACCAGAAGGGCGAAGCCCAGCACCACCAGGACCGAGCCGATGAAGCCCGTTTCCTCACCCAGGGCGCTGAAGATGAAGTCGGTGTGCTGCTCCGGAATGAAGCGCAGCCGGGTGAGGGAGCCGTGCATCAGGCCGGTGCCCCAGAGGCCCCCCGAGCCGATGCCCACCTTGCTCTGGAGCAGGTGATATCCCCCGCCCAGGGGATCCTTGGAGGGATCCAGGAAGAGCACGAGCCGGTCGCGCTGGTAGTCCTTCAGCCCGTGCATCCACAGCTGCGGCGTGATCAGGGCGAAGGCGCCCTGAACCGCCAGCACCACCCCCAGGGCGATGCGCTTCCAGGGAAGGGACCTCCAGGCCAGCCAGCCCATCAGCGGAATCCAGAGCAGAAGTCCCCAGGGCAGCACCCCCGCCACGATCGCCGTGATCAGTGGCGAGAGCAGCAGGATCAGCCAGGCCAGGGGCATGCCGGCCCAGAAGAGCATCACCAGCAGGATGGCGCCGAACACCAGGGAGGTGCCCAGATCCGGTTGGATGAACACCAGCGCCCAGGGGGGAAGGATCAGCAGGATCGGCCGCACCAGATCCACGGGGCGTTCCACCGGGTAGCGGGAGAGCACCCCCGCCAGCAGCAGCACGGCGGCGAGCTTGGCGAACTCCGACGGCTGCACGTGGAAGCCGGCGATGTTGATCCAGCGCTGGGCTCCAAGGGCGGAGGTGCCCACCACCCGGACAGCGGCGAGGCTGGCCAGGGTGACCACGTAGATCGGCCACTGGAAGCGGCGCAGCTGGTCCATGGGCAGGCGGGCCACCAGCAGAGCGAGCCCGAAGCCCACACCGCCCGAGATCCAGTGCTGATACCAGTCGGCATAGTCGGCCTGGCGCTGGGTGCTGGCGATCAGGATCCCGGCCAGCAGCGTCAGGGCGGCGGGGATGCCCCAGAGCATCCAGTCGAAGCCGAGGCTCCGCTGTTTCGCCCCCTTGGCGGCGAAGCCACCGCGCCGGGGGCTGAGCACCGCCATCGCTTCAGGCGAGGGCCGGGCTGAGGGCGCAGCTGGCGCTCAGCCGGGAGGCGAGCTCGCGGAAGGCGCGGCCACTGGCGGAGCCCGGGGCGGCGAGCACCACCGGACGGCCGGTCTCGCCGCCCTCCAGCACCGGCATCTCCATCGGCAGCTGGGCCAGCAGGGGCACCCCCGCCTCGTCGGCCAGGAGCTGGCCGCCACCGCTGCCGAAGAGGGCGTAACGGCGCTCCGGCAGGTCGGGGGGGATGAAGGCCGTCATGTTCTCCACCACCCCGAGGACCGGCACGCCCATCTGCAGGAACATCGCCAGGCCGCGGCGGGCATCCTGGAGGGACACCTGCTGGGGGGTGGTGACGATCACCACGCCGGCCATGGGCACGGCCTGGGCGAGGGTGAGCTGGGCGTCCCCGGTGCCGGGTGGCAGGTCCACCACCAGCACGTCCCGCTCGCCCCAGTTCACCTGATAGAGGAACTGACGGATGATGCCGTTGAGCATCGGCCCTCGCCAGACCACGGGCTGGTTCTCCTGGATCAGCAGCCCCATCGACACCATCGCGATGCCGCAGCTCTCGATCGGCTCCAGGACCTGGTCGTTGCCGCTGCCGCGCACCTCGGGGGTGCGGTCCGCAACCCCCAGCATGGTTGGGGCGTTGGGGCCGTAGATGTCGGCGTCGAGCAGACCCACCCGCAGGCCGGAGGCAGCCAGGGCGCAGGCCAGGTTCACGGCCACGGTGCTCTTGCCCACGCCCCCCTTGCCGCTGCTCACGGCGATCACCTGGCGTACACCCGGAATGCCCTGCCTTTCCGGCAGCTGGCCGCCTCCCGGTCCGTGGCCGGCGGCCCCGATCGGCCCCGAGGAGGGGGCGGGGGCGGGCTGGGCCAGCTCGATCTGCACGTCATCGATCCCGTCCACCGCCAGGAGAGCCGCACGGGCCTCGGCGGCGATCCGCTCACGCTGGCTGCTGGCGAACCCGGGCAGGGCGAGGCGGAACACCGCCCGGCGGCCCTGGTGACGCAGGTCGCTGATCCAGCCCAGTTCCAGCAGGCTGCGGCCGCTGCCGGCATCGCTCAGCGGCGCGAGGGCCTGGTGGAGGAGGTCGGCACTGGCCATCCGGTGGCGGCAGGATCGTTACGAATCGGGATCCTAGGGGGGGCACCCGCCGGGGGCCGGACCTGCGCAGCTGCCACGGCGGGGGTCCGGCGACCCATGACAGAGGCTCTCGAAGCCTTGTGAGGCCCCCCGACGGGCTGAAATGGTGAGCCGAAGTTCCGCGTCCAGCGCGCGCCGCTCCATGGAGATGCCCCCCGTCGATTCCCGCAGCCGCGCCAGGGCCCTGCTGATGGGCCTGCAGGACGCGATCTGCGCCGGTCTGGAAGGCCTCGATGGCGAAGGACGCTTCGAGGAGCAGAGCTGGGAGCGCCCGGAGGGCGGCGGTGGCCGCTCCCGCGTCCTGAAGCAGGGCCGGGTGTTCGAGCAGGGCGGCGTCAACTTCTCCGAGGTGGAGGGGGAGCGGCTGCCTCCTTCGATCCTCGGCCAGCGGCCCGAGGCGGAGGGCCATCGCTGGTTCGCCACCGGCACCTCGATGGTGCTGCATCCCCGCAATCCCTACGTCCCCACGGTTCACCTCAATTACCGCTACTTCGAGGCCGGGCCGGTGTGGTGGTTCGGCGGAGGCGCCGACCTCACCCCCTACTACCCGTTCCTGGAGGATGCGCGCCACTTCCACCGCACCCTCAAGGCGGCCTGTGACGGGGTGAATCCCGCCTACTACACGGTCTTCAAGCCCTGGTGCGACGAGTACTTCTTCCTGAAGCACCGGGGCGAGACCCGCGGTGTGGGAGGCATCTTCTACGACTACCAGGATCCCGGCGGCGTGCTTTACAAGGGCGGCGATCCGGAGGGGCCTGCGGCGGCGGCCAGTGCGCTGGTCGGACCAGTGCGGCAGGACTGGAACCAGCTGTTCGCGCTGGCCTCGGCCTGCGGCAACGCCTTCCTGCCGAGCTACGTGCCGATCGTGGAACGTCGTCAGGACCTGCCCTGGGGCGAGGTGGAGCGTCAGTTCCAGCTCTACCGCCGCGGGCGTTACGTCGAGTTCAATCTGGTGTTCGATCGGGGGACGATCTTCGGTCTGCAGACCAACGGCCGCACCGAGTCGATCCTGATGTCGCTGCCACCCCTGGTGCGCTGGGAGTACGGCTACAGCGCCGCTTCCGGCAGCCGGGAGGCCCTGCTGACCGACCTGTTCACTCGCCCCCAGAACTGGCTCGAAGACCCCTCCCTGGAGGAGCGCTGCCGACCGCACCAGGCTGTGGGATGAGGGGCAGGGGTGTCAGGCCGGTGCGGCCCAGCCCCACCTCAAGCGCCGTCACGATGCGGTTGGCGATCCGCAGCACCGTGTCGGAGCGGGTGGCGGGGTTGCGCAGTGACTGCTCCAGGCTCCCCTCCAGCTTGCCCACTTCCAGCAGGGCGATGCCGCGCCTGGGTCCCCCCAGTCCGCCCCTGAAGGCCATCGGATAGCCACCGAATTCCTCGGCCAGGCTTTCGTCGAGGCGGCTGAAGGGACGGTGCAGCGGTGGGATAAGACCGGAGCCGATGCCGGAGGGTCCCCAGGCGTCGAAGTGGATCTCCAGGGCGTAGCCACCCGAGGCCGCGTGGCGGCGGCCCACGCTCCAGTTGGTGGCGGGATCGTTGCCGTCGGCGATCGTCTGGAATGGGGGACGGTAGGAGCTGATGCGGAGTCCCCGCTGCTGGCCCAGGGCCACCACCGCCTCGGCGACGACCATGTTCCAGTAGAGCTCGTCGCTGATGCCCGGGAGCATCGGCGAGCCCCCCGCGGCCACGGCAGCGCCGCTGGTGCCGGCGCCAGCGATCCCCTGGGAGTCGGCATGGCCGGCCATCACCAGGATCGGCGTCTCCGGGTCGACGCTGCGGGTGCCGACCCAGTCGCGCGGGAGGCGACTGCGGGGACCGGTGATCGGATCCATGGTGGCCAGCCGCAGGCCCGCCTCGGGGATGACCCCTGGGGCCACGGAGGTTTCGGCGCTGCGGGCGGCCCCGGCCAGGGGTCCCAGGCCGCCGAGGCTGCCGATCAGGACGGCGGGACCCAGCAGGCGAGCGGCGAAACGGGAGGGCATGGGGTCAGATCGGCGAGGCGAGCAGGGAGCCGTCGCTGGCCAGCTGCAGGCGGGGTCCCAGTTCCCGCTCGATGGCGATCAGCTCGTCGCGGTGGGCCCTCAGCCGCAGGGTGCTGCCGCTGCCGGGATCCTGGCTCATCAGACGCAGTTCCAGGCTCTCGGACCTGGCCGCCCGCCTGCGGTAGAGCAGTCCGGCCAGCGGGCCAGTCAGGGCCAGCAGCAGGGGCCACCAGCCCAGGATGGGCAGCACCTGGCGCAGCACCAGGCCCAGACAGGCGGCCCCCAGGCTGCCGAGCAGGGAGAGGAGCAGGGCCAGGGGCAGGCTGGAGCGCACCTGGCCGCGGAAGCGCAGCAGCTGGCGCTCGGGATCGCCGGTCTCCGTCCGCCAGCCCCGCTCGGTGAGCCAGCTGGAGAGCCCTTCGAGCACCTGAACGGGCGGCTGGGGGGAGTGGACCTCCACCACGGTGGTGCGGTCCTTGCTGGCCGCCCGCAGGAAGAAGACAAGGCCGACGGCCATCAGCAGGGTGAGCAGCAGGGTCGAACCCAGGGTGGGCATCGCGGCGGGGCCGATCGGGAGCCCATTCTCCCTCAGGTCGGCCGGGAGGGACAGGGCCGGCGGCTGCCGTGGGCCACCATGGCCCCAGCCGCTCCTTCCCCGCGATGGCCCAGACCCCTTCCGAAGGCCTTGCCAGCCCGGGAGCTCCGGCCCGTTTCGCCGTCTTCGACCGCGACCTCGATGCCGTGTGGGAGGAGCGCTACGGCGGGGCCCGGGCGCTGGCGGTCGACACCGAGGCCATGGGGCTGGTCCACGGCCGCGACCGCCTCTGTCTCGTCCAGATCTGCGATGACGACGACAACGTCTGCTGCATACGCCTGCAACGGGGCCAGACCGCCGCGCCGCGGCTGAAGGCGCTCCTCGAGAACCCGGCGATCGAGAAGGTGTTCCATTTCGCCCGCTTCGACGTGGCGGCGCTTGCCGAGAACCTCGACATCGCCGTGGACCCCGTGTTCTGCACCAAGGTCGCCAGCCGTTTGGCCCGCACCTACGCCCCCCGGCACGGCCTCAAGGACGTGGTCAACGAGCTGGTGGGGGTGGAGCTCGACAAGCAGGCCCAGAGTTCCGACTGGGGCCGCGTGGAGGAGCTCAGCGACACCCAGCTGGCCTACGCCGCCGGGGACGTGCGCTGGCTCCTGCCCGCCCGCGATCGTCTGGAGGTGATGCTGCGCCGGGAGGAACGCTGGGAGCTGGCTCGCCGCTGCTTCGCCTGCGTGTCGGTCTTCGCCGCCCTCGACCGCCAGCGCTTCAGCCAGGTCTTCGAGCACTGAGCCACTCTTCGGGCACTGAGCCACGTGTTCCAGCCCTGAGCAGCGGTTGCGATGGGCTCATCCCCAGGGGCTGGCGCCGACGCTGCCATCCCCTTCGCGGTCTCAGTCCTCGAGCATGAAAAGGTCGTCCTCCGCCGCCGACCTCAGCTGACTGTCCAACAGCTCCCCCCGGTCGAGGCCGCTGGCCCTGGTCTCCTCAAGCAGTTTCTCCGCCAGCGCCACCTTCGTTTCGGTGTCCCTGAGGCCCTGCTGGGCCGCCAGGATCTCCACCCGCCGCCGGGCGGACGCCAGGCTGATGCCCAGCTCCGTGGCCAGGCGACCACAGGCGGCGTTGAAGCTGCGGTCGGGGATGGCGGGCATGCGCGGCTGAGGATCGGCTGGGCCTGAGGAGTCTCTCGGAGCCCTCAGCGGCTGCCATCATCTCCCGCTCCCGCCAGCAGCCTCTCCTGGATCAGATCCGCCAGGCGGGCGCTGCCACCGGCAGGACCCATGCGCCGCCGGCCGATCCGGCCGAGCCGGGCCCGTTCCCGGTCGTCGTCGAGGAGGGCCATCAGCCGCTCCCGCAGCTCCCCCGGGCCGTGGCAGGGTTGCACGGCGCCCCCCAGGAGCCGGCTCTGGCGCCGGGCGAAGCCGGCCTTGAACTGGGGCCCCGGCCCCGGCAGCGACAGGGCCGGCACCCCCAGGCCCACCAGCTGCTCGGTGGCGGTTCCGGCGGTGGCGAGCCCCAGCTCCGCCAGGGGTGCCCAGGCCGCGAACCGGCCAGGACCCACCATCACCTCCACCCTGCCGCGGCGCCAGAGGGCCTCCACACCGGACCCGTCCGGCGCTGGGGCGGCTGTGAAGCCCGTCGCGTTGAGCAGGCCGGCGAGCTCGGCGGCGTCGGGACGGGAGCCTGTGGCCAGCAGCACGCTGATCGGACGCGTCTGTTCGGCTGGTGGCAGGGCGGCGAGCAGGGCCCGCACATTGCTCAGGGCCTCGGGCATCCGGCTGCCGGGCAGCAGAAGCAGCCGACGCCGCCCCTCCAGCCAGCGGGGCAGGGGTGGGGCAGGGGCGAAGCCATCCATCATCGGATTCCCCGGAGCGGTGGCCTTCACGCCATGGCGCCGCAACCCCCGGGCGGTGAGGCGATCCCGCACCGCCACCAGCCGGCAGCGCTGATGGGCCATCAGGGCCCATTCCCATGGATCCCACTCGCTGCCCTTGGCCCGGTGGTAGCAGTCCGAGAGGGGCGAACGCCCCCAGCCGGTCGGTGCCGGCGAGGCCCAGGTGTGGTCGCTCTTCGGGGTTCCGAGGAAGCCGAAGGGACCACCTCCGGCCCAGGCCAGCAGCAGGGGCAGCAGATCCCCCACCGCCAGGATCGGCGACCCCGACCGGCCCCAGCGCCGCACGATCCGCCGCTGACGCCAGCTCAGCAGAGGGAGCCCCGCGGCCAGATCCCGCAGCAGACCACCCAGGCTCTGGTTGCTGAAGCCGCCGCTGGGGAGAGACAGGCTCGGCCCCACCCGCCGCAGCTCCCCGGCCGCCTCGGGACCTGCGAAGACCTGGCCTACCCCCACCAGGGGCAGCACCTGCAGCTCCAACCCGGGCACCTTCGCCCTGAGGGCCTCGATCAGCCGCAGGGCGATCAGATCCTCCCCGTGGCCATTGCTCAGGACCAGCAGACGGGGGGAGGGCATGCCATGGCTGATACGATCCGCTGCGGGGAGTTTGCTCCCCGCCGGGCGGCATGGCCAAGTGGTAAGGCAGAGGATTGCAAATCCTTTATCCCCAGTTCGAATCTGGGTGCCGCCTCTGCAACACCCCTCCCCCACCCGCGGGGTTAATCCGGCCCAGAGGCCTCACCGTGCCGCTGGTCCCTTCATGGATGGCAGACTGCCATCGACGTGCCGATGAGGTCAGAAGTGGCGGCGAACTCCGCGGAACAGCCGGATCCGTTAGAGGCGCTGTTGAGCGAAGAATGCCTGGAGATGATTGAAAAGATCCAGGCCTATCGCGAGCGGATTCAGCTCCCCTCCACCCTGCCGGCCATCCTCGAAGACGCGATCATCGAGTACTACACCGCTCTGAAGAGGGTCGGCAACTGGTGACCCCATGCCGCCCATCCACGCCGCCCTCGAACTCAACAGCGGTCGTCCGTTGGTGACCTGAGACGGTGATCTCAGACGGTGGAGTCAGGTCGGCTCACTCCCGTGCTGGATCCCCGCTCACGGGAAAACGCCGAAGACCAGAGAGAGGAGAGCGAAGCCCAGGACGCCCACCAGGGCCAGCAGGGAGGTGGATTGGGGCATGACCCTTTCCCGAGGACTCCAATCATAAAGAGAATCTGAAGGTGCGGCACCTCTCCAGGGGAGGGATCGTTGCCGATCGTCATCTCCCCATGCAGGTGGCCGGTCCCGCGGTCAGGGAGAGGCTTCCGCCCGCCACCGCTCACCTGCCGGGCCGACGGCCTCGCAGACCACTTCCCTGGCCTCGAGCCGGCAGGATCCAGTGGCGAGCTGGGCCCGGGTCAGTTCCATCGCCGCTGCCGTGGCGCCGTAGCCCGTCTGGCCCACCGCGCTCACCCGCAGCCGCAGGGGCCAGCGGGGCACGCAGCGGCTCATGCGGCAGCGCATCCCCGGCGAATCTTCCTCCAGCACTCCGGCGAACACCAGCTGGCGATCCAGGGAGGGCCTCTCCCCTCCGGGCAGCAGGAACCGGACGGTGAGCAGTCCCTCCAGCTGCTGATCCAGCCGCAGCACGCTGCAGCTTTCCTGGCGTGGGGGCCCCGTTCCGGAGGGGGTGCTCAGGATCCGGCAGTGTTGCAGCGCCCGCTGCCAGCGTCCGAAATCCTCACCGGGCAGCTCCCTGGCCCGCAGGGAGCACTCCAGCAGGCCGGCCATCACCACCAGGGCAAGCCCCGTCGCGGCACCTCCGCCGGGCGGCAGCCTCAATAGCCCGAGTCGGCGACGCACATGCCCTGGCAGCTGATTCCGTTGCTCGCGGTCCTGCCGCAGTGCGAGCAGAGCACCCGCTCGCCGGGGGGGTCTGGCGGAACAGGTGGCAGCCCCGGTGTCGGCCCATGGGAGGTGTCGGTCATGGCGGGCCGAGGGTGGTGGGTCGGAACGATCATGGCAACCGCAGGAATCCCGCGCGACCGCCTTGGCTGAGCCCGTCATCCCCCTGTCCGACCCGGCTCCGGCAGGCCGTCCGGGGGTCGGTGTCGGCACCTGGGCCTGGGGGAATCAGTTCCTCTGGGGCTATGACCCGGCCCAGGACGGGGAGCTGGCCGCCTGCTTCCGCCGGGCGGTGGATCTGGGGCTGACATTCTTCGACACGGCCGATTCCTATGGCACCGGCCGCTTCAGCGGGCGCAGCGAGGAACTGCTGGGCCGGTTCCTCCAGAACCTGCCGCCCGACCGTCGCCGCGGGGTCACGGTGGCCACCAAGCTGGCCCCCTTCCCCTGGCGCCTCGGCCGCCGGGGGTTCGAGCGTGCGTTCGAGGGATCCCGCCAGCGCCTGCAAGGCCACCTCCAGCGGGTGCAGCTGCACTGGAGCACCGCCCGCTACGCCCCCTGGCAGGAGGGACCGCTGCTGGAGGGACTGGCCGATCTGGTGGCGCAGGGTCGTGTGGGGAGCCTGGGGGTGTCCAACCTCGGGCCTTGCCGCCTCCGTCAGGTGCACCGGCAGCTGGCCAGGCGGGGCGTGCGGCTCAGCAGCCTCCAGGTACAGCTCTCGCTGCTGGCCCCCGACGCCGTGGGGGACGCTGGGGTGGTGACGGTGTGCCGTGAGCTGGGCATCGAACTGCTGGCCTACAGCCCGCTCGCCCTCGGTCTGCTGAGCGAGCCGCCAGGGAGTGACAGGCCCCTGCCCGCCGGCCCCCGTGGCTGGCTGTTCCGGCGGCTGCGGCCCCGGATCCAGCCGTTGCTGCAGGCCATGGAGGGAATGGCCCGGGCCCACGGCGCCCCCATGGCCGCCGTGGCGATCAACTGGTGCCGGGCCCATGGGGCCCTGCCCCTGGTGGGGATGCGGCGGGTGGAGCAGGCGGAGGTGGCGGCGGCGGCTGCGCTCTGGCACCTTGCTGAGGCGGAACGCCGGGAGTTGGATCGGTTGGCGCACGCCTGCCGAGCCCGCATGCCAGCCAATCCTTTTCAGAGCGACTGAGCGTCTCAGGCGCTGAGGACCTGCGAGGGGTCGGGGCTGAGAACCACCGGCAGGGCTGCCGGTCGGGGCTGGGGGGCTTCCGCCCGCTGCAGCAACCGGAGCACCTGGGGGTCGGTCCCCTCGCCCCCCAGGGAGGCCTCTTCCCCGGGGCCGCAGGCGGCGAGCGCCTCCTGGAGCAGGGAGTCGAAGGTGGCCCCGGGCAGTCGATGGCGGGCCAGCTCGAGGAAGGCGCGGGCGAGGGATTCGCCGGCCGCAGCCCGCAGAGCCGGATTGGACCGCCTCAGCTCCTGCTCCTGGGCGATGGAGGTGAGGAACCGCTGGGTGATGTCCCGCTTGGTGGTGGCTCTGATCCGGGTGTCCTGGTCGGCCTCGCTGAGGAAGGGCTGCTCCTCCAGTTCCTGCAGGCGGCGATTGAGGCTGTCGAGGACGTCCTGGGCTTCCTTGGCGATGTGGGTGAGCTGGCCGTCCGAAAGACGGGGCAGGTCGGCCACGTAGACCTTGCCGTGGTCCCGGAGGGTCAGAAACGTCGGACGCTGGCCGCCGGAACCCTCCCGCTGACCCATGGGCCCTCCCTCACGTAGCCGGGGCCGGGGCTGCTGGGGACGCTGGGGCGGAATGGGGCCGGCGGAACTGCGCCGGCGGGTGATGCGTCGGGACGTATCGAACATCGGGCTACGGAGTCGTTTGGTGCGGACGGACGGGGGCTGGCGGCAGCGGAACAAGCGGATCCGACCCTAGGGAGGGCGGCGCCGCAGGGCCAGACCCGCTTCAGTACGGCATGCCGGCCAGGGGGGCTTCCCCCGGTTCGCCAGCCGCGACCATGCCGAGTTCCCAGGCCTGATGGCCCGAGTTCCGGCAGGCATCGATGATGCCAGCCGAGGCTCCCGGCGGCACCACCAGGCAGAAACCGACCCCGAGATTGAAGGTGTTCCACAGGTCGGACTCCGGAATCCCTCCCCGGTCCTGCAGCCAGCGGAACAGGGGCGGCCGCACCCAGCTGGCCGGGTCGATGACCCCGTGGACCCCCGCTGGAAGGCAGCGTGGAAGATTCTCCGGCAGCCCTCCGCCGGTGATGTGGGCCATGGCGTGAATGGGCAGGCCACTCCTGCGCAGCGCCCTCACCAGCCCCGCATAGATCAGGGTGGGGGTCAGCAGGGCCTCGATCAGTTCCTGACCGGTCTCCGGCAGCATCGTTCCGGCGCTCACGTTCTCCGCCTCGAGGATGCGGCGCACCAGGCTGAAGCCATTGCTGTGCACACCGCTGCTGGCCACCCCGACGATCCGGTCCCCCGCCACCACCCGCCGTCCGTCGATCCGCTCGTCCTCTTCCACCACGGCGACGCAGAACCCGGCGAGGTCGTAGCGGCCTGGGCCGTAGAAGCCGGGCATCTCGGCGGTTTCGCCACCCAGGAGCGCGCAGCCGCTCTGGCGGCAGCCATCGGCGATCCCTTCCACCACCTCCGCCATGGCCTCCGGCCCCAGCTTCCCCGTGGCGATGTAATCCAGGAAGAACAGCGGCTCCGCGCCGCTGGTGATCACGTCGTTGACGCACATCGCCACGAGATCGAGTCCCACTCCGTGGTGCACGCCATGGGCCTGGGCCAGCTCGAGCTTGGTGCCCACACCGTCCGCCCCGGCCACCAGAAGAGGACGCTTCAGCCCTGTCGGCAGTCGACAGAAGCCGCCGAAGCCCCCGAGACCGCCGATCACCTCAGGCCGGCGGGTCGTTTCCACGCTGTCCCGGATGCGTTCCACGAAGGCGCGACCGGCGGCAACGTCCACGCCGGCGGAGCGATAGTCCATGGGACAGGGGAGCAGGGCTGCACCGATCCTGCATCGGCAGGGGGCCGGCGCAGCCTCCTGACCGCTTCAGGCCGTGGACGATCCCAGGATCGGCACAGGTTTCAATCAGCCCGGCTTATCCCATAAATCAAATGTGCTGATCTTTGTGGCCTTGCAATGGGCCAGTCAGGCCAGTGGCCGCCTGGACAGGGGGGAAGATGATGAAATCTGATCGGTCGAATCGCGCTCAGGGTGCACAAACAGCCCCTGCGCACTCCGGATAGTTTTCCCGGGTCGTCAATTCCTGTCAGGAACTCGCCAGGTCAATTCGGACTTCTCTGTCTGAGTCACCGCCCCCAGGGTTTTGCTCGAGATCAGTGACCGAATGCAGCACGTGGGCCTCACTTGCCCCCGTGCCCTCTTCCGGCCGGCGTGTTCCGCACGTTATGCGTTGCACTCAACTCCTGGGCGCCGCCGCCCTCCTTCTCAGCAGCAGCATCGCTCCGGCCCAGGCCGGCTCCCTTACTGCCTCGCCGGCCTCAGGGAGTTCCGTTGCCATACGCTCCACCGAATATCCCTCCAACTGGGAGAAGTTCGTCGACCAGATCCGTCCCGTGCCCGTGGCGGGTCATCTGATCGCTTCCGCGGGTCCTGCACCGTTCGGCACTGGCGGTCAGATCAGCACGGGCCGTGCGAGCTGGTACGGCCCCGGATTCTTCGGCAGCCGGACGGCCAGTGGAGAGGTCCTGCGGCCCGGCACCCTCACCGCCGCCCACCGCACCCTGCCGTTCGGCACCATGGTGCGCGTGACCAACCTCGGCAATGGTCGCTCCGCCGTCGTGCGCATCAACGATCGTGGTCCTTTCCACGGTGGTCGGCTGATCGATCTGGCTCACGGAGCCGCTCGGGAGCTGGGGGTGACGGCCAGCGGCACCGCTGACGTGAAGCTTGAAGTGCTTCCCTGACATGCTCCACGCCCTCCCCGGGCCTGGCCATCGCTGAGGGTCCATCCGTCAATCTGGCGGGTGGGCCCTTGCCGTTTGCTGGTGCGACTGTTTCAGACCCGGTCCGAGCTGATCACCTGGTGTCGGGACCAGGCCAGCAGGCCCCTCCACTTCGTGCCCACCATGGGCAGCCTGCACCGGGGCCATCAGCAGCTTCTGCGCAGGGCTGCAGAACCGGTGCCCGAAGGCCGACCCGTGGTGCTGCTCAGTGTGTTCGTCAATCCGCTGCAGTTCGGCACGGGAGAGGATTTCGCCCGCTACCCCAGGGATCTTGCGGCGGATGCCGCCCTGGCGGCGGAGGCCGGCGCGGCGGCCCTGTTCGCCCCTTCTGCGGAGGAGCTGTTTCCCGGTGGCGAGGAGGAACTCACGCGGGTCATTCCCCCGTCGTCTCTGCGGCGGACCCTCTGCGGTCCGCTCCGGCCCGGTCATTTCGAGGGTGTCGCCACCGTTGTCTGCCGGCTGCTGGCCCTCGTGCGGCCCGATCGTCTGCTGCTCGGGGAGAAGGACTGGCAGCAACTCATCATCCTGCGCCGCGTGGTGGCCGATCTCGCCTTGCCTGTCACGGTGCAGGGCTGCGCCACCGTGCGTGAGGCCGACGGTCTCGCCTGCAGTTCCCGCCACCGCTATCTGACGGTTGACGAGCGACGGCAGGCGGCTGCCCTGCCGGCCGCCCTGGCGGCGGCGTCCAGCCTCTGGGGCAGCGGGACCAGGAGTGCCGAAGCGCTGACCGCCCCGGCCCGCCAGGTGATGGAGACGGCGGGCCTGGCCGTGGAGTACGTGGAGATGGTGCAGCCCCTTACCCTGAGTCCCGCGGACGCTCTCGAAGGGCCTTCACTGCTGGCCGTGGCGGCCCGCTGCGGCAGCACCCGCCTGATCGACCATGTCTTTCTGATGACCCGTCCACCGATCGTCGCCATCGATGGCCCTGCCGGCGCGGGGAAAAGTACCGTCACCCGGGCCTTCGCCAGCCGCATGGGTCTGGTCTATCTCGACACCGGTGCCATGTACCGGGCACTCACCTGGTGGGTGCTCCACCAGGGAGTGGATCCGGCGGATCCCGCAGCGGTCGCACCGCTGCTGGAGGATCTCGATCTTCAGCTCCTCAGCGGGGCGGGCGGGGAGCAGCGGGTGAGGGTGAACGGCCATGAGGTGAGCGAGGCCATCCGCAGCCCCGAGGTCACGGCTCTTGTGTCCACCGTGGCCGCTCACCCCTGCGTGCGGGAGGCGCTGACACGCCAGCAGCAGGCCATGGGGCTACGGGGCGGCCTGGTGGCCGAAGGACGCGACATCGGCACGGCGGTGTTTCCGGACGCCGAGTGCAAGGTCTTCCTGACGGCCACCGTGGCCGAGCGGGCCCGCCGCAGGGCCCTGGATCTGGCCCAGCGCGGTTTCCCCGTGCCGGAGCGGGCCGAACTCGAAGCCCAGATCGCCGAGCGGGATCACCTCGATTCCAGCCGCAGCGTCGCGCCCCTGCGGCAGGCGGCCGATGCGGTGGAGCTGGTCACCGATGGCCTGGCCATCGATGCGGTGATCCAGCGGCTGGTGGACCTCTTCCGCGAGCGGGTGCCGGAGGACGCCTGGCCCGGCCCCACCCGGGTGCAGGCCCCCTAGTTTCCGTGCCCCAGCTGTTCGGCCCTGAGCGTCTCGAGCAGACCTGTGCAGGCGTCCTCCAGCAGATCCAGGACCCTCTCGAAGCTCTCCTCACCGCCGTAATAGGGATCGGGCACCTCCTCGAGGGTGAATCGGCGGCAGTGGCTGGTGAGCGGGCCGATGCGGGCGGTGGCCACGCCGGGCGTTGCCAGGGCAAGCACGTCCCTGAGGTTCTGCCGATCCATCGTCAGCACGTGATCGAAACGGCTGAGGTCGTCGGCGCTGATCTGGCGGGCCCGACTGGGCAGCTCGATTCCCCTTCGTCCCGCAGCGCTGCGCATGCGCGGGTCGGCGGGCCTGCCCACGTGCCAGTGACCGGTTCCGGCGGAATCCACCCGGAAGGCCCGCTCCAGACCCTGGCGCTCGAGCAGGTGCAGGAACACCCCTTCCGCGGCCGGGGAACGGCAGATGTTGCCCAGGCAGACGAAGAGGATGCGGACCGGGCGCTCCGTGCCACCCCCGCGTCCGCTGCCTGCTGGAACGCCCGACGGATTCATGGTTCCCCCAGCCGCGTCAGGGCGAGCCCGGCCCGCAGCCGCACCACCGGAGTCGGCTCCCGCTCGGGATGGCCCAATATCCTCAGGTTCTCGAGGGCGCGCTGGCCGTGGGGATCGGCCCGCTCCAGGGGTGCTCCCAGACCCTCCAGGGCCACCGCGACGGCGTAGCGCACCACCCATTCCCCGTCCTCACGCCCTTGTTCCAGTGCCACCAGGCAGCGCTCCCTCACATCGCGGCGTTCGCCGAGGGGTAGGGTTGCGAGCCGCAATTGGCCAAGTCCACGGGCGGCGGCGCGGCGCACGCTGGGGCCGATGTCCTGTCCCAGGGCCTGCTCCAGCAGGCTGAGGCCCCGCACGTCACCGATGCCGGCCAGGGCCCGCACGGCCCAGGCCCTGGCGCCGTAGTTGTGCTCGTCCAGGCCCAGCAGCAACGGCTCCACAGCGTCCGCGCCCACGGTGATCAGGCCGTCGACGGCGGCCACGGCAGCCCCGGGGTTGTTGAAGCCGAGCACGCGCACCAGAGAGGCGATGCCGGCAGGGTCGGCCCCGGGGCCGACCGCCTGCGCCAGCGCCCTGGTGGCCGCCAGCAGTTCCTGGGCCGAGGCGGCCCGCTCCACAGCGTCCACCAGGCTCCGAAGCGGGTCCATCACAGCAGTTCGTCCATGACCGCCAGCACGCTTTCCACTTCCGGTTCGCCGCTGCCCTGCTCCACCAACCCCCGCAGAGCGATCAGCTTGAGGCTGTTCTCCGCCAGGGTGCCACGGATCGGCTCGAGGGCCGGCCGCCAGCCCACGGCACCGAGATCCATCAAGGCGGCCCGTCGCACCTGCAACTGGGGATGGGCCAGCAACTCCAGCAGCACCTCCCCCCAGCGGGGCTCCGCCGTCAGCTGCAGCAGGGCCCGGGCCGCGGCGGAACGGATCAGGGGCCGGCCATGGTCCGCAAAGGGCTCAATGACTGCGGCCACAAGGGTGTCCTCCCCGGGAGGACTGGCCAGGCCGATGTCGCCCAGGGCCTCGATCATGGCCTCGCACGGCTCGCGCAGTTTCGGGCTGTTCTCCTGCGGAGCTCCCGCATGCTCGGGGCCGCTGGCCAGCCGCCGGCAGAGCGGGGCCACCGCCGCTTCCGCCTTCAGTTCCCCAAGGGCCCGGGCCGCGGCCTCCCTCAGGCCGTCGTCGTCGTCCTCGAGCGCGGCCAGCAGGTCGGGAATGGCCGCAGGATCGCCCAGCTTGCCCAATGCGCGAGCTGCATTGCGGGCCACGGCGTTGCGTTCCACCCCGGCATCCGCCTGACGGGGCTGACGCTCCTGCAGGGCACTTCGCAGCAGAGGCACCGCCTGGGGATGGCGGCTGCGCATCCTTCCGAGCCACCAGGCGGCGTAGTACTGGTGCGACTGGTCTTCCCTCTGGCGCAGCCGGCGCAGCGCCTCCTCCTCGCTGATCGGCTCTCCGGCGCCGGGGGGCAGGTCGTTGGTGGGGTCGGCGACCGCCATCGCTGGCAAGGGACTGGACATGGCCAGATGATGTTGCCACCGAGTCTCGTCCAGCTGCCCGGCGCCGCAGGCGGACGTGACATTTCGGCGCTCCCTTCTCGGCCGACGAGGCATGTCCGCTCACCAGGTGGCGTGGTTACAGGAATGACCCAT
>JMRP01000015.1 GCA_000708525.1 Cyanobium sp. CACIAM 14
CCGAGTCCACCTCACCCCCAGGTGCCCCGCGTCATGTCCCTTCTCCGCGGGCCAACGTCATTGGTGGAGGACACGACTCAGGGCAGCTGTCCTCTCAGGGCCGGTATCTCGCTGGTGAGGAGCTCCTCCAGCAGGCCCTGGATGTGGTGGAGGTCGTCGCGCAGTCCTCGCGCCAGGTCGCGAAGGGAGTCTTCGCTCTCGTCCTCCAGATCCCTGCTGTCGAAACCCTCGACCCGCTGTTGGGCTGTCGCCCTCCCCTGCTCCAGCCTCTGGACGATCTCCTCAAGGAGGTCCTGGCTCACGGAAGTTGCTGTCATGGCCGGCCGATGAGATGAACCTCCATCCACTGTGCCGCGTCCTGATCTGGCCTCGCGGCAGCCCGCCTACATCGTGACCCGGTGTCCCGCGTCCATTACCGCCTGGGACTGACCTACCAGGGGCAATGAGCCTGCTCCTCTGGGAGGGCGGTGCCGGTGGGGTCAGGGAGGGTGAGCATCAGGGCGGTGCTGGTCTCGCCCTTCACGCCGCCCCGGTCCCTCTCTGCCCAACAGGAAGGCGCCCCGTGGGGGGCGCCTTTGCACCGGTTGCGAACCGTCACCTTGGCATCTGGGGCACGATCCGATCGGGTGTCTGTGCTCCACGCATGACCTGTCTTGGGCCTGGCAGGGAAGGGATAGGGATCACGCCTGCGGGAAGAGAGGCTCAAGGCTTGACCTTTCCGGTTGTGATCCCGGCCCGGGTTATGCAGCCCGGGGGTTCAACCAGCGGGAACCAGATTATGGCTCACTTCGGCTACAAGATGACATTCGCGCCATACCATCGAGAAGACGGTTGCTTTGACGCATCTCGGGCGCACCTCCTCTGTGCGCACCGGCTCGGGTGATCCCTGGCCGGACTCTTTTGGAAGGTGGGGTCCGGGTTGGCTCCCAGGCCTCCCCTCAAGTTCAAGGTACGCCGCTGTCCAGGCAGCAGGAGCTCGCTGGAGTACCTGTTCCCGTACCCCCGGTGACTGCCAGGAAAGTTGAAGACCCTACCCGGGGTCAGGCGGCCATCAACAACGTAGCTGGATGGACGGCGTGTTCTTGAGGAGGGGGATTGATCCAGACCGCTTCCGGCAGACGCCTGCAGCGGGTGCTGCGTTTCCAGAGGCGGGGGTGTCGCTGGCGGGCCTGCTCGTAGACGCGGGCGCGGTGACGGCAGACTTCAACGGCCTGACCGCTGTGGCGCTGAGCAGGCGTCACGAACCGGATGGCGCTGTGGCGGTGCCGGTGGTTGTACCACGCCACGAATTCCGCCACCCAGCGGCAGGCCTCGTCCTGGCTGCGGAAGGGCCGCCGGGGGTAATCCGGCCGGTACTTGACCGTGCGGAACAGTGATTCCGAGTACGGGTTGTCGTTGCTGACCCGGGGCCTGGAGAAGGATCTGAGGACCCCCAGCTCTTCCAGTCGGGCTTCGAGGGTGGCGGCCCGCATGGCGTTTCCGTTGTCGGCATGGAGGATCAAGGGCTGTCGCCGACCCTTGCTGATCCGCTCCCGCAGGCACGCGCGGCTGACCAGATCAGCGGCGATCTGTGCGTCTTCCCGCTCGGCCACGTCCCAGGCCACCACCTTGCGGCTCCAGACATCGATCACCAGGTAGAGGTACAGCCAGACGCCACGGACGCTCGTGGGCAGGTAGGTGATGTCCCAGCTCCACACCTGATTCGGGCCTCTGGCCTCCAGCCGTGGCACTGGACGTGGCTCCTGGGGCGGCCGGGCACGGCCACGGCGATGGGCCTGACCATGGGCATGGAGAACGCGGTAGAAGCTGCGCTCCGAGCCGATATAGAGGCCCCGATCCGCCAGGACCGGCACGATCTGCCCCGGTGGCAGCGCCGCGAACTCGGGCTCGTTGCAGGTGAGCACGATCCGCTGACGCTCCTCGTCTATGAGGCGGTGAGACACCAGGCGAGGGCTGCCTTTACGGCCGTCCAGGCCGTCCCCATCACCCGCGAACTGACGCCGCCAGCGCTGCAGCGTGGTGAGCCCCACGCCCAGGAGAGCCGCCACCTCACGGGCCCGTGCACCGGCCGCCACGGTGGCATCGAGGATCTCCAAGGCCTTGCGGCGATCGGCAGGAGAGGTCAGTCCCCCGCGTCCTCGCCCCAGTAGGCCTGGATCTTTTTTGAGGCAATCAGCAGCGCCGCCGCCTCCGCCAGGGCCTTGTCCTTACGGCGCAACTCCTGCTGCAGCCGCTTGATCTCGCGCTGATCGGCCTGGTGGCGCTTCTCCAGGTCCTTCTGCTCGGCCATCGTCAGCAGCGGTTGGGCATTGGCATCCTGGGCGGCCTGGCGCCAACGGTCCACCTGCTCGGGGAACAGGCCCCGCTCCCGGCAGTAGGCACCCAGTTCGGTGCTGTTCAGGCCGGCGGTCTCCAGCACCACCGTGAACTTGTCGGCCGGGCTCCAACCCTCAGGGTCCTTCTGGGTGGCGGGCACCACCTCCCCCTGGAGCCGCCAGGCCTTCCTCCACTTGTAGAGGGTGATCACGTGGATGCCCAGCTCCTGGGCGATCTCCGCCACGCTCTGGCGGTGGGGAGGCCCCATCCGCCGGCGCACATCAGCCTAGACGGCCTCGCTGTAAGGACGCATCGATCGGTTCCATCAGGCCCCCTGGTGGTTGAAATGGTCGGGATGGAGAGGCGTCATCATTCCTGGCAGAGGGGGGGTCCCCGGCCCATTCTGGCCAGATTAGGGTTCTCATTCACTCTGGACCGGTTTCCGGGGTCAAGGCAAGGAACCACTCCAGAACGGATGTAACAGGAGATACCAAAGCCAAAAGCATCGGCCCGCTAAATTCTCATAGAATATTCAGCATGGATCAATGGTACAAGACTTTGCATCGATTGAAATAAAAAGATCTGGATTGCCGATCGACGACGGTAGCGCTAGTTTTACTCCAACAGCAGAAGTCAAGACGGCCTCAGGGCTCACATTCACTGTGAATTATGAGCCTATAAAGTTCAGTTTTCAGCCTGACGGTACAACCAACACATTCTCTTTCGACAAGACGGATGATGGGGTGAGGCTCACTTTTACTACCAGTTACTCAAGATACGGCGATGGGAATCTAGACACTACATTTGTTGATTCCTGGTTACTTGAAGGAAGCATCAACCTAACAAGACAGTCGGATGGACTCTACGACAAAGCAATATTCATCGGCTCAGGTGTTGAACAGGAATATATTACTACTGGTGAGGGCGTTACGAGCAAGGGATCCTTTAACGTTCCAATCGGGTCGCTTCATCCAAGCAGTTACAATACCATTTACGAACAGAGTGGTCTCAATCTAGATTTATCATTAGACGAAACTATCGGTCTATCCCCTGACTTTCTTGCTGTCCTTCAAGACCTATGGCGGCCTTCTTTTGGTTATTTTACACAGCCTCATTACGGCCCATACTACTACTTCTACCCTCGTGTTCTGCAGCCTTCTATTAAGCCGTCACTTTCCATCACTGCATCCAGTCAAGAGATTGGAGTTGGGCCAGATCACCGCCTTGGGCTGAATATTAAAGCGAATTACAGAACCAGCCCATCAGGAACAATTAGTGTCTTGGAGGTTCGTGTACCTAGCGGTTTTCAAGTCATCGAATCTACAGGGCTAGGTGTTATTCGTTCAAAAGTGATTGATACAGCCGGCAATGGGGATACCATTCTTAACTTTGAGACCGGTAATATATCTTCTTCTGGCATTATAAATGGAAACCTCGTTGTTGAAGCCACAGGACGTAGCCAGCCTGCAGACAAGCCTTATGACCACCAATGGAACTCATTAATTGCTGGGACTTTAAGATATCAAGATGGTTCGAGCGCTCTTCCACAGAGTGTGGTCACAACCGTATACGTAGACAGCAGCAAAGGGCTGGCACAGGACTTGGCCAGAGATCTTCGACTGGACTTGAAGAGTTATATTGATCAAGTGAAAAGTCAATCACTTGGTCAAGTGAAGGGAGTGGGCATGTCAGCATTGCTGCCTAATAAGTATGACATGTTGGGCATCATGATGAATGACTACCGAGACTTCGGTACGGATATAGTGCGACAGCGGGCTGAAGAATATGTTGGCGAGATTCAATCGCAATTTAAGCAACCAGCAGAACTTCTCTATCGCTTAATTGAGCAGAATAGCAAATCTTTGGCGTCACTGCTAACTGAACGGTTTCGCCAAGCCGCCATGCAGAATCTCCTTCCCGGTCTTTATAAGAACATTGAAGAGTTTCGGCAAACAGCTACAGATCTAGGAATTTCATATAATGACGGGGTAATTAGCTACTTAAGCTCAACTGCCATGGGCAACCTTGGTCTTGGAGTTGAAGTTAGGCGTCTTACAGACTTTGCATCAGAACAACTGAAGCGCATACGTTCTGGCGACAGCCTATCACTTAGTTCATTTGCTAATGCTGTCATCGGAGACATAACCTATTCTACAGCCTTTTCCAAGTTATTGCCATACGGCAACATAGGCTTCGGTGTGAACGCCAATTTTAATAATGGACAACTTTCTGGATCTGTAGAAGTTAATCCCTCACTTTCTATTCCCTTGGCAGGCGGTCGGCTGCGGCTGAATGTGGGTGGCACGACTGATTATAACTTTAGTCCCAACGCCCCCACTTATAAGTTGAATATCAGCGTGCAGTTGACAGAACCGTTCAAACCCTTGTATAGCCCGCTGCTTGAGCGTATAGCGCCGCTCAAGTCCGTAGAGGATCCCCTTCTATCATTCAATGCTCTTTCCAATTCTTCTGATATATCAGAAACTCGCCAAGCGGTCATCAAGGGGAACGGCGACAGTTCCCAGCCGGTGTTTGATTTGCTCGGGCGGCACCTACTTTTCACTTCGTACGCATCAGATATTATCGATGATGACATCAACAATGTGGCCGATGTATTTCTCCTTGATCTTGAATCCAACGCGCTTGAGAATATTAGTATCGGGTTTGGTGGTGCTGCAGCCAATGGCGATAGCGAGGGATATGCGGTTAGTCCAGACAGTCAGTATGTAGTATTCTCTTCCATTGCCAACAACTTGATTGAGAATGATCTCAATGATGCTAGAGACATCTTTATACGCGACCGTCAAGCCAATACTACACGTAGAGTAAGCTTGTCAGTTGCTGGGAAAGAATCGAACGGAGCGAGTAGCCTAGCTTCTCTCAGCGCTGATGGCCGATATGTGGTATTTTCATCTGCGGCTTCAAATCTGGTCGAGAACGACACGAATGAAGTCGTTGACGTCTTCGTAAGAGATCTCCAGTCAGGAACTACTGAGCGGATTAGTGTTGCCAATGATGGTGCCCAGGCAAATGGGGACAGCCTAAGCTCAAGGTCAGCGATCAGCGCTGATGGCCGATATGTAGTATTCTACTCGTATGCTTCAAATCTAGTCAGTGATGACGGCAACGATGTAGCAGATATCTTTCTCCGCGATCGATTGAAAGGCACGACCAAACGAGTTAATATCAATGTCAGTGGGAATGAAGCGGATGACATAAGCTTGGCAGCATCTATTAGTTCCGATGGCCACTACATTCTCTTCTCGTCCCTTGCCTCAAATCTTGTTGAAGGAGATGCAAATGAAGCCTCTGATGTTTTTCTTGTAGATTTACAGTCTGGCATTATTGAGCGGGTCAGCATACGCAGTGATGGCGCCGAGTCTGATGGGAATAGCGATTCATCGTTCATGAGCACGAATGGACGCTTTATCGTCTTTCGGTCTCGCGCATCGAATCTTGGACTAGACAATACTGCTTCAAGGTATAATATTTACCTGCATGATCGACAAACTGGAGAAACGAAGCCAATAAGCGGTATTTCATCAGAGGAGGTCGGTTCTGACTCCAACAACCCTGCAATCAGTGGCGATGGTCTCTTGGTGGCATTTGATTCTGTGGCAGACAATCTAGACGTAAATGATCGCAATCGAGCTTCTGATATCTTCCTGTATAAGGCTTCGTCTAATGAAGGTGAGGCCTCGTTCTCTATCAGCGGGACACCATCAATTGGTCAGATTCTACGCATCATCCTCGAAGATGCCGACCCCGAGGGTGATCCCCCAGCTGGTTACAGCTACCAATGGCAGTCTTCCGGAAATGGAA
This sequence comes from Cyanobium sp. CACIAM 14, assembly GCA_000708525.1. Taxonomy (GTDB): domain Bacteria; phylum Cyanobacteriota; class Cyanobacteriia; order PCC-6307; family Cyanobiaceae; genus Cyanobium. The sequence goes on from JMRP01000015.1 coordinate 6,139, forward strand.
TCAGTTGGACAGCCATCGATGGAGCCACTGGATCCACATATAGCCTCTCTGATGATAGTGAAGGCAAGCAGATAAGAGCCATTATCTTATATGTTGATGGGAGAGGGTTCGCCGAAGAGGCCGTTACTTCTCCTGTTAAAGTGTTCCCCAAAAATAACGGTGAAGCTATTTTTTCTATCGTCTATGCGCCTGGCGTCAAACATATTCTCAATGCCATCCCTGAGGCGGGAGATCCCGATGGGAATCCTGAGACTGGCTACGGCTATCAGTGGCAGAGCTCCGGCAACGGCAGAGATTGGACGGATATCGATGATGCCACGAATTCTATTTACTCGCTGACTCCTGCCGAGGAAGGCAAGCAAGTGCGGGTGAAGGTGTCATACATCGATGCGGCAGGCTTCGCAGAACAGGTCTTCTCCAAATCTGTTTCCGTACCGTCTGCCCCTACCTACACAGTTACCTCTGGTCCAACCAGCCTGTTCGAAGGTGACACGCTTGCAGCCAGCTTGACCACCACGAACGTGGCGGAGGGCACGCGTTTCTATTGGGCCTTCTCCGGCTCTGATATCACCTCTGGTGATGTCGTGGGTAGTGCTCTCACCGGAGACGGCCAAGTCGGTGCTGATGGCACGCTTAATGTCTTTCTAGGAGTTGCCCGCGATAACCTGATCGAAAGCGACGAGCTCATGGAACTGCGGTTCTATGCCGACAGCACCCGCAGCCAACAAGTGGGTGCCACGACCTCTTACATCATCAAGGATGCCATGGTGGGCAATCCCACCGACAGCAGCGACAGCATAATCGGCACTGCGGCAGCCGACATCCTTCGGGGGGTGCCGACCGACTCCCCTGCCAGTCACAGGGGTAAAGGCACGGTCGATCTACTGACTGGGAACGGAGGTCCGGATCTGTTCGTGCTCGGGGATGCGCTCGGCCCCTTCTACGACGATGGCAATCCGCTCAGTCAGGGCCGAGGTGATTTTGCGGTGATCACTGATTTCAGCGTCGGTGATCGCATTCAGTTGCACGGCAGCGCCCAGCAGTATCTGCTCGGTAACGGCACTTATCAAAGTAAGATAGGGGTTTTTATCTATGCCCGCAATCCTGAACGGCCCATCTCTAACCGGGTATCGTTCTACGACGAAGCGATCGGTTTTTTGGAGGGTGCCAACCTCAGCCAGCTCAACCTCAGCAGCACGGATCAATTCCAATACACAGACTTGGCTTTGGCCTAAGTCAGGGCCTTTCCAGGTTACGTTCTGTCAACCCCACGCCCATCCCATAGGCTCCTCAGCACCTCATTCCCTCCCATGAATCAGCTCTTTCGGTCTTCGGTTCTCCTTGGCACTCTCGTTGCAGGGACGACCCTTGGCCCTGTGTTGCCAGCCTCTGCTCTGCAAGTGGTGGTAGGTGGCCAGAGCTTCGAACTCTCGGTGGAAGAGGTGGCTCCGCTTGACCAACCTGCCTGGTTCGAGAGCCTTGCCAACGGTGGCCGCATGCCTTGGTGGGGATATGAACAGCATGCGGCAAACTTTGCAGAGCAGGCGGGCGCAGCGCTGGGCTCTCTTGGGCCAGAGCTCCCTTTCTCCGAATTCGGGCCCCTTTTTGCCTTCGGTCTCGATCAGGGAGACGTGCTGAGCGTGTCGCAATTCATTGCGCCACCGGCAAATTCCCAGGGCATCTTCCCGACTACTCAGGATCAGGTGTTCCGCTTTGCCGTGGGCAGACCTCTCGGACCCGTTTCATCCGTACCAGGTCCCATGCCGATTCTGGGACTGAGCTTGGCCTATGGCTGGTCACGGCGAATGCGTAGGCGTATCCAGTTGACAGCTCAGAAGCCTTGAACTTCGTTGCTGGTTAGTTGTGGTTAACACCAGGTTGTTCATACCTGCAGCTGAGCAAGCGGCTACTTGGGGCCTCCTGAAAATCTCACCTCGCGGCTCGGCGACTGAAAGGCCGCATTTGGCGCGGCCATCAGCTCAGCAGGTCGCATGACACGGTCTTGATGAAATTAGCCCTGTGGTACTCCTCTCAGAGGCGAAAGTTGCCATCATGAACCAGTGGAGACCGGCAATACAGACAAAAAGAAGCTCCAGGAGCTTCTCCAGGTTCATCACCAGCAAGTTCATGGCAATCGTGCAGCCTGATGTCAGGGGGAGCTTTTCACGAATCAGATCGAGGCCAAAACGGCGCTTGCCCTGCCCGAATTTGCCTTCCACACCATTGCGTCTCCGCTGGTCGGCAAGGGCAATCTGCTTCTCTTCAGCAAGCAGCTCTGAATCCATTTTGGGCCGGCCAAGACGAGGACCGCTAAGTGTGTAGTCCCACCAGGTTGTTCAGCTGACGATTGGGTGTGAGGTCGCCAGGGTCGGGGTGTCACCGCCCGTCCCAAGACCTCACCCCCCATGCATAGCCACCCACTGGCCCGACTGACCCCGCTCAGTCGGGAACGCCTGATTCGTCGGCACCTGGATGAGGGCCTTCCGCTCAGGACGCTTGCGGCGGAAGCCGGGATCAGCCTTCGCAGCGCCTACAAGTGGCTGGCACGGTTCCGTGCTGGCGGTGTGACGGCACTGGCGGATCGACGGAGTGTTCGCCGCACCCAGCGGCGGACGCTCGATCCGCAGCAACTGCAGGTGGCCGTCAACCTGCGGCACCAGCGTTGCACGCTCCGCCGCATCGCCAGGGCCCTCCAGGCTCCCCTTTCGACCGTCGGACGGCTGATGAACGCCCTGGGGCTGGGCCGTCTCAGGAACCTGGAGCCCAGGACTCCGGTGCGGCGGTATCAGTGGGAACGCCCCGGCGACATGATCCATGTCGACACCAAGCAGTTGGCTCGCTTTGAGCGGGTCGGCCATCGGATCACCGGTGACCGTCGTCAGGGCGCCTCCCGAGGCGCCGGCTACGAGAAGGTGCACGTCGCGATCGATGACGCCACCCGCCTGGCCTACGTCGAAGTGCTCGATGACGAGCAGAAGGCGACGACCATCGGGTTTCTGGCCCGTGCCGTCGGATGGTTCTCGGAGCAGGGGATCACCTGCCGGCGGGTGCTCTCGGACAATGGCTCCGCCTACCGTTCTGGTGACTGGCGAAAAGCCTGTCAGGCACTGGATCTGAAACCCATCCGCACCAAGGCGTACACGCCTCAGACCAACGGCAAGGCGGAACGGTTCATCAAGACGCTTTTGGATGAGTGGGCTTACGTCATCGCCTACCGGACATCCGAGGAACGCAACCGCTGGCTGCCCCGCTACCTGAAGATCTATAACGACCACAGATGCCACATGGCTCTCGGTGGCCTCAGCCCTCAGCAGTGCCTCCAGCGGCTGCTGATCGCTGAATGACCTGGTGAGAAAACACAGCTAAGCCGAATGTGATGCCGCTTGCAGAAGGCACGATTGGACCGTGTGCGGTAGACCTGATCTGCGCAAACAACCTTCGGGAAACAGCCATGACGCCGACGATACGCACGCACCTGAACTTTCAGATCATCCCCTTCATTGTAGGGATCCCAGCTCAGCCGATCCAGAAATGCAAAGCCTTCTCCAGTCACCGAGATTGAGATCTTGGCTCCGAATTCAACTTGATTCCTGGCCTTGCCGCGAACGATCGGCCGAATGTGAGGTTGGGTCAGGCTGACAATTCGATCCTGAATACTTCTGCTGTCTGAGTGATGCAGGATCCGCTGCTGTCGCACCAGTTCGCTGGCAACCAACAGCTTGCGATACCAATGACGCCCAGCGGCCAGAAGGCATGCCCCGCAGGCGATGAGGGCGTCGATGCTGGCCAGGTTTCGCCCCAGATGCCCGAGCTGCTGACCGATAGCCTTCCGAATCTTCTCCCGTCTCGGACGCTTCTGTTTGGCAACAGCCAGGAACTGACGACGAGCCCTGCGCCGGTGGGTTCTGGGCTTATGGCCGTACGCATCACGCACTTGACGATGCAGTTCATCAATCAGCTTCTCGGTTGTCTCGCGGGCTTCGTTCAGAAGTGACAGATCGGTTGGATATCGAATGTCGCCGGGTACGCATGTGGCATCGATCAGGAGGATTCCTTGGTTGCTCTTGGCGGCCGCCGCATCTGCGTTGGATGCTTCAGGTGAGGTCGATGCTGACTCGCCACCATCATCAGGATCGTCATGCTCTTCCTGGCACTCCTCGTCCATTCGCTGCTTTGCGTGCCGGACGATTCGCTCGTTGCAGTCATTGACCACAGCCGCCGGTAGGCGCCTGCGGAAATGCACCATCATGGACGGATCAAACGGTGCCTGATACTGGAAAGCCTCCAAGCCAAGGCAGAACTGAAGGTAGGGGTTCTCCTTGATCTGCTCAACCAGTTCTTCATCGGTAATCTGGAGGCGCTCTTTGATGATCAAGGCCCCCAGCGCCATCCGGAATGGCTTGGCAGGTGCACCAAAGCCTTTGGAAAACTGGGTGGCGTAGTGATGCTCCAACTCATCCCAGGGGATGAGATCAGCCAGCTTGACCCAGCGGTTTTCTCCAGAGAGTTTGCCGCCAAAGGGAAGGAAGAAATCCTCGAACGAGAGCTGATTGCCATCCTTGCGGCGATACATGTGGAAAACCCCGGGCAGCTTTTCGGCGCAATCTGGCCGATTCATGCACATTCTATCGCCATGGAAGTGGTCAAAGCCATTGCGCCACAATCGATCTGGCTTTCCTCAGCAGGCCCTACTTGGCGTGAGCCAGTCGTGGCTGGTCTGGATGTCCGCCGCCGGGAAGACTGCACTTAGCCGCTCCAGCACCATGCCCCGCTTCCTCTGGCACCTTGACGATGAGGGCTGGCCCTTCGAAAGGATAGACACCGTGACGGGAGAGCATCGGCCGGTCTTCTGCGGCCGCCCTGATGAGCTGCTTCCACCGGCTGAAGGTGGACGACCCATCGCCTGCGGATTCCCCAGGCCCTCGGGGGTGGTTTGGGATCCTGGTGGTGGCCTCCAGCTGTCGGATGGAGATCCTGCTGGGCGGGGGAAGGTCTGAAGGGTCAGGCTCTTGGCAATGGTCAACTCCGTTATGCCGGCTTCGTGCTCGGGGGAGTGGACGAGGCGGGATCTCCTGAAAGGCGGATCTGGAAGGGGTGGGGCCGTTCTCCGTGGTTAACCACCGAGGCCGGTCCACCCCCGAGGCCGTGAATGGTTGCGCGATGGACCTGCGCATTCTTGTCCCGCGTGAGCAGCGGGGATCTTCTGGATCTTCTTGCGGCCACTGATCGACTCTATGGCTACCTTGGCCTTGAACTCGGGGCTGTGGGTGCGGCGCTTGCTCATCGGTGGGAGCCCCTGGTCAGGGGCGGTGCCCCGCCTCAGAGGTTAACGATGGGACCTGTCCAGAAAAACCAGTCCACCTCAAGGTTCGCCTTCACGCCGAATTGACGTAGGGCGAGGTTCACGGTTGAGCGGTGCAGGGGCTTGCGCTGCTCACTGAGGAAGAAGGCCCGCCCCCTGTCCTTCATGTGCGTGCGCTGCACCAGCCAGGCTTTGATCGCTCGGATTTCGTCCCCACGGAGCGGGTGGGTGTTGGACAGGCCCCCCTTAAGGCGGGCGACGTGGAGGATGCGACTTTCGAAGTCCACAAGCTCCAGCACCAGACCGCAGGCCTCGGACACGCGAGGCCCATGACGAAAAATCAACAGAACTAGACAGCGGTCGCGGATTTCGTTCCGACTGCCCCTGATGGCGTCGAGGAGGTGCTCGAACTCGCAGCCGGAGAGCTATTTTCGGCCATTCATCGTTTTGTCGAGAGTTCGCCCCTTGCTATGGCCCCAAACCCCTTGCGCTACGGGAGGTGCCTCCAGTGACTATCGACAAAATGTATCCATTTGTCGATAGTTCATGCACTAGCGAGATAAGATTGTACCGATTCTCACAAGTAGAGATGTCCCGTAAATGACGTACTGGCTTGTTTACCAGTCGTTCCACAGCCTTACCGCAGCATCTACAAAGGCATCGCATTGCACCTGAGTCCAGCAAGTGAGGTGTCCGTCACGGAGCAGGTAATAGTTCTCGTTAGCGCACACGAGGTCTTTCTTTACAGCCTCCTCGCGATACCAATTCAACGTATTGACCACACAGTCCTGGTAGCTGGCAGCAAGCTTTGAGTTTGGTACGTTATAGAGGAGTCCTTCTATAAAGTACGAAGGTGCTGTGTCGGCTCTGATTAGGCCATCATCAGCCATCCTACTGCGGATGTTCTTAAACACACGAACCATGGGCTTGAGCCACCTTGAGGTATTCTGATGTTTTGATGTAAGATTCGCCGAATGCTGTTTTGGATAGTTCGCAATCCGCTCCCCTTTACCGTTCCAGAAACATATTCCTTCAGCGTATTTGGAGTCGTTCGAAGAGGAGAATTTAAAATAGCGTCGGAACTGTGTAGCCACGATAACGTCGGCTTTTCGACGCGTTCCGGAGGCATCGATGGCAATCGCTTTGTCACCTGTTTTGACCGCTGACCCGTATTGGTTTATGAGCACTGTAAGGACATCCCGCTTGAAGTCGACATACGTGTAGGTGGCGTCGCGATACGCCAATCTGTAAACAGCCTTTTCCTCTTCGTTAAGATATCCAAGGTCGCTATAGAAGCAGTCGTCGAGACGGATAACGATGTCTACATCGCTCTCGGCGTAAATGTTTGTATCATTCCCGTACGAGCCTTGTAGGAACACCTTGAAGTTCTTACCGGCATACGGAGTCGTGCTGGCTTCCAATACGTTCTTGATCGTGTTGTAGGTGTTGCTCGACTGGGTGATTGATCCCTGGTGAGACCATATTTCGAGCTGAGATTCAGGAATTGGCATCTGTTCTCCTTGACTACATCAAGTAATGACGAAGCGCCTTTTCCCTCAACGCGAAAGACTCTCGCCCCCTCTGGAATAAGATGTTCAGTTTCCTGAGGTCATGTTCAAGAAGGTCGGTCGCCATCTCAGGCGTTACGTAGGTGTCGCTGATTCGGATTGTAGGTATGTCATGAAACAGGATCTGCCGCAGTTGGTCCATCGACTGCGTGTTGATCTCCAGGGTCTTCTGCAGTAGCTGGACGCTGATGAGGTACTTCTTAACCAGCCTCATCAACAGGCCAGGCTTAGGGTCAGGGTAGGTACCGACGCCAACGCTCACCAGCCGGATGTCCTTGCGATCACGCTGAAGCGCTTGAACCGCATCGGCGATCGCGTACAGAGTCGGGTTGTTCGCACAGTACCCGCCGTCGATGAGTTCAATGTCCTCGCCCATCGATGTCTTCACGATTGTCCGCTCAAAAAAAGGATATGCCGAACAGGATGCCTTAACGGCGTCGGCCATACTAACGCCAAAGCCAGGGACGAACGTGCCAACTCGGCCGTGAGCCTGTGCAACGCTTCCCTTGAAGATCATCGGGCGCTCAGTCAGCCACTTAACCGTAATGATCCCGATGCCAGTCTTGACATCGCTGAACATAGAATTGCCAAGCACCTCAGTCGTCAGCTGTTGCAGGGCCGTCGATCTTTCAGATGCATTATTTTTGGACATTACCGTAGGCACGTGCTTGCGATACAGAGCCAGGATGGAGTCGATTCCATAGCCAAGTCCAATCAGCGACGCGATGATCGCTCCCGTGCTTGTTCCAAAGACGAGATCGAACTTCTGGTGCAAAGGGCACCCGACCATCGCCTCGATCTCTTTTAATACACCCAAGCTATAGAACCCCTTGGCGCCCCCTCCATCCAGCGTGAGTACACGAAATATTTTTTCTTCGTTTGAGCCGTCCGCCCCATGACTCATGTAGACCAGCCTCCTCTCATAACTATATTATACTCGCACTGAAGCCGAAGGCAGGGCTTCATTCAAGACAGCCTCCAGGAAACGGCGGCTGTACTGATCCGTCTCTGTGATCTGTGCTTCCAGCTGATCGCAGATTGCCATCAGCTCATCCACCTTCGCGACGATGCGGTGCTGCTCTGCAGTAGGGGGAAGGGGAAACAGATAGGCCTTGAGAGCTACTCCAGTAAAGTGCTTGATTCCTGTTCCAGTGAACTGCTCGGCGAGTCTTCCGTCATCAGAACTTGCGCGAAGAGCATACACAAAGAAGTTGGGATCGACATACGGTTTAAATCGGACACGGTGTATAGCCTTTTGGAAATAGACACCTTTCATTCGTTCATCCCAGACCGCTGCACGTCCAGGCTCTCCCCCTTCACAGATCAATACATCGCCACTTCTAAGCTCGAACTCACGGAGCTCACACTCCTCGAAACGCATCTCAAGAAGATCAGAAAGATCAAAATCAAACCAGCGTACATTTAGGTTTCGCAAATACGGGTGGGAAACTCCCTTATTCTTAGCCTTGTCGAGCATCTTCCCAAGGCGTGTGTCCGCTACCGCGCCGACATTTGCCCAGACCCAATTCAGAGGAATAGGGAATTTCCCTACTAGAATAGGCTGAGCGTTATTACGCTTCAACAGCTCCGCCGCCGGTTCATCACTGGGGTCTTGCGGCACCAGCTTCCCCCGCACGGCGAGATTCAAGATCGACTGGCGAAATTGCTTGATGTGGGCTGCACGGGTCGTGATGCGTGGCAGGTTGTTAAAGGTGAAATGGGCATGCTTGCGGAAGGTTTCTTCCTCTTCGGCGGGCTGGCTCAATCCCTGCAAGCTGGCTGCCACCAAGCTGTCGCGGCATTGCTCGCGCTCCGACTTCGCGGCCTCCAGCTGATCGCAGAGGCTCATCAGCTCATCCACCCTGGCGACAATGCGGTGCTGCTCGGCGAGGGGGGGGAGGGGGACAAGAAGTTGTGCCACATCGGTCAAGCGGAAGCTATTCTTAATACCCCGCTGAGGTTCGTTGAACTGAGCTTGGGCGAATTGTGAGCGAAAGAGTTCGGGTAGGTAACGTCCCTGCATTTCCACCATCGGGCGAACCATTGCAGTGTGTTGGTTGATGTAGGCTTCACCGAATCCCTCGGGGATGAGCCCCAGCATTCCTACGTCGCCAGTAATGGATATCAGGATGTCGCCAGGCTCTAACCGCGTCCGAGTGCCTTCGCCACCCGATGGGGCCTTGACTCGCTGAATGTGATCGAGGCGAAGACGATAATGATCCTTGGATAAATTACCCATACGGATGAAGATCGCGCCATCTTTCGAATAATATTTGGCCCAATCGCGCGAGCCGCTTGTGACGAGCATGGTTAGCGCACCTAGGCGGACCCATTCCCATCCACTCGGCACATCGAATGCTTTATCAGACTCAGATAGCTGTGGGAAAGGCTTCTCGCGTTTTATCTCCCCCGCCTTCACCATCCGCGCCTTCTCCGCCGCAATCCGCTTCAGCAGCTCCGATGCCGGTTCATCACTGGGGTCTTGCTCCACGAGCTTCCCTCTCACCGCCAGGTCGAGGATGAAGCGCCTCAGGCGCAGGATGGCGTCTGGCGCTTCGCTGATCCGCTCGAAGTGCTGCAGGAGCTGCTGAACGTTCATCGCAGCAACGCCTCGGCGAGGATGGCCTTGAGCTGATCGCGCAGGCCCGCTGCCTTCTGCTCGCCTTCTTCCAGCTTGGCCAGCAGCTCGGCGGGGTCGCCGTGGTCATCAGCCACTGTCTGGGGGTTCTTGAAATCGAGGTTGTAGTTGCGGCCCTTGATCGCCTCGATCGTCACATTCCAGGCCTGCTCGGTCTCCTGTCGGTTCAGGCGCTCGGCTCCGCCCCACCAGTCCACGCAGTCCTGGAAATGCTCCACCCGGATGGGCTTCGTCATGGAGTAGGCCTTCTGGCCTGGCGGGACTCGGTGCTCGTAGAACCAGATGTCCCTGGTGGGTTCGCCCTTCTCAAAGAACAACAGGTTGGTGCCGACGTTGGCGTAGGGCTTGAAGACCGAGTTCGGCAGCCGCACGATCGTGTGCAGATTGCACTCCTCCAGCAGCTGCTCCTTGAGGCGGGTCTTGACGCCTTCGCCGAACAGGGAGCCGTCCGGGAGGACGATCCCGGCACGGCCACCGGACTTGAGCAAGCGGATGAACAGTGCCAGGAACAGATCAGCGGTTTCCTTGGTGCGGAAATGCGCCGGGAAATTGGACTCGATCCCGTCTTCTTCGTTGCCGCCGAAGGGCGGGTTGGTGAGGATGATGTCCACCCGATCGGACTGCCCCCAGCTGATGTAGGGCCGGGCCAAGGTGTTGTCATGCAGCACGAAGCTGGGGTCCTCGATGCCATGCAGCAGCATGTTGGTGACGCACAGCATGTGGGGCAGCGGCTTCTTCTCTACCGCCCGCAGGCTGGCCTGCATCGCCTGCTCGTCTTCCACCGTTTTGACGTAGTGGGTGCGCATGTGACGCATGGAGCAGGTGAGGAAGCCGCCGGTGCCGCAGGAGGTATCCATCAGGATTTCGCCTGGCTTTGGATCGATTCGATCGACCATGAAGGCGGTCACACCGCGCGGGGTGTAATACTCGCCTGCATTGCCTGCGCTCTGCAGGTCGTTGAGCAGCTGTTCGTAGATATCGCCGAAGTGCTTGCGGTCACTGAGGTCATTAAAGTCAACGCTATTGATCTTGTTGACGACCTGCCGCATCAGCTGGCCGGACTTCATGTAGTTGTAGGCGTCCTCGAAAACGCTGCGCACCATGCGGCAGCGGTTGGCGTTCTTGCCCTTGATCGGCAGCTCCTTGAGGTCTGGGAACAGCTCATTGTTGATGAATTCCAGAAGCTCCTCGCCGGTGATGCCTTCTGGATCAGCCGCCCACGTGCGCCATTGCAGATAGTCCGGAATCGGTGAGCGATACCCTTCCTGCATCGCCTCCAGTTCCTGATCCTGATCGTCGATGATCTTGAGGAAGAACATCCAGCACAACTGGGAGAGCCGCTGCGCGTCACCATCCACACCGGCATCCTTCCGCATGATGTCCTGGATGGATTTGACCGTGGTTCTCGCTGACATGGGCTAGGCGGCTTCCTGATAGAGGGCGGCTTGCATTTCGTGCACAGCATGTTCAAAGCTGGCACGAGAACCGAATTCCTTGATGAGCTGCAAGGGCGTTCCCATCGCACTGAAGGGCGGGACCTTGAGGATTTCTACATTATCAAGCCCTCCGACTACACCCTCGTCCTGATACTTGGTGAGCAACGCTTCGAGCACGGCGCGGGCCTGGAGGCCGTACTTGGTGAACACGTCTCGCTTGCGCACGTTGTTGGCGCGGTCTCGTCGCGTCAGAGGCGGCTGGTCAAAGGCTATATGGCAGATCAGATCAAAGGGATCGAACTCTTTGCCCACCTCCTCCAGCAGCGGCTCCAGCAGCAGGCCTTCTTCTGCCAGCTCATCGATGATGAGCTCCTTGCGCTCCTCTGACTTCCAACGGCGCAGGAATTGATCGAGGCTTGTATAGCACTGGCGCACGGTCTTGCGGCTGTAGTCCCGCAGGGACTCCGTCACCAGCTTGCCCTCCTCATCGAGATACTCCACCCGCTCGGTCAGCACCGCGACAGTTCTGCCTTTGATATAGAACTTGGCCGGGGGCCCGCCGGGGCCAGGCGGAGGCAGGTCGATGATGGGGGGCTGATCCACCACGGTCTCATCGTCTCCAGGCGATGGTGGGATCGGCTCATCACCTTCCTCAGTCGGCGGCACCTCATCCGGCGGAATCAGCGGATCGTCTTCGCCTGGCTCGTAAATCTGGACTGGTTCGCCGTCGAAGTCAGGATCAGCAAAGTGATTGGTCGCTTTGCGGAAGTCCACCAGGGTGAAGTAATACTTCTTGCTGTCTTCATGCACCCGGCTGCCGCGCCCGACGATCTGCTTGAACTCCGTCATCGAGCCGATCTCACGATCGAGCACGATCAGCCGGCAGGTCTGGGCGTCCACTCCGGTCGAGAGCAGCTTGGAGGTGGTGACGATCACCGGATACTTGGCTTCCGGGTCAATGAAATTGCCCAGCTGGGCCGTGCCCTCAGCGTCATTGCCGGTGATCCGCATGACGTAGCGCGGATTCTCAGCCATGAGGTCCTGGTTTTCGTTGATCAGGGCCTGGCGCATGCGGGCGGCATGCTCGGTATCCACGCAGAACACGATCGTTTTCTGAAACCGATCGCCACTGGCTTTTAGATAGTCTGAAATCCACTTGGCGACACGCCTGGTGCGCTCGTCGATGACAAGATTGCGGTCGAAGTCCTTCTGGTTATAGATACGGTCTTCGATTTCATAGCCGTTGTCGTCCACTTCGCCCGGCTTGGGCCGGTAGCCTTCCACATCCACGTCCAGATGCACCCGGATCACCTTGTAGGGAGCCAGAAAGCCGTCGCGGATGCCCTGCTTGAGGGTGTAGGTGTAAACGGGTTCGCCGAAGTAGTGGATATTGGAAACGTATTTGGTTTCCTTCGGCGTGGCTGTCAGGCCGATATGGGTGGCGGAGGAAAAGTGATCGAGGATTTCCCGCCAGGCGGAATCCTCCGCCGCGCTTCCCCGGTGGCATTCGTCGATCACGATCAGATCAAAGAAGCCAGGCGAGAACTCGCGGAACAGCTTCTGCCGCTCTTCTGGTCCCGTGATCGCCTGATAGAGACCCAGATAGATTTCATAAGCGGTGTCGATCCGGCGCTGCGGGTTGATGGCCGTGGTGATCGCTTCGACTGAGCCGTCGGCCTTCTCGATCGTCTTGGTTCCCGTACTCAACTTGGCCATGGCAGCGCCAAAGGGGCGGAAATCGTTCACCATCGTCTGGTCGATCAACACGTTGCGATCGGCCAGGAACAGAATGCGTTTCTTCTTCTTGGCTTTCCATAAGCGCCAGATAATCTGAAACGCGGTGTAAGTCTTGCCTGTTCCCGTCGCCATGACCAGCAGAATGCGGTTCTGCCCCTTGGCAATTGCTTCGACGGTCGCATTGATAGCAATTCGCTGATAGTAGCGAGGCTCTTTGTGGCTGCCATCGTCATAAAACGGTTGCAGCACGATCTCTTCCTGCTCTGGGGCTAAGCCCTTCCACTGACAGTGCTTGGCCCACAACGAGGCCGGGCTAGGGAAAGCTTCCAGTGCCAATGTGGTTTCCATCTGGGCACTCTGACCCGTACGGTCATGGAACACAAACCCGTCGCCATTCGATGAGAAGACAAACGAAATATCCAGAGAGCTGGCATAGTCCATAGCCTGCTGCATGCCGTCGCCGACGGCATGGTTGTTGTCTTTGGCTTCAATTACGGCAATCGGGAAGTGCTCATAGTAGAGAATATAATCGGCTCGCTTTGCTTTTCCGCGCGTGACTAGTTTTCCGCGCACAATAATGCGCCCTGCGGTAAACGAAACCTCGCGACGTATCTGCAGTGCTTCATCCCAACCCGCCGCAATAAGGGCAGGCGTTATAAACTTTGCGCAAATATCAGACTCGCTGAGGGATTTCTTGTTCATATGTCTGGCCGCTAATTAACTGCGATTATCTCCACCGTCGGACTTTGCCGATGCTGGTCCAGCAGCTCCAGCTTCATCCGCATCCGGCTTTGATTGAGCATCGTGACCTCTCCGCCCTTGACCTTGACAGGCGCACCGGTCGAGGCCAACCCTGCCAAGGCCCCGTGGTCCTCTCCGGCGATCGTCACCCACCGCGCACCCCCCTGGGTGATCAGCCGGTAATCGGTGGAGATGGCGGTGAAGGTCTTGCCGCCACCGGTGGCCATATGGATCAGGGCCCGATGGCGTCCATCGCGGATGCTGGCCTCCAGTTTCTCAACGGCCCGGATCTGGGAAGGCCACATGTCCGCAGGGTTGAGCTGCTGGTCCAACTGCATGCGGCCCTTCACCGTTGCCGCTAGTGGTGCGTCAGGCTTCCCCGCCTGGCGAAGCACCTCAGCACGCAGACACTCGCCGAGGGGCTCGGGGCGGTGGGATGTGAAGACCCGGCGGGCCGTGGGATCGGGATCCAGCCCGTTGGTGAAGTACGTCTCCACCACGCTGCTCTCGTAGAGGAAGGGGAGTGGCTGGATCGGCACCTGGACGCCCGGGAGGGTTTCGCTGGCGTAGGCCAGGGTCTGCGCCTCCACGCCGCCCAAGGTGGATACCACCTTCTTGGCCTCCACCACCCCTACCAACTCCTTACCCAGGAAAAGGCCGTAGTCGGCTTCCCCGCTGGCAGTGGGGAGTTCCCGCACGGCCACACCGGAGGCGGCGGTCAGGTTGATGGCGCTGCGGTCCTGAACCGCCCAGCCAGAGGCTTCCATCAGGCAATCGATGCGCTGGCGCGCCTTGGCTTCGGGTTGGGAGGAAGCGGTGGGCATCCCTCCAGGGCAGGGGGGGGGGGGAACAACCGGCACATTGTGAATGGTGCACCCCGTTTTTGCTGGCCCTCCCTGTGCATCGAACTACGGGGCATCCATGAGGCTGGCGGCTTGACCTTGCGCTCGGCCTGTTGGCTGAATCGATCAAGGCCACTCCGTTTCATCGCTCTCGGGGGGCAGGGGTCTCCGCTCCAAAGCCATAGCTGAGTTGCCCAGGCCCGATTGGCTCATGGCGCGATCGATCGCTGCCGCGCTCCTGCCGATGGAGTCAAGCAATGGACCGCTGATGGGAGCCAGCTCGCGGCAGTAGAGGGCGATGGTGCTCCAGAAGGTGGGTTCTTTGGAAGTCATGGGAAAGAAGTGATGGGATGGGGTTGCACCGCTGGGGTGCAGGTCATTGGGGGAGGAAGGAGCTCTCGTGCGTCTCCCTCGATAGGAGGGGGCAGGGGGAATCCCCTGACGTCCCAGCGCCCCAGAGCCTCCGCAGGGGAGACCGTGATCCTTGATGACGGGCTCGGGGAGATGCGCGTCAGCGCGATGCGGCCTTGGGAGGTCAGCGGCCATTGGGGTCGAGACCTCAGGTGGTTAACCACCCCGGTGGATCCCCTGCCGGGCTCGGGGGCCATGGCGCCGACTCGATGGCAGAACTTGTACGGTCCCTGTCCCGCCCGCCGCCAGAGAGCCCCGGAGAGGGCGGAGAACGCAGGGCAGCCATGGCAGCATCGAGGGGCACCGGCGGTTCTCACAGCGCCTCTGGTGTGGACAAGGCGGGCAAGGAGGTCAGAGCCCTTGCCCTTTTCCTTGGCTGGCTTGGCCCCTCCCCTTGCCGTAGACCACCCGGGGGGCAACCTCTGTGCAAGCGGCCGCAGGCCGGCCTCAGCTGCGTGTGGCCGCCAGCGCCAGCTCATGGGCCTGGGTGAGGGTGGCGGCGGCCTTGCCGAACCAGAGGCCCTCCAGCCGCTGGCGGGCCGCCTCGATCGGATCCTTGGAGCGGCCGGCGTCGTGGGAGAGGTGTTCGGTCACCGCCTGATAGGCCCCCCACATCGAGCCCTGCACTCCGGGGATGTCGCTGCCGATGGCCTGGCCGTCGAACTTGGCTGCCAAGCTCTCCCAGGCGGGCAGATCCTCCAGCCTGCGGGATCGGCTTGTGGAGGTATCGCCGCGGCGGTCGTTGATGCTCCCCCGCAGCTGATCAGCGAAGAGCGTCTCCACGTAGCGGCGGAACTGGGCGGTGGTGCAGGGGGTGGCGGCCATGGCGCGGAGTTCCGCCAATCCACCAGTGAAGCGCTGGCGCTGCAGATCGATGAGCTCCGGCAGACGGCTGATCAGGGCGTTGGCATTCCGTGTGTGGCGGATGCGGCAGCCCTGCTGGCGGCGGCTTCTGGCGAAGGCCAGCCCGAGGGCAGCGGAGAGGGTGTTCTGGCAGACCACCCGGATGGGGGAGAAGAAGACCGAGAAGGCGATGGTGCCGTCATGGCTGGTGCAGCCCACCAGGTACTGGTTCACCGGATCACCGGGGAGCACCTCCCCTTCTGCCTGGCGGATGCGAGCGGTGAAGGTCACCTTGCGGCCGCCGGCCAGGACGCAGACTGCATCCATCTGGGCATCGCTGTGGAGGGCCTCGGCGACACGGATCAGCTGCTCGTTCTGCACCACTTCATAGGTGGCGTTCATCACCGAGAGGGTGGCACCGGTGTCGGTGCGGGTGATGGCCTGGTAGCCACTGATGGGCTGCATGTCGGCGTCATAGACCGGTCGGCTGGCGATCTGGAAATCGGCAGCAGCGAGGCGGAAGGCCTCGCGGGCCGGCAGGGTGCCATCGAGGACCAGGCCGAGCCGGTGCCAGGCGGGCTGGTTGTGGAAGAAGACACCGGAGTGGAAGTCGTGGGACATGGGTACACAGCTGCGGCCGATGGGCCGCCAGAGAGGACAGGAGAAAGCCGGCCTCGGGGGGGAGACCGGCGAGCGCTGGGGCGGGGCTTCCACCCGCCCGCCCGGTTCAACGGATCAGCTGGCAGGTGCTTTGGGGGAGAGGTGAATGCGGTCCGCCACCAGGCGCACGCCGCAGTGGTTGCCGCACAGTCGCCCCGAGGCCGAAAGGCGCATGCCGGGGGAGGCGTTGTCGCTCAGCTCTTGGGCCTGCCTGCCCCAGACCTCCACCAGGAGGGAGAAGCCGCCGGCCGATTCCCCCTCCCAGCGTGGGGTGACGCCTGCGATCAGGAGGAGGACCTCCGCGCGGATCGCCCCGCCATCGAAGAACGTCAGCTGCACCGGAAGCGGCGTCGTGCCGCTCAGGACGGTGACGTTCATGGCCGCTGGGCCCCGTTGGGGCAGAGGGAAGGGGAATCGAGCCCAGCGAAGAGGTCGTCGAGGTCGCTGATGCTGGGCGCCGGCACGCTCACTGGATCGAGGGTGCCTGCCGGGCGGTTCATGTCGGCCTCGGGGGTGGTATGACCGCCGCTGACGTCCTCGGGGGGGTGGCACAGCTCCAGCTGGAGGGCATGGAGCTCGCCGTTGCGGTGCCAGGCCATCTGACGGCCCATGCTCTGCAGGAACAGCAGCCCACAGAGGATGTCGACGTCCTGGTGGAGCAGGACGATGGGAGGAAGGAAGGAACCATCGGGCTTGCGGATGGTGATCTGACTGCGGAAATGCATGAAAAAGCCTGCGCAGCAGGCGGTGAAGGGATTGGGAGTGGAGAGCGGTGGTTAACCACCTACGGGTCTTGCCCCCTATGGGGTGGGGGTGTTCTCGGTCTCGGGGAAGCAGAAGCGAAGGGCCTCGGCGGCGTCCTCGAAGGCGGGGGAGACATCCAGCCAGGGGGAGCGGATGCGGGCAAAGGCTCCGGGGGGGAAGTAGCGCGAGAGGCTGCTGTAGGAAGCCCCCCGCAGGCGATCGACCGGCAGCACCAGGGCTGCGGTGGCAATGCCGCTGCGGGCACAGCGGAAGCGCACCTTGCAGTAGCCGCTCATGGCTGCACCTGCGGAGCGCAAGCCCCTGCCGGCTGTGCCGGCGCCGCCGGGTGGAGACGGAAGCTGTAGATCGTGCAGTCGGTGGCGCCGCAGAAGCCTGAGGCGTCGTGGGACGCCGTGTAGCCGTACTCCTCGTCGGCATCGACGCAGCTGGCGTGCCCGCCAGCGAAGGTCTGCTGCCACCAGGCATCGGCGGCGGCGATCTCGGCCTCATCGAGACCGGAGGGGTCGTCGTGCAGGAAGTAGCAGGCCCAGTGGGTGGGCAGCAGGTAATAGAGCAGGGACGGCGAGCGGTCTTCCCTCTCCTCGCGGGTCAGGAAGACGGGCTCGGGGGGGCACAGGGGTGGATCCGGCAGGTGGAAGCGAGTGGTTGGCATGGGGTTCACAGCATCAGAGGGACAACAAAAAAGCCCCGCACGGGGCGGGGCGAACCAATCCAGGCGGACTTGAACCGCCATACAGCGAGGAGCTCACCGGTAGGGGCACTGGAGAGCGCTCGCTGCGCCTTGCCTGCGATGCAGGTGGATTGGGGGTTGGATGGTGTTTGTCGGGTGTTCTTGCCCTTCTTGTCAGTCCCATCCGGGGACTGGAAGCCGGAATTGCACCGCATCCCTGGTTAACCACCATCTGTAGAGATGGAGAGAGGGATGGAGATCGTGCTCGATCTCGCTGCGACGTCTACACCGAGCCCCAATGGGCAGTGGAAGGGCGTAGCGCGTCAGGGCCGCAAGGCCCCGCAGGAGGAAGACTTAGCGTCTATTGATACTGTCCTGCGCATCTATGGGCGCCTGTTGTGTGTTGGCGCAACGCTGGGGAGACTCAGCCACGGGAAGCCTGTTGACCCGCACCACAGGTGCGCACCGGCTCGATCCGTCCTCGGGCGACAGCCGCCCTCGTTCTCCCGCGAAACCCCTCGGTCGTTTGGTCGTGTGAGCATCTCTACCGGCCCGCTTGGCCTGCGCAGGACGGACTGGATACCGCCTGGCGTCTCACATGCACCTACCGGTTGACGGCACCACAGCGCCTGAGCTGGGAGTCCGTACGACCTCGGGGGAGCGTTTCTATGTGTTGTCGCAGCACGATCTGCCGCTAGCCATTGTGCATAGGCGGGATGCGCATGTAGCGCTGTTGAGTTGAAAGGGGATTAGGCTTATCGGCTCTAACCATCAAGGCTGTGAGCCTGGCCGGTGAGGGTGAGCGACTGCGGCGCAGTCCTGTCTCATCGGTTGAGCTCAACCTAAGGGCATGGCTGCGGAGAAGTCAAGCAATTCGGCGGAACTCATCGATCGCATTTCTGGCGATCATCAGGGTGATCGAGAGGCCACAGGTAGAGGGTCTGGATATATCTATCTCCAAGAAAATGTATATTTGTGAGGCAACAGAGCAAGGGCAGTGCAGAGCGTCAGCAGAGCAGGAGAACTCCGAGCATGGCTGCCGGCGTGGTGCATGGCGCTCTCGGGGGAGCAGCCGCAAGGTATGGGCTCGGGGATTGAGGGCGACATGGCACCCTTGAGAGCCCCATTCCGATTGGGCAAGCTCTGCGGGGTGTCAGGGGCGTCCGTGCGTAGAGGGCAGACCAGCCGGTCCAGGGCACCCCAAAGGGTCCAGCAGGAGCGAAGGATGCTGCCTGCACAGAGAACAGATCCTGCAGAGGCTGTGAGGGGTGGCCTGATAGCAAGGACGCGAGTTGATCAGCAATCCTTATGTCGGTAGTTTCCGGAATTCGTCGGAAATGCATGTCCGAAAACTACCGACATTTTCCGTTTCTGTTGATGGGCATCAGCAATCTACTGCGGCACCATCGATGGGCGCACTCGGGGAATCGGCATGCGTGAACTGGTGTCCCCTGAAGGGCCAGGGTCAGGTTACGTGCAGCCTGAAGCATGGCAACGAATAGGGCGACGCAAGATACAGCACTCCAGATGGTTTGATGTAGAGACAAAGAGCAGAAGACTTCTCCCTGGGCGAGAGAAGCACAGCAATCACTACCACTGCGTGTAGAGATGGCTCTGGGAACTACATGCATTCGGTGGTGCTTGTAGACAAGCAGGGAGCAGCCGACTCAGAGATGGGCCCAGATCAATAGTTAGACATCGAAGTTATCTCTACAGAACCAGAATCGTCATTCTGTAATGCACTCACACCCGTGGGTAGCTTGGCTTGTTAACCAGCTAGCACGATGAATCCCGCTCCTTTGATCCTCAGCCAGGCCATCGATCGCCGGTCGTCCTACCTCACCGCCTGCGGCAGGCGTCCCATCCTCGGAGTACGTATGGGCCAATCAGAAATGATGGAACTGGAGCAGCTCTGTGCCGACCTGGGCTGTACCAAGTCATCGCTGGCCAGGAATCTGATCTGCTTTGGTCTTAGGAACAAGGCGGTGCTGCTGTCTAGCGATAGCTCAGAGGTTATAGCCACACCGAATGTCTGATCCAAAACACCTGTACACCCAATAACCCACAAGCCATGGCGACTACACCAACCGGCGATTCCTCCAAAGAACGGCCAGAGGATTCCTCAGTTCAAGGAACTCCTGCAGAACACAATGGCGAGGCTTCTGTCGAGAAAGCGAGGCTTCCTGTAGAGAAGAACAACCCGAGTACACCAGAGAAGCCGAAGCCTCAGACCACAGAGGCAGCGAAGTCGGAGGTCAAGAAGTTGCCGGAGAACTGGCGGCAGATGCGGGCCATTGATTTTGCGGAGCAGAAGCTGTTCCCGAAGGAGTGGTCGTATCTGGGTGTGAGGGGGAAGGATGCGTTCAAGAAGAACTGGCAGAAGGAGAAGAAGAGGCTGGTCGATGCGGTATGTGATGTCAGGACGTATAGAAGGGCCACCGGGTTGGGGGTGGTGACGGGGACGCTCTCGGGGGGATTGGTGGCGATTGATATTGATGGGCCTGAGGCAGAATTCATGTATGAGGCTTTGGCCACAGGACAGCGGATTGTTGGCTCTAAGTACCCGAAAGAGTGGTATGAGCCGTATGGGAAGGAGAAGACGATGGCCTGGACGTCGGGGAAAGAGGGGCGCAGGCAGATCTTATACAGAATTCCCGAGGGGTTGGTGAATGCATTGAAGGGGATCAAGACGCTGACGTGTACGAAGATTGGGATGTTTTTCCGTCCGGATGAACGAATTGATGAGACTTGGAAGATGGTACATGAGCTCGTCATAAGGTATGACGAATGCATGAGTGTGCTGCCGGGGAGTATTCATCCGGAGACGAAGAAGCGGTATCAGTGGTTGAGCTACAACGGCGGGATGCCGGCGGAGGCGCCGAAGTGGCTGATCGATGTGATGCTGGAGAAGGCGAAGCCTCAGGTCTCGGGGGCGTTCCTGGACAAGGAGGATCTCGATGATCTCAGGCATGAGACGCATCAGTGTCAGGTGCCGCCGAAGCAGATTCGGGGGTGGTTTTTCTCGGACAAGGTGCAGAGCCTGCTGAGGCCCAGGCTGGAGGAGTTGATCTTCAAGCATCCGGAGTTTGACAAGGCTCCGTGGGTTGATGGCAGTGGGGATACTCCGCAGAGGCAGAATGGATGTCCGTGGCATGAGAGTAGTTCACGCACGGCGTTTCAGTATTCACCGGAGAGCGGGAAGTGGTACTGCCATGCCTGCAAGGTAGGCGGAGACGTACTGGACTTTGTCCATAAGATCCGCACGGATGATATGAACGCGGATCAGCCAGATCCGCTTTCTTTGGAGACGTATGTCTCGGAGATTGCTCCGCAACTGGGGTTCACCTATCCGGATGATCTGCTGCCGACGAGCAAGACAACGGCGGTGCCGAGATTGGAGATGAGCTCCAGGGAGTTCCTGGATCGATGCAGGAAGATCATCGCGGATACGACGAACCCGGCAGAGCAGTCGCTGCAACTGGAGGCGTTCGCGCAGCAGACGGTCTGGTGGCGGCAGACGCCTGCTCAGATCCGGGAGCGGGTGGCTCGGGATGATGAGTTCCAGAGGAACAAGAACGGGACGCTGCTGCGGTCGAAGACGTGGATGAGCGAGGCCGCCCCCGAGGAGTATCTCATCCCCGGCTTCCTCAGGCGGCCCAGCCAGGTGCTTCTCCACGCTCGGGGAGGCGTGGGGAAGACGGACACAGCCCTGGCCTTGGCCAAGGCTATTGGCAGGGGTGAGGTGTTGAACATTCGGGGCCTCGATGTGCAGTGCCAGAAGGGGAATGTGCTTTGGATCTCGGGGGATCAGTCGGAGACCAGGCTTGCACTACAACTGCTGAAGCACGATATTAATCCTTCGCAGGCGGATGATTGGTTCCATCTGGTGACTGAGTGGAAGATCGATCTTCCTAGTGTATTCACGGATCTGATAAAGCAGGTGAAACCTGCGCTTGTAGTCATCGACAGCTTGAGTGCAGTCTCGGACATTGGAGATGTCAGTGAGAATGAAGGTGCTTATGCGGCACCTCTATATTCCATGGCACGTAGGAATGGAGCGGAGAGTGCTCCAGGTGGATTTCCAAGTTGCGCTATAGTCTGGATTCACCACAACACGAAGAGCGGGGACAGTTTTAGAGGTACAGACCGGATTTTGAATGCAGTCGATGAGTCGTGGGAACTGTTTCAGCCGGATGAGCAGCAGGAGGAGGAGTTCGGGCCGAACGCCAGGGTGCTGAAGATCGGGAAGAGCCGCTACGACCGCTCAGGGGACCGCCTGCTGGTCGAGAGGGACCACAACCTCACCTACACCCTCAGGGACCTCACGCCGACGCTATGGAGGCAGGGGAGGCTGCGGAACGGGGATCTGGACCCCTCAGGGGTCGTGCTGGAGGTGCTGAGGGGCGCTGAGGAGGGGTGGCTGACCCTGGATCAGGTCCGGGATGGGGTGAAGGAGTACGTGCTCGGGGAAGGCAGGGATCGCTTCCCGAAGCGGACGGCGGTCTTCAAGTACCTGCAGGTCTGGGTGACGGATGGGCTGGTCGAGGCCGAGGAGGTGAAGTCCTCGGGGAGAGGCCGTCCGTCCAAGCGGTATCGCCTCGCGCGTGTGGAGAGAGAGAAAGATTGTGAATTAATTGATTGGGACAACCGAGACTCATGGCCCCGAGCGCTTTCTGAATTTATTCGCGACACCATGAGACCGGCGAATAAATTCCAGAACGAGCCCAGCGTGAATAAAAAGACCGGCGTCGAACCGGGGGGTGCCCCCGAGGGCGGGGGGAATTTATTCACGGAAGGGGCCGCCGGGAATTTATTCACGGTGCGTGAACAAAATACGGTCGCTGAAAACCCTTGCGAGACAACGGTCCCCGAGGACGCTGGGAATTTATTCACGGAGTCTCCCGGTCTTCACGCGCGTGAGGAGGCCGATTCAGGGGATAAGCAGGACTTATGCCCAGAGGAGGGATCGATAGGGGAGGCCCCCGAGGGCGAGGAGGGGGTCATTTCAAATGAGGGTCCCATCGAGTCTCAGGTGGGCTCGGGGGAGGACTGGGACACCTGGGAGGCCTTCGATGCGATGTTCGACTGACCGGTTAGTGAATGGGTTGCGCTGCTGGGTCGGGGCATTCATGCGTGGAAATAGCTCCGGAGCTTCTCCAAGGGAGGTGAGGAATGGCGCTGCCGTTCTTGGCTGCCAGCCAGATGGTGGCCCGCAGACGGATCCTGCGGAATCTGCCCAGCCTCAGGTGGCAATCATGTGGGTTGTCCAGAAAGCCAAGGCCACCTCAGTCCTGCCGCAGCTCTTTCCAGTCGGACCTCAGAAACCGGCCAGTCGTTGTATTGTCGATTCCAACGACTCATTAGGAGCTCATGAGAAAGAGAATTGCAGTTCTGACTATTCTGACAACTGTACTTGCGGTTCTTGTTGCAATGTTTGGGGTAAATAAGATTCGTGATGTGACCTCAACCCCACCGCCGTCTTTTGAGCCTCTGCTTAAGCCTATAACTGTGCCTACGCCATCTATGTCTAGGCCTCTGCCACGCCTAGGTGCTGTGGACGAGATAGTGAATAATCTTGAGTGGGGAAACATTGCATTTGATGCACCCAAGAAAATGAAATATAGAGATACAAAAGTCATCGAGTTACTTCTGTCGCCAACCAAATCCATCCAAGAGCTTCAATCCTCTTTGAAGTCTCATGAGCAAGTTGAGACGGCACGGATACAGATATCCAATCGAATGGAGGCAGGCCTTTTGGGACAAGGCTTTAAGATTGAGGCATTAGTTCCGGAAGAACAGGCCGTTTCCAGGGGCAAAGCAACGCAGTGGAAATGGGAAGTTACTCCGACAGAAGGCGGGATCAAGAGCCTGCATCTTACACTGTCAGCCATTATCAATGTTTCGGGTCAAGATATACCGTATGTAATACGAACATATGATAAGACAATTAAAGTGGAGATTTCCCCAGGTCAGCGTATCTCAACGTTTCTTGCGGGTAATTGGCAATGGTTATGGGCAAGTATTCTTGTGCCCCTATCTCCCTTCCTTTGGAAATGGTACCAAAGAAGCAAGGGCAAAGAAACAGACGCCTAAGGAAACTGTGGAAAAGCCGGCGCACTCACGGGAAAATGATCCTGTGATCGTAGGTACTCATTGGGTTCATGGGCGGCAAGCAGCTCAGTTGTTGAGATTACGAGCAGTGCATAGCAATGAACCACACGAGGCTCGAACGACTTCTTGCTGAGATGGAGGCAGTTGCGCCCTAGAAGGCCCTGATCGATTTGATCGAGCTCCACTACCCCAAGACCAGCTCCATGGGCGGTCGGCCCGCCTATCCGCTGGCCACAATGCTGCGAATTCACCTGATGCAGCAGTGGTACGACCTGAGCGATCCAGTGATGGATGGAAGATGCCCTGATCGAGGTGCCGACGATGCGCCGCTTCGCTGGCATCAACATGGACAGCGATCGGATCCTTGATGAGACCACGATTCTCGCGTTTCGGCACCTGCTGTAGAAGCACGACCTCGGCGAGCAGATGACCGCTTCCTAGAAGACTTGGCCGATGAGACGGTGAAGTGCCACCTCAAGGCCTACGACATGACGATGAAGCAGGGCGCAATCAGCCACGCGACCTAGCTTGCGGCTCTCAGTTCCACCGAGAACGAGAAGAGGGAGAGGGATCCGGATATGTACTAGACCATGAGGGGGCGACCAGTAGTGCCGCGGGATGACGCTCCATATCGGTGTGGACACGGACTCAAGCCTGATCCACTCAATGGAAACCCCCGCCTCCTACGTGCATGACCTCACCCCAGCAGTCGACCCCCTTCATGGTGATGAGACGGTCGTCTACTCCGTCGCGGGGTACCAGGGCGTCGAGAATCGCACAGAAAAGAAGGGCAAGGGCCCCCGTCCAGCCCACCAAGCGCCCTGAGCCTGCGATGCAACTTCAGAGGCTTGCGGAGACCAGCCACAGCGTTGAGTTGAGCGGATGGCCGGCGCTGGCTGCACCTACGGGAGAACGAAAGCTCGACTCGCTGGGGTCATCCTTTTTCGCCCCCTCCAGCGGCGCTCGTCACCGCAGCAGCGATCCCTCCAAACCCAACAGGCTCCCCGTGGAGCGCCTTCAGGGAGTTCAGGGTGATCGAGTGCTGGCTCCGCTCACGGGCATGGAGAGTGCCAGTATTCTTATGAGCACATCCGTAATTATGCCTACTCTAGGTCGTAGATCTCGGGGAGAGCGCGTGTACGTGCGCGAAGTGTTTCTTCGACGGCAGCGAAATCCCACAGCAATGGGGGCTTAGGGCCTGTCCCCTTTGTAATGTAGTGATCGCCGGGGAGAAGTATGCGCTGCTTCCTAAGCTGACGGACTGTGGTGTGGCTTAGGCGCAAGAGTCGGTACAACTCATTACTGGTGATCCATCGCGGGGAATCTGGCGCGGCAGGTGAGCGGTTGGTGGTCATTAGAGCGCAATGCAGAGCCACAATCCCGGATGGGCTTGTGGAGTGGAAAGGTTCGCTCTGCGTATGCGTTATGCCGCTGCTTCAAGATGCAGCGTCCCGTCTTACACGGAACTAATAGGCTTGCCGCCATCACCATCACACCTTCTTGAAGTATTGCGACGATGGGGTTCCCGCTGGGCGATCCACGGTACTTGAAAAGATTTTAGAGGATCATCGCAAGAATGACAACCCTTGCGTCTCACCCTACAAGGTGATCGAAGTGGGTGGCGACAGCCTCGGCATCCTGCCACTCCGAATATGAGCGCAGGTGAGATTCAAGACTGTGACCGCAGGCAGCAGCAAGGACTTTTGGGGGGATTCCACGAAGTTGGCCGCGCTTGACGTAGCTGTGGCGCAGCGAGTACACCACCAACTCGTCACCTCGTTGGGCAACTTCAGTACGCAGCTGCTTCCAGATCAGCCGACGTTTCAAGAAAGTGTTTAAAGCATCACCGGCTTTGCCGGGGGCGCCGAGTGGTGGAAGGGTCTCACCCGAAGCGAAGCGGGCCTGAAGTTGCCAGTCTATTGGCCCGTCTGGCCCATGAATTAGCAAGGGGTGGAGTTGACGAGGGCGAGTGTGACCGCCTCCACTAGCCTTGGAATAGAGAGACCACAATTGGCCTTGGCGCAGA
Source organism: Cyanobium sp. CACIAM 14 (assembly GCA_000708525.1). Classification (GTDB taxonomy): domain Bacteria; phylum Cyanobacteriota; class Cyanobacteriia; order PCC-6307; family Cyanobiaceae; genus Cyanobium. Next base: position 31,889 of record JMRP01000015.1, read on the forward strand.
GAGAGATTAGCCAAATCAGCAGGGCGCAGGCCGTAAACAGCCATCAGCTCTAGACCAAAGCGCCAGCGAGGATCATCAATGCCACCGATCAAACGTAGAATCTCAGGGTCACTGAGTGGGTAGCCGATTCGTTTGGAAGCACGGCTCATACCAACAATCGCCACAGTGTCAGCAGGTGGAAGCCAGGCACCACGTCGAAATCCATGTCTTTCAACTGCAAAGAGAAGTAGCTGGCAAGTGTTCTGCACCGCAATCTGTCTTGATCGACTGCCAGGCTGCCAATGGCTACAGAGTGCCTCCAGCAGGGCCCTAGCGTCCGTTGGTGGTTTTGGACCCTGCATCAGGCTCTGCAAACGGTCAAAATGCGGTTCATACGTAGAGGTCCAAGTAGTCTTCTTGATCGGTACTTTGCCGTGGTTGAGTTTGTGCTGGTAAAACTGCTGGACCAACACGCCCCAATCCTCTTGATGGTGGGAGCTGGATCCTTCGATTTCAGTCGACGCAGCCTGCAAGGTACGACCACCAGCAAGCATCGAGGCGCGTATCCTCTTCACCCGCTCATAGATGTTGGCACGCTCGCTTGCCGCCCACCGATAAGGCAGTCGGACAATCTGGGCTGACTGGCCCCTCGGTCGAAACTGGAGGTAGGTCATCCCCGACGGCAAGCCTCCTATAAACCAGCCGGTCTCAGGCTTGCCATCAGCCCCGATGAACAGCGCCTTCACCTCCTGGCGAAGGAATTGGACCCATGGCTCCTGGGTGGTTGCCGATCGCTTCATGGGATACAGGTCGTGCTGGTTGATAAACCATTGATAAATGGGCTTCAAGAGGTCGAAACGCCTCGATCTCTTTCGACCTGCGATGGGCAAGAGCACAGTCTACGACAAGGTTTAGCGCGATTGACACAGGGGTCTTCACTTACAGTACCAACCGCTTTGGGAGCACTAGGTCGCAGGTTCGAATCCTGTCGCCCCGACTGACTTCTCAGGGATTGGCGGCGGCAAACGTACGACGGTGGTACGACAACGGCAGAATTCCCCCCGGTCGTGAATCTGTGGTCTCTGGGCGCTGCCAGGAAGTTCCGGGCAGCGGCTGCACTGAACCATTTGCTGCATTCCGCCGTGAACTCCCACCAACGAAGGCAGGAAGAAAAGCCTCGGGGGCGCTAACTGTCCGTCTTGATGATGTTCCTGCCACCGTTCAGGCAGGCTTGGTGGGACCGCCTCAAGCAGGCTTCGTTACCTACGTCCCTGCCAGAAACGATGAAGCCCCTGCTGTCCCTCAGGCGGCCATGACGTCCGCACCTGTCCACACGCATGGGTCCCAGGGCGATGGCGGATTGATCCAGACCCCCGAGGCAGACAGCCAGAAGCCCTGTAACCAAGCACCAAGGAGGAGACAACCTCGAAAATCATTCCAACACCAGCAGAACCAAGCTCTATGACAATTTCAGTGTGGGCAGACCGTAGAGATCTCGTGGCAGATCAACACTCCATCCATTCATCGTAGCAATAGCACTGATAATCCCGGAAGAGCCCCAATTCCATGAGGATTCACCGAGACCACTCCATACTCCCCCAGATCGATGAATGTACCAGGAAAGACCGCTGGAGCTGGTCACGGCAACAGATTGCAGCCAATCCTGGGCCTCCCTGGAAGCGGCTAGGTAGCAGGAAGCATTTGCAGATCTAAGCTTCGACAAGTCAAAAAGAAACACTCCAATACCAGCAACCCCCAGATCAAGCGATGTGTAAACATCATCTTTCCCCACATAAGCATTCCAATAACCACCTTTTTCGGGCGAGAGAGAGGCTGAAGGCTTGAGCTCCTGGCTCAACAGCCAGTCCCCTGCCCCATAGGCATAACCGAGATGCGTAGGGTCACCTGTTGCAAAGAATCTTTGCAATTCAGCCCACCCAATTCCTGCGGCACCTTCAGCCATCTCAGTCGATAGCACCTTGTTACCGTTCACACCTTCGCTCACATGCCAGGCCAAACCATTTCGCTGTGGAACCGCGACCGATTCGACCCAGTTCATCACTTTATTGGCGTCGTTGAGCCATTGACCGGCATAAGCCGACAACCCATCAGAAGGGGATTTATGATTGTAATAGAGATTGTAAAAGACGCAGGCTACACCTGCTGCCCCTGCATAAAGGCCAGTGTTGTACACGGCCCGTCCACCAACCTTTTCAGGAACCGCCCCAGAAGAGGTGATCTGATTTTCAAGAAACCTCGATCCCGCGACGACGTATTGCTGCCAAGGGGTTTTCCAGCTGGCATCAAACGAGGATATGGAATTGCCAAGCCGATCAATTTCGTAGATGATTCCGGCCTGACCAGAGCCCACCCCTGTATAGACGGGTGTTGAAGCATTGCTGGGATCTCTCCATTTCCAGTAACACTGCTGAGTGATGGTGGAACCTTTGGGTGCTTGAGCTTGTCCCATGAGCCAATCCATTCCTCTTTCAGCGCTTTTGAGGTATTCGGCAGGCTTTGTGGCCGTCAAACACTCGGCAGGGAGCCCAGTCACCACGTCTCGCTGGTAGACATTCAGAAAGAAGTCACTGATGCCTGCAGCGCCATCATCCAGTGAGGTAAATCCATAGCTGGCAGGACCAGTCGAGTCGTAGTAGTCAGGCCATCGCCCACTGTTGGCCGGAGTTTGGGTTCCAAGCAGAAAATCGGCGGCCTGGTTGGCTGCATGCAGATAAGCTGGATTCTTTGTCACATCGTAAGCGCTTAGGAAGCCCATCCCCACACCTGCTGTACCGACATCACGGTCAAGCTGATCATGGGGAGATTGAATAACACTTTGCCACGCCCATCCTGTCACTCCTGGGATCGAACTATGTTGACCAATCAAATAGTTGGCGGCACCGGACAAGGCTGCAAGATCCATAGTTCACTCCCTAGCCCTTCTTAGGCTACGCCTGGCCCAAGTCCCGTAGGGATGAGGGTTGAGGTCGTTGAAAGTCCTGAAGCACCTGCAGGTGGTATGGACCCGCCGACATCAGGGAGGCCATGGCGCTGAACTGTGCCGTTGCTTCTGGGTCCGTCGGACCTGGTGACGACAGCGGCTCGATCTGGGGGGGGACCGGCCCGATCCGCTCCTGATCAGCTCCGCATGCGCTGCGGATCAGCACTGGATCGAGGGCAGATACACGCCCGGAGGTTCGGCGTACTCGCCGTGGGACATGTAGGAGAGCTGCTTGAGGGTGCGGTGGCCGGCCTCCAGGGCCCGGCGGAACAGGCCCGGATGCTGCAGGGGGCAGAGGAACACGGCCAGGTGGGCCGGCACATGCCTGGCGCTGTGGGCGATCAGGGCCAGCAGATCGTCCTCCGTTTCCGCCGCGGCATGGCCGAACAGGGAGACGATCCGATAGCCCACCATCCGCCCCTGGCGCGCACGCACGAATCCGGGAATCCCTCCCGCCAGCAGCCGCTCGGCGTCGCCGGCGCGGGAGAAGCCGCAGGCCGCCTCGCTCAGAGCTCGCACGCCGTCCAGGTCAGCGGCGCTGAGCGGACGGATGGAAGGATCATCGGCGTCCGCCGGAACGGGCTGCATCGCGGCCGCCGTGCCCCGCCAGGTGAATCCGAGCCGGGTGTAAAGCGAAAGGGAGGTGCTGTTGATGGCCTCCTGGAACAGTCGGGTGGCGCGGATGCCCCGGCGCTCCGTCTCCTCGAGCACCCAGGCCATCAGCTGGCGGCCGATCCCCCTGGATTGAACCTCGGGATCCACGGTGATCGGCCCCACCCCTGCCACCGGATCGGCATGCAGCAGGAAGTTGGACCCCACGGCACGACCGTCGAGGAGCGCCACGACGCCGGTGTAGTCGGACCGGCCGGCGACGTGGGAGAGGATCATCTCGGCGGTGGCGACATCCGGAATGTCCCGGGGCACACGATGGCGGTCCTGGAGGCTCGCGAAGGCCCCATGGCAGATCCGGGCCAGCTCGGGAACGTGGTGGGGCTGCAGCGGGACCAGCTCGAGAGCCATGGGATGGATCGCTCCTGAGGCGTCCATCCTGCCTGGCCCGTCAGAGGTTCCCGGGTGCGACTCTGGCCTTCCCACGCCCGAGCCAGCCCTTGAGCTCCACGAAGAAGACCGGCACCACGAACAGCGACAGGACGGTGGCCACGGCCAGGCCCCCGAACACCACCGTGCCAAGGGAGATCTGGCTGCGGGCACCGGCGCCGCTCGAGAACACCAGCGGCAGGAATCCCAGCAGCGAAGCGATGGCGGTCATCAGGATCGGCCGCAGCCTGGATCGGGCCGATTCCCGGGCGGCCTCGAGAACGGCGAGACCCGCGGCCATGCGCTGATTGGCCAGATCCACGATCAGGATCCCGTTCTTGGCCGCCAGCCCGATCAGCATCACCAGACCCACCTGGGCATAGACGTTCAGCACCTCCCCGCGCAGGCTCAGGAACAGCAGGCCCCCCAGCATGGCGGTGGGGACGGTCATCAGCACGATCAGGGGATCGCTGACGCTCTCGTACTGCGCCGCCAGCACCAGGTACACCACCAGGATCCCCAGGGCGAAGATCGCCGCCGCGATGGAGCCGGCCTTGATCTCCTCGCGGGAGATGCCGGTCCAGTCGTAGCCGAGGCCATTGATCTGCAACCCGCGGAAGAGGCGCTGCATGGCCTGGATCGCATCACCCGAGCTGCGGCCCCTGGCGGCGGCGCCCTCGATCTTGATCGAGCGGTAGAGGTTGTAGTGGGGGATCACGGCGGGACCGGTGGTGGACTCCAGCCGGAAGAACTCCGAGAGCACGATCGGCTTGCCGGACCGGTTCTTCACGTACATGGAGGCCAGCCGGGAGGGGGTGGCGCGGAATCCCTGGTCCGCCTGCACATAGACGCGTCGGACCTTGCCGGACTGGAAGGTGTCGTTCACGTAGCTGCCGCCCATCGTGACGCTGAAGGCCTTCATGGCGTCGCCGAAGTCCACGTCCAGGGCCGCCATGCGGTCGCGATCCACCCGGATCCGCAGCTTCGGGGACTCGGCCGAGAACTGGGTGTAGGCCACACTGAAGGCCGGATCGGCGTTGGCCTTGCCGATCAGCTCCCCGGCCGCCCCTGCCAGCGCGGGCAGATCCAGCGCGCCGCCGCTCTTGTCCAGCAACTGGAACTCGAATCCCCCCGAGTTGCCGTAGCCGCGGATCGGCGGCGGCTCGATGACGATCATGCGGGCGTCCTCGATCGCCGCCAGCTTGCCGTTCAGCCGGCCCACCACCGCCGCCGCGCTCTGGTCCGCCCGCCGTCGCTCCGCCCAGGGCTTGAGCCCGAAGAAGAAGAAGCCCCGGTTGGGGGTGTTTCCGTCGAAGCCGGCGCCGCTGAACAGGGCCGCCGTGGCGATCTCCGGCTCGCTGCGCAGGATCTCCGCCACTCGGCGGTTGATCCGCTTGGTGTTCTCCAGCGACGTGCCCTCCGGCGCCTGCAGGATGCCGAGGGCATAGCCCTGATCCTCCACCGGAACGAACCCGGTGGGAACCGTGGTGAAGGCCACGCCCGTGAGCACGATCCCCCCGGCCAGCAGGGCCATCACGAGCCGCCGGTGGCCGAGCACCCAGTCGAGCCCGCCGTGATAACGGGCTTCCATCGCGGTGTAGAGGAGATTGAAGCGCTGGAAGATCTCCGGGGTGAACCAGCTCACCAGCAGGCCCAGGCCCGTGCACAGGGCCACGCTGAGGGGATGGTCGAGACCGCCGGTGAGGACGCCGGCAAGGGCGCCGGCGGCCGCCAGGGGGGCCAGCAGGGGCTTGCCGCTCAGCCTGCCGAGGGCCAGGCCCAGCAGCGATCCGCCCACCAGGCCCCCGAGGATGAGGGGCACGCCACCGCCGCTGAGCAGCACCCCGAAGAGGAAGCCCAGGGTGGTGCCGCCGATGGCGTAGCTGACGCGGCTGGGGGCGATGTCCTCCCGGTCCAGCAGCAGGGCCGAGAGCATCGGCGAGAAGGTGAGGGCGTTGAAGGTGGAGATCGCGATCGCCGCCATGATCGTGACGCCGAACTGCTTGTAGATCGTTCCGGTCGCGCCGGGGAAGAACAGCACAGGCACGAACACGGCGATCAGCACCAGCGACGTGGCGAGGATCGCGCCGAACAGTTCGTCCATGGCGGCGCGGGCGGCCGCGAGGGCCCCGAGACCGGAGCGCTTCTTGCTCACCGTGTCCTCGATCACCACGATGGCGTCATCCACCACCAGGCCGGTCGCCAGCACCAGCCCGAACAGGGTCAGCTGGTTCAGTGAGGCGCCGACCAGCTTGGCCACGGCGAAGGTGCCGATCAGCGACACGGGAATGGCGATCGTGGGCACCAGCGTCGCCTTCCAGTCCTGCAGGAACAGGAACAGGATCAGCACCACCAGCACGATGGCGTCCCGCAGGGCGGACTCCACCCCTTCGATCGAGGCGTCGATGAAGTCGCTGTTGTCGTAGACCTTCTCCACCTTCACGCCCACCGGCAGGGTGGCGGCGAAGCTGTCGAGCACCTTCTTGACGCCGGTGGAGACCTCCAGGGCGTTGCTGCCGCTGAGCTGATACACCGCCATCCCCACCGAGGGAACGCCGTTGAGGTCGGTGCTGCTGACGTCGTAGCTCTCACCGCCGAGTGTGACCCGGCCCACGTCCTTGAGGCGCACCAGACCACCGCTGGGGGTCCGGCGCACGATCAGGTTCTCGAAGTCCGCCAGGGAATTGAGCCGACCCTGCAGCTCGACGCTGAAGGTGTATTGCTGCTCGGCACCGGCCGGGGAACCGCCGATCTGGCCGGCCGGCACCAGCCGATTCTGGCTGGTCAGGGCCTCCACCACGTCGCTCGCCGTGAGGCCGTTCACGGCAAGGCTGACGGGGTTGAGCCAGAGGCGGATGGCGAGCTTGCGGTTGCCGAAGTAGGTCACGTCGCCCACCCCCTCCACCCGCTTGATCTCGTCGGTGAGGCCCTGATCCAGCAGACCGCTGATGGTCTCGACGCTGTAGGGATTCGTGGGGTCGAAGCTGCCGAAGATGTAGACGAGCAGGATCGAGGTGGAGGCCTTGTTCACCGTCACCCCGGACTGGCGCACCTCCTCCGGGAGCTGGGGTTCGGCCAGACCCACCCGGTTCTGGACGTTCACCTGGTTGATGTTCTTGTCGCTGCCGCTGGCGAAGGCCACCGTGATCGAACTGGTGCCGTCCGAGGCGCTGCTGGAGGTGATGTATTCCATCCCCTCCACACCGTTGATCTGCTGCTCCAGCACGGAGGTGACGCCCTGCTCCACGCTGATCGCATCGGCACCGGTGTAGCGGGCCGAGACGCGGACGGTGGGCGGAGCGATGTCCGGCAGATTCTCCACGGGCAGCAGCGGGATCGAGATCAGACCGGCGATCACGATCAGCAGGCTGCAGACGGCCGTGAGCACCGGTCGCCGGATGAACTGGTTCGAGAGCGACATGGGGAGAGGCGGGTCAGGGCCGGGGCTGGATCGGCAGCCCGTGGCGGAGGTTGATCAGGTTCGAGGTGATCACGGCCTCTCCGGTGCTGAGACCTCTCAGAACCGGAAAGTGGTTGTTCTGCAGCGCACCGAGCAGCACCGGCCGCTGCAGGGCCACCCGGGTGGTGGGGGGCAGCTTGGCGAGGGAGGCCAGGTCGGCCCGGTCGGGATTGGCGCGCAGCTTGGCGAGGCTTCCGGGGATGAACACGAAGCTCTGGCCGGCGACCTGCTGCACGGCCTTGAAGGGCACCGCCAGCTGCCGGTTCTGCTCCAGGATCAGCTGGGTGCGGACCTTGAGACCACTGCGCAGACGACCACCCTGGTTGTCGAATTCGGCCTTGGCCAGCAGTGACTGGCCGCCGTCGCTGACCACCGGATCGATGGACTGCACCCTGCCGGTGGCCAGCAGACGGTCGCTGGCGGGATCGCTGATGCGCACGGTCTGGCCGATCCGCACCCGCTCGGCGTAGAGGGTGGGCACCTCCACCCTGACCATCAGCCGGTCGTTGCGGACCAGCTTGGTGAAAGGATCCCCGCTGCTGATCACGTCACCCTCCTTCACCTGCAGGTCGGCGACCATCCCGCTGATCGGGGCGCGCAGGTTGCGGTAGCGGCGGTCGGCCTCGCTGGCCGCCAGCGCCTCCCGGGAGGCGATCGCCGCCTGGCGGTACTGGTCGAGCTGGAAGGGACTGGCGGCCCCCTGCCGGACCAGCAAGGCATAACGCTCGTAGTTGAGCTGATCGGTGCGGGCCTTGGCGCGCAGGCCGATCACGTCGGCCTTCTGCTGGTCCTGATCCAGCACCAGCAGCAGATCCCCCTTGCGGACCCGGCTGCCCTGCTGCACGAAGACCCTCTCGATCCTGCCGTCCACCCGGGCGGAGAGCTGAACCAGATCGAGGGCCTCGAGGCTGCTCACCGTGTCGACGGTGGTGCTGAAGTCGGCGGGGCGAACCGGCTCTGTCCTCACCGGCAGCGGACCGCCCCGAGGACGGCCGGAGGAAGCGGCACAACCCGCGAGGGAGAGCGCCAGCAGGCCGGCCGCCAGAGGCAGAGAGCACGGGCGCAGTGCCGGGACGCGCACGGGGGCGGCACGTGACGGCATGGAGAGTGAGTGCTTACTTGCCGCCAATCCTGGCGCATCGTCACCCTCCCCCGCCGGCGCTGCGCAGCCGATCCGTCCTGGCCGGGCGATCCCCCGTTCAGGCCGCCGTGCGGCTGAGCACCTCGTGCGTGGCCGAGATCCAGGCGCCGCTGGCGTCGTAGCGGCGGATCAGACGCTCCATCCGGCCGGGGGCCGGCAGCCAGCCGCCCTCCAGCACGAACGCCTCCCGGTGGCTCACCCGCTGAGGCAGCCGGCAGAAGCCGCCGTCGGGGAGGAGCCGCAGCCCCTCGATCTCGGCGGCGCCAAGGTCCCATCGGCTCTCGGCCAGCTCCGGCTCGGGCCAGTCGGCGCTGATGGTGGCCGCCTGGCCGCTCCAGGCACCGACCAGCTGCTCCGCGCTGGCGGGGGGACGTTCGGCCGCGCCGCTGCCGGCGCGGAACTCGCGGATCAGCACCAGCTGATCGAACGTGCCGTCGTCCTTGTAGAGCTGCACGAGACGGTGGCGGCGGTCGGTGCCGATGAAGCCGAACTCGCCGCCGAAGGCCGTGTTCGGCGCCACCTGCAGGGATCCCTTGCTGAACGCCCCCGAGGCGAAGAACACCACCTGCCGGCCCAGGCTGCGGTACTCCTGCTCGATGGCACGGCTCGGCGCGCCCGCAGCCTCGGCTGGACCGCCGCCGGCGGCCATCGCCGTTCCCGCCGGCCAGCGGCGCAGCGTGAAGCGCACCAGCCGGTCGTCGTCCTCGCCGGCCAGGGTGAGCACCGACGGGGTGCTCTCCAGCTGGGTGCCATCGGCGGCGATGCCGGTGAAGGAACCGCGCCACTCCCCGAGGTTGCGCAGGAAGTTCTGCCACTGGCTGGCCATCGGCGGGGGGCGGGGCGACGAAAGGGTAGGCAGCGCCACGGTTCCGCCGCGTCAGCCCTGCAGGCGGCGTCAGCCGTGTCTGCCGTGCACCCCGGAGGCTTCGCCAGGATCAGGCCCATGACACCTGCACACCCTCCCCTTGCGCCGCGGTTGGTCGATGGGGCCGCCGACGCGCCGGCCGCCGTGCTGCTGGCCCATGGGGCCGGTGCCCCCATGGACAGCCCCTTCATGACAACGATCGCCGGCGGACTGGCCGAGCGGGGCTGGCGGGTGGTCCGCTTCGAGTTTCCCTACATGGCCCGCCAGCGCAGCACGGGCCGCCGCCATGGACCGGATCGGCTGCCGGTGCTGCAGGAGGCGTTCCGCGAACAGGTGCGGCTGGAGCGCGCGAAGCGGCCGGAACGGCCGCTGAGCCTCGCCGGCAAATCGATGGGTGGCCGGGTGGCGAGCCTGCTGGTGGATGAACTCGCCGCCAGCGAAGGCGTGCGCGGCTGCCTCTGCCTGGGCTACCCGTTCCACCCACCCGGCAAGCCGTTGCAGCTGCGCACCGACCATCTGGCCACCCTGCAGTCCCCCACTCTGATCCTGCAGGGAGAGAGGGACGCTTTCGGCCGCAGGGAGGAGGTGGCGAGCTACGCGCTGTCGCCGCAGGTGCAGGTGCTGTGGATCCCCAGCGGGGACCACAGCTTCCGGCCCACCCGCCGTTCCGGACGCAGCGAGGCGGAGAACTGGGCCCTTGCGGTCGCGATGAGCGATTCGTTTCTCCGGCAGCTGCTGAGCTGCTGAGCCCGGCCGTGCGGGCGGCTCCGCCGCCAGGCGCAGGACCAGGCTGGCGGCGGCCCCAGGTTCCTAGCGTTGCGGAGGAACCGCTTTCCCGGCCATGGCCCGAGCGTCCCTCAGGCTGGCGGCCAACACCCCCGGCCCCTTCTACGTCGATTCGAGCTGCATCGACTGCGGCACCTGCTGGCAGTGGGACCCGGACCACTTCGCCCCCACCGGGAGCACCTCCCACGTCCACCGTCAGCCCCGGGGCGAGCCGGAGACGCGCCAGGCCCTGCTGGCCCTGCAGGCCTGCCCGGTGGCGGCGATCGGCGCCCCGGCCGACGTGATGCGCGCCACACCGGCCGACGGCTTCCCGGCCCTGCTCACCCGCCACCCCGCCGGGGACGTGCACTACTGCGGCTGGGCCTCCAGGAAGAGCTTCGGAGCCAGCAGCTACCTGGTGGTGCGGCCCGCCGGCAATGTGCTGATCGACAGCCCCCGCTACAACGGGGCCCTGGCCCGCCGCTTCGAGGCCCTGGGCGGACTGGCGGCGATCGTGCTCAGCCATCGCGATGACGTGGCCGACCAGGAGCGCTGGGCCGCCCACTTCGGCTGCCCCCGCTGGATCCATGCGGCCGATGCCGATGCCGCCCCGGGGGCCGAGCACCTCGTGCAGGGGGATGGGGACGTGACCCTCGACGCAGACCTGCGGCTGATTCCCACCCCCGGCCACACCGCCGGCTCGCTGGTCGCCCTGCTGGGCGGGCAGATCCTCTTCTCAGGGGATCACCTCTGGTGGAGCGAGGCGGAGCAGGCGGTGGTGGCCTCACGCCGCTACTGCTGGTGGGACTGGCCGAGCCAGGTCGCCTCGGTGGAGAAGCTCCGCGACCTGGACGTGCGCTGGCTGCTGCCCGGCCATGGCGACCGGCACACCTTCAGCGCCGGCGAATGGGGCCGGCAGATCGATCGGACCCTGGCCAGGGTGTGAGTCGAGGCGAAGGGGTTCGCAGCGCGGAAATGCACTGGAACTGTCCATCTTTCTCGCCCATCGGCATTAAGAAATATTCGCCCCGCTTGCGGCCGTCTCTCCAGATCGCCAAGCTCATAGTGTTGGATGATTCCCAATAATCAGACAGGCACAGTTACAGTTGTTGCACAGTTGCAGTTGTTGCACAGTTGTTGCAGTCTCTACTGGAGCTCCATGAAGCCACAGCGGCTGGCGCCTGGTTCACGCGTAAATAGACTCAGGACTGTTCATCCGCGCCTCTCACACTCCCCATCCAGGAGGGAGATGTCCGGGCAGGAGCCTCAAGGCCGGTGTTCCGAGCGTTCCTGATTCAAGCCATCGTTCACCCAGCACGAATCACGCCAACCTGAATCAACGCCCCACGCGTTGCCCCCAGCACTGGTCGACGCACACCTCGGCCCCGAGGCCGTCGCGTTCCTCCCAGCCCCAGCTCAGGGATGGAGGAGATCCACAGGAGCCCCCCATGACAGACGCAGAACCCAGGGACAAGGACAGCAGCGAGGCAGAGTCCATCCGGCAGCAGATCGGCTCTGCCGGTCGTGATGCGATGCAGGTAGGCAGGGATTACGTCTCCCATTCGCAGAACAGGACCAAAATCTCGGTTTTCATCACGGCCCTGCTGGTGCTCGGGGGCATGGCAGCGGCTTTTGGCATCAACAAGATCCGCGAAGTGACCAGCAGCCCGAAGCCTGAGCCGACCCAACCCTCCGTGATCAACAAGAAATAGCCAAGTACACGCATCCTTGATTCCCACTCCCGGAAAACCATGGCTGAGAATTCGGATCACTCGGTGGTGTCTCAGAACGCGACCGCCGGCCGGGACATCATCCAGGCGGGACGGGATTACATCCAGTACATCCAGTACAACATGCGCCAGGGGAGATGGGGTGTCGTCGTATCCAATCTGGGATTCGTGCTGTTCGTCCTGTTGCTTCTGTGCAGTGGTCTCTACGGCTTTGCCAGGAACATCTCCTACCTGTTCGGGAACGAAGTCAACGCACGGGAACTCTGCGCCGGGGTCTCGCGAGGGATCGACTCGCTGAACAAGCGCATCGAGGAGAAAGGGGGGATCCCCGGCTCCCCTGGCAGAGGCATTTCGAGCCTCTCCGGCGTGGAGGGGAACAAGCTCCTCGTGGTCTACGACACGGGCGAGAGGAAGGTCGTCGACATCACCGTTCCGAAAGGCGATCCCGGCCCGAAGGGAGATCAGGGTCCAAGGGGTGAGGCGGGTCCCGCAGGACCCGCCGGGGCTGTGGGCCCCGCGGGACCGGCAGGCCCTCAGGGGCCGAAGGGTGAGAAGGGGGAGGTCGGGGCCACCGGGCCACCGGGACCAGCCGGCCCAGCCGGCCCGCAGGGTCCTCCGGGGGAGCAGGGTCCACGGGGATTCAACGGTCGCGAGGGCCCCATGGGTCCCGTGGGACCGCAGGGACCGCAGGGTCCTGCCGGTGTCACCCTGCGGGTGCCCTTGCCCGCGGGGCAGGGAAACATGCTCCGCTGACCCGTGCACCCCGTGCTTCCCGACCCGAAGCCACAGCGTGGCTCCTCCTGGGCCCTGGGCTCGCTGGCACTGGGGGCTCTGGCCACGGGCGCCATCGCCGTCGGTGCCGTTGCCATCGGTGCGATGGCGATCCGTCGTCTGAGCGTCGGCCGCGCCAGGGTTCGACGGCTCGAAATCGATGAACTGGTGGTGGGCAGGCTGAGGGTGATCGAGGACCCCCACTTCCCACCTCCCCCCTCGCAGCGAGCGGGAGAAGGAGGAGTGAACCCGCTGCCACCGTGATGGCGGCGGGCAGTCACTGACGTTAGGGGAAAGCTTGTGATCGGAATCTGTGATCTAGCTTCCTGACGACCATTCCTTCCCCCTCGCCGAGGCTCTGATGGCGAGGATCATTCCCGAGCGCATGACGGTCGAGAGGGCATGACGGCCGAGATCGAAGGTGATTTCGTCGTCTTCCTGATCGGGATGCGCATCAACAAGATCTGGAAGGTGCATCGGTGGCTGCCGGTCTTCCAGGCCATGCCGCGGATGATCAGGGAACTGCAGGCCGACCTTGACAAGCTGCGGGCGGGGGACGCTGCGTCGATCTACAGCGGCATGCCACCCTTCGGCCTGGGGACGGTGGGCCGGCTCGTCCCCGCCGGACGCGGATCGGCCAGCCTTAGCATCGGCCTCTGACTGACTTCCAAGGCATGACGGCCTCGCCGGGCTTCCAGGTGCTCGAGGAAGGCAGTCTCCCTCCCCCCGGCACCGTCCTGCCGCCACGCCGGCCCCATTGGTGGGACACCTTCGCCTTCATGGCCGATCCGGACCACTTCTGTCTGGACAACCTGAAGACCTGGGGCCCCATCTTCCGCACCGGCGTGTTCGGGGGCACCACCGTCTTCCTGGCTGAACCGGAGGCCGTGAAGATGGCCTTCAACGGCGACAACGCCTACACGGAGCTGGCGCTGTTCGCCACCACGAACGCGATGTTCGGGGAGTACAGCCTGTTCCAGCGGCCGGACCTGCACCGGGCCCGCAAGGCGGCCCTCACCCCGGCCTTCACCGGAGCGATGCTGGCGGGCTACGTCCCGCGCCTGCAACGGGTGGTCGCCGGCCATCTCGCCACCTGGGCATCCCGGGGCGAGATCCCTCTGCAGCCCTCGGTGGAAGCGCTGTCGTTCGATCTGCTGGTGCCGCTGCTGCTGGGGGTACCGATCGATGCCGGAGAGGCGTGCCTTCAGGGCCTGCCGATCCCTTCGACAGCGGAGCTGAGTCGGCTCTACAGAACCTTCTTCGACGGCTTCTTCGGCCTGGTCCGCCTGGAGGGTCCCCTCACCGCCTACGGGCGGGGCATGCAGGCGCGCCGGCGCCTCACCGCCTTCATGGCGGCAGTGATCGAGCGCCGCCGCGGCGGGCCGCTGCCGGAGCCCCCGGAGGATTTTCTCGGGATGATGCTGCTGGCTCAGAGGGCCGAACCCGATGGCCTCTTCAGCGATGCGCTGATCGCCAATCAGTGCCTGCTGCAGCTCTGGGGCGCCCACTACGAGATCACCGGCCTGCTGGCCTCCTGGATGGTGCAGATCGGCCGCCACCCGGCCGTGCGTCAGCGGCTGGAGCAGGAGCTGGCCGCGGAGGTCCACGGGCCCCTCGAGGCCCTGCGCCTGGAGGATCTGCGCCGGCTGGCCTACCTCGAGGCCACCATCAACGAGACCCTACGCACCCTGCCGCCGTCCTCCACCGCCACGCGCCGGCTGACGCGCTCGGTACTGATCGACGGCATGCTCCTGCAGAAGGGCTGGAAGCTGATCGCCGAGCCGCGGATGGTGCATGGCTGGGAGCGCCACTACCCGGAACCCGGCCGTTTCGATCCCGAGCGCTTCCTCGGGAATGCCAGCGAGGAGCGCCGCTATGCCTTCATCCCCTTCGGTGGCGGAGTGCATGCCTGCCTGGGGGCCCAGCTGGCCATGACCATCACCCGCGTGTTCGCCCTCCATGCCCTGGAGGCCGGAAGGTGGGAAGGGCTGGGAGAGCCCCGCTTCGATCAGTTCCCGCTGCGGATGCTGAAGCCCGATCACCGTCTGCGTCTGGAACCTCGCCTCCCGGCGGCTCAGACCGCCGGCTGAGTCAGCGCCGATGGCATGGCGGCCGGAGCCGCGGAGCCCATCCCGATCTCGGTCGCGTCGCGCCCCTGGGTCTCAGTTGACGTAGAGGCGCCGGGCGGTCTCGAGGGTGGCCAGGAGCTCCTCGTCGCCGAGGACGAGAGCCTCTGGCCAGAGCGGCGCCAGCCAGCGGCGGAAGCGGGCCGGATCCGGGGCGGAACCATCGTCGGTCTGAAGATCGCTGAAGAAGGCCTCCTGAGCCGCCAGCACCCTGAACTTGAGGAACTCCAGCAACCGGGCCCGGAGTCTCATCGTCTGCGGTGCCATCCCGATGCCGTCGAATCCGCGGCTGAGCATGGTGGCGCCTCGGCACGCCGGGCCATCGTCGTCATCAAGCTTGTGGACAGGATGGTTCCGAACCCTCCAGCCCCCATGCACAGGGGCGCCGCCCCCGCCTCGGCACAATCGTCGTCAATGCGATGACCAATCGATGAACAGCGGATATCGCCGCAGCGGCCTGCTGCTGATCGCCCTGCTGGGTGCCCTGATCGCCTCGGCTCCGGCAAGGGCGCTGGAGGAGTTGGTGGTCGATGTCCCCCTCCTCGAGACGAAGTTCAGGATTCGCCTCAGCGAGTTGCAGTCCCGCGATGCCCTGCGCCGGGGCAACAGCGACCTCGCCGAACTGGACCGGGCCACCAACGGCGCCGCCGGTCGCCAGCTGCTCGACCTGGTGCAGCAGCCCGTCCCCATCAGCCTGAAGCAGGTGGCCGAAGGCTCGGTGGGGTCGCCGCTGGTGGAGCAGGCCATGCTCGTGCTCTCCACGCTCGGCACGGTGGAGGGACGCCAGCCCGACCTCAGCGGCCGCACCCTGAAGGAAGCCCTGCTCCGGGCCTCCGCCAAGGGGGAGCCCACCCTGCTGAGCCTGATGCAGGCCATCCCCGGCGAGCGGATGACCCTCAACCTCGGTCGAGCCCGTCTGATCGCCGGGCGGATGGCCCGGCAGAGGCGGCAGGCCGAAGCGCTGCTCGCCAGCACCGCCCCCGCCCCCGTCGCTTCCGGCCCGAAGAGCGGGCCCTCCAGGGCAGTGAACCGGCGGACGCTGAGCCTGAAGGTTCCCCATCGTGACCAGCCACTGGAGGTGATGGTCATCGAACCGGCCTCCGGTGCCAACGGGCGGCTGGTGCTGATCTCCCACGGCCTCTGGGACACGCCCAGAAGTTTCGAAGGCTGGGGCACCCTGCTGGCCGCGCGGGGCTACACCGTGCTTCTGCCCCGCCACCCCGGCAGTGACAGCAGCCAGCAGCAGGCGGTCCTGAACGGCCAGGCCCCTCCGCCGGGGCCGGAGGAACTGGTTCGGCGCCCCAGGGATCTGAGTGCCGTGCTCGATGCGGCGGCCGATGGCCGGCTGGCCTTCGGCGCACCGGTCGATGCCCGCCGCGCCGTGGTGCTGGGCCATTCCTGGGGGGCCACCACGGCGCTGCAGCTGGCTGGGGTCCGACCGAGCGATGGCCACCTGCGTCAACGCTGCGGGGATGTGGACGACCCGGAACGGAACCTCAGCTGGACGTTGCAGTGCAGCTGGCTGGAGGCCGTGCCCAAGGCCGCCCTGCGGGATCCCCGCGTGATCGCGGTGGGGGCCGTCAGCCCGCCGGCGTCGCTGCTGTTCCCCCGTGGATCGGGCAGCGATCTGAGCGGTCGGGTGCTGGTGGTGAGCGGCAGCCGCGACTGGGTCGTGCCTCCCGATCCCGAGGCCGTGGCGCCGATGCGCTGGGGGAAGCGCCAGGGCAACCAGCTGGTGCTGGTCCAGGACGGTGATCACTTCAACCTGCGTCCCGGTGACAGTGCCGATGGCGGGGTTCTCGGCCCGCTGCTGCTCTCCTGGACCGATGCCGCCTTTGCCGCCGGAGATGCCGTCAGGCCGAGGAGCGGGGCGGCCCCCCTGCTGACCCGAGGGGCCTGGGGAAGCCAGCAGCTGCCACTGGCCGACGTGACCCCCGCCCTCTGAGAGCCTCCCGAGCCTGGCCTCAGCCGCCGGGGCGGGGGCCATCGACGCAATGGCTGTCAGCAAAGGCGCCAGCAGCAGAAGCCCGCCATGGATGAGGCTCCTGATGAGGGGGCGCGGCAGACCCTCCGGATCGGGTGAGAGCCCACGGATCCGCCGGGAGGGCAGGGTGGGTTCTGAATCCCCTTGCCGCGACGAGTGCTCCCCATGCGCGTCCTTCCCTGCGTCCTGCTGGTCAGCCTGGTGGCGTCCCCCCTGCTGGTGCGGCTCGGGCGCCGTCCCGCTGGCGCCAGTCACTCCAGCGGCAGTCCCGGCACTCCCGCCCGCATCGCCGCCAGTCCATCCCCGGTGGACCCTGCCGGTGACCGGCCCCAGCCTGCGGCGGCCGCCGCCCGCACCTACCCGCGGCTGCCCGCGGATCCGGCTGCGATCGCCGACCAGCTGGCCCGACTGGAGGAGGAACTGCGCTCCGAAGCCACACCGTCGACGCTGCTGCCCGATCTCGGGCATCGCCAGCAGGTGATCTACCGGCGGCTGGCCGCCGATCCGGGCCTGGCCGCACGGGTGCGGGGCTTCCTCCCACCCCGCTGGCAGGGTGTGCTGGACCTTCACCTGGCGGCTCGCCGGGAGTTTCTGGCGATGCACCGCGGCTCCAGGCCCGCCTCCGTCGTTCCCGCCTGGCGCATCATCCCCCCCGAGCCTGCCGACCGACTGCTCCGCTACTACCGGGAGGCGTCAGCAGCCACCGGCATTCCCTGGGAGGTGCTGGCCGCCGTGAATCTGGTGGAGACGGGGATGGGCCGCATCGATGGCGTCTCCATGGCGGATGCCCGCGGCCCGATGCAGTTCCTGCCCAGCACCTGGGCCGAGCCGGGCATCGGCGAAGGCGACATCCGCGACCCCCAGGCGGCGATCCACGCCGCCGCCCGCTATCTGGTGCGCCGGGGTGGTCTGAAGGACATCCGCAGGGGGCTCTGGGGCTACAACAACAGCGATCACTACGCAAGAGCCGTGCTGCTCTACGCCCGGCTGCTCCGCCAGGATCCCCTGGCGTTCACGGGCCTGTACCACTGGGAGATCCACTACGTCTCCAGCGCCGGCGACCTCTGGCTGCCGGTGGGATACAACCAGCCCAAACCCCTCCCCGTCGCCGTCTACCTGAGGCGTTTTCCCGCTTCCGCGCCCCCGCCGCCGGAGGCTCCTGGCGGCGGCGCCAGACCGCTCAGTTCGAAATCCGATCCGCTGCAGTCGCTCCCCGCCGCCGTCACTCGAGACCGCGGCCCAGCAGCACGTCCCTCGCCGCATTGACGGCCTGCATCGTGGCGTGGCGGCCGCCCCGATCGGGATGATGCTCCGCTGCGGCCCGCTTCCAGGCCGCAGAGACGTCCGATTCGCGCAGCCGACCCGCCAGGGGAAGGCCCAGACGGGATCGGGCCTCGATGGAATCCAGCCCTGGACTCCGGCCGAGCGGACCGTGATCGGCGGCCGAAAGGCCCGTGCCCTTCCTGCGGCGCCCTCTGACTCCGCTGGGGCGGCGGTGGTCGGTGGAGCCAGGCGAACCGGACCTGCTACCGAAGCCGCGGCCCGCCGAATTCCTCTGCGCCTCGGAGCGGCCCTCTCCGGCCCCGACGGAGAGGAGGGACAGCAGCGACGGGAGCGTCTCAGGCAGGGTCAGGGGAGGCTCCTGCAGGGAAGCGGCCATGGTGTCAGGGGGCCGGTGTCGCCCAAGGCTCTGCCAGCCGGTGGGGACTTCAGGCAGAGGCCTCGAGGCTGGGGGCCAACTCGATCTCCAGATCCGCCAGCAGATCGGCCGCGAGCTGATCGCTGCCGTCGGGGCCGACCTCGGTGGCCACAGGAACGCTCATGGCCTCGGGCGCCTGGCCATGGCCGGCGGCCATCGCCGGGGCGAGGAAGGCCAGGACAAGACCCGCCATCAGAGCGAAGAAAAAGGAGAGGGCTCGCATCGGCCACGGAAGAGGAATGACCACCGTCCTAACACCGCTGCCCTCGGGCGCCCAGCCTCCCGGGGAGAATGGCTGCATGGTCACGGCCGTCTCCACTCCCCCTCCTCCGCCCTCCGGAGCCATCGCCTATGCGGGATTCTGGATCCGCACGGCCGCCTCCCTGATCGATTCGGTGCTGCTCCTGATCGTCACCGCCCCCTTTCCGCTGCTGCTCTACGTTCTCCCCAGCGACTCTGCGGTGCTGCTGGTCAGCTCCCTGTTCTCCGCGCTGATCGTGATCCTCTTCTGGCGCTGGAAGCAGGGCACTCCCGGCAAGCTGATGTTCCGGCTGCGGATCGTGGATGCCCGCTCCGGCGGCGAGCCTTCCCTGCGGCAGTGGATCCTGCGCTACCTGGGCTATTTCCTGTCCTCGCTGCCTCTGCTGCTGGGCTTTTTCTGGATCGCCTGGGATCCCCGTCGCCAGGGCTGGCACGACAAGCTGGCCGGCACGGTGGTGATCCGCCCCCCTTCGCCTGGAAGCACCGGCGTTCCCTCCTAGGACGCCAGCCGGGAATCCTGTTCCTGGACCCCTGCAGCCACTGCTCTCCTGCCGGCCATGACCGCTCCTTCCCGTGATTCCCTGGTCGAGGCGATCGCCGCCCGCCGGGCCCAGGACCCCCTGGTAGGCGCCAAGATCGGCGCAGGGGAGATCCTCCGCCGGCTTCTGGAGGCCATGGCGACTTCCAGGGGAGTGCATGTCGAGTCGCTCCTGGCAGTGTGCGGCGCCCTGGCGGGTCAGGCCTGCCAGGCCTCTCTGCTCGCCCGTGCCAGGGCAACGGGGCACACGGAGCCCCCGGGACTGCATCGGGTCGACACCCGGGACGGGAGCTCCTTCCTGGTCGGAGATCCGCTGCTCCAGGGGCTGTTCAACGATTCCCACGCCCTCTGGAGTCTGGCCGCCGCCGCTGCCCAGCAGGCCGGGTGCACCGACCTGCCGGATCCCGCGGCCCTGTGGCGTCAGGGGATGGACAGCATGGGCCGGGAGGATTTCGGCGTGCCCCAGGTGCCCGCCGCACACCAGCCCTCGCCCGATTCCCTGCAGTCGCTGCCGAGCCTCTGGCCGGCCCTGCTGCCGCTGGCCCAGCGGCTCTGCCCTGACCCGGTGGAGTGGCCGGTCCTGTTCGGCCTCCTGGTCCAGAAGGCCATCACCATGGGGCGGGAGGTGATCGATCCCTGCCTGGCCCTGCGCATCGTCATGGATACCGCCGTCGCCAGCGCCATGAAGGTGGTGCCCGGCACTCTCGAGCCCCCCTCCCCGGCCGGCGGGGCCACTTCAGGCCAGGGCTGATCCGCCAGCACCGATTGCGCTGGATCACACTCTGCCGACAGCGGCTTGGCAGCGCCGCACCGGGACGTTACCAAGGCCCGCACGGCCCCTCGCTGCAGGCGGATGCCCTCCCGACACCGACGGTTGCTGTCCGTGCTGGCGCTGTCCTGGCTGCTGCCGATGCCCCTGCTGGCCATGGGGGATCCCCCGCCCCGGCCTCTGGAGGTTCCCCTGGAGGTGCCGGTGGGGGACCTGGGAAGGAACGACCGCCTGCCGGAGTCGCTCGGCGCCCGCTACCGGCGGGCGGAGGCGAGGGGGGCGCCGGCGATCCAGGCGGGAGCGCTGAGCTTTCCCCTGGCGCTGCGGCCCAGTGAGGAAGCGCCCTTCGGCTGGCGGCTGAACGACTCCCGCAGCGGCTGGCGGATGCATACCGGCCTTGATCTGATCGTCCCGGAAGGCACGCCCGTGCTCGCCGCACTGCCGGGCACCGTGCGGCTGGTGGATGAGGTGGCCGGCTATGGGCTGGTCGTTGTCATCGACCACGGCCTGGGCTGGCAGAGCCTCTACGCCCATCTGTCGGAGGTGGCCGTCCTGCCGGGGGAGACCGTCGCCGCGGGTCAGCCCATCGCCCGGGTGGGCAGCAGCGGATCGGCCAGTACGGCCCATCTCCACTTCGAGTGGCGTCAGTTGCGGCAGGGGCGCCTGGTGGCCGTGGATCCTTCGCCGTTGCTGCAGCCGGCCGCAGCGTCTCCATCGGTGGCCGGCCGGCCGCCCCTGCCGGCCCTGCCCTGACGCCGGCCCGCGTCCGGATCCACCGGCAATCCACTGAGCGCCAGGGCCGCCCGGCGGGCCGCCAGCAGCAGGGGATAGAGCCGCTCGCTGCGGGTGGGAGCCGCGAACAGGGGGACCAGCAGCTGCAGCAGGGGGTCGCTGGGGCGGAGCAGCCCGCAGAGCCTCCGCACGGCGGCGGCACCATGCCAGGCCCGCTCCCCGTGCAGCAGCACCGCCCCTTCGGCCAGGGGCAGCCCCCGCTGCTGCAGCCGCTTTCGCAGGGGGCCATCGGCGCGCCCATCGACGATGCGCAGACCGGGCAGGCCTCCGCGCGTTTCGCTGCTGAGGGCGAAGTGGCGGCAGAACGGGCAGCCGCCGTCGTAGACGAGCAGCCATTCCGCCTGCGCCGGATCCTGCGCCGGATCCTTCTCCGGTGCTTTCTGCGGATCGGTCGCCAGATCGGCCTCCGGATCGCTTCCCTGCGTGTCGGCGGGGCCTTCCTGTGCGGTGGTAGCTGGGAGGGAGGGCACGGCGGGGCGGGGAGAGGCCTTTCGGTGCAGGGCCTGGCTGATTCTGGATCGGAAGCCCACTCCAGCGTGCGCCGGATCGTCGTGAGCCCCCTGCCTGTGAGCCAGCGCGCTGCCAGAGGAGCCATGGGCGCCTGTTTCGGCAAGTCCTGACAGCGGGGCGGGTTCTGTGATTCTCGGTACCTTTCGATCGGTCGGAGCCGCTAGATCTTCTGGCACCGATTGAGCGCCAAGATGCTTACACCAACCACCCGTCTGCGCCTGCAGGAGATCATCCGCAGGATTGCCGATTCCGATCCCGTCAGTCTTCAGGAGCGCATCTATCTGCAGAAGTTCGCCGACCGCGATGCCAGCGTCTGGAGCTGGCTCCGCCGGGCCCAGCGCCAGCAGCGTCTGGGGAACCCCCAGTCGGGCCTGGATCAGTTCCTGGCGGCGATGGACCTGGGAGAGCCGGAAGGGGATGGGGGCTTCGACCACCGTCGGGACGACCTGGGAGACTGGTTCTCAGGGGCTCCCGACTGGCTGAGGCGGAGCTGAGCCGCGAAGCGCTGGGTACAACCACTCATCCAGGAGGGTTCGTCGCATCGGCAACCGACGGGGAAGGCCCGCCTGCGGCTGGATGGCACGGTCGGCAACGTCGTGCCATGGATCCGCTGATGTGCAGCTATCGCAACTGTTCGGCACGCATGGTCATCGTGCGCTGCTGCGGGCCGGGAGGCTTCTTCCTCGAGCGGGTGGTCTTCCCCTTCGAGCTGCTCACCTTCCAGTGCCCCCCCTCCAGCGACGTGGAGATCTGGGCCAGGGAATCCGCGGCTGTCGTGCGCACCGAGCAGCTGCCGGCCGCTGCCCTGGCGATGCAGGAGAGTGAGGCGGCGCCCCGTCCCGCATGGCTGCCCCAGACACCGATCCGAGCCGTGGGAGTGAAGGGGAATGCCAGTTCGGTCTGCCTGCAACGCGCCTGACGCCATCCCTGCCCACCGGCATCGTCTGCAGCCGGGCCTACAGGGATCACGCCACAGGTGCCGGGCACCCCGAGCGTCCCGAGCGTGTCGAGGCCGTGATCGCGGGCCTGGAGCGGGCCGGTCTGCTGCGGGACTGCCGGCTGATCCCTCCCCGTCCCGCCAGCGACGCCGAACTGCTTCGCTGCCACACGCCGCTCTATCTGCAGCGGGTTCAGGAGGACCAGAGGGCAGGGCTGGCCCAGCTCTCGACCGGTGACACCGCCATCGGGCCCCATTCCGAGCGCACCGCGCGACTGGCCGCGGGCGGCGTGCTGGCGGCGGTGGACGCCGTGATGGCCGGCCGGGTCCGCAACGCCTTCGCCGTCGTGCGGCCACCGGGCCACCACGCCGGCGTCAGCCGGGGCATGGGCTTCTGCCTCTACAACAACGTGGCCATCGCCGCCCGTCATCTCCAGGCGGTCCATGGCATCGAGAGGGTGCTGATCGCCGACTGGGACGTGCACCATGGAAACGGCACCCAGGAGATCTTCTGGACCGACCCCTCGGTTCTCTTCCTGAGCAGCCACCAGGCCCCGCTCTACCCAGGCACCGGGTCCAGGCGGGAACGGGGTGCGGGGGCCGGTGAGGGCTTCACCTGCAACTGCCCCCTGCCGGCGGGCACCTCAGGGCGGGAGCTGCTGGCGGCCTGGCGGGAGGACCTGCTGCCACAGGCCGCTGCCTTCGCCCCCGACGTCGTGCTGGTCTCGGCGGGCTTCGACTCCCGCGCCGGGGATCCGCTGGGAGATTTCAGGCTCGAGGATGGGGACTTCGCCGCCCTCACGGAGCTGCTGCTCGCGATCGCGGCGGACCATGCCCGGGGGCGCCTGGTCTCCACCCTGGAGGGGGGCTACGACCTGGCCGGCGTGGCGTCGGCCGCCACTGCCCATGTCGCCGCCCTGATGGGCCGGACGCAGGAGGACAGGAGCCTGCGGGCCTAGAATCCGACTGGATGAGCCATGACGGAAATGCCGCTGAGCGAGGCCCCGGAAGGTCGCAGGGTCACTCTCGTCAACCTTCCCGCCGACGGTCCCCTCCGCGATCGCCTCAGGGCCATGGGCATTCGCCCCGGCGCCACTCTGGAGGTGCTGCGTAGGGGCAGCCCCGGAGGCATCCTGCACCTCTCCTGCGGTGTGCTCGAGTTCATGCTGCGGCGCGATCAGGCCGCCCAGATGGCGGTCAGCTGCCGAGACTGATGCCCTCGGGCCTCAGTGAGCCTGGAGCCATTGGCCGCTCTGGAAGACCACAAGCGCAACCAGCCAGGCCAGGATGAGCGACCAGAGCACGGAGCGAAGAGCGAAGACCCTGCTGCGGGATTCCCTCAGCTGGGCGGCAACGGTGGCCAGACAGGGCGTGTAGAGCAGCGTGAAGGCCATGAAGCTGATGGCCTGGGCGGGGCTGATCGCGGACTGCAGCACAGTGCCGAGTCCGGCTTCGCTGGTGCGGTAGATCACCGCCATGGCCCCCAGAAGGATCTCCTTGGCGATGAAGCCGAAGAAGAGGGCCACGGTGAGGGACGGATCCATGCCGATCGGCGTGAAGATCGGCGCGAACAGGTGCCCGATGCCATCGGCCAGGCTGCCGTGGCCGTTCTGGGCGGCGCCGGCGGGCAGGTTGGTGAGCAGCCAGATGGCGGAGGCCCCCACGACGATGAACCCCCGGGTGGTGACCATGAAGTTGCCCATCTCCGTCCAGGCGCGGCGCATGACCGTGGCGAGGCTGGGCTGGCGGTAAGGGGGGAGTTCGAGAACGAAGGCCTCCCGGCTCCGCCAGACGTGCTTGAAGATCAGACCGGTCACGATCGCCGCCCCGAAACTCAGCAGGTAGAACCCGAACACCACCAGCCCGGGGGCCCACCATGGTCTGGGGAAGAACACCCCTGCCATGAACAGGAAGACCGTGAGCCTCGCCTGGCAGAGGGCGAAGGGAATCACCATCATCGTCAGCAGGCGTTGGGCGGGATCCCGGATCACCCGGGTGCCGATGATCGAGGGGACGTTGCAGCCGAACCCCATCACCTGCAGCACGAAGGACCTCCCGTCCAGCCCCAGCCAGTGCATGAAGCCGTCCATCAGGAAGGCCGCCCGGGGAAGGTAGCCGGAGTCTTCCACCACGGCCATCACCAGGTAGAAGAGAAAGATGATCGGCAGGAAACTGCTGACCGTGGTCACCCCCAGCCACACCCCGTCCACCAGGAAGTTCCGGAGGAACACCGGCGTGCCGACCGCTGCCAGACCCGGAGTCAGCAGGTGGTTCTGGATCCAGTCGAAGCCCTGCCCGAGCAGCTCCTGCAGGGGGCTGCCGATGCTGAAGATCAGCTGGAACATCACCAGCACGATCGCCAGGAAGGCCACGAGCCCCACCAGCGGATGAAGCAGCACCCTGTCCACCCGGCGGGTGCCTCTCTTGTCGAGCTGCGCCGGAGTCTCGACGCAGCGATGCACCAGCCGGTCGAGGTGCTCCTCGAGCGCTTCCTCGGGCACCGGCCGGGCGAGGCTCCCGCCGCGGTGGATCCGTTGCTTCAGCTGAAGGATGCCCTGGTTGCGGCGGGCACTGATGGGCACCACCGGCACGCCCAGGTGCTCCTCGAGAGCTCCTGCATCGATGCGGAGGCCGAAACGGCGTGCCTCGTCGCTCATGTTGAGGGCCACCACCTGGGGCACTCCCAGCCGGGCGATCTGGAAGACCAGGCGCAGCTGGCTGCCGACCTGGCTGGCGTTCAGCACCACCAGGGCCAGGTCGGGGGGGGTCTGCCGCAGGAAGCGCTGGACGATCGCCTCGTCTTCGCTGCTGCCGGAGAGATCGTGGATGCCGGGCAGGTCGACGAGCTGGAACGGCTGCCCCTGGGGACCGGGAGGAAGGGGACCCCGCAGCAGATCCACCGTCAGTCCAGGCCAGTTGGCGATCTGGGCCTGGCCACCGGTGAGGCGGTTGTAGAGGGTGGATTTGCCGGTGTTGGGCATCCCCAGCAGGGCCACCGTGAACGTGCCGGGCTCTGCGGAGGCCGGGCCAGTGCCGGTGCCGGGATGGCAGCCGACGCGGGCAGCGACTGGGGAGGACCGGCGCGATGCAGCCAAGGCGGTGGGTGCGGTGGGTGGGGGGGGGGGGGCGTCACTCCCCTCTCTAGCGGCTCCACCGGGCTGAGTGGATTCCCCCCGTGGCCATGGCATGTGACGGATGGCACGGGTCAGCGCAACCAGAGGCACACAACTGGCAAGCCCCGCGCCCTTCACGGGACGCGGTCGGGCCGCGCTTCCCGCCACCAGAGCCATCCCTCCCGGTTGATCAGCAAGCCGATCAGAACCAGGACCACCATCAACGCGATCTGGTCGGCCCTGGAATCGGGCACCAGGATGTCCGCCGCCAGGTGCGGCAGGTTGGTGACGGTGTAGACGACGCTGAGCCAGAAGTGTGCGACCCGCCAGCGGCGCCAGCGACGGGGATGGCCCGGATCGCTGGCGGCATAGGCGATCAGCACGAACGCCGCCAGGGGCAGCAGGAAGTAGATCAGCATCGCCACGAACAGCAGCGGGAGACGGGCCGTGGCGACGTGGCCCTCGATCTCCGGTGAGACCCCATGAAAAAGGGGCATCAGCCCCAGCTCGACGTGGAAGAGCATCGCCAGCAGCCAGGCGATCCAGAGGCTGCGCAGCCGCAGGGCATGGTCGATGGCGCCGGCCATGGAGGACCTCCCGGACCCCTCGACTCTGGGACAGGCCCGGTGGCACGGGAAGGAGGGGACGGACTTCGTTGTGGAGTCCCTCCTAACGTGGACCCCTCGGGGACGGTGCCCTCCCCAACGTGTCCTGAGCATGACCTTTTCCACTTCGTCCCTCTCCAGCGCCACCTCCGACGGAGCCGTGGCCACCGGACCCGCCGGCAGGGCCATGGCCCAGCCCATGGACGCTGCCCTGCTGGAGGGGCTCCAGGAGCATCTCGCCCTGGAGCGGAAGGCCAGTGCCGCCTACTGGGCCATGGCCATCTGGTTCGCCGAACGGGAACTGAGCGGGTTTGCCACCTATCTGCGGAAGGAATCCCATGGCGAGCAGCACCACGCCGGGCTGGTCGCCGACTACCTGATCGCCCGGGGCCAGACGGTGGCGCTGGGGGCCCTGCCCGCGCCTCGTCAGCAGTGGCGTGATGCCGAGGAAATCCTGGCGGAAGCCTTCCGCATGGAGGCGGATGTCACCACGTCCCTGCAGCTGCTGTATGCCATGGCGGAGCGGGCCGGTGACGTGCGCACCACCGTGTTTCTCGATCCGATGGTGCAGGCCCAGATCGAGGCCGAGAACGTCACGGCCCATCTGCTCGGCCGGGTGCGCTTCGGACGCCAGGAGCCGGCCGCCATGCTGCTGATCGATGGGGAGCTGCTGAAGGCGGGGCAGGCGGAGCCGGCCACGGTGGCCTGACCCACGGGCGACAGGCGATCCCCGGGACGCCGCTGCCGCTCAGGCCGCCGCCAGCGGTGCCGACTCCACCAGCTCGGGAGCCAGCCGCAGGCCGGTGTCACCGCTGGGGGTCTCCAGCAGCTGGGCGGCCCGGATGCGGGAGATCAGCCGGGTGGTGGTGACCCGGGTGGTGCCGATCAGCTCACCGATCCGCTCGTGGGTGAGGCGGAAGGGCAGGTCGCACCAGGAGCCGCAGCGGCGCCCG
>JMRP01000016.1 GCA_000708525.1 Cyanobium sp. CACIAM 14
GCTAGACACGAGCGCGAGGACGACAACTGGTGAACGAAGGCTGCTCCTGTAGCCATCGGCCTCGATCCCGGACGGTTCCGGATGGGTCTCGTTGGGCGTTCAGGTCCGAGGAGCCCTCACACCTTCGCCAGCGTCACCCGCTCCGGCTGATGCTGATACTTGCCTTCGCGGTCCTGGTAAGTGGTGGCGCAGGGATCGCCCTCGAAGAAGAGCAGCTGGCAGATGCCTTCACCGGCGTAGATGCGGCAGTCGGCGCCGGAGGAATTGCTGAACTCGAGTGTGAGGTGGCCCTCCCAGCTGGCCTCGGCGGGGGTGGTGTTGACGATGATGCCCAGGCGCGCATAGGTGCTCTTGCCCAGGCAGATCACGGTGATATTGGCGGGCACCCGGAGCTTCTCGAAGGCCACGCCCAGGCCATAGGAATGGGCCGGCAGGATGAAGTAGTCGCCGTCCGCGTCGCTGTGCAGGGAGGCCGGCTCCAGGTTGGCCGGATTGAACCGCTTCGGGTTCATCACGGTGCCGGGCACGTGCCGGAAGATCAGGAACTCCTTCGGCGACAGCCGCAGGTCGTAGCCGTAGGAGGAGCAGCCGAAGCTGAGCACGGGCCCGCTGCGGCTCTCCGGATCGAGATGGCGCACCAGCGTGGGCTGGAACGGCTCGATCATGCCGGCGGCGGCCTGCTCGTTGATCCAGTGGTCGTTCTTGAGCATGGCGTCAGCAGCCGCGGCGCAACTGGGTGACTTGATCCGCCATCGCCATCAGGCTGGCGGGCATGGAAGGGCCCGTAAGGATGACATCCAGGTGGGGCGGCCGCCGCTCGAGGGTGGCGATCACCTCGCCGGCCGGCAGGTAGCCCAGGGCGATCGCCAGGCCGAGTTCGTCGAGCACCATCAGATCCAGGTCACCCGCCAGGAGCCGCTGGCGGCTGTAGTCCCACACCTCCCGCACCGCCTCCAGGGCCTCCTCCGCCTGGTGCGACGGCCCATCGAGGCAGTGGGGCGTGGCCGGGCGCAGCCACTGCAGGCGGCCGCAGAGCCAGAGGCTGCCCTCCAGCCCCTGCTCCACCCCGCCCTTGAGGAACTGGCTCACCAGCACCCGGCTGCCGAGACCGGCACTGCGCAGGGCCTGACTGAACACCGCGGCGAAGCTGCCGCGGAAGGGAGCGGTGTGGATCTGCAGCAGGCCCTCGGTCTGGGTGACCAGCCGCAGCGGCGGCGTCGGAGGTGGCCCCAGCGGTGGTACCAAGGCCAGGCCCTCGGAGCGGGCTCCGGCCGCCGCTCGCTGGGGATGGCCGGGGTCGACGAGGCTGGCGGTCATGGGCACCCCATGGAAGTGGTGGGCGGATGGGTCAGGGGGCGGTCCCCAGCCCTTCACCTCCCGAATGTAGCGGCGATCGCCAGAGGGACACACCATCGGTGGTGGAAACAGGCGTACCAGTGGCGCCGCCTACGCTTGCGGCTTCCCTGCCTCCGGCCGCGTGATCCAAGCCTCCACCGGCGCCTCCAGCCCACCCTCAGGTGGCCTCCGCAACGACGGCCGCCCCGCCGACGCCCTGCGGCCGGTGCAGGTGCTCTGGGATCCGATGGGCTTCGCCCTCAGTTCGGTGAGCTTCTCGGCAGGGCGCACCCGGGTGCTCTGCAGCGTCTGCCTCGACGAGGAGGTGCCCCGCTGGCGGCGCGGCTCCGGCAGCGGCTGGCTGAGCGCCGAATACCGGCTGCTGCCGGCCTCCACCCCGAGCCGCCAGTCCCGTGAGCTGATGAAACTCTCCGGCCGCACCCAGGAGATCCAGCGGCTGATCGGCCGCAGCCTGCGGGCCGCCCTCGACCTCGACGCCCTCGGCGAGCGCACCCTGCTGGTCGACTGCGACGTGCTGCAGGCCGACGCGGGCACCCGCACCGCCTCGATCACCGGCGCCTGGATCGCCCTGGCGGCAGCGCTCCAGCGCCTCTGCGAGCGCGGCGTGCTGGCGGCCTCCCCCCTGCGCCAGCAGGTGTCGGCCGTGTCGGTGGGGCTGGTGGACGGCCAGGCCCTGCTGGACCTCGACTATTCCGAGGATTCCCGCGCCGAGGTGGACCTCAACGTGGTGATGGACCAGGAGGGGCGGCTGCTGGAGATCCAGGGGACCGCCGAGGGCGCCCCCTTCCCCCGCGCGCGCCTCGACGCCCTGCTGGACCTGGCCGAGCCGGGCCTGCGGGACCTCCAGGACGCCCAGCGGCAGGCCCTGGCCGTGGCACCCACCGCTGCGGCCGTCGCCGCAGGCACAGGCCTCAGCGGCTGAACCACCGGGACCCTGCAAAGGGTGTCATTCGCTACATGGTTCGCCGATGGCGATCCATAGGTTCCATACCATTCATCACGCCTCGATGGTCGCCGCCACGCGTGGCTTCAGCCGCTATCCCAACGGTCCGTCCAGTGGGGCTTCAGGTTCGGTGCCCTCGATGGCTACCCCCGGCTCGCAGACCACCACCCTCCTGGAGGTGATGCGCAGCCTGGCGGGCAGCAGCCTGGAAACCATCGAGCGCGGCAAGACGATCTTCTTCCCTGGCGACCCCGCCGAGCGCGTCTACCTTCTGCGGCGGGGCGCCGTGCGGCTGTCCAGGGTCTACGAATCCGGTGAGGAGATCACCGTGGCGCTGCTGCGGGAGAACAGCCTCTTCGGCGTGCTGTCGCTGCTCACCGGCCAGCGGTCGGACCGCTTCTACCACGCCATCGCCTTCACCCGGGTCGAGATGGTGACAGCCCCGGCCGCCTCGGTGCGGCGCGCGATCGAGCAGGACGCCAGCGTCGGGCTGCTGCTCCTCCAGGGCCTCTCCTCCCGCATCCTCCAGACCGAGACGATGATCGAGACCCTCACCCACCGGGACATGTCCTCCCGGCTGGTGAGTTTCCTGCTCGTCCTCTGCCGCGACTTCGGCGTTCCCGGCAGCGAGGGCATCACCATCGACCTCCGGCTCTCCCACCAGGCCATCGCCGAGGCGATCGGCTCCACCAGGGTCACCATCACCCGCCTGCTGGGCGACCTGCGCAACGACGGTCTGGTGCAGATCGACCGCAAGAAGATCACCGTCTTCGATCCGATCGCCCTGGCCAAGCGGTTCAGCTGAACGGCCGGCCCCGGAGGCCGGCCCGCTGGCGGCCGGCAGGGATACTTGGTGCACCGCGGAACCGAGGCGCACGAGGTGTCGGGCTGGCTGCTGATCCTGGCGCTGCTGGTGCTCGGCGGAGTCCTCTCCACCCTGGGAGACCGGCTCGGCAGCCGGGTGGGCAAGGCGCGTCTGAGCCTCTTCAACCTCCGGCCCCGCAACACGGCCGTGGTGATCACGGTGCTGACAGGCAGTCTCATCAGTGCCGTGTCCCTGGGGCTGATGCTGCTGGTGAGCGAACGGCTGAGGGTGGGGCTCTTCCAGCTCGACCAGATCCAGGATCGCCTGCGGGACAGCCGCCTTGCCCTGCAGCGCAACGAGGGGGAACTGCAGCGCACCCGGGGGGCGCTGGACCGCAGCCGCCTCGATCTGACGCTTGCCGAACGGCGGCGGGACCAGGCTCTGGCGAGCCAGCGCCGCGCCAGGGACCAGCTGCTGGAGGCGGAAGGGCGGGTGGACAAGCTGCGCCGGGAGCTGCAACCGCTGCAGGCCGAGCGACACCGCCTGGAGGCGGAGCGGGCCCGGCTCAACCGGGAGGTGCAGGGCCGGGACGCGGAGATCCGCCGCACGGAGGCCGAACTGGCGACCGTGCGACAGCGGATCGCCGCCGGCGAGAAGGAGCTCAGGGATCTCGAGAAGAACGTGATCGCCCTGCGGCGGGGCGACGTGGTCATCGCCAGCGGCCAGCCGCTGGCCACGGCCAAGGTGCAGCTGCAGCGACCCGACCAGGCCAGGCAGGTGATCGATGCCCTGCTGCAGGAGGCCAACCGGGCCGCCTTCCAGCAGCTGCTTCCCGGTCAGCCGCCCAACCGCCAGATCCTGCTGGTGCCCCGCAGCGACATCAGCCGGCTGGAATCCCTGCTCGGCAGCCCGGGCGTCTGGGTGGTCAGCATCCGTTCCGCCGCCAACGTGCTGCGGGGGGAGGGCCAGGTGCTCGCCTTCCCCGACCTGCGCCCCAACCGTCAGGTGGTGGAACAGGGGGAAGTCCTGGCCCGCACCTCCCTCGAGGCGGACGTCCGCGACCCGGAGGCCGTGCGCAGCCGCCTCAACCTGCTGCTCACCGCGGCATTCGCCAAGGTGCAGCGCCAGGGCACCCTGGCCAACGGCCTGCAGTTCGACCCGGCCGCGTTCACCGCCCTGGCCCGCGATCTCAGCGACCGCCCCGCCGGCCAGAACGCCAATCTGGAGGCGCTGGCCACGCGCAGCGCCGACACTCCCGACCCGATCACGGTGGAACTGCGCTGGCTGCGCAACGAGCCGGGGCCCACCAACCCGCGACGATGACGGCCGAGGGCGGCACACCCCTGGCAGCCGCCGGACCTCTGGCCGGCCTCGATCCGGGCCGCAGCAAGTGCGGCCTGGTGCTCACCGATCCGGACCGCCTCGAGATCCTCGAGGCGCTGGTGCTCCCCCCCGAGGCCGCCTGGCAACAGCTCGAGGAATGGTGCCGGCAGAAGGGCCTGGCCGCCGTGGTGATCGGCAACGGCACCGGCAGCCGATCCTGGTGCCAGCGCCTGGCCCCGCTTCTGGCCGTGGAGCTGGTCGACGAGCGGGGCACCACCCTGGCGGCACGGCGGCGCTACTGGCAGCTGTTTCCCGCAAAGGGCTGGCGCCGGCTGCTCCCCGAGGGGTTGCGCCACCCTCCCAGGGACTGGGACGACGTGGTCGCCCAGTTGCTGCTGGAACGGCGGCTGGGGCGCTGCCTGCCGCGCCGGGGCCGCTGAGGGCGCCGGGGTCAGAACGATGCCCGCACCGTGAAGACGTAGTCGCCCCCCGGCTCGAGCTGGTAGTCGGCCTTGAGCAGGAACCTCAGCAGGGCGTCCTGGATCAGAGCCCGCCCCAGGGAGGGCTCCACCTGCAGCTCCCCCCGGTCGAACGCCCAGCGGAACCGCCACTGGAAGCCCCCCGCGGTGATCTCCCCCTCGAGCAGGCAGGGGCTGAAGCTCTGGCGCAGAACCCGCAACTGGGCTGTGGTGGCGGGCAGGCGACTCACGGGGATCGGGCGGGTAGGCAGGCGTGGGAGCGATCCGTGCCCTCAGGATGGCGGCTGATCGGCACGAAAACTGTTCAACCGGGTGGCGGCCCTCTCCAGTCCGAGGCGGCGAATCAGGTCGATCCCCACCGCCACCTCCTCCAGAACCCTTTCGAGCACGGGCCGGTCGGCGACGGAGAAACGGCCCAGCACGTGGGAGACGGTACGGGCCCTGCGTTCCTCAGGGTTCTCCCCGGGGGCGCCGATGCCGATGCGCAGCCGGGCGAAGGACTCACTGCCGAGATGGGCGATCGTGCTGCGCAGCCCGTTGTGACCGCCGGCCCCGCCTGCGGCTCTGAGCCGCAGACGTCCCAGGGGCAGGTCCATGTCGTCGACCAGCACCAGCAGCTGGGAGGGTTCGAGCCGGAACCAGTCGAGGGCGGCCCGGATCGAGCGGCCGCTGTCGTTCATGAAGGTCTGGGGCATCAGCAGCCTCAGGCGCTTCTCCCCCTGGCCCGTTTCGGCGAGCAGCCCATGCAGGCGGGGCTGGTTGCGGAAGCTGACGCCCTCGGATCGGGCCAGCCGTTCCAGCACCATGAAGCCGACGTTGTGACGGGTGTCGGCATAGCGGGGGCCGGGATTGCCCAGGCCCACCAGCAATTGCAGATCCAACGGTGGCCGGGACGCTCAGGTGGAGGCGTTGGCGCCGTCCTCGGCCCTTGCCTCGGAGGCGGAGGCGGAGGCGGAGGCGGCCGGCGTGATGGAGGCGGGAGCGGGTTCGGATTCAGCCGCCTGGTCACCCGCCACGGCGCTGCGGAATTCCTTCTCGAACTCCTGGGATGCCGATTGGAAGCCTTTCAACGTCCGCCCGAGCGTCTTGCCGAGCTCCGGCAGGCGCTTGGGTCCGAAGACCAGCAGGCCGATGGCGGCGATCACCGCCATCTCGGGCAGACCGATGCCGAAGATGTTCATGGGCCGGGAGGAAGGGGAATCAGCCGACGCCGTTCCAGTTGACGTTGATGCCTTCGAGCAGGAGCGACTTGTTGTACAGCTGCAGGATCACCAGCAGGAAGACCAGGAACAGCAGCATGAACACGCCCATCACGGGGGTGGTGCCCCAGCCGGGCACCACTTTTCCGTACTCGGAATTCAGGGGGCGCAGCAGGTTTCCCAGACGGGTGCGTTGGGCCATGGCAGCTAGGACCTCTCGGGCACGGGATCGCGGTGATTACTGTAAGGGTCTTGCCGGCCCCCCCGAGTCGGGCTGACGAGAGTTGTGACGGAAGCCCCCACCGTCGCCAGCCCTCCCTGCCAGCCCTCCCTCATGGACACCGCCGCCAGCCCCTCACCCGCCCTTTCCGTGGCCCTCGCGGTGCTCGCCGTGCTGCTGGCACTCACCGGCTTCGGCGTCTACACCGCCTTCGGCCCCCCCTCCAAGGGCCTCGCCGATCCCTTCGACGATCACGACGACTGAAGGCCAAGGCGGCGCCTCAGCCGCCAGTGACCCAGCTGCCAGGGTGCCAGCACCCGCACATCGTCCGGGTCCTGCGGCACCAGCGCCCGCTCGAGACCGTCACAGCGGCTGATCACCTGCCAGCCCGGCCCCGTCTCCAGTCGTCGCCGGCAGGGGCCGAGATTCTGGACGCTCAGCACCACCTCACGGGCGGCCTGCTCCGCGGCGCCGCTGCCGCCATCCCGCGCCGGCCGCAGGGCCACCAGCTGCAGATCGGCCGCGAGGGGAGGGAACAGGGACCCGGCCCCGCAACCCATCTCCTCGGAAGCAACCGCGCCGGTCCCAGCGGCCGGCCGGCACCAGAGCGGCTCCCGCAGGCGGGTGGCCTGCTGAGGCGCCGCGGCGGCGCGCCAGCCGCCGGGGCAGGGGAGCAGGGCCAGCCGCTGGCGCTGCCAGCCATTGTCCGCGCCGGGATCGGGCCAGGTAGGTCCCCGGAGCAGCGACACCCCCAGCCCTGCCTCCGTCGCCGAGACGCCCTGGGGGCCGTCGAGCAGCACCGCCAGGCCATCCCCACGGCCCTCCCCCACCGAGGCGATCCAGCTGATGGCGCTCACCTCCCAGCGGGCCCGCTCACGGGCGGTGAGGGCCTTCGCCGGCCGTTCGATCACGCCGCCGCTGGTGTCGGCCGCCCAGCGGCTGGCCGGCGCGGCAAGGGGGATCTCCAGCCGCAGCAGCTCATGGCGCTGCCGCCAGTGGATGCTCACGACCAGCTCCAGCCAGGGGCTGCCCGCCAGCAGGCGGCCATCCAGGCGCACCGGACTCTCGCCGCAGCGGCCGCGCCAGCGGAACCGGGTGCAGAGGGGGCCGGTCTCGAGCCATTCCGGCACGCCCTGCCAGGTCCAGGGGAGGGGGTGCTGCCGGTAATCGGCGGCCAGATCCCAGGCATCCCAGAACTCGCCCCGGTCGCGCCAGCGGCACCAGGCCAGGGGGCCGGCCAGCTGGGGCACTCCCGCCCCATCGAAGAGTTGCTCCACCCCCCGCGGGCCGATCAGGGCGGAGAGCCTCCCGTTGCTCAGTCGCCAGTGATCGGGCCCCAGCTCCGGAGCGACCTCCAGGCTCACGGCCCCCTCCACGGGCCAGGCGGCCGCAGCGGCGGCCGGCGCCGCGCCCTCCCCCTGCCGCCGCAGAGCCAGCACCCCCACCCCCTCGATGCCGGGCAGCTGCAGCCACTGGCCACCTCCGGGGGCCGGCTGGCCCCGCAGCGGCCGTTCGCCCTCTGTGCCCTGGAGCCACCAGCGGCCGGGCGGCAGCCGCAGCGTGCGGGGCAGCGGCGGCAGCGGCTGGAGCTGCACGGCGCACCAGCGGTGCGCCCCGCCCGCCAGCAGGCCACGCTGCAGCACCCGGTCGCGGCGGCGGGCGGCCCGGCGACGGGCCTGCCGCCACTGGGGCTCGGCCTGCTCGAACACCTCCGGGATCGCGGTGCCCGGCAGGATGTCGTGGAACTGCTGGAAGAGCAGCGTGCGCCAGTCACCGGTGGTGCCCGCGGACTCAGAAGCGCCGAGCAGGGCGACGGCCAGATCGGCCTCCCGCAGCAGACGCTCCAGGGTGCGGTTGTGGCGTTTCTGGTCCGGGCGGCTGGTGGCGCAGCCGCGGTGCAGCTCCAGATAGAGCTCGTCCCGCCACACGGGCAGTTGATCCGCCAGGCGCTCCAGCGGTGCCAGGAACTGCCGCAGGGTGCCGTGCCGATGAGCCGCGGCCTCCGGCCGCCCCTGCCAGAGGGCAAGCTGCTCCAGCATCTCGGCGGTGGGCCCGCCGCCGTGGTCCCCCACCCCGGGCAGCCAGAGGGCTTCGGCACAGCCGCTGACTTGCTGCCACGCCAGCCGGTAGCGCTCGATCGCCACCGGATCGCCATCGCTGCCGATCGGTGCCGTCATCAGGGAAAGCACCTCGGCGCCGCAGCGGCTGCGCCAGCGGAACAGCCTGTGGGGGAACGGGTTGGTGGCATTCCAGGCCAGCTTGTGGGTGCAGAACCAGCGCACCCCCGTGGCGGCCGCCACCGCCGGGAGTCCGGCGCCGAAGCCGAAGCTGTCCGGCAGCCAGGCCAGCCCATGGCTCCACTCGGGGAAGGTGCGCAGGCTGTACTGCTGGCCCTCCTGGAACTGGCGCAGCAACGAGGTGGTGGGGACCAGCACGCAGTCGCTCTCCACCCAGGGGCCGTTGAGAGGCTCCCAGCGGCCTTCGCGCATGGCCCGGCGGATGCGTGCGAACAGGCGCGGCCGGTGGAGCTCCAGCCAGGCGTAGAGCGCCGGGGTGGAATGGCCGAAATGGAGCGACCCGAAGCGCTCCATCAGGGCCAGGGTGGAGCCGAAGGTGCGCTCCGCCGCCTGCCAGGTGTCGGCCACGGGCCAGAGCCAGGCCAGGTCGAGATGGGCGTGGCCCAGCACGTGCACCAGGCCCGCTCCAGGAGCCTCGTCGTGGCCCTGCTCCCGGCGCAGGCACCGCAGCTCGTCGCCGGTGGCCGCCAGCAGGCCGTGGGGGTCGGCGGGATCGAGCGGCTCGAGCTCGATCCGGCTGTGGATCAGGGCGCCGTCGTCGTGCAGGGGACTGCGCAGGCGCAGCTCCAGATCGAGCGGGGTCCCCTCCCACCAGCGCCCGGGCAGGGGCCAGCGGCAGGCCGTGTCGAACAGATCACCGCTGTGGATCCGCTCGCCATCCACCCAGAGCTCGGCACGGTCGGCCCACCAGCGCAGGACCAGCCTGGCCCGGGCTCCGGCGCTCCCATCGACGGCGGGGGCCAGGAGGCGCCAGGCATCGGGACGGAGCGAACGCAGGCGCAGGCGGCACCACTGGCCGCCCCGGGGCCAGACGATCAGGCCTCGCTCCGCCCAGTCGGGCCGGTGGGTCCGCCCCCAGTCGCCGCCCAGGGCCGGACCGGTGCCGCCGCCGGGCAGGAGGGTCTGCCAGCGGGGTTGAAGATCCAGCGGCCGGTGCATGGGGAACGTGACTGAAACGTTTCAATCGAAGCCGGTTGCCCCCGCCGGACGGCCTCGGACAGGCTGGATGGACGACCACCCCCCATA
The DNA here is from genome assembly GCA_000708525.1 of Cyanobium sp. CACIAM 14. GTDB lineage: Bacteria > Cyanobacteriota > Cyanobacteriia > PCC-6307 > Cyanobiaceae > Cyanobium. Next base: position 9,649 of record JMRP01000016.1, read on the forward strand.
AGATGATGCGGCTGCCGAGGGGTCATCGAGACCCGCACCGGCGCCTGTCACTCCCTGTCACCCGCCGGACAGACCATGCTCGCCCTCAAGATCTCGGTTTACTCGGTCGTCTTCTTCTTCATCGGGATCTTCGTGTTCGGCTTCCTGGCCAGCGATCCCGCCCGCACCCCCAGCCGCAAGGATCTCGAAGACTGAACAACCCTTGCAGGCGCTGACGGCCGACGCTCACCCCGCGGCCATCGCCCGTCACGAGAACCGGTCCTGCAACGGTTCGGCCGCCGGAGCCCCATGGCAGGATCGCCCGCGTTCTCGCCGTCCTTCCGCTGCCTGTGGTGCTCCATCCCCGGACGGCACGCCGGCAGCCTCCGGCTCACCTCGTCACTGGCCTGGGCCTGTGGTTGACCGTCTGGGGCGTGCTGGCCATGACGGCGGCCCCGGCCCGGGCCCGGCCTGATCGGGGCCCCACCCTCGTGGCCGCCGAGCCGGAGAACCCGGCTGCGGTCCCGCCCCCGCCGGCAGCCGCGACCGGCGGGGCCACCCCCAACCCCTTCGACGACGAACCGCCCGTTTCCGGCAGCCCTTCCCTGGACGCGGGACCGGCCGAGCCCTCCCCCGCAACCCCCGGGACACCGCCGGCAGCAGGGAGGGCCGCGGCCCCGGCTCCGGTGGCGAGTCCCGCCCCGGCAGGCGAAGCGGTCCCCCTGGAGCTGGAACTGACCGCCAACCAGCAGGGTTACGACAGCCAGCTGCAGCGTTTCGTGGCCACCGGCAACGTCATGGCCCGGATCGCCGGGGGACGCCTGCTGGCGGATCGGCTGGAATTCGAAGCCAGCACGCGCACCCTCTACGCGGTGGGCAATGTGCGCTTCCAGCGCGGCCAGCAGTACCTGCAGGCCAGCCGCCTGCGCTATGCGCTGCTGGAAGGGGTGGGGGAGATCAACGATGTCTACGGCGTGATCGACCTGGACACCACCAAGCAGGACTTCAATCTCGAGAAGGAAGCCTCCCAGCCCCTGCCGCCACCGGAACCTGTCAGCTGCACGCCCACCTATCCGCCGGTGCCCCAGTGGCATCCCTACCCCTGGGCGGTGACCGCCTGGGGCGGCCAGATGTATGCGGGCGAGTTCTCCGACACCTTCACCTTCAGCGGCCGCTTCCGGCCCGAATACCTGGGGGGCTTCGGGTTGCAGCGCCGGCTGATCGACGCCGGCCCGCTCTCCCTGGTGTTCGACTCCAATCTGCTGGGCCACCGCGCCGCCGCCCAGCCGGGCGGCTTCAACCAGACCGTTCCCTTCGCCATCACTCCCGCCCAGTCGTTCGGTGAACTGACGGCAGGGGTCGGTCTGCGCCTGTGGCTGCGCCCCTGGCTCAACCTGCTCTTCGTGGAGGGTCTCAGCGTCACCTCCGACAAGAGCAACTACGAGCGGACCTTCCGCCAGAACTCCGCCCGTCTGCTGAACTACCTCGGCTTCGAGGTGGAGGCCCTGTTCACACCGCGCTGGTCGGCCGTGGGCCGGATCCATCACCGCTCCGGCGCCTACGGCACCTTCAGCGGCGTCAGCGAGGGGAGCAACGCCTACATGATCGGCCTGCGCTACCGCTTCGGCACGGACAGGCCCACCAGCCAGCCGATGCCGGTGCCCCCGTCCCAGGACTGCCCGGGGGCTCCCCCTCTGGCCAGCGAGCAACCGGACGGCCTGGCCCAGCAGCTCGAGCAGGTGACCATGGGGCGCGGCTGGACCGGCACCAGTGGTCAGCCGGTGCCGCCGCCCCCCGAACAGCCCACCGTGACCGACAGGGGCGGTGTCTGGCGCAACGCCAGGGAGCAGGAACGGCTGCGAAGCGAAGCCATCGGCCGGATCCCCCAGCGGGTCGACAACGTCACCTTCCAGCGCAGCCTCACGGCGGAGCGGCGATTCGGCTTCCCCCGCGACTACGTCACCCCCGACGTGGCCAACGATTACGGCACCACCCGGCCCGAGCAGCTCAGGGATCAGACGACCCAGGGGAACAGCAAGCTGATCCGCGGCACCATCAGCCGCTGGCGCATCCAGGCCCATCGCCTGAAGCTCACCCCCAACACGCTGTCCGGCGATCGGGTGGGCTTCACCAACGATCCCTTCACCCCGGCCCAGTCATGGATGGACTCGGAGAAGGTGGTCATCACCCTTCTGCCGAACGGCGACACGCTCGTGCAGGCCAGACGCAACACCCTGCGACTGGAAGACCGACTGCCCATCAGGGTGGTGACCGAACGCCGAATCAAGAAGGAGCAGGAGGTCAGCAACCCTCTCGTTCTGGGCTTCGACAGCAAGGACCGGGACGGCGTCTTCGTCGGGTACAACCAGCAGATCAAGCTGGGCAACAGCACCACCCTGCTGCTCCAGCCTCAGGTGATGGTGCAGCGCCTCTACACCGGCAACACCGACGTGTATCCACCTCCCGGCGCTCCCGCCGGGTCCACCGAAACGGTGAAGCAGCCCGCCAAGACGGGGGACTACTTCGGTCTTGAAGCCCGGCTCACCGGGCCCTTCCTGGGATTCAACACCGACGCCAGGCTGAGCATCTCCACCTTCAACCCCGAAAACCTGCCCAACGGCACCCGCGCCTTCGGCGACTTCGCCCGGGTGGTGACCCTGCCGCTGCTGGGCACCAGCACCTTCCGCATCTACGGGGCCTATCGCTTCCGCACCTGGAACGGCTCCCTGGGGGAACAGGACGTCTACTCCGCCTACGGCGTGTCCCTCGAAAAGCAGGGGTCCCTGCCGACCTGGGGGAAACTCTCCAGGAGCTACTACTGGCGCATGGGGGTCGGCCGGTTCGAGGCCAACCAGTTCGGCACCAACCAGCTGCTGAACGTCTGGCGTGCCAACGCCATCGGCTCGATGAACTTCTCGTATCCCATCTGGACCGGGAAGGCCTCCACCAGCCCGCCTGTGGTGCAGCTGGCCAACACGCCCGTTCCGATCGTGCCCGGACTGCGCTTCAACGCCAACCTGCTGGGCATCGCCTCCTACTTCAGCGACGGCACCAACCAGAACACGATCGGCCTGTCCGGCGGCCCCACGCTGACCCTGGGCCACTTCGAGAAGCCCTTCCTCGACTACACCCAGCTCACCATCACCGGCGGGATCACCCTGCGGCAGGGGCAGAGCCCGCTCAGCTTCGACCGGGCGGTGGATCTGGGCACCGTGGGGATCGGCCTCTCCCAGCAGCTGGTGGGTCCGCTGGTGTTCAGTGGCGGCATCGGCATCAACGTCGATCCGAAATCGGGCTTCTACGGAGACATCACCGGGTCGTATCTGGAGCTGCGCTGGCAGCGGCGCTCCTACGAGATCGGGGTCTACTACAGCCCCTATGACGGCCTCGGGGGCGTGCGGGTGCGTCTGAACGACTTCAATTTCAACGGACCGGGAACGCCGTTCATTCCCTACCACCCCACCCGCAACGCCCTGCAGCGACCCTTCTAGTTCAGGAGCTCCGGTAGTTCAGGAGCTCCGGCAGCCCAGGCGGGGGTCAGCCGAGGGCGAAGCCGCTCAGATACGGCAAGCGGGCGGCCGTGGCACGAAGTTCGGCGTCATGGGCCACCAGCTGGGCCGTTCCGTTCCATTCGCCGCTCAGCAGCATGCGGCGGGGGCCATCCGCCACCTGCAGCTCCCAGACCCGGGGCTCACCACCGGTGAGGAGGGTCACCGCGGGCGGCTGCAGATCCAGCTGCAGCACCGCGGCGGGATCGGCGGCGATGGCACCCTGCAGGGCCAGCACGGACTCGTGATCGGCCGTGAGGCAGGGGATGCCCAGGGCCAGGCAGTTGCCGAAAAAGATCTCGGCGAAACTTTCACCGATCACCGCCCGGATGCCCCAGCGCATCAGCGCCTGGGGGGCATGCTCCCGGCTGGAGCCGCAGCCGAAATTGCGATTCACCACCAGGATCGCGGCGTTCCGGTGCTCCGGCCGATCAAAGGGATGGGGGCCATCGGGATGGTCGGCCCGCTCGGCGCGATCGTCGGCGAAGGCGCCTTCGGCCAGCCCTTCGAAGCTGACGCACTTCAGGAAGCGAGCGGGGATGATCCGGTCGGTGTCGATGTCGTCGCCGGGGACGGACACCCCGCGGCCACGGCAGCCGAGGATCGGTCCGGAGGGGAACGGGGTGGTGCTCATGCTCGGATGGCGGCGGTTTCCAGGGCCGCCGGCGCGGTGGGAGAGGGGGCGCCATCGGTCGGCGGACCGAGGAAGCGGCGCACATCGGCCACATGCCCGCTTACCGCGGCCGCGGCCACCATGGCGGGGCTCATCAGCAGGGTGCGGCCGGAGGCGGAACCCTGGCGCCCCTTGAAATTGCGATTGCTGGAACTGGCACTGATCTGGCGGCCCTCGAGCCGGTCGGGGTTCATGGCCAGGCACATGGAGCAGCCGGGTTCGCGCCACTCGAAACCGGCGTCGCGGAACACCGCATCGAGGCCCTCGGCTTCGGCGGCGGCGGCCACCTGTTCGCTGCCCGGCACCACGAAGGCCTTGATGCCCGGGGCCACGTGGCGGCCGCGGGCGATCGCGGCGGCGGCGCGCAGATCACTCAGCCGCCCATTGGTGCAGCTGCCGATGAAACACACATCCACGGGTACCCCCTCGATCGGCGTTCCGGGACGGAGATCCATGTAGCGGTAGGCCTCCTCGGCGATCGGCCGCTCGTCGGGCTCGGTCTGCTCGAGGGTGGGGATGGACTCGTCGATGCCGATTCCCTGGCCGGGCGTGATGCCCCAGGTGACCGTGGGAGCGATCGTGGCGGCATCGAACACCACTTCGTCGTCGAAGACGGCCTCGGGACCGGAGGCGAGGCTGCTCCACCAGGCCACGGCCCGATCCCAGGCCTCGCCGGCAGGGGCATGGGGACGCCCCTTCAGGTAGGCGAAGGTGACGGCATCGGGATTGACGTAACCGCAGCGCGCTCCTCCTTCGATGGCCATGTTGCAGAGGGTCATGCGCTCCTCCATCGACAGGGCCGCGATGGCCGGGCCCGCGAATTCGTAGGCATAGCCCACGCCGCCCTTCACCCCCAGACGGCGGATGATGTGGAGCACCAGGTCCTTGGCGTAGACGCCGCTCTGCAGGGCGCCCTCCACCCGGATGCGCCGCACCTTGAGCTTGGCCATGGCCAGGCTCTGGCTGGCGAGCACGTCGCGCACCTGGCTGGTGCCGATGCCGAAGGCGATGGCACCGAAGGCGCCGTGGGTGGAGGTGTGGGAGTCCCCGCAGGCCACGGTCATGCCGGGCTGGGTGAGACCCAGCTCCGGGGCGATCACGTGCACGATGCCCTGGCGGCCGCTGCCGAGGCCATGCAGGGCAATGCCGTGCTCGGCGCAGTTGCGCTCCAGGGTGGCGAGCATCTCCTCGGCCAGGGGATCGGCGAAGGGCCGCGCCTGGGAGGTGGTGGGCACGATGTGGTCCACCGTGGCCACGGTGCGCTCGGGGTGCCGCACGCTCAGTCCCAGATCCCGCAGGGCGGCGAACGCCTGGGGACTGGTGACCTCGTGGATGAGGTGCAGGCCGATGAAGAGCTGGGAGCCGCCGCCGGGCAGGTCGGCGACGCGGTGGAGATCCCAGACCTTGTCGTAGAGGGTGCCGGCGCTCACGGATGGCCCTGGATGGTCAGAAGGTCACCCTAGTGGGGAGGGTCGCCGGGGATGGCCGTCGAGGCCGGCGGCAAGCCGCGGTGGAACAACCCATCGAGGTAGTGCCGGGCCACCGCACGGTCGGGGCTGGCGTGCTGGAACAGAAAACCCGCCAGGGCCGCCTGCATCAGGCGGTACTGATCCCACTGGGGGTGCACGCGGATGAACTCGCGCATGGCTTCGAAGAGGTCTTCCGGCATCTGGTTCTCGATGCTCACGGTGCGGGGAGCGTGGTCGGGGATCTGGCTCATGCGGCGCTGGTCATCGGCACCCCCATCAGGCCACGGGGACCTGCCCGCCGTCAAAGCAGGCCCGGCCGGTCCTGTCTCATGGGTCCACCGAAGAGAATCCCCGCGGCAGGCGGCTTCCTGCCGTCGCTCAGCGGCTGGCGGCGGGAGCGGCTCCGACAGCCCCGTCCGGTCAAGAGGGAAGGCCCTTTCCCCCAGCCCGGGGCCGGGATCCCCCCCGTCTGCATGGGACCGGTCCGCCCAGACTGTGGAAAAAGGCGGGTCATTCCGGGGAAAACGCGGGAGCACCGTGGAAAAGCTGATGCCTCAGGATTCGTGATCGTTGGCCGTCTCCCCAGCAGATGTTCCGATGGGGAGCCGTTCAGACGCCCCCGTTGTTGAGACGTAACCGCAGACGGTTCAGGCTCTCCCCCACGCTGAGGAGCTGGATCCAGCTGCGCTCGCGGCCGCTGCCGAAGTGCACGGGCGCGCTCCGGCAGCCGTCGGGGCCGGCCACGGCGATGTGGACCAGCCCCACGGGCTTGGCGTCGCTGCCGCCGCCGGGGCCGGCGATGCCCGTCACCGCCACTCCCCAGTCGGCCCCCGTCACACGGCGCACCCCGCCGGCCATGGCCTCGGCCACCGGATCACTCACGGCGCCATGGCACGCGAGCAGGTCGTGGGGCACCCCCAGCAGCCCCTGCTTCACCGCGTTGGCGTAGGCGATCACCCCGCCGAGGAACACCTCCGACGCCCCCGGCACCGCCGCCAGCGCCGCACCGAGGCGGCCGCCGGTGCACGACTCGGCCACCGCCAGCGTCTCGCCCCGGCGCCGCAGGGCCTCCAGCACCACCGAGGCCAGGCTGTCCCCATCGACGCCGTAGCAGAGGGCCCCCGTGCGGCGCCGCAGTTCCGCCTCCACCGGGGCCAGCAGGGTCTCGGCGGCCGGAGCATCGGCCGCCCGTGCCGTGATCCGCAGCTTCACCTCCCCCTCACCGGCGTAGGGCGCCACCGTGGGGTTCTCCAGATCCAGCAGATCCCGCACCTGCTCGGCCAGATCGGATTCGGGCACCCCCCAGAAGCGCAGCATCCGGCTGGCGAACACGCCGCTGGCGAGGCCGGCCCGGCGCAGCCAGGGAACGGCGGTGGCCTGCCACATCGCCCGCAGTTCCCGGGGCACCCCCGGGAAGGTGAGCACCGTGAATCCCGGCAGCGGGGTCCAGATCATCCCGGGCGCCGTGCCGACGGGATTGGGCAGCACCTCGGCCCCCCGCGGCAGCAGAGCCTGCTTGCGGTTGCTGGCCGCCACCGGGCGGCCCCGCGCCTGGAGCCGGGCCTGGATCGCCGCCCAGATCTCCTCCCGCTCCTCCAGTTCGGCGCCGAAGGCCGCCGCGATCGCCTCGGTGGTGAGGTCGTCGGGGGTGGGGCCCAGGCCTCCGGTGGTGAGCAGCACCCGACAGCGACCCGCCGCCTGGCGCACCGCTTCGATCAGCCGCTCGCGGTTGTCGCCCACCACCTCCTGGCGGTGATGCATGACGCCGAGAGCCGCCAGCTCCTCGGCCAGCCAGCGGGCGTTGCCGTTGACGATGTTGCCGAGCAGCAGCTCGGTGCCGATGCACAGCACCTCCACCCCGGCCCGGCAGGGGAGCCCGTTCACTGGGCCTCCTCCTCCATCTGCCGGCGGCTCACCACCAGCACGGCGATCAGCACGGCCGTGGCCAGAGCCAGCCACAGGAAGCGCATCTCGGCGTTGGCCACCACCAGCGCCAGGGCCGCCAGCCACTGGGTGAAGGCATAGATGAGCACCACCGTGCGGCGATGGCTGAAACCGGCTCTGAGCAGGCGGTGGTGCAGATGCCTCCGATCTGGGTAGAAGGGCGAACGGCCTTCCCGCAGCCGCCCCATGATCACCGCCGACATGTCGGCCAGCGGCAGCGAGAGGATCAGCAGGGGCAGCAGCAGGCTGACACTGGTGAGCCGCTTGGCGGGGCCCACGATGCTGATCGCGGCGAGCGCGAAGCCGAGGAAGTAGGACCCCCCATCCCCCATGAAGATGCGGGCGGGGTTGAAGTTGTGGCGCAGGAAGCCCAGACAGCTGCCGGCCAGGGCCGCCGCCAGCAGGCCGGCGGCAGGCTGGTTGAGGCTGAAGCTGACCGAGAGCAGACCCACCGCCGCAATGCCGCTCACCCCGGCGGCCAGGCCGTCGAGCCCATCGAGCCAGTTGATCGCATTGGTGATCCCCACCAGCCAGACCACCGTCGCCAGCAGGCTCAGACCCGCCGGCAGGGAGAGGGAGGCGGAGGTGGCCCCCAGGTCGAAGGGCAGATCGATGCTACCGATGCGCACCCCCTGGTTCCACACCGCCGTGGCCACCAGCACCTGGCCGAGCAGGCGGGGCAGGGGCGGCAGGGCGAACAGGTCGTCGGCCAACCCGATCACGAAGAAGCAGAGAGCCCCTGCCAGGGTGGTCCAGATCAGCTGGTCCTTGTCGGGCGGCAGCTCCGCGAACCCACCGAGGGCCCATGTGCAGGCCAGGGAGAGACTGAAGCCCACGACGATGCCCACTCCGCCGAGGCGGACCATCGGGAGGCTGTGCTGTTTGCGGGCATCGGGAGGGTCGAACAGGCCCCAGCGCAGGCCCAGGGCACGCACCACAGGCACGATCAACGCCGTGAGGAGGGCTGCCACGATGGCCGTGAGCAGAGCCGCCGCGTTGGGGCTGTAGGCAAGGGTCACAACGGCGGGCCGGGAAGCAGCGGTCCTGAGGCCGCCACGTTACGGGCGGATGGGGCCTCAGGCGTGCTGGAGCTCACGCTGGCGTCCGTAGAGGGGGAAGCGCTCGCAGAGGGCGGCCACCCGCTCCCGGCAGCGCAGTTCGACGGCCGCGTCGTCCTGGTGCAGCAGGCGGTCGGCGATGATATCAGCCACCTCGCGGAATGCCTCGGCATCGAAGCCGCGGGTGGTGAGCGCGGCGCTGCCGAGGCGCAGGCCGCTGGTCACGAAGGGCGACTCGGGATCGAACGGCACCGTGTTCTTGTTGGCGGTGATGTTCACGTCGCTCACCAGAAGGTCCGCCACCTTGCCGGTGAGGCCGATGGAGCGGAGGTCGAGAAGCACCAGATGGTTGTCGGTGCCGCCGGAGACCACGGCGATGCCGCGCTCCTGGAGGCGCTCGGCCAGGGCCTGGGCATTGCCGACCACCTGCTGGCTGTAGCTCCGGAAGCTCGGCTGCAGCGCCTCGCCGAAGGCCACGGCCTTGGCGGCGATCACATGCTCCAGCGGCCCGCCCTGGGAGCCGGGGAACACGGCCTTGTCGAACTGGCGGCCGAAGGCGGCATCGCCGGCCAGGATCAGGCCGCCCCGGGGGCCGCGCAGGGTCTTGTGGGTGGTGGTGGTGACCACGTGGCAATGGGGCACAGGCGAGGGGTGCACCCCGGAGGCCACCAGGCCCGCGATATGGGCCATGTCGGCCAGGAGATAAGCCCCAACCTCGTCGGCGATGGCGCGGAAGGCCGCGAAGTCGATCGTGCGGGGGTAGGCGGAGTAACCGCAGATGATGAGTTTCGGCCGGTGCTCGAGGGCGAGCTGGCGGATGGTATCGAAGTTGAGCCGATGGGTGTCGGGGTCGACGCCGTAGTGGACAGCCTTGAACCACTTGCCCGACACGTTGACAGGAGAGCCGTGGGTGAGGTGACCGCCGTGGGAGAGGTCCATCCCCAGGATCGTGTCGCCGGGCTGCAGCAGAGCCAGGAACACGGCGAAGTTGGCCTGAGCGCCGCTGTGGGGCTGGACGTTGGCCCAGGCCGCCCCGAAGAGCTGCTTGGCCCTCTCGATGGCCAGCTCCTCGATGATGTCGACATGCTCGCAGCCACCGTAGTAGCGCTTGTGGGGCAGGCCTTCGGCATATTTGTTGGTGAGCACCGATCCCTGTGCCTCCATCACGGCCCGGGAGGCGAAGTTCTCGCTGGCGATCAGTTCCAGGTGGGTCTGCTGCCGCCGCAGTTCCTTCTCGATCAGGGCGGCGATGGCCGGATCGCCACTGGCCAGAGGGCTGTTGATGGGCGCAGGGCCGTGATCGGCTCGGTCCGCCATGGGGCTGCTCGCAGTCTCAGTCGATCGTAGGCAAGCAGGGAGGGGCCGGCCGGGCCGCGGCCGCCAGCGAACGGACCCCCTGCCACAAAAAAACCGCCCCGAAGGACGGTGGGAGGAAGGAACGCGCCTGGAGAGATTCGAACTCCCGACCCTCTGATCCGTAGTCAGATGCTCTAATCCGCTGAGCTACAAGCGCCTGCTTCGACATTCTCACCCCACGGGGTGCCGATCCGTCAACAACGCCCCGCCCGCCCCCGGCCCGATAGGGTCCGGATCAGCGCACCCCACCGAAGCCCGGCGGGCCCTCCTCCATGCCGATCCGCTGGTACAGCCCCGCCACGCCTCCCGATCCCGCCGATCCCACCTACCGCCACTACGAGCGGATCGTGAACCTGACCCTCCATGCCTCCCTGTTCGCGGCGGTGAACAGCGGCCTCTGGGTGGTCCAGGGACTGCGCCATCCCTGGGTCCATCTGGACTGGCTGACTGCGGTCTGGGCCGCCCTGCTGCTGGCCCATGGCAGCGTGGTGGTGCTGCAACGCCCCCGCCTCCAGCCATGACGCTCGCCGCCTCCGACCTCGAGGAACTGAGCCGGGCGATCGCCGACAGGCTCTACCTGCAGGTGGCGGGCTGGCATCTCTACCTGGGCGATGCGGGCCTGGCCCAGACGCTGGCGATCGAGTGCGCCGCACGGCTCGACCAGGGCGCGGCGGTCTGCGCCCGCCAGGCCCTGGAGGCGGTTCAGGTGCCGATCGGGGGTGGGGCCACCCGCCTGCCCCTGGCGAGGCTGGTGCCCTCCGGCCAGCTGCGTGATCTGGAAGACGTGCTGCAACCCTTTTGCTGAGATCCGCTGCTGGAAGCCCCTTCCGCGGATAGGGTGACGCCCCACGCAGGCGGGACGTGCTGGTCATCGAAGTCACCAATGCCCGTGACGTGGTCCGCCAGCGCATCGGCAGGCTGGGCAGCCGTCTGATCGGCAAGGTGGTGGACGCGGAGGCCCAGGTCGAAAAGGCCCTGATCCAGGAACTGGAGAGCGCCTTCCGGGACTTCGGCATCGAAGCCCGGATCTTCTCCATCGACGGTCCCCAGATGATCGGGCGCTCCCATCTGGAGATCCCTGTGCAGGTCCGTGAGGACCGGCAGGTCCGGCTTCCCTAGGGACGTCCGCCGGGGCCCTCAGGATCCCCGACGCCGGGCCAGCCGCAGCAGTTGCCGTGCCTCCGGAACGCCGGCGAGCGAAGCCAGCAGAGCGAAGAGCGCCACGGCCGCGCCGGCGCAGAGGCCGTTCTGCAGCAGCAGCCCCCCCAGACCGGGCGGCCAGACCAGCCGCTCCGCCAGGCCCCAGGCGGCCAGCCCGGCGGCCAGGGCGGCCCCCGCCAGCGCCAGGGTGTCACGGGCCCACGGGCGCAGGGGCAGCCCGCCGAGGCGGGCCGAGAGCGCCACCAGCAGCCCCAGGCAGGTGATCAGATTCACGGCCACGGTGGCCAGCACCAGGCCGGGCGCGCCGAAGTTGAAGGCGGGCAGCTGCAGGCCGGCGGGGCTCGGTCCGCCCACCAGCAGCCAGTCGAAGACCGCATTCAGGCCGATGCCCCCGATCGACCAGCGGAAGGGGGTCGTGGCATCCCCCAGGGCATAGAACACCCGCACCAGCACGTCCCGGCCCAGGTAGGCGGGCATGCCCAGGCCGTAGGCCATCAGCAGCCCGCCGACCAGCCGGGCGGCGCCGTGATCGAAGGCGCCCCGCTCGTACACGAGGGCCACGATCGGGCCGGCCAGTCCCACCAGCACCGCCCCCAGCGGCAACATGCTGGCGCTGGAGAGCATCAGCCCCTGGCGGATGCGGGCGATCAGCTCAGCTCGGTCCTCCGGGGCGGTGAGGCGGGAGTACACCGGCAGCAAGGGCACCAGCAGGGCATTGGAGATCAGGCCCAGGGGGGTCTGGACCAGGAGGTTGGCGTATCCCAGCCCGGCGGCGGCACCCACGATCCCCGAGGCGAAGAACAGATCCACGAACACGTTGATCTGCAGCATCCCGGAGGAGAGCGTGGCCGGCCCCATGATCCGCAGCACCTCCCGCACACCCGGATCGCGCGCGTCCCAGACCAGCTGGAAGCGGTGCAGGCCCTGCCGGGCCAGGGCGGGCAGCTGGATCAGCCACTGCAGCACCGCACCGAGGGTGGTGCTGGCGGCGAGCACGACTCCGCCGATCACCGCCGCGGCGGGCAGCGTGATGCCGGGGCCCAGCTGCCACCAGAGGACGGCGATGCCGCCGATCACGGCGACGCTGGAGAGCAGCGGGCTCACCGAAGGCAGCCAGAACACGTCGGCGGCGTTGAGTGCCCCGAAACCGAGGCCGATCAGACCGGCGAACAGGGCCATCGGCGCCATCCAGCGCAGCTGGAGCACCGCAAGCTCGTGGCGGCTGACGTCCAGGCCCGGCCCCACCAGGGTGATCAGCGGATCCGCCGCCACCAGCAGGATCAGGGTGACGCCGATCAGGCCCGCGCCGACCAGGGTATTGATGCTGGCCAGCACATGGGCGCCCTCGTGCCTCGGACGGCGGGAGAGCACGCTGACCATGGCGCTGTGAAAGGGGCCGTTGATGCCGCCGAGCAGGATCAGCAGGAAGCCCGGCAGCACGTACGCGTAGTTGTAGGCGTCATAGGCGGCACCCACGCCGAAGGCGGCGGCGATCACCTGCTGGCGCACCAGACCGGCCACCTTGCTGAGGGCCGTGGCCGCCCCGACGATCAGAGCAATCCGGCGCAGGGATCGGGCCATGGCGGCTGGGCACAGCCCATCGGGACGCACGGCAGTATGGCCGGCTCCCCCCGGCAGCCCCAGCCATGGCCTCAGCGTCCGATGCCGTGCCCGATGCCGTGCCCGTGCTGAGCTGCGATCCGCTGGTGGAGGGGGTGCTGCTGAAGCGCTACAAGCGCTTCCTCGCCGACGTGGCGCTGGACGACGGCCGCTCGGTGACGGCCCACTGCCCGAACACCGGGCCGATGACGGGTGTGCTGGTGCCGGGGGGCCGGGTCCGCCTGCGTCACGATCCCTCCCCCAGCCGCAAACTGGCCTGGACCTGGGAGCAGGCCCAGGTCAGCGGCCATGGCGACAGTCCCGTCTGGGTGGGGGTGAACACGGCACTGCCCAACCGCCTGGTGCGGGCCACCATCGAAGCCGGTTGCCTGGAGCCCTGGCTGGGCCCGGTGGCCGGGATCCGCGCCGAAGTGCCCTACGGCGAGGGGCGCCGCAGCCGGATCGATCTGCTGCTGACGCCGGCAGCCGGAGCCGCCGATTCCCGGCCGATCTATGTGGAGGTGAAGAACACCACCTGGAGCGAAGGGGATCTGGGCCTGTTCCCGGACACGGTCACTGAACGGGGCCAGAAGCATCTGGAGGAACTCATGGCCGTGCTGCCGGCGGCCCGGGCGGTGCTTGTGCCCTGCCTGAGCCGGGGGGACGTGTCGCGCTTCGCACCGGGGGACAGCGCCGACCCCCGCTATGGCGAGCTCTTCCGTGCCGCTCTGGCGGCAGGGGTGGAGGTGCTCCCCTGCAGGTACCGCTTCGGCAGCGCCTCGGTGGAGTTCCTCGGCCTGGCGACCGTGGAGGTCTGAGGGCGAAGGGCCGGCGGGCCGGGCTTCGGGCAGCCTTCCGAACTCAGCGGCGGGAGCCGCGCCGGTTTTCCGCCATCCCCCGCTCCCAGGGACGTCAGCCCTCAGCCGGCGGCGTAGGTGCGCCCCTTCCAGGCCCCTCCCCGGCCACGCCAGTGGCGCAGAGCTGAATCGATCGTCATCAGGGTGTAGAGCAGAGCGATCGCGGGCAGGGCGAAGGCACGCAGGGGAGACAGTCGGTAGAAGCGCAGCATGGGGGCATAGGCGAACGCCATCAGCGACCAGCCCGCCAGGCCCAGGACGATCAGGGTCGGATCCCCCAGCAGCAGACCCGCGGCCACCCCGGCCGGAGGCATTAGGTAGATCAGGCCCATTCCCAGCACGGTGCCCAGCAGCCACCAGGGGGAGTGGTCGAGCTGGGAGAAGGCGGTGCGAGCCACCATCGTCCAGATGGACGCCAGATCGGGATAGGGCCGCAGGCTGATGGTGCCGTCGCTTAGACCGAGCCAGAGGCGCCCTTCCCCGAACACCAGGCGGTCGTTGCTCTTCACCGCCTGGGCCAGGGTGCAGTCATCGATCAGGGCCCCGTGGATCGAGGCCAGACCGCCGATGCGCTCGAGGGCGTCCCGGTGGATGAGGAGGCATCCGCCGGCTGCAGCCGCCGTCGGGCTGGTGGGCCGATTCACCCAGCGGAAGGGGTAGAGCATCTGGAAGAAGAACACGAAGGCGGGGATCAGCCATTTCTCCCAGAGACTCGTGCACCGCAACCGCACCATCAGCGATACCAGCGAGTGCTGACCGGCTTGCGCCCGGGCCACCAGGGCGGCCAGGCTGGCGGGCTCATGCTCGATGTCGGCATCGGTGAACAGGATGTATGTCGGGACAGGCTGCAGGGCCTCCGCCATGCGCACCCCCTGGGCCATGGCCCAGAGCTTGCCGCTCCAGCCCCGGGGCAGAGGGGAACCGTCGCAGATCACGAGCTGATCGCTGCGGCCCAGCTCCTGGGCCGTGCGCCGGGCCACCGATGCGGTGCCGTCGTCACTCTGGTCGTCGACCAGGATCACCCGGAGAGAACCAACGTAGGTCTGAGCCAGCAGCGAACGCAGGGAACGCGGCAGGACCTCAGCCTCGTTGCGCGCCGGCACCACCACACAGACCGGCGGCAGGGGAGGGTGGGGAACGGCGCCTGGGGGAACAGGCGGTGGTGGATCCACCCGCCAGAACTGACCGCGGAAGATCAGCAGATGGATCCAGGTGCCAAGGGAGAGGACGACGAGAACCTCAGACACGAAAGAAGTCGTCATCGCAAGTAGTCATCCAGGTGACGGGCCCGGAGAACGGCTGGTCCACAGGTAGATATTCGCCGCAGTACGCTACCAGCTTCCAACCCGAGTCCGCCAAAGGCTGATCCGTGCCAGAGACCATCACCACATCGCCGGTGCAAGCGGCCATTCAGTCGAGTCGGAATCATCTGCTTTCGATTCAGCATCCAGAGGGATATTGGTGGTCGGAACTGGAATCCAACGTCACCATGACGGCGGAATTCATTCTTCTGCACAAGATCTGGAAGACGGATGCCGGCCGTCCATGGCACAAGGCGGAGTCCTATCTGCGATCCCAGCAGAGGGACCATGGGGGCTGGGAGCTGTTCTTCGGCGATGGCGGTGATCTGAGCACCTCCGTGGAGGCCTACATGGCGCTTCGGCTGCTGGGTGCCCAGCAGACGGACCCAGCCCTGGTGGCCGCTTCGGAATTCATCCTTGAAAAAGGCGGAATCGAGAAATGCCGCATCTTCACCAAGTTCCACCTTGCCCTGATCGGTTGTTATCCCTGGGCGGGGGTCCCTTCGATCCCCCCCTGGGTGATGCTCTTCCCGAACTGGTTCCCCTTCACCATCTATGAATTGTCCAGCTGGGCGCGGGGGAGCACCGTACCGTTGCTGATCGTCTTCGATCAGAAGCCCGTCTTCCCGGTGGATCCTGTCATCCGGCTGGATGAATTGTATCGGGATCCCAGGGCGAAAACCCATCCATCTCTGCCCCGCTCCGGTGGCCTCGGCGACGTGTTCGTGCTGCTGGATGGCGCCTTCAAGCTGATGGAGAGGCTTGGCCTGGTGCCCTTCCGCCGCTGGGGCCTGAGGGCCGCCGAACGCTGGGTGCTGGAGCGCCAGGAGGCCTCCGGGGATTGGGGAGGGATCATCCCGGCCATGCTCAATTCCCTCCTGGCCCTGCGCACGCTGAACTACGCGGCCTGTGATCCCATCGTGGCGCGCGGTATGGAAGCGGTCGATCGCTTCACGATCGAATCCGCCGATCAGATCAGAGTTCAGCCCTGCGTGTCCCCCGTGTGGGACACGGCCCTGACGGTGCGCGCCCTGGGCGCCTCCGGTCTGGCGTCCGACCACCCCGCCCTTGCCCGAGCCGGGGAATGGCTGCTGAACAAGCAGATTCTCGACTACGGCGACTGGGCCATCAAGAACAGGAGGGGGAAACCAGGAGCCTGGGCCTTCGAGTTCGAGAACCGCTTCTATCCCGATGTGGATGACACCGCCGTTGTCGTGATGGCGCTGGCCACCGTGTCCCTCGCCGATGAACCACGCAAACGGCAGGCCATGCAGCGGGGGGTCGCATGGATTCTGAGCATGCAATGCAGGCCAGGCGGATGGGCCGCCTTCGATCTCGACAACGATCAGGCCTGGCTCAACGCACTCCCCTACGCGGATCTCAAGGCGATGATCGATCCAAATACCGCCGATGTCACCGCCAGGGTTTTGGAGATGCTGGGCCGCCTCGGACACCGTGGCAACGCCGATCAGATCGAGCGGGGACTGGCCTATCTGCTGCGGGAGCAGGAGCCCGAAGGCTGCTGGTTCGGGCGTTGGGGAGTCAACTACATCTATGGAACCAGCGGTGCGCTGGCCGCCCTGGCGTGGATCAGCCCGGAGCGGCACATCAGGGCCATGGAACGGGGGGTCCGCTGGCTGCTGCAGTGCCAGAACCCCGATGGGGGCTGGGGAGAGTCCTGCCGAAGCTACAGCGATCCTTCCCTCAAGGGGGTGGGAAAGAGCACCTCCTCGCAGACGGCCTGGGCCATGATCGGGCTGTCGGCCTTCGCCGCCCTCGACGCCAGCCATCTTGCCCTGACCGCCCCAGCGCTGGAGCGCGGTGCGGGCTATCTGGTGAAGGCCCAGCGTCCGGATGGCACCTGGGAGGAGGCGGAGTTCACAGGGACGGGCTTCCCCTGCCATTTCTACCTCAAATATCATCTTTATCAGCAGCATTTTCCGCTCACGGCATTGAGCGGTTATGCCCGGCTGGGGGTGTCTCCGTAAACAACTTACGCGCCAGCAGGTGCAGGGCTCGCAAGGCCTTCAGGGACCCGCCGATCAGACGGGTGGCCGCCTTCGGACGTTTCAGAAAAGCCAGCAGTAGTGGAAACGCCTGCGGAGTTCCCCCTGACGACAGAGCCCCATGGAGATCAGGGATGTCATGGTCACAGTCGTCACTCACCACCCGGAGGATTGCCACGTGATGACCAGCCTCCGAGAGGATATCCAGGACAGGAAAACTCTCCATGTCGACCATGTCGGCGTGGGTCTTCCGCCCAAGCAGTTTCTTGTCGTGGCGTCGGCACACCACCGCATCAGCGGTGATCAGACGGCCGGTGCGGATCCCTGGGGCGGACCGGGCGATGGTGGCCGTCAGAGGGGCGTCACAGGCTCTCCAGACGACGGCCATGTCCTCCGGCTGCCGACCACAATCCCGAATCAGAAGGGCTTCGCCGACGGGCAGATCTTCCACCAGTGCGCCCCCGAGACCCATCAGCAGGATCCGTGATCCCGGCGGGAACAAGCCGTCGGCGATCAGTCGTTCCAGATGGGGTCTCTGCGCCACCCGGCCGATGGGAATCGGCGCCACCGTCGGTCCATGCGGTGAGGCCATGCGGATCGAGGCCGCGACGGCACGGTGCTCCAACCCGGCGGGCACGAGAATCACATCCACTGAAAGGGTCGACGAAGTCTCCTGCCTGGGCACTCGTGGAAAGGGACGGGGCGAAGGGGAAAGATCCAGGAGCTCCGCTCGCCGATCGGATCCAAAGCTACTGGCTCGTTCCGGTCTTTTCGCCTCTCTCCTCGTTTCGCCGGCCCTTCCTGCCGATCGCTGCCGAGCGTGAAGGCTGGCGTTGAAGCTTTCGGTGAAGACCTTCCGATGGGGTGAATCCATCGGCTGGCTGGCATCCAGCCAGAAGCTTCATCCAGGCAGGCTGATTGACACCGACACCCCTGCCAACTCCAGCCCTGCTTCCAGTTCCGTCTCCGTCTGTGGATGATTCGTGATAGGTGCCACAGTTCTAGAGTCATCCGATACCCAGCGATCCGATAGCAACTTCGGGAATGCACGCAGCCAACGAGCAGAAGTCTGTACGCCAGACCATGAATGTCTCACGGCTGGCCATAAGATATCCACGCCTCACGATTGGATTCTGGCTCGCCGTCGTGGTGGCAGGCCTGATTGCCTTTGGCTCCCTGCGCTATGCCCTCTTTCCCGACATCACCTTTCCAGTGGTGATTGTGAATGCAACGGGCCCAGAAGCTACAACATCCCTGGCGATGGAGTCAGAAGTCACCATACCGATCGAGGAGAGATTGAAGCGGCTCGAAAATCTTGATGACATCATCTCGACGACAGCACCCGGCAGGGTTTCCGTGAGAGTCTCCTTCCAGGTGGGAACGGACCTGGAAACGGCAAGAAAGGCAACCCGGAAGGCCCTGAGTTCCGTGATCTTGCCAGAGGGAACGGCGGTGGAGACGGTCTCTCTGAATCTCAATGAGTCTTCAGCGGTGACCTATGTCGTCCAGAGTTCTTCGTTGGATCTGGATCGACTCAGTGTCCGCACGGAAGCGCGAGTGGTCCGGCCGGTCTGCGCCGTCAAGGGGGTCCTCAAGGTGAGAATGCTCGGCCTGCTGCAGCCTCCCACTACAATGACTGATTCTGCCCAGCTTGAGATTTCCACCCCTACTCAGGTGAGGTTCAATGGGGAGGCTGCACTGGCACTCGAGGTGATCAAGACGAGCCAGGCCAATACGATTGATCTCGTCAAACGAGTAGAGGAAGAAATCGAGAAGATCCGTGCTGGGCTACCAGATATTCAGATTATTCAGGCATCAACCCAGGCCCACTACATCGAGGAAGCCAGCAATGCCACAATGGAATCAATCGCGATCGCCATCGCATTGTCGGTCATCGTGATTTACCCCTTTCTTTGGAACTGGCCGGCCACCCTGATTGCTGCCCTGGCCATCCCCACCTCTCTCCTGGGTACGTTCATCGTGATGGCCATCTGCGGATTCAATCTGGAGACGATTACCCTGCTTGCAATTGCCCTGGTCGTGGGCATCATTGTGGATGATGCCATTGTCGATGTCGAGAATATCTCCCGCCACCTGGACATGGGGAAACCTCCACGGGAAGCAGCTGTTGACGCCACCGATGAAGTAGGCCTCACCGTTACAGCCGCCACCCTCACCATCGCCGCCGTGTTCCTTCCAGTCGGCTTGATGGGAGGAGTCGTGGGGCAATTCTTTCGGCCCTTCGGCATCACGGTGTCAGCCGCCGTGTTGATCTCTCTGCTGGTGGCCCGAACGCTTTCTCCTCTTCTTTCGATGTGGTGGCTACGGAAAGCGCCCCCGAGAGCTGAGGGGAGTCGTTGGCGATCGTTTCTGAATGGATACGACTCCCTGCTGAACTGGTCACTCGGACATCGCTATCTGGTGGTTGCTGCGACGATCTTCAGCCTCGTGCTCGGGATCGGGCTGGTCTTTGTCGTAGACAAGGGTTTCATTCCCAGGCTCGACCGAGGCGTATTCATCATCAGATATGTCTCCCAGAAACTTGCAGCACCAGGGGAAGATGCCATGGCGATGGAGCCTGGAGATCGTGCGCTCAAGGACACGGCGATGGTTCTACTGCATACAAAGAGCCAGGCCATCGAGATCGAGAATCTGGTGAGACATACCCCTGATGTGGAGGATGTGCTGATGACGGTGGGGACAAGATGGGGGGAGCCTGACTCAGGGGATCTGCTGGTCAGATTGAAGAAGGATCGCCCATTGACCACCACCGAGATAAAGAAGGAGATTCGTGACAGGCTTGCAGCACTATCGGGTCTGAAGATCAGCGTGGAAGACATTCCATTTGTGGATACAGGCAGTGAACAGCCGATTCAGATCAGGCTGCATGGCTCCAACCTGAAGACACTCAATGAAACTGCTCTGAAAATCAAGGATCACATCTCCGGATTGCCAGGCCTTGTCGATGTTTCGACGACAGCAAGCCCTTCGTCAGACCAGGGAGATCAGTCAGGTTCGGCCGATGGGTTGATCGAGCGCGAGAACGGACGGCGGGTACGCTACATCAGGGCGAACATCAACCCTCACATTTCCGTTGATCAGGCTGTGCAACTGATCGACAAGGCCACAAGGCGGATGCTGCCGAATGGCATCACAATGACCATGGGAGGAGATTCACAGCGCATCGGGGAGATCCTGAAGAGCTTTGCATCAACAATGATTCTTGGGATTGTCTGTATCATTGCCGTCCTTTACATCCTGTTCAAGAGCTGGAGCGATCCACTCATCATCGCCTTCTCGTTGCCACTCTCACTGGTCGGGGCCATGCTGGCGTTGATCCTGACCGGCCATGAGTTCGGAATGATCTCTGTGATTGGTGTGATTTTCCTGATGGGCCTGACGAACAAGAACGCCATCATCATGGTCGATTACATCAATCAGTTGCGCCAGACGGGCCTGGCACGAAAAGATGCCGTTCTCAAGGGTGCCTCCGTTCGCCTCAGGCCGATTCTGATGACAACGGCCGCAACGATCCTGGGCATGCTGCCCGTCGCTCTCGGCCTGGGTGCGGGGTCAGAACTGAGAGCACCGATGGCGATTGCCATCATGGGAGGATTGATGGCGTCATCGCTCCTGAGCCTCCTGGTGATCCCCGTGATGTACAGCCTGTTCGAAGGCCTCCGCTTCAAGATGGCACGATCGGCGGGATGACGCCAAACGATTGGCGGCCCACCCATTGGCAACCTTGAGATGCCGGAGAAGGTCTTTGTCACGGGTGGAGCAGGGTTTGTCGGGACCAACCTGATTCACCTGCTGCTCGAGCAGGGCTATCAGGTCAAGGCCTTGGCAAGGTCGTCATCCTCGACGCAAAACCTCGATGGCCTTGATATCGAGCTGGTTCAGGGCGACCTGAACGACACGAACCTATGGTCACAGATGAGGGGATGCGAGGCGCTCTTTCATGTGGCAGCACATTATTCGCTTTGGCAGGCCGATCGAGATCGGCTTTACCGTGACAATGTGCTTGGCACGCGTGCCATTCTTCAGTCAGCACGACGAGCTGATGTGAGGAGGGTTGTATACACAAGCTCAGTGGCTGCCATCGGTACCGGTCGCCGTGGAGAAGCCCTCACTGAAACCCACCAGACACCCATGGAGCAGCTGATCGGAAACTACAAAAAGTCAAAGTTCCTCGCAGAGTTGGAGGCCAAAAAGGCCGTGGCTGCTGGGCAGGACGTGGTGATTGTGAATCCCACGAGCCCCATTGGGCCGTGGGACCGCAAGCCCACACCAACGGGTGACATCATTCTGCGCTTCCTTCGCAGGCAAATGCCCTTCTATCTGGATACAGGCCTGAACTTCATTGACGTGAGAGATGTGGCCTGGGGTCATTTGCTTGCCCTAGAAAAGGGAGTGACTGGACAACGATATATCCTTGGACATCAGAATATGACGCTGAAATCCATGCTTGATCTGCTCGCGGCCCATACAGGACTTCCCAGCCCATCGCAACGGATACCCCACTGGTTGCCCCTGCTATC
The DNA here is from genome assembly GCA_000708525.1 of Cyanobium sp. CACIAM 14. Classification (GTDB taxonomy): domain Bacteria; phylum Cyanobacteriota; class Cyanobacteriia; order PCC-6307; family Cyanobiaceae; genus Cyanobium. Next base: position 31,141 of record JMRP01000016.1, read on the forward strand.
CGCCTGGGTGGACGAACGTCTTCTTGCCAGGCTGGGGAAATCCCCCTCGATCGCTCTGGATGGGGTAAGGATGGCGAGTCAGCACATGTACTATGACAGCTTCCTCGCCGTCCACGAACTCGGTTTGCCCCAGTCGCCTGTGACACGCGCACTGGCCACGGCGATTGACTGGTTTGAGAAGAACGGCTTCGTGCAACTCTGAAATCGCATCAGTTGCCAACAGGCTGCGTGCCGATGCCGACAGCGCCGGTCGAGAGCTCGACAGCCAGGATGCCAGAAAAAATGCTCCCAGAGGAGGGGAAGGGCCGCGCAGATCCCCATGGGAGTAAAATTAGCGTGTTCTTCAGGTTCAACGACGTGCAGACACTCAACCCTGGATCTCAGTGATGGCTGTTCATCTGAAGCAGGCTGTTGAAGTCGGGAAGTATCTGATGCTTCAGCGCCTCAAGGGGCGGAGGCGTTACCCACTGGTCCTGATGCTTGAACCCCTTTTTCGCTGCAATCTGGCCTGCCCTGGATGCGGAAAGATCCAACACCCTGTGGACGTTCTGCGGCAGCATCTCAGTCCGGAGCAATGTTTTGCGGCAGCCGAGGAATGCGGAGCCCCTGTTGTATCCATTCCAGGGGGTGAACCCTTGATGCATCCGGAGATCGACAGGATCGTATCCGGCCTGGTGGAACGCAGAAAGTTTGTCTATCTATGCACGAATGGCTTACTGCTTGAAAAGAGCCTGGATAAGTTTCAACCTTCGCCCTACCTCACCATCAGCGTTCACCTTGATGGCATGCAAGCCCGGCATGACCATTGCGTGGATCGGAGCGGTGTCTTTGACACGGCCATATCGGCCATCAAAGCCGCCAAGAAGAGAGGCTTCAGAGTCACAACGAACACAACCACCTTCAAGGGAATGGATCCCGCCGAAGTGCAGGAACTTTTCGACTTCCTGGAGAACCTCGGGATCGATGGCATGATGATATCGCCGGGATATAACTATGAATGGGCGCCGGACCAGAAGCATTTCCTTGCCAGAGAACAGACCCATCAGCTCTTCAGGGAGATACTTGCCCCCTTCCGGTCGGGAGAGAAGTCCTGGAATTTCAATCACAATCCTCTCTTTCTAGACTTCCTGACGGGGGATAAGGACTATGAATGCACACCCTGGGGGAGCCCCAGCTACAGTGTCCTTGGCTGGCAGAAGCCGTGCTATCTCCTCAATGAGGGACACTATTCCACCTTCCAGGAGCTTATCGACAACACCGATTGGGAGCACTACGGACGAGCGAGTGGCAACCCGAAATGTGCTGACTGCATGGTTCACTGTGGTTATGAACCGACCGCCGCTGTTGATGCCATGAATCCCGCCAACATGAAACGTGCTCTTGGCAGTGTGCTGGGTCTCGCCCGGTGAGCCCCAGCTCAGAGCACCACAGGCGCATCATCCTGCGACTTTCTCATTGAACACCGCTGAAACCTCAACTCTTGCTGTGGCCCCACCATGTCTCTTCGCTCCGATGCCCTGCAGACGCTGAAAGACACCAGCCGGACCTTCTATATACCCATTCGGCGGTTGCCCGATGGGCTGCTGGAGGCTGTTTCCTCCGCCTACTTGTGCATGCGGGCGATCGACGAAGTTGAGGACCATCCCAGCCTTGACAATGTCACCAAGACTTCCTTGCTCCGTAGGATCAGCCTGAATTTTCAGGCGGCAAACGGTGAACGGAGCAGCGTCTCCTTTGGGGATGGCCTGCAGGCTCCCGACAACGACCTGGCTGAAGTCTCCCAGAGGATTGGGGAATGGGCCTCCCTGGCGCCGTCGGCGATCGCACCACGGATCTGGGATGCCACTGCCGCCATGGCGGATCGGATGGCCTACTGGGCAGAGTGCAGCTGGCGCATCGAAACGGAGGCAGAGCTCAATCAGTACACATTCAGTGTGGCAGGGTCGGTAGGCCTTCTGCTTTCAGATCTGTGGGCCTGGTACGACGGGACACAGACTGATCGAACCCTGGCTGTTGGATTCGGCCGCGGACTGCAGGCTGTGAACATCCTTCGCAACCAGAGGGAGGATATCAGTCGAGGGGCTAACTTCCTTCCAGTCGGATGGGATCGCAGCCAGATGCATGCCTATGCCAGTCGGAACCTGTCACTGGCGGATGCCTACACCAATCAACTGGCCCCTGGCCCCATACTCGACTTCTGCAGAATTCCCCTGACCCTTGCCCATGGGACGCTGCAGGCGATGGCTCTCGGGGATCTCAAGCTCAGTCGGGCGCGGGTGATGCAGCTCATTGAAGAGGTCATGGGCGAAAGAGTTCTGGAACTTGATTAGGAGACCGATGCTGCGCACTCTGTTTCTCAGTCCGCCCTCGTTCAATGGCTTTGACGGAGGGGCAGGCGCCAGGTACCAAGCCAAGCGGGAGATCACATCGTTCTGGTATCCCACCTGGCTGGCTCAGCCGGCGGCCCTCGTCCCCGGAAGCAGGTTGGTCGACGCACCGCCCCATGGCCTGGAAATCGGGGATGTCCTGGCGATCGCCCGGGATTACGACCTGGTGATCATGCACACCAGTACGCCGTCCATCCGCAACGATGTTCTATGCGCCCAGGCCATCAAGTCTGAGAAGAAGGATACATTGATCGGGTTCATTGGAGCCCATGTGGCTGTTCTTCCTGAGCAAACACTCCGCCATCATCCCGGCATTGACTTTGTTTGTCGGCATGAGTTTGACCTTACCTGCAAGGAGTTGGCAGAGGGTCTCCCCTGGGATCAGATCAGCGGTCTGAGCTTCCGTGACAAGGATGGGGAAATCCGCCACAATCCGGACCGCAGTCTTATCCACGACTGGGATGCCATGCCCAGTGTGCTGCCCACCTACGCCCGCGACCTGGATATCCGTAAGTATTTCATCGGCTACCTCCTCCACCCGTATATCTCCTTTTACACAGGTCGCGGCTGCCCCGCCAAATGCAGTTTCTGCCTGTGGCCCCAGACCATTGGGGGCCATCAATACAGGGCCAAGAGCCCGGAAGTGGTCGGTAGGGAAATGGAAGAAGCGAAGGCCATTTTTGGAAACCGTGTGCGTGAATACATGTTCGATGACGATACATTTACCATCGACAAGCAAAGAGCGATTGAAATCAGCAGACATATGAAGCGCTTGAAGCTTACCTGGAGCTGCAATGCCCGCGCGAATCTTGATTACGACACTCTCAAGACCTTGCGCGACAATGGGCTGCGGTTGCTGCTGGTAGGTTTTGAATCTGGCAATCAGCAGATTCTTGACAACATAAGGAAAGGCGTGAGGCTTGAAGTGGCCCGTAAGTTCATGAAGGACTGCAAGCGGCTTGGCATTCTCGTGCACGGCACATTCATCATTGGTCTTCCGATCGAAACTCCGGACACCGTTGAAGAAACCATCCAGTTTGCCTGTGAAATCAGTCCTCACACCATCCAGGTTTCGATCGCGGCTCCCTATCCCGGAACAGAGTTGTATGCCCAGGCCCAACAACATGGGTGGTTCTCTGACGACTCTCTTGTTGCAGAATCCGGCATCCAGACCTCAACACTGAGCTATCCTTCCTTATCTGGCAGCCAGATCGAAGACTCGGTTGAGCAGATGTACCGACGCTTCTACCTGCGCCCGAAGGCCATCCTCCCAATTGTTCGAGAGATGGTTACAGATCCCCAGATGTTGTCCCGAAGACTGCGCGAAGGCCGGGAATTCTTCTCCTATCTCCGTGAACGTAGGGCCCAGCAGTCGGCCGCCCATGCGTCTGCAGCTTCTCGCTGAGATCATCAGATTGTGGTTGATGAATTGCCCCTGTCCCAGGCGAGAAAACAGCGAAAGATGGTCATTAATGGCGATGACTTTGGCTATTCCCATGACGTCAATCTGGCCATCATCTCGGCGCACCAGTCCGGCATTCTGACCAGTGCAAGTCTGATGGTGACAGGCGAAGCCTTCAACGAAGCCGTCGAACTCGCCAGAGAGAATCCCAAACTTGGAGTGGGACTTCACCTGGTTGTCGGCAAGGGACGTTCGGCTCTCCCTGTCTCCCAGGTACCGCACCTCGTGGATAGCTCCGGCCAGTTTCCCAGCGCCCCTCTGGTGGTTGGACTTCGCTATCAGTTCAACCGCGCCGCCCGCAGAGAGTTGCGACTGGAGATCGAGGCCCAACTGCAACGATTCAAAGAGACTGGCCTCACCCTCAGCCACGTGGATGGCCATCTTCACAATCACGTTCACCCCTATGTGCTGCAATGCCTGGTGGCTCTTTCGCGGAACTATGGCATTCATTTCATCCGGCTTCCCTACGAGGAGTTGACGCTCGACTGGTCCACAGGCTCCAGGCCAGGCCCGAGCCAGGTCATCCTATGGAGTGTCTTTCGGCTGCTGCGGATCTATGGCGTCAGGCTGCTCTCCGCTCACCGTATAGGCTATGCAGATCGTGTCTATGGGCTGCTCCATTCGGGACGCATCACTGAAGCTTATCTGCAGAAGCTGATCCCCCTCATTACTGCAGACAGGGTAGAACTCTACGCCCATCCATCACTGGGTGGCAACGATAATACAACCCAGACCAGTAACAACCACGAGCAATCTGAGTTTCACTCCTTGACGAGCAGCAGGGTCAGCCATCTGATTGCCATGAGCGGCTTTCAACGGGTCACATTCACAGAACTCTGATCCCATTTAGAGGTTGCCTTGCTCGGAGGCCTTGCTAGGTTGCCTTGCCCCAGATCCTTACCCATTTTGTCAATCTTATGGTCGGCAGCATCATGCTGGTGGTTACGGTTGCCGGCATCTTCTACTATCTGGCCGCCTGTTACGCGGTCTTTCGATTCAAGCAGGAAAGCCATGGGGATCATGCGCTGATCCAGCCCCCTGTCACGATCGTCAAACCCCTCCATGGGGCTGATTCAGACACCTACGGGGCTCTGGAGAGTTTCTGCTGCCAGAACTATCCATGTTTCCAGATGATCTTTTCAGTTCGCTCCCCCGCTGACCCTGTGGTAGCGGTGGTTGAACAACTGATCCACGATTATCCTCACCTCGACCTCTGCCTGGTCGTCAGTGATCACAGCTGGGGGGCCAACAACAAGGTCAACAACATGGCCAACGCACTGGCACATGCCAAACATCCCATCTATGTGTTTGCAGATAGCGATATATGGGTCCAGCCTGACGACCTGGTTCGGATCCTGCAGCCGCTGGCGAATCCCCATGTTGGTCTGATCACCACCATGTACCGCACCCGGCCCAAGGGCTGGTTGGCGGCCTTCGAGGCACTGGGGACTTCGACGGAGTTCTTCCCCTCCGTCCTTCTGGCCCGCCAGCTGGAGGGCATGGCCTTTGCTTTCGGAGCCACCATCGTCATCCGTCGGGATGTGCTGGAATCTTTCGGCGGGTTACCTGTCATTGCCAACTATCTGGCGGATGATTACAAGATCGGCGCCTGCACAGCCAAGGCCGGTTACCAGGTGGTCCTTTCCGATTGTGTGGTGGAACACGCACTGACAACCGCAGATCTCAAGTCGTTGATCCTCCATCAGTTGCGCTGGGTCCGTGGAAACAGGTTTTCTCGCCCCTGGGGCACGCTGGGACTTCTGTTCAGCTACGGCACCGTCTCGAGCCTGGCATTTCTCCTGCTCACCAACGGATCTTTGCTTGCGGTGCTGCTGTTCAGCCTCTCATGGATGCTCAGGTATCTCCTGGGATGGATGGTAGGTGTGCGTCTGCTCCAAGACCAACCGGCTAGCCGCCTCCTCTGGCTGGCACCGGTCCGTGATCTGGTGAGTTTTTTGATCTGGTCGGCTAGCTGGTTCGGTTCTGATGTTGTATGGAACAACCGTCATTTCAGGCTCTCCAAGGGTGGATGGATCAGGGAATATCCCTCACCGACATCCCCGTTGCCCCCCCTCCGTTGACTGGCTGGTGAGAGTTGATGCTGCAGATTCTGGCCCTCCATGCCGAACGCCGACAGTCGGTGTCGTCACCATGGCTTCGCAGAGGCTGCTGAGACAACTTTTCCATCCTCCAGCTTGACCAATCTATCGGCCAGATGAAAATATCGGTCATCATGGGTGATGACGATGATTGTTTTACCCTGTCGATTCATTTCCGGCAGGATCTGCTGATAGAATAACTCTTTGAACGAAGGATCCTGATCCGCCGCCCATTCATCAAAGAGATAGATTGATCGGTCTTCAAGATAGGCGGTCAGCAGTGCCAGGCGTTTGCGTTGCCCCTGGGAGAGGTGAATACTGGAGAACCTCCCTCCCTCTACCCTGACCTTTCCAGATAGCCTCAGTTTCTGGAGATAGAGCTCTGCTTTTCTGTCAAGCTGCCGATGCCCAAGACCAAGCAATCTTTCAAACAGATGGAAGTCTGAGAAGACGGCTGAAAAATGCTGCCGATACCATTCGCGGTTGTCCTCATTGATCTGGATGCCATTGATTCTCACTTCACCGGACTCTGGCGCATAGAGACCGGCAATCAATTTTGCGAGTGTCGACTTTCCACTGCCGTTGCCACCGATGATGAACAGTAACTCACCCCTCCTGATCTCCAGGTCGACAGGGCCCAAGACGAAACTATCGTCGGCATCTTCTTTGTAGTATGGATAGACAACATTTCTGAGCTCCAGCCTCGTCCAGGCACTGTCATCCAGCGAGCTTTCCTTGATCGCTTCCTGGTGCAGAGCCAGAGACAACCCCAGAGAGCTGATCTTCCGAAGGGACACATTGGACTTGCTCAGATAAGGAAGATTATTGACAATATTATCAATTGGCAGCATCATGAATGTGAAGGTAAGAATGTAGCTTGAGACCATCTGCCTGCTGGAGGCAATCCATTGAGGTAACGCAAACAAAATGATCCCAGCCGCAACGAAAAATATCAACTTTCCGACACTTGAAGAGATGGCAAAGCGAACGAGACCCTGAATGCTGAGATTCCTAAATCGTCTGGCGCTTGTTTCCACTTCCTCATCCAGAAAGGCAAGACGTCTGCGCTGGTTGAGCTTGAGTTCCTTGATCCCTTCCGTGGTGCTTCGGAAATGGCTGAACAGCTGGTCCTCCTCGTCTCTCGCATGCTTCAGAAACCACTCCCCTGACCTCACGAAGCGGATGCAGGTGAGGGCCGCCAGGCTGCAGAGAACCACCGTCAGCACCAGCCCCGTCCAGGAGAGCCAGGTGATGTACACCAGGCAACCCACCGCAGTGGCAAGATCGATGCAGACAAAGGGGATGCGCTCGATCGCATCGGTGATGGCATGAACATCCTGAGTGAGACTCGCCATCAACCTCGGGCCCCCAAGCTCTTCCAGTCGATTCAGTTCGGTCTGAATGATCTGGCGAACCAGTCTGATTCGCATCTGCAAAACGGCACCCTGGGACAGATGCACAAGCACCACCTGCGAAACAATGCTGGTGACCAAGGCCACCACCATGAGCCCTGCGAACCCTGCCATCAGCCATTCCCCATTGCCAGCGGTGGGCTGATTGATCGCATGGCTGATGAGGCCGATCAAGGCGGCGGAGCTCCCTCCGCTGAGAATCCCCGTGATGACCGCGATCAGCATCCTTCGCCCGGATGAGCGCAGCAGAAAGCGAATCAGCTCCATGTCATGGGGGATTTACATCGGCAAGAAATCACACATCCTCAGCGGATCTTTTCCAGCGGTCTGTCGTTTCCCTGTCCTTTCATGCTTCCACGCATGCTGCCGATCGGCCGGATCTCCTCTTCGCGACCCGAGCGACAGGGAGGCATGCCTGGAGAGTGCGGGAACCCGCGACCCCGGCGAACACGGCGACCTCGGCGACCCCATCCAATCCGACCACTTCAACTTTATGCATTTCTTTTCATCCATTTCTTTGCATCGATCCCAGACGTGCCTTCCAATTCAGACATCGTTCTGAGAGCCTGCACCTCCGGGTCGCCGAGGCCAAGCATCCTATGGGAGCGCAGGCTTGCCCCCCGGCGGCGGCGGAACTGGCGCCTTCCCCCTTCCCAGCGCCGTGCAGCGCCCCACCGCGCCCGACCCTGCTCGCCCGGCCAGCGGGCAGCCGGCGGCTCCGGACCCGCCCCGGGCTGCAGCTCCGCGCGCGGCGTGTCCATCCGTTCGCGGCCTCTCCTCTCGGCCTTCCGCCCATGGCCCTCCGAGGCTCCGGTCCGTTTCACGCCCTTCGCAGCGCCGCGGCCCATAGAGTCGGGTCAACCGGTACCTGCCCGTGGACACCCGTGCCTTCAAGCGCTCCCTGCACCATTCGGATCGCTACAACCGCCGTGGCTTCGGCCTGGGCGAGGAGGTCGCGGACAGTCTCGAGCAGGCCTACCAGAGCCATCTGATCGCCAGCCTGCGGGAGCATGGCCATGTGCTCCAGCGGGGCCGGCTGAAGATCCGCCTGGCGGAAGCCTTCGGCTTCTGCTGGGGCGTGGAGCGGGCGGTGGCGATGGCCTACGAGACCCGCCGGCACTATCCCAGCGAGCGGATCTGGATCACCAACGAGATCATCCACAACCCCTCGGTCAACGCCCATCTGCGCCAGATGGACGTCCGCTTCATTCCGGTCGACGACGACGTCAAGGACTTCTCCGACGTGGGCACCGGCGATGTGGTGATCCTGCCGGCCTTCGGGGCCACGGTGCAGGAGATGCAGCTGCTCAACGAGCGGGGCTGTCACATCGTCGACACCACCTGCCCCTGGGTCTCGAAGGTGTGGAACACGGTCGAGAAGCACAAGAAGCACGCCTTCACCTCGATCATCCACGGCAAGGTGAAGCACGAGGAAACGCTCGCCACCAGCTCCTTCGCCGGCACCTATCTGGTGGTGCTCGATCTGGCCGAGGCCCGCATGGTCTGCGATTACATCCTCACCGGCGGCCAGGGCGCGACCGATCGCAAGGCCTTCATGAGGCATTTCGTCAACGCCTGCTCCCCCGGCTTCGATCCCGACCGGGACCTGGTGCGGGTGGGCGTCGCCAACCAGACCACCATGCTCAAGAGCGAGACCGAGGAAATCGGCAGGCTGTTCGAACGCACGATGATGCAGCGCTACGGGCCCGGCGAACTCGACCAGCACTTCCTTGCCTTCAACACCATCTGCGATGCGACCCAGGAGCGGCAGGACGCCATGTTCGCCCTGGTGGACGAACCCCTCGACCTGATGGTGGTGATCGGCGGCTACAACTCCTCCAACACCACCCACCTGCAGGAGATCGCCGTGAGCCGCGGCATCCGCTCCTTCCACATCGACACTCCCGAGCGGATCGGGCCCGGCAACCGCATCGAGCACAAACCCCTGGGTGGCGCCATGGAGACGGTGGAGCCCTTCCTGCCGGACGGACCGATCACCGTCGGCCTCACCTCCGGTGCCTCCACCCCCGACCGCGTGGTGGAAGACGTGATCGAACGCCTGGTGGAGCTCAGCGAGGAGTGAGGACCCGGCCAGGATCGGCACACCGGCGAGCGGGACGCGGACGGGTGGCTTTACATTCACCTCAGGTTTCGTCTCCTGCCATCGCCCGCCACCGGCTCCCCAGGCATCCCGGGCACTCACCGGCACCGGGGCCGAAACCTCCGCTCTTTCCTGCCTCTCCGCTCTGACCGACCGCACGCCCCTGATCACGATGGCGGCAGGCCCTTCCCTGCAGCACGACCCCGGCGCCGACCTGCCGCAGCCCCTGCGGGAGAGCAGCGAGCCCACCGTCCGCCGCTACGCCAGCACCTTCGCCGATCTGATGGAGATGCGCGCGCCGGCGGCCGTGGTGGGTGCCTACCTGGATCGCCACGAAGGCTGGTTCCGTCGTTGTGCAGCGCCGATGAAGGTCGCCCCGATCGGCCACCGGGGCTACGTGCTCACCCTGGGCCGGTTCGGCAACTTCGGCTTCGAGGTGGAGCCCACCATCGGCCTTGAGCTGCTGCCGGAGGCGGCCGGTGTCTACCGCATCATCACCGTCCCGGTGTCGGACGGAGATCCTGCCCTGAGCGGCCTCTACGACGTCGAATTCGTCGCCTCCCTGTGCCTCGACGAGGCCAGCGGCTCCGAGGTGTCGAGCGAGGAGGTGGATGGGGTGATGCAACACACCCTGGTGCGCTGGCAGCTCGACCTGGCCGTCTGGCTGCGTCTGCCCAGCATGCTCTCGCTGCTGCCCGAGCCACTGCTGCAGAGCAGCGGCGATCACCTGCTGCGCCAGATCGTGCGGCAGATCTCGCGGCGGCTCACCTGGAAGGTGCAGGAGGATTTCCATGCCAGCCACGGCATCCCCTGCCCTCCCCGCCGTCGGGCCCAGTTCTGAAGGCCGGGCCCCATGGGCTTCAGGGGGCGGTGAGGATCTTGTTGACGATCTGCATGCCACTGACGGCCTGCCAGAGGAACAGGGTCATCACGGTCATGTTGAGGCCCACGTGAACCTTGCGCGCGATCAGGTTGCCTGCCTGCATCAGCGGGGACAGGGCGGCGGCGATGGCGACCAGGGAGATCATCCCGAGCCCCACCAGCAGGTGGGGGCCCACGAAGAGCTTGCCGTTGTTCGCGTAGGTCACGGCCATGCCGCCGACGCAACCAAGGACCATCAGGGCGAGGACGGCGCTGCCGAAGAGGAAATGGCGTTTGGCGAACTGGCCCTTGACCAGTTGCTTGCGATCCTCCGCCTCGGCGGTGCGGGTCTTCTTGGCCTTGATGCCGAGCACCATGGCGTAGCCCGCCAGGCCCAGCAGCACCCACATCAGCAGGGGGTGCACGAAATTCAGACTGAACGCGAGTGAGGCGGGGAGGGCGGCGAACATGGCGCGGGGAGGCTCCGCGGAGCCAGGCCCAGGGCCAGGGCCCGCATTGAACGCATCGAAGTTACAACTCTCGCCGGCCTCAGTGCAGAAAATGGCGACGGCCGGTGACCACCATCGCCAGGCCGTGGGCGTTGCAGGCCGCGATCGAGTCCGCATCGCGTCTGCTGCCCCCGGGCTGGATCACCGCGCTGATGCCGTGCCGTGCCGCCAGCAGCACCGTGTCGTCGAAGGGGAAGAAACCGTCGCTGGCCAGGACCGCACCGCGGGCGTTCTCACCGGCGGCCTCGAGCGCCAGACGGGCCGATCCCACGCGGTTCATCTGGCCTGCCCCGACTCCCAGGGTGAGCCCTTCCCGGGCCACGAGGATCGCATTGGAGCGGACGTGGCGAACCACCTGCCAGGCGAAGCGCAGATCCCGCCATTCCGCCTCGCTGGGGGGCCGCTCACTCACCACCTGCCAGGTGTCCGGATCGATCGGCAGGTCATCGGCCTGCTGGGCCAGCACGCCCCCGAGCACGCTGCGCAGTTGGAGGCGCCCTGAGGCCGCGGCCACGGCCCCGGGGGCGAGCTCGAGCAGGCGGAGGTTGGCCTTGGTGGCCAGGTGCTGGCGGGCCTCCTCCGAGAAGGAGGGCGCCACCACGCACTCCAGGAACAGCCCGGTCAGGTGCTCGGCGGCGGTCCGGTCCACCGGCCCGTTGAGGGCCACGATGCCGCCGAAGGCCGAGGTCCGGTCGGCGTCCAGGGCCCTCTGGAGAGCCTGGGCAGGAGCGGCGCCGAGGGCAACCCCGCACGGGTTGGTGTGCTTGATCACCACCGCCGCCGGCTCGGCCCCCGGGCCGTAACCGAACGCGGCCACGGTGGTGAGGGCCGCCTCCAGGTCGATGAGGTTGTTGTAGCTGAGCTCCTTGCCCTGGAGCTGGCGGGCCGCCCCCCAGCCCGCGCCTGCCTCCCCGTACCAGCGGGCGCTCTGGTGCGGGTTCTCGCCGTAGCGGAGCACCTGCCGCACCGGCAACTCCAGATGCAGGGGGGAGGCCACGCTCTCGCCGCCGAGACGGGTGTCGATCCAGGCGGCGATCGCGGCGTCGTAGGCGGCCGTGTGCGCGAAGGCCGCGAGGGCGAGCCGGCGCCGCAGGGCGTCGTCGACCCGGCCGGCGGCCAGGGCCTCCAGGAACCCGGGATACTGGTGGGGATCGGTGAGCACCGCCACATCGGCGTGGTTCTTGGCCGCCGCGCGCACCATGGCCGGGCCGCCGATGTCGATGGTCTCGATGGCGGTCTCCCAGCTCACGGCGGGATCGGCCACCGTCTCCCGGAAGGGATAGAGATTGACCACCACGACATCGATGGGGGAGATCGCCTGCGCCTCCAGGTCTGCCCGGTGGGCGGGATCGTCCCGGCGGGCAAGGATGCCGCCATGGATGCGTGGATGGAGGGTCTTGACACGGCCGCCAAGGATCTCGGGGGCGCCGGTGTGGTCCGCCACCCTGGTGACCTCCAGCCCGGCGGCGGCCAGGGCGGCGGCGGTGCCGCCACTGGAGAGCAGGGTGAATCCCCGGGCCAGCAACCCCTCCGCCAGCGGCACCAGGCCCCGCTTGTCGGACACGCTGAGAAGGGCCGTGGGAGCCATGACGGCGGAAAGGGCGGTGGAGGGGCCAACCTACGCAGCAGCCGCCTACCGCCACCGTGACCACCGATGCCTGCGCCGGGACCCTCCGGTGCGACGACGACGGCACTGCTCTGTGGATCGGCCCCCGGCAGGCCGACCGACGCCTGGTGCTGCTGCACGGCTGGGGCGCCGATGCCGATGACCTGCTGGATCTGGGCGAGATCCTGCTGGGTGGGGACCCCGCCCGCGCCGGCGTCAGCGTGGTGGCGCTGCGGGCGCCGCTGCCCCACCCGGGCGGCGCCGGCCGCCAGTGGTACGACCTGCAGCAGCCTGAATGGCCCCAGCTGCCCCAGGCACTGCAGGACCTCAGGCGGCGGCTGCTGGCCCTGGAGACGAGCGTGCCCCTGGCGAACACTGCGCTCCTGGGCTTCTCCCAGGGGGCGGCCATGGCCATCGACGTGGCCACCGGCGGCGGATCCGATGCTTCGGAGCCTCTGCGGCTGGCGGCCCTGATCGGCTGCAGCGGCTACCCCCACCCTGACTGGCGACCGCGGCGGCCACGTACGGAGATCCTGCTCACCCATGGAGAGCAGGATCCTGTGGTGCCTTTCGGGGCGAGCCTGTCCCTCGAGCGGTCGCTCACCGAGGCGGGGGGATCGGTGCAGCGGCTGGCCTTCCCAGGCGGCCACTGCATCGATCCCGGCCTGATGGACACCATGGGGGACTTTCTGCGGCGCCGTTGGCGGATGGGCTGAGCAAGAGATCCGGCCAGCGGCCTCAGCCCTGCCGAGCCGTCAGAACGGCTCAGACGAAGGCGTACTCGTACTCCTCCATCTCCTCCCAGTCGTCGGAGGCGAGGGCCTCGAGACCTTCGAACAGCACCTCTTCACCGATGCTGTCGACGATGCGGCGGAGAGCCGGGAACAGGAAGTAGTTCTCTTCGGCGTACTGGGCACTGAACAGACCTTTCTCCCCCCAGAAGAAGCGATCGGTGGTGTGCTCGTTGCGGCGCACGTTGAGGATCGCCGGAGCGACCAGTTCCGTTTCAGCGATGTAGCGGCGAGCTGCCGTGACCGGCTTGTGGGAACCGGTTTCGAGGTTGAAGGTGGGGACATGGGCAAGAACCCGCTGTCCGGCGAGACGACGGCGACTGATCCGCTTGCGCTTCTTGGACATGAGCATGAATCCCTGTGAAGGGAGACCGAGGGTGGAAGGAGGGGGAGGGTGACGGCAGACGGCCCGCGATCGGAGGGAGCCGACGGCGAACGCCATGTCGGGCCCGCCATCCCGGGGGTGGCGGGCCCACGTCCATACGTCTGTCAACCTGCGGTGGGTCGGGGAGGATCACCGTCGGCAACGCCGGCCCCCGGGCAGGGAGCCGGAACAGAGGCGGTACGCATCTGCCCCTGCTGTAGCCTCGGTTGCGGGCGAAGCGCAACTTTGGCCGTTACGACTGCAACTTTCCGCCCGTCCGAGGACTGCCAGGTAGTGGTCGTTACAGCCAGCCTAAAACTTTTTTTGAGATTCGACACACCTCCGCGGAAAATTCCCTGGACGGATCCCGGTTGCGGGTGGTGATGCCTGTTTCGGATCGGTTCCTGGCGCTGGTGGGGTTTCAGCTGGGCCAGTTCGTCGACTGCCCCGAGGTCCGGTCCCTGGTGGTCTACGTGACCCACCAGGGGGAAGGGGGCCAGCCCAGCCTGATCCCCGTCGGCCACTGGCCCTCCGACGAGCGCTCCCTCCCTCCCGTGGGCAGCGTCAGTCCCCTGCGGGTACCGGCCCAGGAGCGTCGCTGGCTGCCGCTGCGGGATGGGCAGCGGCTGCTCGGGGCCCTGCAGGTGGAGACGGCGGGATACCCCTGGCCGGATTCCCTCGGCCAGCGGCTCCAGGCCCTCGCCCTGGCGGTCACCGAGTCGCTGCGAATGGATCTGGAGGGCCGCGACCTGCGCCAGCGGCTCGCCCAGCGGGAGGAGCAGCTGGGCCTGCTGCTGCACCAACTGCGCAACCCCCTCACGGCCCTGCGCACCTTCGGCCAGCTGCTGCTGCGGCGAATCGGCCCCGACCATGAGGCCCGACCCCTCGTGGAGGGCCTGCTTGCCGAAGAGCGCCAGATCAACCGCTATGTGGAGGCCATCAGCGCCCTGGTCCACCCGGACGGCCTCCTGGCCGCCCCTCTCTCCCCCCAGCCCCTGCTGCTCCCCCCGCTGCTGAGCGGGCCGGAGGGCCAGCCTCTCGCCCTGCTGCTGGAACCGCTGCTGCAGCGCGCCGCCGCCACCGCGGCCCTGCAGGGGCGGAGCTGGCAGGGACCCGCTGCCCTGCCCGAATGGTGCGGGGACAGCGGATCGGTGGCGGAGATCCTCGCCAATCTGCTGGAGAACGCCTTCCGATACAGCCCTGCGGGCGCTGCCGTGGGGCTGCATGGGGCGGTGGACGACCGCTTCCTCCACCTCACGGTGTGGGACGGGGGGCCAGCGATACCGGAAGGGGAACGGGAGGAGATCTTCGGGCGGGGGGTGCGGGGCACGCGGGGCAGGGACCTGCCCGGCACCGGGCTGGGGCTGGCCCTGGGAAGGGACCTGGCCCGCAGCCTGGGAGGCGACCTGCAGCTGGTGGTCCCCCCGCGGCGGCTGGCCGAAGGCTTGCCCGACCAGGGCAACGCCTTCCGTCTCAGCCTGCCGCGGACACCAGCCGCAGCGCCCCGGCGATGAGCAGCAGCGTCCAGGCTTCGCTCCACTCCACGCAGGCCCCGTAGGTGTCGCCGCTGTGACCACCCAGCCGGCGGCCCAGCGCCAGCGGGACCAGCAACGCCGGCAGCAGCCCCAGCAGGCCCGCGGCGACGGGCCAGCGCTCCAGCCCCGGCCAGGGCAGCAGCAGCAGGAGCGGCAGCAGCAGCAGGGTGGGCCGCAGCTCCACCGCCAGACCCGCCCGATGGAGGCGGTGGAACGCGGCGCTGCCTCCCTGGCGCAGATACGGGAACCAGGCCATGGCGGGGAGGGGGCCACCCGCCCCCAGACCGCGGCCCATACCAGCGCCATGGGCGCCGCCGCGGCCAGCGTGGCCAGGGCCGCGGCGCGGAGCAGCATCAGCAGGGCCAGGGCCTGGACACCGCTCGCTCCCACCCGGCTGTCGTCCATCGCCTCCAGGGAGCGCTCGCCGGCGGCCAGGCCATCGGCAGTGTCCATGGCGCCATCCACGTGCAGGCCGCCGCTGAGCCAGAGGGCCAGCGCCAGCACCAGGGCCACCTGGGCCAGCAGGGGCACGTGCCCCTCCAGGCCCCACCAGAGCAGTCCCTGCAGCCCCCCGAGGACGGCGCCGATCCAGGGGGCGAAACGGGCGATCCGCTTGAACCGGGGCGCCGGCGCGGGCCAGGGGGGCAGCACCGTGTAGAAGATCCAGGCGCCGGCCAGATCCCGGAGCCACGAGGGGGTGCTCAGACGTGGCATGACGGCGTCGGCAGGGACCCGGCGTAGCGTCGCAGCAGCCCTGTTGCGGCGCCATCACCTTCGCGTTCCAGATCACGGCCCGTTGCCCGCGGACCCGCGCCCGCTGCGGCTGCTTTCACACCCCCCACGGCCCGGTGGACACCCCCCGGTTCATGCCGGTGGGCACCGCCGCCACGGTCAAGGGCATCAGCGTCCCTCAGCTTCAGGAGACCGGGGCCCGGATGGTGCTGGCCAACACCTTCCATCTGCATCTGCAGCCGGGAGAGGGGGTGGTGGCGGAGGCCGGCGGGCTGCACCGCTTCATGGGCTGGGACGGTCCCCTGCTGACCGACTCCGGGGGCTTCCAGGTGTTCAGCCTCGACGCCATCAACCGGATCGACGACGACGGCGTGGTGTTCCGCTCCCCCCGGGACGGGTCCCGCATCGCGCTGACTCCGGAGCGCGCCGTGGCCATCCAGCGGGCTCTCGGCGCCGACGTGGCCATGGCCTTCGACCAGTGTCCGCCCTACCCCGCCAGCGAGACGGCGGTGGCCGAGGCCTGCCGGCGCACCCATCGCTGGCTGGAGCGCTGCGTCGCCAGCCACGGCGGTGGCGAGCAGGCCCTGTTCGGGATCGTGCAAGGGGGCTGCTTCCCCCATCTGCGCGCCGAATCGGCCCGGGTGGTGGCGGCGATGGACCTTCCCGGCATCGCCGTGGGGGGGGTGAGCGTGGGCGAACCCGCTGAGGAGATGCACCGGGTCGTGCGGCAGGTGGGTCCCCTGCTGCCCGAGGAGAAACCCCGTTACCTGATGGGCGTGGGCAGCCTGCGGGAGATGGCGATCGCGGTGGCCAACGGCTTCGACCTGTTCGACTGCGTGCTGCCGACCAGGCTCGGCCGCCACGGCACGGCGCTGGTGGCCGGGGAGCGCTGGAACCTCCGCAACGCCCGCTTCCGCCATGACCACGGCCCGCTCGATCCCAGCTGCGGCTGCCTGGCCTGCCGCCGCCACAGCCGCAGCTATCTGCATCACCTCGTCCGCAGCGAGGAGCTCCTCGGCCGCACGCTGCTGAGCCTGCACAATCTCACCACCCTGCTGCGCTTCACCACGGCGATGGCGGCGGCGATCAGCCAGGGATGTTTTGCAGAGGATTTCGCTCCCTGGGAGCCCCACTCCCCGGCCGCGCACACGTGGTAGGTTCCGGCCAACGCAATGGTTCTCCCCCAGGCATGGTTCTCTCCCTGCTGGCCGGCTCCGCGCCCCACACCCTCGCCCAGCTGCCCGAGGCCTACCAGGCCTTCGCCCCCCTGGTGGACATCCTGCCGATCATCCCCCTGTTCTTCCTGCTGCTCGCCTTCGTCTGGCAGGCCTCGGTCGGCTTCCGCTGAACGGCGGGCCTCAGCGGCGTTCCCGCAGCACCGCCCAGGCGAAGGCGGGCAGCGCCAGCATCCTGCGCCAGCGGGTGGGTTCCTTGACCAGCCTGTAGAGCCACTCGATCCTGAGGGTGCGCATCCAGGCCGGAGCTCGCTTCTTGACCCCGGCCCACACGTCGAAGCTGCCTCCCACTCCCATCCAGAGGCCGGTGCGGGGCTGGGGCAATCCCTGGATCCAGGTTTCCTGGCGGGGCACCCCCAGGGCCACCAGCACCAGATCGGGGCGGGACTGCAGCAGCTGGCGCTCCAGACCCGGCCAGGCTTCGGGGGGGTGGTAGCCATGGGCGCTGAACACCAGCTTCATCCCAGGCAGGTCATGCAGCAGCCGGTCGCGCAGCCGATCCATCACCGGCGGGCTCGCCCCCACCAGCGCCACCCGCCAGCCCACGGCCGTCGCGTGCTCGAGCAGTCGATGGGCCAGTTCGATGCCGGGGCTGCGTCGGACCCGGTGCGACTGGAGCCCCAGAGCCCACACCACACCGGCCCCATCGGGAATGACCATCTGGGCGGCCTCGATCGCGGCCCCCAGGGCGGGATCGGCACGGGCGGCCATGGTCATCTCCGCGTTGAGGGTGACGATCTGGCCACCGCCGGCGTCATGGAGGGCCACGGCATCCCGGAACACGTCGTTGCTTACATTCACGGGAATGCCCAGGACGCGGGCGCGGACCGGCGAGGTCGCGATGGCTGCCATGGAACGGGACGACGGCGGGGAGAATCTATGGCCTGATTCCGCCCTCCCCGGCAGCAACCGGCACGTCCCCACAGGCCCATGACCACCGCAGCGAGCCCTGGGCTCATGGCCGGCCCGGAGGGGTCCGCCCCCTTCCCTCCCAGCGACGAGGCGGAGGCCCGGCAGCTTCTGCAGCGCCTCGACAGCCGCATCGAGCATGTGGTGCTGCGCCGCCAGCATCCGATCACCGGTCTGCTGCCCGCCAGCACCGCCAGCACCGTGCACGGCAACTACGGCGACGCCTGGGTGCGCGACTGCGTCTATACGATCCAGTGCGTCTGGGGACTGGCCCTGGCCCACCGGCGCCTGGAGGGCCCCTGCCGCCGTGCCTTCGAGCTGGAGCAGCGGGTGCTGCAGCTGATGCGGGGTCTGCTGCGCTCGATGATGCGCCAGTCGGCGAAGGTGGAACGCTTCAAGAGCAGCCTCGACCGCCTCGACGCGATCCACGCCAAGTTCGACACCGCCACGGGCGATCCGGTGGTGGCGGACGACGGCTGGGGCCACCTGCAGCTCGACGCCACCGCCCTGTTCCTGCTCCAGCTGGCCCAGCTCACCCGCTCCGGGCTGGTGATCACCCAGACCAGCCACGAGCGCGACTTCCTCCAGAACCTCGTCTACTACGTGGCCCGGGCCTACCGGGTGGCCGACTACGGCATCTGGGAGCGAGGCGACAAGGGCAACCACGGTCTGCCGGAGCGCAACGCCAGTTCCATCGGAATGGTGAAGGCTGCCCTGGAGACCCTCGTCGGTCTCGATCTCTACGGGCCCCACGGCGACGGCAGTGCCTGTCTGATCATTCCCCATGACGCCATCGTGCGGCTGCGCCGCGCCCTGAGGGCTCTGCTGCCGAGGGAATCGGGCAGCAAGGAGGCCGACAGCGCCTGTCTCTCGGTGATCGGCTACCCCGCCTGGGCCGTGGAGGACCTGGCCCTGGTCCAGCGGACCCGGGAGAAGATCCGCAGCGAGCTGGCCGGCCCCTGCGGCTACAAGCGGTTCCATCGCGACGGTCACCAGACCGTGGTGGAGGACGTGACCCGGCTGCACTACGAGCGGGAGGAAATGGCCCAGTTCGAGCACATCGAGTGCGAGTGGCCCCTGTTCCTGGCCTACGAGCTGATCACCGCCTGCTGCGAAGGCCGCTGGGAGGAGGCCCGCCGCTGGCGCCGGCGGCTCCAGGAGCTGAGCGTGATGGTCGACGGGGAGGCCCTGCTGCCGGAGCTCTATCTGGTGCCCGCCGGGCAGCTCGAGGCCGAGCGGCGCCAGCCCGGCAGCCAGAAGCGGGTGCCCAACGAGAACATCCCCCTGCTCTGGGCCCAGAGCCTCACCTGGCTGTCCGACCTGCTGCTGCACGGATTGATCACCCCCGACGATCTCGATCCCTGCGGCCGCCGCCACCCCACGCCCCTGGGGGCCGAGGAGGTGCTGGTGGCCCTGGCTCCCGCCGACGCCGGCACCGCCGAGGCCCTGGCCGCCGCCGGCCTGCCCGTGCAGGTGCCGCCCGAGGCCGGCAGCCCGGGGGGCGAGGCCCTTCCTCTGCGGGTGGCCAGCTCGCGGGAGCTGGCCCGGCGCCTGGCGACCGTGGGGGCCAACGGGAGGCTGGGCCTCTCGGGCCACCCCCCCGTGAGGATGGAGACCCACGCCACCGCCAGGCTCTACCGCCATGACGGCGAACTGATCGGGTTTCTGCCGGCGGTGCTCGAGGAGGACACCTTCTACCTGGCCGATGATGCCCAGGTGCTGGTGGACACGGTCGCCACCGAGGTGCGGGTGCTGCAGCGCCACTGGCGCGGCCCAGGTGCCCCGCTGCTGCTGGTGCCGGTCGCCGCCGGCCCCTTCCGGCGGGAGCCGGAAGCGTTCCTGGGCCTGGGTCGCGAGCTGCAGCAGGGGGTGCTCGGCGCGGTGCCCGTGCGGCTGGTGTCTCTGGAGGAGCTGGTGCCCCTGGCCAGTGTCATCGACCTTCCCCCCAGGCCCTGGCCGCCTGCGATCTGGTGCCAGACGGCCACACCCTGCTGCCGGCCAGTGCCAGCCACCAGCCGCTCACCGCCCGCCAGGAGCAGGAGCTCGAGGACGTGCCGCTGGCCCATCTGGTGGAGCGCCTCTGGGGGAGCCGCTCGCTGGAGGAGCAGGCCGAGGTGCTGGAGCTGCTGAGCCGGCGGCTGGGCCCCAACGCCAGGCTCCAGGGTCCCCGCGGCGGGCCCGGGGTGCGCCTGATGATGCTGCTGGAGGAGGTCTACCGCCGCGCCCTTGCCGATGCCGACTGGAGCGTGGTGCGCCGCAGCGCCGGAGCCATGGGGCTGGTGCATCCCCAGCTGGAGGATGCCCTCACCGATCTGCTGGTGCGGCAGAAACAGGTGGTGGTGGGCCGCAATTACACCCGCGACTCGCTGATCACCCACCCGGAAGGCAGCCTGACCATCGCGGCGATGGTGCGGCGCTTCAGTGGCGAGGACGGACGCGAATGGATGCTCCAGCAGGAGCTGCTGCTGGCCCTCGACGGCATGGCCCGCTCCGACGCGGAACTGCTCAGCGGCAGCCTCACCCTCCAGCTGGGCCAGCTGCTGCTGCTGCTCACCGGTGAGCTGGCGACGGAGGCCAACCTGAGCCCCAGCGAGGCCTTCGAAGCCCTCTGCCGGCTCCCCCCCCACGCGATCCGCCGCCGGCTCCGGCTCGTGCTGGCCGACGTGGAGCATGCCCGGGCCTCCCTGCAGCGCAAGGAACAACTGCACCTGCGCGGCCGGGTGCGCTGGGAGGTGCCCGATCCCCTGGCAGAGCTTCCGAAGGACGGCGGCTGGCTGAAGCACCGCATGCGACTGGGGGCGCTGCAGCGGGTACCGAAGGATTTCTACCCGGGCATCTGGGACCTGCTGCACCACTGTCCCGGCATCGTCATCGGAGACAAGCTGGAGCGGCGCAACCGGCTGGAGAGCGCGCCGCTGCTACGCGAGAAGACACCGGGAGAGAAGAACTTCGCCATCCTGGTGGAACATCTGCTGAGCAAGATCGAGGCGCCGGAATACCGCCGGCTCTGCATCGAGACCCTGCTCACCCTGCTGGCCTTCGTGGCCGCCAATCCCAAGGTCCAGTTCGACGACGACATCGTGCTGGACGTGGTGATCGGCCATGCCGTGCGGGTGGGCTGGCAGCAGCGGCATCCCCGGGTGCCAGCCGCCGACTACGGCCAGCACAAGGCGGAAGCCTGGGATCTCTTCTACCGGTCGTCCCCCGCCGACTGCCGCCGCTGGCAACTGCTGGCCCTGCAGGAACTCACCGATGGGGCCCTGGCCGCCTAGCAGCGCCCGGGCCCTGGGTCGGAAACACCTAGATCGGGGCCTCGAGGGCCATGCAGAGATTGGGCTGCTCGACGCACCGCTCGATCAGGTCGGCCAGCTGCAGCGCCCGGGAGGCCTGCAGGCCATCGACGGCCGGGGTTTCTCGGCCGCGCACGCACTGCAGGAAGTGTTCCAGTTCGGCGTAGAGGGGTTCGATCGAGGTGGTGCTCACCTCCTCGATGAAGCCGTCGTTGCGGTAGAGCAGCTCGCCGTGATCGGCACTGATCGATTCGTGGGCGCGGCGGTGAACGCGCAGGTTGTGGTTGAGGAAATCGGTCTCCATCAGGCTGCCGCGGCAGTGGGCACTGAGGCTGCGGATCTTGCGATGCGACATCTTGCTGGCCGTGAGACTGGCCACCACGCCGTTGGCGAAGCCGAGGGTGGCATTGACGTAGTCGATCGGGCCATCGGAGCTGCGGCCCCCGGCAGCGGCCAGGCGCACCACCGGCGACGCCGCCAGCTCCAGCACCAGGTCGATGTCGTGGATCATCAGGTCGAGCACCACCGACACGTCGTTGGCGCGATCGGCGTTGGGGCTGTGACGCCGCGCTTCGAGCACCACCACCTCCTCATTGGCCAGCACCCGCAGCAGCTCCCGGAAGGCGGGGTTGAAGCGCTCGATGTGGCCCACCTGCAGCAGCCGGCCGGCGGTTTCTGCGGCGTGGATCAGATCGGCCGCCTCCTCCTGGGTGGCGGCGATCGGCTTCTCGATCAGCACGTGGGCCCCCGCCTGCAGACAGGCCATGCCGACCCGGTGGTGCAGCAGGGTGGGGACGGCGATGCAGACCGCCTCCACCTCGCCCAGCAGGGCTTCGTAGCTGGGGAACCAGCGGCAGCCGAACTGCTCGACCGCCAGACGGCCCCGGGGCTCGTCGGGATCGGCCACGCCCACCAGCTCGGCGTCCCGGAGCAGGCTCAGCACCCGCGCATGGTGCCAGCCCATGTTGCCGATGCCGATGACACCCACACGCACCGGGTTCATGGCAGGGGCTGAGCAGGTGGGCGCATTATCGATGATCAGCTTCCATCCCCGCTCGAGAGGGTGATCTGGACCCGCTCGATGCGGGGGCCGTCCATGATCAGCACATCGATGCGGACCCCATGCCAGCGCAGACATTCCCCGGGGGAGGGGATGTGCTGGAGCCGCTCCAGCACGAACCCGGCCACGGTGTGATGGCCTTCCGCCTCCGGCAGCTGCAGACCCAACTGGCGGTTCAGTTCGACGATCTCCAGATCCCCGGCCGCCGACCAGCTGCCGTCGACGAGCGGCAGCAGATCCTGGGCGGTCTCCAGGGGGTTCTCCTCCTCGCCGACGATCTCGCCGGTGAGGTCGGCCACGGTCACCAGCCCCTCGGTGCCGCCGTGCTCGTCGACCACGACCAGGAGGGGCTGGCCGCTGCGGATCAAGGGAAGAAGGTCGGCCAGCGACGCACTCTCCTGGACCTGGGTGACGGGCAGGATCCACGGAGTCAGGGGAGTCTCGGGCTGCAGCAGGCCGCGGGCGATGGGCTCGGCCAGACGACGCAGATCGAGCAGGCCACGCACGTCGTCGAGGGAGGTGCCTATCACCGGGAAGCGGGCGTGCTGGCTGGCATGCACCGACTCCATCATCTGGGCGAAGGTCACGTCGGCCGGCAGCGTGACCATGCCGGAGCGGGGCACCATCACCTCCCGCACCAGGGTGTCCCGCAGGGAGAAGACACCCTCGAGGATGTTCCGCTCGTCGGGCATCAGCCCGGTGACGCCGCCGCTCTCGATGAGCGTCTCCAGCTCACCGGCCGAGAGGACCGGCACCAGTTCGTCCCAGTTGCGGGGCAGGCCGAGGAGCCTGAGCAGGCCGCCGCTGAGGCGTTCGATCAGCACCAGCACGGGGGCCAGGGTGCGGGTGAGGGACTCCAGCAGCGGCGCCAGCCGCAGGCCCGACCCCTCGGGACGATGCAGCACCCAGGCCTTGGGGAGCAGACCGCCCACCAGGGTGGCCAGCAGGGCCAGGGCCAGGAACACCCCGGCATCGACCCAGGCCTGCTCGCTCCAGCCCATCCAGCCGGCCACCTGCTCCGCCAGGCCCCGGGCCAGCCAGCCCATGGCCAGCAGGGCCAGCACCAGCCCCAGCTGGGTGGCCACCAGCACCCGCCGCAGGCGGTGCTGGAGCCGGGCCACCGACCGGGCCCCGGGTTCCTCGGCCTCCTCGAGCTCCCGCACCCGGCTGGGCCGCAGGCGGATCAGGGCGAATTCCCCGGCGGCGAAGAAGGCCAGCAGGGCCATCAGGATCGCCAGTACCAGGAAGCGCATCGGGAAAGAGTCGTGGCAGCAGGTTAGGCCCGCCGGACGGCTGACCCTGAAGCGGGGGACTCAGCCCTCGCCGCCCTCGCCACCCTCGCCGCCGTGGCCCCGGTCGCTCCCCGCCGGCGCCTCCTTCGTCGGCGCTCCCGCAGCCGGCTTGGAGGGGGCGGGGGTGCTCACACCGGCCTCACCGCCCTCGTTCTCCTTCGGCTCGGGTGCATGGCCGCAGCCGAAGGTGGTGGTGATCAATCCGGTGGTGACGAGGAACAGGGCAACGCTCGAACGGGCCATGGGCTGGGGCGGAGGTGCTCCCGATTGTGGCCATGAAGCGCCCCGGCAGCCGATTCGATGCGACCGTGGCGGGTGCCCGATCGGACATCGGAGGATGCACTTTCGTCTCGAACCCCTGCTGAGCGAGGGCCAGGTCGGCGAGTTGCGCGCGGCCCTGCTGGCGGACGACGCCCCCTGGCGGGACGGGGCCGAAACGGCCGGATGGCACGCCCGGGGCGTGAAGCGCAACCGCCAGCTGGATCCCAGCTCCAGCCTCCACCAGACCCTCGCCTCCGCCCTCGCCGATCAGCTGCTGCAGCATCCCCTGCTGCAGGCGGCGGCTCTGCCGGTGCAACTCCACAACCTGCGCTTCAGCCGCTGCAGCGTCGGCGAGGGCTACGGCCGCCACGTCGACAATGCCTACATGGTGGGGGGCCGCTCCGATCTTTCCTTCACCCTGTTCCTGAGCGGGCCGGACCAGTACGGCGGAGGCGATCTGGTGCTCGAGAACCCTGCGGGCGAGAGTGCGGTCCGGCTGCCGGCAGGTCATGCCCTGGTGTACCCGAGCTCCCTCCTGCATCGGGTGGAACCGGTGACCTGGGGGGAGCGGCTGGTGGCCGTGGGCTGGATCCAGAGCCGGATCCGACGCAGCGACCAGCGCGAACTGCTGTTCGAGCTGGACACGGCGCGTCGCGCCCTGTTCCGTGAGCAGGGCAAGGAGGAGATCTTCGACCTGCTCAGCCGCTGCTACAGCAACCTGCTGAGACTGTGGGGGGACTGATGGGGGTCCCGGGGATCGAACCCGGCTCAGGCGAATTATGAGTAAGCCGAGAAGCCTTGCCAGGCAGAGGGTCTCGGAGGTGATGTGCCTACGATATGCCTAACAGTGGTCCTGCCAGGTCCGATTTGTGCACCATAGATGCGGGGCGCAAGCGCCCAGATGCACCTTGGGAAACACCCATGGGGTATTGAGGAGCACTTGCTTGCTCACGACCACCGTCACTAGTGGACACCCTTGGGACCAGATCGGACGCCCCTGCTACTCTTCGTCTCAGATGAGACTCCTCTCAACGCGGAGCACCTAGCCAGCTATGCAGCAGAGCAGGAAGGGTCTGCCAGCAACGCCTTCCAAGCCTCCAGCCTCACTCCGCCAACCAGGCCAGCATGGGAGAAGCGGACGAGCCGCTCAACCCAGCCTGCTGACGGCTGACGGGCGTCCGCAAGCGGATGGTCCTGGACCTGAGCTGGCCGCGCGGCACCCTGAGGCCAGAGCACTTTCAAACTTCCAAGCAGGGATCAGCAAGTTCATCGGCGGTGAGACCGAGCGCTGCAAGGAGCTTGTAGCGCAGGTCAGTAGAAGATTCCAGGCGACGCACTCCATTGCTGAAGCCGAACAGAAATCTCTTGCAAGTCTCGCCGAGCTCGCCAATCAGCCCCGGGGGTTGATCGAGTTCATCCAGTCACAAGCCAGAGCTCTGCAGCACGTAACAGAAGACACTCAGGAGACACTGAGGCGAGTCGCCGACAGTAGTCCTCCCTGTTTGCAGCTGCTGGGCATTGGACTGAGCGTGGGCTCTCTCTGTGCCCGTAGGGCAGACAGTGATATCGACTTCAAAAGCGAGCCGGACCTGCCGGTGCGGACCCATTCCGGCCCCACCTTCCAATCCCGCGGGCCGGCTTCCCTTGTGAGCCTCCGAGAACGCACTGGATCAAGCGAGCACGATGAACAGCGCCTAACAGCCAACTCCCCTTTCTTAGTTCACCCCGATGGGCCGGAAGAAGTCACTGCCTGGCTGGAACAGAACCTCGGTGACACTGGCCGACGAAAGCCCCTGGAGCCGCTGAACCAGCTTGTCGAGTCAGAGGAGATCACGCCCGGCGGGAGTGATGGGCTGATGAGCGTAATGCTTACGTGGCGGGAGTTGAACGAGTCCAGGCTCAGTCAGGATGAACGCAATCAATTCGATCTGATGCTTGCTTTTCGTCTGGAGCAGCTCGGACTGTCGACTTCACTTTGGTCTCAGCAACAGGGCAGCAGTGGCCTGTTCATTCCCAGACCGAACAACACAGCCCAGGTGTCAGTGCCTGTTCTTGAGCCGAAGAAATGTACGTCGAAGGAACTGGCAGACAAGCTGAATTATGACGAAGCGACTATCCGCCGCAAAGCCGCTGACAGCTGGCATGAAGGGACCGGACCACAACCCCTGAAGGGACATCCGGATTGGTTTGTGGTGGAGCGAGGCAACACTGATGGGGGGCGACGCTGTGGCTGGAAGTTCCAGCAGCGAAAGAGAACCGAAGAGACCTGATTTCATCAGCCATGGCGGCTGCGAATGTGCCGGTCCTCAGACCCCTGCGATAATTGCAAGAGTGCAATCAACCGAGAAGTCCTCTGAACTCTACAGCGGCTTGAACTCGGGTCAGGCCAGCAGCCACTGCAGAAATCTGGCCGTGAGCACCTCGTTCAGCATGGACCAGTATCCGGGGGTCACGTCAAGGCCCTGTTCGGCATTACCGGAGACGGACGGTGATTGAGCACCCTGGCTGTCTGAGGCCAGTGGATCGCGTGCTCGGGGGAAAGGGTGGCCGGCGTTCCTACCAGGAAGCCGACAATGCAGGGGCGCAGCCACGCTCAGTGGTTAACCACCTGTGCGGGTCCTGCGAGTCCGTTCCGGGGTTGCCACAATCCCCTGCATCTTCCACTGGATGACCTGGAGGGGATGGATGACCTGATCGGCGGGGATCG
>JMRP01000017.1 GCA_000708525.1 Cyanobium sp. CACIAM 14
CGTGGTGAGACACAACACCTAGAAGGGGGCATGTCAGGAGACGCCTCGGGTCCGGAGCCGTCCCCGGTTCCCGGCACCATGGCCGGGGAAGAACCGCCGAGGTGTGCGGTGCTCAGACACGGGAACAGGGCCAGGGGCTCCCCGCTGGCGAGGGGCCCGTGCGAACCCGGGCTGCTTCACGTCCCGCCGCGAGAGAGGCGGCCGGTGACAGATCGGAGCGTCTCACCCCTGGGGATGAGGCCTCGGCGAAAGGCCCAATGCAGTGACAGATCCGGTTCGTCGGTTATGAGGCTGACCCAGATGCTTGGCTTAAGGTGTTGTTGATATTCTGTCGTCGTGTGAGTGCATCGTGAGGGCGATCATCGCAGGTCTTCGGCGGAGCGGGTCGCTGTTGCGCAATCCACTCATAGGCAAGCGCTGGCCTGGCTTTTGGAGAATCTTTTCTGTTGCACTGATTCTGTTCTGCGCCAATCAGCTGCTGGAGCAGGTTCTGCTCAGGTGGTTGTCATCCGATGGCCTCGCAGCCCTGTGCCAGCTGGATTGCCATTGGTACGCCGACATCGCCAGCCAAGGTTACGAACGACTCTCCCTGGATGGGTTTGATTTCAGTCGAAAGGCCAATCTCGCTTTCTTTCCCCTCTTCCCCCTGCTGGCCCATGGGCTGGCAAGGCTGCTTGGGCTTCAGCCGATCACGGCGATACTGCTGACGGGTAAGGCGTTTTTCCTGCTCTCGATCTTTGCCGTGATGCTGCTTGGGAGGAGAGTGTTGCCGGATATCCATCCAGTGGCAGTGGGCAGTGTGGCGGCTTTCAACCCGTATGCGATCTATGGCAACACAGGGTATACCGAGTCTTTGTATCTGTTCCTTGGCAGCGTCTTCTTCATTCTTCTTCTGAGAGGGGCGATCCTGCGCGCGGCTGCCGCTGGGGCACTGCTTTCGGCCGTCCGACTGGTCGGTGTCATCGCGTTCATGTCTGCGCTCATTGTCTGGGTGCCGCAGTGGAAGACATGGTCCTGGCGCCTGCGAGCCAGGGCGGCGACCGGGCTCGCCCTGATCCCCTTTGGCCTTCTCCTCTTTATGTGGCATCTCCAGCTGCGCACGGGAGATCCACTGGCGTTTATTCACATCCAGAAGGCATGGGGGAGATCAACTCCGACAGGCTTCCTGAGCTGGGCTTCGGTCATTGGTCGCGGACTGACCAGTGACTGGTGGTTGTATCGGTATTGGGCCCTTTCAGGAATCGCTGTACTGCTGATCTGCCTGGCGTTTATTGCCAACCGAAGGCATGCGTCTCTGGCCGTGTTCAGCTTGCTGAGCACCTTGGTTCCGCTGTCGTCGGATTGCTGGGGGTTGACGCGCTACATCTGGTGGCAGCCGCCGGTGCTTCTTTTCATCGCCTGCGTCGTGGGTCGTCGTCGAATCACACTGATGGCTTGGCTGCTTCTCTCCATCGCCATCAATGTCGTCTGCTAT
Source organism: Cyanobium sp. CACIAM 14 (assembly GCA_000708525.1). Classification (GTDB taxonomy): domain Bacteria; phylum Cyanobacteriota; class Cyanobacteriia; order PCC-6307; family Cyanobiaceae; genus Cyanobium. The sequence goes on from JMRP01000017.1 coordinate 1,475, forward strand.
AAGCTGTGGTTCAGCCCAGTAAAATGGTATATTTCATGAGTGCAATTCGGTAATAAGAGAACTACGCGAAGATAGGGAGTGGCGGGCGCTTCCCGCCAGTGCATTCGGCAAGGCCATCTTCACGCGGCCATTCACGGGACCATTCACGAGGCCTGGAGGTTCCTCGCACGGCGTTCGGAACCCTGCTGCGTTCCACCTCAGATCGCCGCGATCCCTGTCTGAACCGCCCCCGGCCGGATCGAGGCGCCATGAGGGTGGTGATCGTGGTGATCGGCACCACCGATTCGTTGCACCAGCCGATTGGAGTGGCGCCTGCTTCTGGAATCCATGCCGCCGACGATCCATCGGATCGAAGCGATTGCCATCATTGGAAATATCCTCTGATCTGCAGGTAGTGCTGGTGCAGATCGGCGAGAAACGTCTGCAGTTCGGCCTCCCAATAGCTCGGTGCTCCGAATTGCGCATTGTAGGAATCAAGCCAGCCTTTGGCCGTCTCGAGCCGCATCCTCGAGAGATCAAGCGTTCCGGCTGAGACCTGCTTCTGGCTGAACAGACCGTCCCTCCCGCCAAGTCCAAGAATGTGCGCCTGGTCGATCCCGGCCAGGCTGTGGTAAAGGAAGATCAGCAGTGCCTCCTGCGAGCCTCGGCGGCCCTTGACCCACTCCACCCAGCGGATGAACTCCCGGTCGACTTCTTTCGCGCTCAATGGCCCAGTGGTGAAACCGATGGTGTGATGAGCAGTTTCCAGATTGCCCATGTAGTCGATCTTCTCCGCCGTCAGCAGGAAGGAGGGTTCCTCGATGATCGTCCATTGACGCCCGCTGCGAAGATGCTGACGCAGGTTGTCGAGAACCCAGCGCATCTCGACGTCCTGCATGAAGCTGCGGGCAGAGACGGGATCCATCTGGCTCGTGGCGATCTCTGCGACTGTCTGCACGGCTTGCCGAGGGCCTGAAACGTCAGGAGGGTCGTTTTGCAGGAGCGTTGCCACCGCATTGGCCCTCCGGGCGTCCTCCGGGGGTTTCACCTGTTGCCAGATTTCAACGACTGTTTTAACGATTCCAACAAAGGTTGCGATCTCGCCAAGCATTCAGTACCTCATCATTCCTTTCGGCAACTCTACGCTTCTGCCATTGGGCGAGGCTTCTGGCAGTTCTCTCCTCAGCGAGTTGTCGTGCCGATGCTCGGCCAGCTCCGATGGCTGCCCTTCTGAACCAGAACGCAGGCACAGGATGTAAGGGACGCGATCGAGGGCCTGATCCGCGCTGGCAGGAAGGCGTCACGAAGGGAACCGGTGCCCCGGCAGCTGCTGCGGTGGCCTGTGGCGGCAGGCTCAGGCCCATTGCCGGAATGCGGCTCTCAGTCATCGGCTGGAATGCCCGGATGAGTCTCCGTGGGATCAGGGGCTGCTCACGCCGAAGGCGTGCCCCACGGCGGCCGTCATGGCCATCGCCAGAGCACCCCAGAACAGCATCCGCACCGCCCCCAGCCGGATGGAGGCGCCGCCTGCCCAGGCGGCCACACCGCCCAGAGCCGTGAGCGCCACCAGGGCGGTGATGGTGGTGACCTGGGTGATGCGCTGCGTTGGGCTGAGCAGGATCGTGGAAATCGGCACCACCGAGCCGATGGCGAAGCTGGCGGCCGAGGCCAGGGCCGCCTGGATCGGCCGGGCCCGCAGGATCTCGCTCAGGCCCAGCTCGTCGCGGGCATGGGCGCCCAGGGCGTCGTGGAGGGTGAGCTGTTCGGCCACCTGCCGGGCCAGGGCCGGCTCCAGGCCGCGCTGGCGGTAGATCTCGGTGAGTTCGGCCAGCTCGCCGGCCGGATCGTTCTGCAGTTCCCGCCGCTCCCTGGCCAGGTCGGCGCTCTCGGTGTCGGCCTGGGACTGCACGGAGACGTATTCCCCCGCGGCCATCGACATCGCCCCAGCCACCGTGGCGGCCAGGCCCGAGAGCAGGATCGCGCTCCGGGGCGCCCCCGAGGCGGCGATGCCCACCGCCAGCGAGGCCACCGAGATGGTGCCGTCGTTGGCCCCCAGCACCACCGCCCGCAGCCAGCCGACGCGGTGGCTGAAGTGCCGCTCGAAATGGTGGCCCCGGCCGTGGCCGTGGGGTGCGCCGCCGCTGTCGTGCCTGCTGGCCCCTGCCATGGCTGGATCGCCGGAATCGGCCCTGAATTCTCACCCCCCGCCCGGCTCAGCCGCGGCGGGAGGGGCGCGCCAGCAGGAAGGCCACCGCCATCGCCAGATAGCCCAGGGCCCAGGGGGTGCCGCTGCCCCAGCCCGGGGCGAGCACGGTGTCGGCCAGGGTGAAGCTCCAGGCGTGGATCAGCCCGAGCCAGGAGGCGGCCGCCGCCACCAGGGCGCAGAGGGCGGCGGCGCGGAAGCGCTGCTCGATCACGTACACCAGCATCGCCGCCAGCAGCATGGCCGCCAGGATCTGGCCCTGCTCCAGGGCGAAGGCGCCGGCGGCCCACACGTCGGCCTGCTGCAGCGGCACCAGCAGCCGGGGCCCGAAGGGGTTGGCCGGGGTGCCCGTGCCGCCTGCCCGCAGGCCGGCCTTGAGCATCAGCGCCCCCCAGCCCGCCAGGCCCGGCAGCAGGCCGAGGGCCACGGCGGGGGCATGGGCCGGCGGGGTGGCCTGGAAGGCCTGGGCCGCCATCACCAGGGCGATGTAGAGCACGATCGCCATGCCGGCCTCGATCGGCACCAGCTGGCCCACCACGCCGAACAGGCCCAGCAGGCAGCCCAGGCCCATCACCAGTCCGTTGAGCCAGGAGTAGCCGACGCGGGCGCCCATCCCCTTCCAGCCCGGGTGGCCGATGTAGATGGTGGTGGGGAAGCAGGAGCCGAGCACGGCGGCGGCGATCGTGCCGAGGCCGTTGATCAGCAGCGAGCTCTTCACCGGGTAGGCATCGCCGGCCGCTTCGGCGCTCTCCAGGTTCTGCAGCGACCCGAGCAGGTTGAACAGCCCCATCGGCACCGTCACCCCCAGCCAGGGCAGCAGCTCGTTCCTCCCCGCCCAGAGGGCCCCCAGGTGGGCAACGGGCAGGTGCAGCCCCACCTGGGCCAGGTTGCCCTGCCACGCCTGGCGATCGATGCGCAGCAGCCCGGTGGCCGCCGCCAGGGCGATGCCCACCAGCACCGCCAGCACCCCCCCGGGCAGGGGCAGCCGCGCCTGGCCGAAGTAGGCCACCAGGATCACCGCCAGCACAGCCAGCCCCACCACCGGCACGGCATAGGTGCGCAGCAGGAAGCCCAGGCCGATGTAGCCCAGGGCGATGCCGGCCAGGGTTGAGAGCAGGGCGGCCCGGGGCAGCCAGCGCCTCAGCGGTGCCACCAGATAGGCGCCCCCCGCCTCGATCAGCCCCGACCCCAGACAGGCGATCAGCCCGGCCCGCCACGACAGCAGCGCCGCCGCCTCGGGCGCCAGGCCCTGGCCGCTGGCCGCCAGCTTCACCGGCAGCATCACAAGGAACACGTAGGCGAACAGGCTGACGGTGTTGATGCCGTAAGGCAGGGCGGTGCGGTCGTCGCGACCTTCCCGCGTTCCCAGTCGGTGGGCCTGGATGGCGTAGGCCAGATTGCCCACCACCAGGCTCACGCCGGTGGCCGGCAGGATCGTGCCGAAGATCAGCGCGTCCGGGTAGGCCAGCACGCCGCGGCAGAGGGCCACGATCAGCAGGATCTGGATCAGGTTGTCGAGCCCCAGCCCGAGGAAGCCGTCCAGGTCGCCCCGGACCCACCAGCGGGGCGCGCGCGCTGCGGCTTCAGCCACGGGGGAATCCCCCGGGCATGCGGTCGGGGAAGAGCACCCCGTCGAGGTGGTCGCACTCGTGCTGCACCACCCGGGCATGGAAGCCCTCCACCTCCCGCTCGAAGGGCTGCCCCTGGAGGTCCTGGGCCCGGTAGTGCAGGCGCTTCCAGCGGGGCACCCGCGCCCGCCAGCCGGGCACGCTCAGGCAGCCCTCCCAGGCGTCGTCGTCGATCGCTTCCCCCAGCGGCGTGAGCACCGGATTCACGAGCACCGTCTCCGGGATCGGCGGCGCCTCGGGGTAGCGGGGGTTGGCGGTGATGCCGAAGATCACCACCCGCAGGGGCACGCCGATCTGGGGGGCCGCCAGGCCGGCGCCGTCGCTGGCGGCCATGGTGTCGCGCAGATCCTCCACCAGGGCCAGCAGATCGGGCCCGCCGAAGCGCTCCACCGCGGCGCTTCGCTGCCGCAGGCGAGGATCACCGATGGTGAGCACGTCGTGGACGGCCATGGGCGCTCTGGAGTTGCGCCCACTGTGCCGTCTCCCGGCCGCGCTGTCCCTGGGCGGGTACGGGCCGGGGCGGTCGGTGGCAGGGTCCGGGGCGATAGGGTCTGACTCTTCTCGACCTTCCGATGGTGTGGCCCCTGGCCCTGTTTGACGGGACCATCAGCACCGAGACGTTGAAGGGGCTGCTCCAGGACTGGGGCTACTGGGTGGTGTTCGGCGCCATGCTGCTGGAGAACGCCGGGGTGCCCCTGCCCGGTGAGACCGTGACCCTGCTGGGGGGCTACGCCGCCGGCAGCGGCCAGCTCGAGCTGCTGGGTGTGATGGCGGCGGCGGCCGGCGGCGCGATCCTCGGGGGACAACCTCGGCTACTGGGTGGGGCGCCGGGCGGGCTGGGGGCTGCTGCTGCGGGCCGGCCGCATGCTGGGCCGCAGCCCCGAGCAGATGGAGGCCCTGCGGGAGCGCTTCCTGCGCCACGCGGGCAAGTCGGTGCTGCTGGGGCGCTTCGTGGCGGTGCTGCGGGTGCTGGCTGGGCCCATCGCCGGGGCGGTGCGCATGCCCTATCCCCGTTTCCTGCTGTTCAACGTTCTGGGGGCGGCGCTCTGGGCCTCGACGATGGTGACCCTGGCCTGGCTGGGGGGACGCTGGATCCCCGTGGAGCGCATGGTGCGCGGCGTGGTGGAGTTCGGTGTCGGGCTGCTGGTGCTGCTGCTGCTGCTCCTGGTGATTCCGAGGCTTGTGGCGCGTCTGGAGGAACGCCAGCTGCAGGGCGACGGCCGGAAACCCTCCCCCTGAGGCCGGCCAGGGAGGATGGCCATGCGTGGCGCCGCGCCGCTGCCCCCCCGGATCCCAACGATGCGATACCTGCGCTACCTGCCGGTGCCCCTCGCCTGCTGCGCCGTTGGGCTGGCGATCGTGTTCGGGCTGCACGGCCTGCAAGCCGCCTGGATCACCCTGGTGCTGCTGCTGCTGGAGATCTCCCTCTCCTTCGACAATGCCGTGGTGAACGCCCGGGTGCTCGATCAGCTCACCCCGCCTCAGCAACGCTTCTTCCTCACCTGGGGTCTGGTGGTTCCCGTGTTCGGTGTCCGTTTCGCCGGCCCGCTGCTGATGGTCTCCCTGGCCGGTGGTGTGAGCGTGGGAGCCGCTCTCGAGGCGGCCCTGCATCAGCCCGAGCGCTACAGGGCCCTGCTGGAGCTGGCGGAGCCCAGGATCCTCGCCTTCGGCGGCATGTTCCTGCTGATGGTGTTCCTGCGCTACTTCTTCGATGAGGCCAAGACCCTCCACTGGTTCCGGCCCCTGGAGCGGCGGCTGAGCGATGCCGGCCGGGTCGAGGCGCTGGAGGTGGCCCTGGCGCTGATTCTGCTGCTGCTGCTGGCGGCCGCCTTGCCCGGCTCCCTGCGGGCCGAGGTGATGATCAGCGGGGTGATCGGGCTGGTGCTGCAGCTGCTCAGCACCTCCCTGGCGCAGGCCTTCGGCGACGAGGAGGAGGCCGGGGTGCGGCTGGCCGCCGGGGGTGGCCTGGCCAGCCTGGTCTACCTGGAACTGCTCGATGCCTCCTTCAGCCTCGATGGCACGATCGGAGCGTTCGCCATCACCCAGAACCTGGGCCTGATCCTCACGGGCCTGGGCCTCGGTGCCCTGTTCATCCGCTCCCTCACCCTGATGCTCAGCCGTGAGAAGGCGCTCGATCAGCTGATCTATCTCGAGCACGGCGCCCACTACGCCATCGGTGCGCTGGGTCTGCTGATGCTGGTGAGCATCCTGCTCGCCCAGTACCGGATGGCTCTGCCGGAGTGGCTCACCGGTCTGATCGGGATCGTGCTGCTGCTGCTGTCGCTGGCGGATTCGCTGCGGCACCGGCGGGCTCCGGGGCGCCCGTCGTGAGCCCCGAGACCCTTCGCTTCAGAGGTAGAACCCCACCGTGGTGATCACCCGGGTGCCCTTTTCCCGCAGGGCCTGACGCAGCAGGATCGTCGACTGGTTGTGCAGCAGGTTCTCCCAGCGGTGACGGGTGACGAACACCGGCAGCACGATCATGCAGAACCGCTGCCTGTCCTGGCGGTGCTCGGCCTCGAAGTTCTTCACGAAGTCCACCACCGGCTCCACCAGGGAGCGGTAGGGAGAGTCCAGGATCTGCAGCGGCACCTCCGGCACCTGGCGCATCCACTGCTCGCGGAACGCCTCGGCGCGGCCGCCGCCCAGGTCGACATGGACGGCCACGAGTTCGCTGGCGACGCTGCGGGCGAAGCGGATCGCCTCGAAGGTGCCCCGGTGCAGCTGGCCCACCAGCACCACGGTGGGCGTGCCGGCACCCGGCGGCGGCGGTGCCGGCAGCTTCAGGTGCACATCCGTGGCCATGCGAAGCCGTCGGGCCACGTGGTTGTAGTGGGTGCGGATGCGCAGGTACATCGCCACCAGCAAAGGAATCGCCACCACCACCACCCAGGCTCCCTGGGTGAACTTGCTGAACAGCAGCACGGCTCCCACCAGGGCGGTGATCAGGGTGCCCACCCCGTTCACCAGGGCCTTGTGGATCCAGCCGGGCTCCCGCAGCTTCCACCAGTGCACCACCATTCCCGCCTGGGAGAGGGTGAAGCTGATGAACACCCCCACCGCGTAGAGCGGGATCAGCCGGCTGACGCTGCCGTTGAAGATCACCAGCAGCAGACCGGCCAGACCGCTGAGGGCATAGATGCCGTTGCTGAACACGAGCCGATCGCCCAGCGACGAGAGCTGGCGCGGCAGGAAGCCGTCCTGGGCCAGGAAGGCCGCCAGCCGCGGGAAATCGGCGTAGGCCGTGTTGGCCGCCAGCAGCAGGATCAGCAGGGTGGCGAACTGCAGCACGAACAGCAGCACGCCGTTGCCGAAGATGCGTTGTCCCAGCTGGTAGAGGAGGGTGGGGCCGTTCTCCACGTAGACCACGCCCGTCTGGTGGGCGAGGGCGCTGATGCCGCTGAACATCAGGGCCAGCATCATCACCATCACCACCAGCACCCGGCGGGCGTTGCGCCATTCCACCGGCCGGAAGGCGGCGACGCTGTCGCTGATCGCCTCGATCCCGGTGAGCGCGGCGCAGCCGGAACTGAAGGCCCGCATCAGCAGCAGGGGCCCCAGCACGTGGACGCCAGCGTGGGGAGCGACCCTGTGGGCTTCCTCCAGCAGTTTCTGCTGGAGCTCCGGGGCCAGGGGGGCCAGCTGGCCGAGGCCGGTCTTGACGGCGCCCGCCACCAGCAGGGCCACCACCACGGCCATGAAGAGGTAGGTGGGGACGCTTAGCAACTTGGCGCTCGAGCTCACCCCCCGCAAGTTGGCCACCATCACCAGCACCACCGCCACCAGACAGAGGCTGACCCGTTCGGACTCGAGGGCGGGAAAGTAGGAGGTGAGGGCGGCGATGCCGGCGGCCACGCTCACCGCCACCGTGAGCACGTAGTCGATGGAGAGGGAGGCGCCGGCCACCAGACCGGTGATCGGGCTGAGGTTCTGCTGCGAGACGCGGTAGGAGCCCCCGCCGAGGGGGTAGGCCTTGATGGTCTGCCGGTAGCTGGTGGCCACGATCAGCATCAGCCCCACGATCAGGGCGGTGATCGGGATCGTGTAGCCGAGGGCGGCAGCGCCGGCCAGCCCCAGCACCAGCACGATCTCCTGGGTGGCGTAGGCCACCGAGGAGAGGGCATCCGAGCTGAGGATCGCCAGCGCCTCGGCGTTGTTGTACCGCTCCTCGTGGTGGGCGCTGGTGGGCAGAGGGGTACCGATGAGCCTGCGCCGCAGGCTGCGGAGGCCGGGCATGCTCAGGCGTCTCTCCCCATGGAATCAGGCCGAACCTACGCCCGCCCCATGGCCCCGGAGGGCCGGCGCCTGTGTTTCGTCAGGGTTCGCAGGGCTCGAGCGCGCCGCGGCGCGACCATGGTTCCCTGAACCGATCCCCGATCCCCGATCCCCGATCCCCGATCCCCTGCCGTCTGATCCTTGGGCCACTCCACCCTGCTGGGCACCCTCCTCACCCTGCTGATCGGGGTGCTGCTGGCCAGGCTCTCGGCGGGGTGGATGGCCCGCTGGGCCGTGCCGGCGATCGTGCTGGAGCTGGTCCTGGGGTTCGCCCTCGGCAACACGGTGCTGCCGTTCGAGCGGATGGCCCCGCTCAGCGGTCTCACCGAGCTGGGGGTGCTCACCCTCTTCTTCCAGGTGGGCCTGGAGGTCCGCGGCGACCTGCTCGCCTCACGCCGGGCCGCCATCCTGCGCACGGTGGCCCTGAGCTTCTTCACCCCCCTGCTGGCCTTCTGGCCCCTGAGGAGCTGGTTCTCCCTCTCCACCCCCACTACCCTGCTCTGCCTGGCGGTGCTGAGTGCCACCGGCACCGGTGTGACCCTGCGGGTGCTGGCCCAGCGAGGGGCCCTGCAGACCCCCTCCGGCCGGCTGCTGGTGGGGGTGTCGGTGCTCGACGACCTGCCGGCGATCGGTCTGCTGGCGATCGCCACGGCCAGCGCGGGCCTGCGGCTGGGGAGCGGGGGGATCGGCTGGTCCGGTCCGCTGGTGGGGGGCGTGGCGGCGGTGCTGAGCTGGCAGGCCGTGGGGTGGTGGACAGGCCGTCACAGCCGCCGGCCCGCCAGCGCGCTGGGGATCCTGATGCTGCTGATCGGTGCCGCCTGGCTGGGGGAGGCCTGCGGGCTGACAAGTCTGCTCGGTGCCCTCTGGGGAGGTGTGCTGATGGCGCGGCTGGGGCCGGTGGAAGAGGACGTGCAGAAGGTGCTCTCGGTGCTCTCCGAGGTGTTCCTGCCCCTCTATTTCATCAGCGTGGGCATGCGGATCGGCGCCGGCACGCTCCTGCAGCCGCAGGCCTGGCAGCTGGCGGCGGTGCTGGTGGTGATGGCCGTGCTCAGCAAGCTGGCCTGCGGCCTGGGCATCCGTCGCAGCGACCGGGAGCAGGGCGTCGACCGCTGGCTGGTGGTGTTCGGCCTCATCCCCCGGGGGCTTCCTGGGCTGGTGTTCGCTTCCACGGCCCTGAGCCAGGGCCTCATCGATCCGCAGCAGTTCTCCGCCCTGGTGCTGATGGTGACCGTCACCACGGTGGGTGGACTGCTGCTGCTGGAGCGGCGGCTGAGCCGTCTTCAGACCACCCGGTCATGAGCTCCGCACGCGGCCGAAGACGAGGCAAGGTGCCGAATGGTGATGCCTAAGGTGTCCGCGATTCAGTCTTCATGACGTTGATTCCATCCGCCACCGAGAGCCACTGGCACGCCCTCGGGCCTGGGGAGTGCCTGGAAGCCCTGGATGCCACCAGCGAAGGACTGAGCACCGCCCAGTGCGCCGAGCGGCTGGCACGGCTCGGTCCGAACCGGCTGGAGCTGAAGGCGGGACGCAGCAACCTGCGCATCCTCTGGGATCAGTTCAGCAACGTGATGCTGATCATGCTGCTGGCGGTGGCGGCGGTGTCGGCCGGGGTGGCCTGGGCGGCCCAGCGCTTCCCCAAGGACGCGATCGCCATCGTGCTGATCGTGGGACTCAACGCCCTGCTGGGATACCTGCAGGAAAGCCGGGCCCAGAAGGCCCTGCAAGCCCTGCGCGACATGGCCCAGCCGCTGGTGACCGTGCGCCGTGACGGGATCTGGGAACGGCTGCCCAGCGAGCAGCTGGTGCCGGGCGATCTGATCCGCCTCGAAGCCGGTGACCGGGTCCCCGCCGATGCCCGCCTGCTGGAGGTGGCCGAACTGGGACTGCGGGAGGCGGCCCTCACCGGCGAGGCGGAGGCGGTGATCAAGCAGTCGGACCTGGTGCTGGAGCCCTCCGTCCCGGTCCTGGAGCGCCAGAACTGCCTGTTTCAGGGCACCGAAGTGGTGCGGGGCCGCGGCACGGCGGTGGTCACCGCCACCGGGATGCAGACCGAACTGGGCAAGATCGCCCAGATGATCAACACGGCGGGTGGTGAATCCACCCCGCTGCAGGAGCGCCTCGACGGTCTGGCGAACGTGCTGGTGGGCTCCGCCCTGGCGCTGGTGGCCGTGGTCGTGCTGCTGGGCTGGCTGATGGGCCAGAAGCTGCTGGATCTGCTGGAGGTGGCCCTCTCGATGGCGGTGGCGATCGTGCCGGAGGGACTGCCCGCCGTGATCACCGTCACCCTGGCGATCGGCACCCAGCGGATGGTGCAGCGCGCGGCCCTGATCCGCCGCCTGCCGGCCGTCGAGGCCCTGGGGTCGGTCACGGTGATCTGCACCGACAAGACCGGCACCCTCACCCTCAACCGCCAGGTGGTGCAGGAGCTGCGCAGCGGCACCCAGGCCCTGGCCGTCAGCGGCAGCGGCTACGAGCCCCACGGGGAGTTCAGCCCAGCCGAACTCCCTCCGCCCGCCGGCGCCCGCCCCGGACTGGCGCCCGGTGCCCGCGACCTGCTGCTGCAGGCGGGGGTGCTCTGCAGCGACGCCGAACTGAAGCAGGAGCTGGATGGCCGCTGGGAGATCCTCGGGGATCCCACGGAAGGCGCCCTGGTGGTGGCGGCCGCCAAGGCGGACCTGGATGGCTTCGCCCTGCGCAGCCACTACAAGCGGGATGCCGAGATCCCCTTCAGCTCCGAGCGCCAGCTGATGGCGGTCTGGGTCCAGGACAGGGAGGGCACCCTCCAGGCGCCGCTGGGCGACTGCGCTGCCGGCTCCACCACCCTGATGATCAGCAAGGGGGCCCCCGAGGTGATCCTGGGCACCTGCGATCGCTGGCTGGATGGCGCCGGGGTGGCTGCCCTCAGCCCGGAGCAGAGCCAGTGGTGGCTGGATCAGGCCCGGGACCTGGCCTCCTCGGGCCTGCGGGTGCTGGCCTTCGCCTGCGCGCCGCACCACCCCAGCCCGGAACACGAACTGGAGCACCAGGTGCTCCTCGGGCTGATGGCCCAGCTGGATCCTGCCCGGCCGGAGGTGGCGCTGGCCGTGTCCCGCTGCCGCGAGGCCGGCATCCGGCCGGTGATGATCACCGGCGACCATCCCCTCACGGCCCGCGCCATCGGTTCGACCATCGGTCTGGTGGACACCGGCGCCGAGGTGGTGCTCGGCCGGCAGCTGGAGGAGGCCGATGCCGAGCAGCTGGCCGCCATGGTGAGCCGGTGCAGCGTCTACGCCCGGGTGCCTCCCGAGCAGAAGCTGCGCATCGTCAAGGCTTTCCAGGGGCTGGGCCAGGTGGTGGCCATGACCGGCGACGGGGTCAACGACGCCCCGGCCCTCAAGCAGGCCCACATCGGCGTGGCCATGGGCATCACCGGCACGGAGGTGAGCAAGGAGGCCTCCGACATGGTGCTGCTCGATGACAACTTCGCCACCATCGTCAACGCCGTCGAGCAGGGCCGGCTTGTCTACGCCAACATCCGCCGCTTCATCAAGTACATCCTGGGAAGCAACGTGGGGGAACTGATCACGATCGCCTCGGCCCCCCTGCTGGGGCTGGTTGGCGTGCCGATGACCCCCCTCCAGATCCTCTGGATGAATCTGGTCACCGATGGCGTCCCCGCGCTCGCCCTGGCCATGGAACCCGGCGAGGAGGGCCTGATGCAGCGTTCACCGGCCGAGCCCGGCGAATCGATCTTCGCCCGAGGAGTGGGCAGCTACATCCTGCGGATCGGCGTGGTGTTCGCGGCCATCACCATCGTCATGATGCTGTTCGCCTCCAGGACTGGCGGCCCCTGGAAGACGATGGTGTTCACGACGCTCTGCCTGGCCCAGATGGGCCATGCGCTGGCGGCGCGCAGCGAGCAGCCCCTGGTCCAGGTGGCGCCCTTCACCAACCCCTGGCTGCTGGGGGCGGTGGTGTTCACCACCCTGCTGCAGTTGTCGCTGCTGTATGTGCCCGTCCTGGCGCGATTCTTCGGCACGGTGCCCCTCTCCCTGCGCGATCTGGGCATCTGCATCGGCTTCTCCCTGGCGTTCTTCCTGTACCTGGAACTGGAGAAGGTCTGGCGGCTCTGGCGCCGTCGATCGGCCGCCCACGCCTGAGGCCCCGGCCTGGTGCCGTGGAGTGGGATCGGTTAGAGCATGCCGGCCCGTGGAGCAAGCGGGCGACTGATAACGACAGCTTGCGGATCCCATAGGCGGATCCCATCGGACTTTCCTCCCGGGAGACCTCTCGGCAGGGCGCCGGGGATCTTAGTGTTCGCCACCACGAGGGCCATCCATGGTCCCGATCGTTCCCCCGCCATGACCCTGTTCTTCGCCCAGACGGCCTGGCTGGTCCCCCTCTATCCGCTCCTGGCGGCCCTGGCGTCCGTGGCCTGGTCGCCCGGATTCATCTGGAAGACGGGACCACGCCCCTGCGGCTACCTCAACCTCACGATGGTGACCGTGGCCTTCGTCCACAGTCTCCTGGCCCTGTTGGGCGCCAACGCCCATGCCGAAGCCCTGCCGATTCACTTCGGCTGGACCTGGCTCGATACGGCAGGACTCTCGATCGGTTTCGACGGATCGATCACCCATTCGGCCCTGATCGCCACCCTCGTGGTCACCGGTCTGCACGTGCTCGCCCAGATTTTCGCCATCGGCTATCTGGAGATGGACTGGGGCTGGCCACGCTTCTTCGGTTCGCTCAGCTTCTTCGAGGCCGGCCTCTGCGCGCTTCTGCTCACGGATTCACTGTTCTTCAGCTATGTGATCCTCGAGCTTCTCACTCTGGGCACCTATCTGATCGTCGGCACCTGGTACAACCAGTCGCTGGTGGTGAAGGGGGCGCGGGATGCCTTCCTCACCAAGCGCATCGGTGACCTGATCCTCCTCGCCGGCCTGGTGGCGATCCTGCCCGTCACCGGCACCTGGAACTTCGACTCCCTGGCCGCCTGGGCGGCCGCCCACACCCCGGAGACCCTGCCGCCTGGTTTCGAACTGATCCTGTTGGCCCTGATCGCCGGTCCGATGGGCAAATGTGCCCAGATCCCCCTGCACCTCTGGCTCGACGAGGCCATGGAGGGCCCTCTGCCCTCCACCATCCTGCGAAATTCGGTGGTGGTGGCCGGCGGCGCCTGGGTGCTGCTGCGGCTCCAGCCCCTGCTGGCCCTCAGCTCCACCGTGAACACCGTGCTGGTGGCGGTGGGCGCCACCACCGCCCTGGTGGGTGCCCTGATCGCCCTTGCCCAGATCGACATCAAGCGGGCCCTCTCGTTCCTGGTCAGCAGCTGGATGGGCCTGCTGTTCATGGCGGTGGGTCTCGGCGGCACCACGGTGGCCGGCCACCTGCTGCTGGTCTACCCGCTGCCGATGGCGCTGGTGCTCATGGCGGTGGGCACGGTGATCGCCAGCAACGTCACCCAGGACCTCACCCAGCTCGGTGGTCTCTGGAGCCGCCGTCCGCTGGTGGGCCTGGCCTTCCTCACCGGCGCCGGCGGCCTGATGGGCCTTCCCCCCTTCGGTGGTTTCGCCGGCCTCCGCGAACTGCTTGAGCTCTGCCTCTCCAGCTCCCAGCCGGTGCTGCTCGGGAGCTTCGTGCTGGTCACCAATGCCCTGATCGCGGCCGGTCTGGTGCGGGTCTTCGGGCTGATCTGGGGCGGTCGGCCCAGCATCTTCACGATCCGCTCGGCCGAAGTGCTCTGGCTGATGGTGGTCCCCACCCTGCTGCTCATGGGCCTGGTGCTGCACCTGCCCATCCTTCTCACCCGCTTCGGGGTCTTCGCCGCCACTCCCCTGCCCGGCTGGGGACCCGCGGCGGTACCGATGCTGGTTTCCACCCTGGTGGGCGGCGGCCTCTCGGCGGTCTTCTACCTCAGGCCCCATCCGCTGGCCGAGCTGCCCTCCGGCCTCGGCGGCCTGCAGCACTGGCTGGCCCATGACATGAACACCGAGAGCTTCTACCACCGCACCGTGGTGGCGCTCGTGGTGGGCATGGCCCGCCTGAGTTCCTGGTCGGATCGCCAGATCGTCGACGGCTTCACCGGTGCCACCGGCGAGGCCGCCCTCCAGAGCGCCCGCCGGCTCAGCTTCACCACCTCGGGTCGCACCCAGACCTATGCCCTCACCCTGCTGATCGGCGTGGTCCTGATGGCCGCCTGGCTCCTGACCATCGTGCCCCCCTCCCTGATCCGCTGATGGCCCCGATCCTTCTCCTGCTTTTGCCGGCCCTCGGAGCCGTGGTTCTGCCCCTGCTGCCGGAGCGCCAGGACATCCTGCGCAGGGTCTGTCTGGCCCCGCTGCTGCTCCAGCTGGCCATCGGTCTGACCCAGCTCGGTAAGTCTCCGAGCGAGCTTCACCAGGTCTGGATCCCCCGCATCGGCCTCGGTTTCGACCTGGGCCTCGACGGTCTCTCCGCTCCCCTGGCGGCCCTGATCGCCCTGATCTGCCTGGTCACGGTGCTGGCCACCCCGGCCGAGCAGGCCCGGCCGCGGCTCTTCCTCAGCCTGCTGCTCGCCACCGACCTGGGCCTCACCGGTGCGGTCCTGGCCCGCAACGCCCTGCTCTTCCTGCTCGCCTTCGAGCTGGTGCTGATTCCCACCACCCTGCTGCTGGCGGTGTGGGGCGGCCCTCGCCGGGTGCAGGCGGCCATCCAGTACGTCATGTACGGCGCCGTCTCCGGGCTGGCTCTCCTCGGTGCCGTTCTGGCCCTGGGCTGGCTGAGCGGTGAAGGCTTCAGCTTCGCGTTCGCCGACCTGGCCGCCATGCAGCTGTCGCCGGAGAACAGCCGCTGGATCTTCGCCCTGCTGCTGCTCTCCTTCGGCCTCAAGCTCCCCGTCGTGCCCCTGCACGGCTGGCAGCCCCTGGCCTACGGCCAGGCCTCCAGTCCCGTGGCCATGCTGCTCAGCGGCGGTGTCTCGCTTCTCGGCGCCTACGGCCTGCTGCGTTTCGCGATCGGCTTCATGCCCGAGCAGTGGATCCTCTGGTCCCCCTGGATCGCCGCGGTGGGTGCCTTCACCTCCGCCTACGGGGCCCTCAACGCCCTCGCCCAGAGCGACATCCGCCGCCTCGTCGCCTACGGCTCCCTCGGCCACATGGGCCTGCTGGTGGTGGCCCTGGCTTCCGCCACCCCCCTCAGCCTGCAGGGCGTGGTGGCCCAGCTGATCGCCCACGGCCTGATCTCGGCCCTGCTGTTCCTGCTGGTGGGCCTGATCGACAGCAAGACCGGCTCCACCCAGATTCCCGATCTGGCCGGCCTGCTCAATCCCTACCGGGGCCTGCCCTTCACCCTCGGGCTGTTCCTGCTGGCCCTGATGGCCAGCGCCGGCATTCCAGGCCTGGCAGGGTTCGTGCCCGAATTCATGATGTTCGAGGCCAGCTGGACCCCCTTCCCCATCCCCACCCTGCTGTGTCTGGTGGCGTCGGGTTTCACGGCCGTGTACGCGGTGCGGCTGTTCAACCGGGTCGGTTTCGGCCGCCTCGACAACAACCGCGTCGACTACCCCTCCACCGTCTGGAGCGAACGCTTCCCCGCCATGCTCCTCGCTGCCCTGGTGGTGATCGGCGGGATCTGGCCGGGACTGCTGGTGGGCTGGAGTGAGTCCAGCACCTCGGCCCTGGCGCTCCGCCGGGAACCCTTCACCGCCCTCGTCGCCGTCGCCCCCTCCGCGTCCCCTCGCCAGCTCCCCTCATGACGCCTCCCACCGCCAGCCTGGCCGACCCGGTGCGCCAGCCCCTGATCCCCCCGTCCCAGCACCGCTATGCGGACGTGATCCATCGTCTCGAGGCCGGCGGCTCGATGCTGCCGGACACCCCCGAGAACCTGATGCAGATCATCGGCATCTACAAGGCCTATGCCGTGCCGATGGATTTCTACTGGCGCGATCTGCTCTACATCGCCGAGCAGGTGTTCCTCGATCCCCTGCCCGCCTTCAAGTACTTCCCTTCCCAGGAGTATCTCGATCGGCCCAACTCCTACCAGGGGGACGACTCGAAGCTGCGCATCTGGCGCGGTGGCGAGAAGGCCCACCCCGAGCTGCTGGAGTTCATGGCGAAGGGGGAAACCCGCTCCATGTCGAAGCTGCTGCACCACCTGTGGCACGATCGGATCAACATGGAGTTCGCCGAGGCCTGCATGGATGCCATGTTCTGGCACCAGGGCATGGGCGGCCGCTTCTACGACTATCTGGAGTGCGAGCAGTACAAGATCAACGCTGATCGGGCGATCAAGGCCTACTTCAAGGGAAACCCCCTGATGCTGGGTCTCTACAAGCTGTTCCCGGAGATGTTCCTGGAACAGGTCCGCAAGATGAGCTACTACGCCAACCTTGGCCTGTTCTGGGAGGTGATGGCGCCGGTCTTCTTCGAGATGAGCGACATCTACGACGAAGGCGGCTTCAAGGGCGTTCCGGATGCCATGGATTTCCTGGTGAACGGGATCTTCGCCGTCGCCGGTCGGCCGATCTATCACCACGTGTTCATCGGCGGGGAGTGCTACGAGATCATTCCAAAATCCGAAGGCTTCACCTGGCTCTACGAAGCGGCGCTCCCCTACGTGGAGGCGGTCTTCTACCGCACCGCCCCCTTCCGCGGCACCAAGAGCTACAACGCCCAGGCCGGTCAGGTGCCCGACAAGCAGGAGGACTTCCACTACGGCATCCTCTATGCCGATGTCTTCCCGGTGGGATCGGCGGGCATTCCGCCCACCCTGCTGATGCAGGACATGCTGCACTTCCTGCCCCCGTACCTCACCGAGCTCTATGCCAAGCACAAGCGCGGTGAGGGGGACATCCTCATCCAGCTGGGCATCACCTTCCAGCGTTCCATGTACAACGTCACCTCGGCGGTGATCCAGGCCCTGCGCTGCGCCCTCCTCTATCCCCTGGATGACACCGATCCGGAGCACCTGATGGCCAACCGGCGTTTCTTCGAGGCCCAGATGGACCGCTTCCTGCGCCCCGAGGCGCGTCTGCCCCAGATCCAGACCCAGGACTACCGCTAGGACATCTCCCCATGGCCAACATCATCGAGACCGCCAAGGGCGCCGGCTGCTTCAACACGCTCCTCACCGCCGTGGAGGTGGCCGGACTCACCGGCGCCCTGGAGAGCCCAGGCCCGTTCACGGTCTTCGCTCCCGTCGACGACGCCTTCGCCGCCCTGCCTCCCGGTACCGTGCAGACGCTGGTGGACAACGTGCCGCAGCTGGCGCGGATCCTCAAGTACCACGTGCTCTCGGGCGCCTACAAGCGCAGCCAGCTGGTGGATCAGCCGGAATGGGAGAGCCTGGAGGGAGCGCCGGTGGCGATCCGTCGCGCCGATCCCTTCGAGGTCAAGAACGCCACCGTCGTCACCGCCGACATCGAGTGCGACAACGGCATCGTGCATGTGATCAACCGGGTGATCCTTCCCGGCTGACGCTCCTCTCAGGACGCCACGGGGTGATCCGCCACCCCTTGGCAGGTCTGCAACAATGCGGCGTCGTTGTGAAGCAGGGTATGGCGCTCCGTCGGTCCCTTCTCTGGCCGCTCACCGCCCTGCTGGCGGTCCAGTTGGCGGGATGCGCCCCGGAGGGGGGCAGCGGCGGGGTCCAGAGCCAGAAGCTGGCCACGATCACAGGCCGCGGCAAACTCATCTGCGGCGTGGATGGCAAGCTGCCGGGCTTCAGCTTCGTCGGCTCCGACGGTCAGTACAGCGGCCTCGATGTGGATGTCTGCAAGGCCGTGGCCGCCGCCCTGTTCGGTGATCCCGGCAAGGTGGAATACCGCGATCTCAACTCCAGCGAACGCTTCGCCGCCCTGGCCAGCGGCGAGGTGGATCTGCTCTCGCGCAACACCACCATGACCCTCAGCCGCGACGCGGCGGGCGGCAACGGACTCAGCTTCGCTCCCACCACCTTCTATGACGGTCAGGGGGTGATGACCCCCGCCAACAGCGGCGTGAAGACCCTCAAGGACCTGGCGGGCAAGCCCATCTGCGTGGAGAGCGGCACCACCACCGAACTCAACCTGGCCGACCGGATGCGGGAACTCGGCGTGCCCTACACCCCGCTCAAATTCCAGACCGGCGACCAGACCTATGCCGCCTACCTGGGGGGCCGCTGCGTCGCCGTCACCAGTGACCGCTCCCAGCTGGCGGCCAAGCGCACCAGCTTCCCCAGTCCCGATCAGCACATCCTGCTGCCGGACGTGATGAGCAAGGAGCCGCTCACCCCGGCCACCGTCAACGCCGATCCCGCCTGGGCCGATGCCGTGCGCTGGACCGTCTACGGCCTGATGCAGGCCGAGGAGCTGGGCATCACCAAGGCCAACGTGGCCGCCAAGCTGGCGGAGGCCAAGGCCAACAAGAACCTGGCGGATCTGCGCCGCTTCCTCGGCGTGGAAGGCGATTTCGGCAAGCAGCTCGGCCTCCCCTCCGACTTCGTGGTCAGGGCGGTGACGGCCGTGGGCAACTACGGCGAGATCTTCGATCGCAACGTCGGCCCCGGTTCGAAGCTGAAGCTGGATCGCGGCGTCAATCGCCAGTGGAAGGACGGGGGGCTGATCTACTCGCCGCCGTTCCGTTGATGGGCCCGGAGAAGCAGCCTGTCGCCGGGGACGTCACGCCCTGGTGGCGTGACAGGCGGGTGCTGCCCTGGGTGGTCCAGGGAGTCGTGGGACTCCTGGTGCTGCTGCTGATCGCCTTCCTGCTCGGCAACCTCGTCCGCAATCTCACCGCCGCCGGTCTGCTGCTCAGCTGGCGCTGGCTCAACCAGCCCGCCGGCTTCGACATCTCCGAGACCCTGCTCCCCTTCGATGCCGGCATGCCCTACTGGCGGGGCCTGGCGGCGGGGCTGGTGAACACGGTCCGGGCCGTGCTGACGGGGCTGGTGGGGGCGACGGCCCTGGGCACCCTGGCGGGGATGGCCTCCTTCAGCCGCAACGGCCTGCTGCGCGGCATCGCCCGGGTCTACGTGGAGGTGATCCGCAACATTCCCCTGCTGCTGCAACTGGTCTTCTGGTACTTCGTGGTCTTCCTGGCCCTGCCCAACGGTGCCGCTGCCATCCAGCTTCCCGGCCTCGTGCTGGCCAAGTCGGGCCTGTACCTGGCGGGGTTCGGCGAGGGCCTGCGCTGGACCGTTCCCCATCTGGTCAACGGGGTCTGGCAGGCGCCGCTGCGGCTGTCGGTGGAGTTCGGGGCCCTGCTCACCGGCCTGATCATCTACTCGGCCGCCTTCATCGCCGAGGTGGTGCGCGGCGGCATCGCGGCGGTGCCGAAGGGGCAGTGGGAGGCGGCCTCCTCCCTGGGCTTCGGCTGGCTGGCCACCCTGCGCTGGATCGTGCTGCCCCAGGCCCTGAGGGTGATCGTGCCCGGCCTCAACACCCAGTACATCTCCCTGGCCAAGAACTCCTCCCTGGCCGTGGCCGTGGGCTACACCGACCTCTATTCCGTGGCCGAAACCACCCTCAACCAGACCGGCCGGGCGGTGGAGGTCTACCTGATCCTGCTGGGGGTGTACCTGGGGCTGGATCTGCTCATCTCCCTGGTGATGAACGGCGTCAATCAGCTCGTGCAGATCCGGGAGCGCTGAGATGACCACCGTGCTCCGCCGGCTCCGCAGCGAACTGTTCCCCACCCGGGGGGACGGCCTGCTGAGCATCGCCCTGCTGAGTCTCCTCGCCCTGGCCGGGGTCGGTTTCCTGCGCTGGGCCTTCTTCCAGGCCCAGTGGCTGGTGATCCGGGCCAACGCCACCCTCTTCGCAGTGGGCCGCTACCCCGCCGAGCAGCAGTGGCGGCTGTGGCTGCTGGTCGGCTTGCTGGCTGCCGCCACCGGCCTGAGCTGGGGGGTGCTGCGCAGCCATCCCCGCCGGGATCGAACGGGCCGCCTCTGGCCCCGCAATGACCGGGTGGCGGTGGCGGTGCTGGTGCTGGCCGGGCTCTGGGGCCCCTGGGCCCTGGGGCTTCCGCTGCATCTTCAGGCCCGTTGGTGGGGGCTGCTGGCCCTGCTCCTGCTGATCCGCTGGCTGGCGGGGCGCCACGGCAGGCGCCTGGGCCCCCGCGGGTTGCGGCTGGTGGCCCTGATCTGGCCCGTGCTCTACCTGAGCGGCATGGTGCTGATCAGCGGCGGCCTGGGCCTGGTGGCCGTTCCCCCCTCGGAGTGGGGCGGCCTGCTGCTCACCCTGGTGGAGGCCAGCTTCGCCATCCTGCTCTGCTTCCCTCTCGGGGTGCTGCTGGCCCTCGGGCGCCGCAGCGACCTGCCGCTGCTGCGCTGGGGGTCGGTGGTCTACATCGAGTTCATCCGCGGAGCGCCGCTGATCACCCTGCTGTTCCTGGGGCAGAACATCCTCGGCTTCCTGCTGCCCGGGGGGCTGGCCCCGGATCGCGTCTGGCGGGCCGCCTGGGTGCTCACCTTCTTCGCCGCGGCCTACCTGGCGGAAGCGGTGCGGGCGGGGCTGGCGGCCGTGCCCCGCGGCCAGTTCGAGGCGGCCCGTTCCCTGGGGCTGTCCTATCCCCAGGCCCTGGGGAAGGTGGTGCTGCCCCAGGCCATGCGGGTGGCCCTGCCGGCGATGGTGGGGCAGTTCATCTCGCTCCTGCAGGACACCACCCTGCTCTCCCTGATCGGGCTGATGGAACTGCTCGGCACGGCCCGCACCGTGATGGCCAATCCGGCTTTCCTGGGAAAGAACGCCGAGGTGTATCTCACCCTGGCGGTGCTGTTCTGGTGCTGCTGCGCTGCCCTCGGTCTGGGCAGCCGGGCCCTCGAGCGCCGGCTCGACCCCCAGACCATCCCCTCCGCCAGCTGATCCCTCTTTCCCCGAACGACGCCCTGCCATGAGCCAACCCAGCGCCGAAACGATGATCGAGGCCCGGGCGGTCGAGAAGTGGTACCCAAACGGCTTCCAAGCCCTGCGGGGCGCCGATCTGACGGTGCGGCGGGGCGAGGTGGTGGTGATCATGGGCCCATCGGGGTCGGGAAAGAGCACCTTCATCCGCACCTTCAACGCCCTGGAGGATTTCCAGAAGGGCAGCATCACCGTGGACGGCATCGCCCTCTCCAACGATCTCCGCAACATCGACGCCATCCGCCGCGAGGTGGGCATGGTGTTCCAGCAGTTCAACCTCTTTCCCCATCTCTCGGTGCTGGAGAACCTCACGCTGGCCCCGGTGCTCGTGCGCCGGCGGCCGAAGGCGGACGTGGAGCGCCAGGCCCGGGCCCTGCTCGAGCGGGTGGGCATCGCCGAGCAGGCGGACAAGTTTCCCGGTCAGCTCTCCGGCGGCCAGCAGCAGCGGGTGGCCATCGCCCGGGCCCTCTGCATGGAACCCCGCATCCTGCTGTTCGACGAGCCCACCAGCGCCCTGGATCCGGAGATGGTGCGGGAGGTGCTCGAGGTGATGCAGGCCCTCGCCAACGACGACATCACCATGGTGGTGGTGACCCACGAGGTGAAATTCGCCCGCCAGGTGGCGCACAGGGTGGTGCTGATGAGCGAGGGGGTGGTGGTGGAGGAGGCCGAACCGGAGGTGTTCTTCACCAACCCCAGCCACCAGCGCACGCGGAAATTCCTCGATCAGATCCTCTGATCCAGCGCCGGTCCCGGGCGTTCCCTCAGGGGAGGGTCGCCCAGTCGGCGGCGTTCAGCTCCGGAAACAGGCCGTCCTCGCGCTCCACCCCCTGCAGCCACTCCTTCGGCAGGTTCGAGCCGTTCTCGATCGCGTCCATCAGGCGCCAGAACCGGTCGAGGTGGCGGTGGATCCGTTCCCGGGCCAGGCCGGTGGTGGTGCCGGCCCGCAGGATGAAACTCCAGTCGGAGCTCTGGGCCAGCAGCAGTTCCCGGCCCGCCTGGGTCAGCAGCCGGCGCTGTTCCCTGCTGGCCACGCCCCGGTTCACCCGCCGCACCATCGCCCGGGACGCCCGCTGCCATTCGGCCACCACCCAGGCATTGGTCTCGTTCAGCCAGTAGTCGTGGTATCCACCCTGGCCCCAGCTGGAGGGGGAGGGGCGGCACACCTGCAGGGACTGTTCATGGCTGAGCACCTCCCGCAGGTGGGTGAAGCTCACCTCCAGCTCGGGGCCCCGCCGGAACAGCTCGGCCAGGAACAGGGGACCCTCGAACCACCAGTGCCCGAACAGCTCGGCATCGAACGGGGCCACCAGCAGGGGGGGCTGCTCCATCGTCGCCGCCAGGTGCTGCATCTGCTCGGCGCGACCGCGAAGAAAGGCCTCGGCGTGTTCCTGCACCTTCCGGGCGGCCCAGTCGGGGTCGTAGGGCTGCTTGTGCTCCAGGGGACAGCCCTGGGCGCTGACCCGGTGCAGTTTCAGCCCGAGGGGGCGGCGATCGTGGATGCCGTGGGCCTGCAGGGAGGCCTCCGGCAGATCCCAGCCCATGTCACGGTGGAATTCCCTGTAGGCCCCGTCGCCGGGATAGCCCTGGCTGGCACTCCACACCGGCAGCGTGGATTCGCTGTCCCGCCCGAAGAACGCCACCCCTGCCGGGGAGCAGATCGGGGCGTACACCCCGAAACGTGGCCGCGGCAGGGCATGGAGCAGGCCATGGCCATCCAGCAGGGAGTAGCGCAGGCCGCACTGGGCCAGGGCGCGATCCAGATCCTCGTAGTAGGCGCACTCCGGCAGCCAGATCCCCAGGGGACGCTGCCCGAGCAGCCGTTGATGCTCCCGGACGGCCGTGAGCAGCTGGGCCCGCACCGCTTCAGGGGAGTCCCGCAGCAGGGGCAGGTAGCCGTGGGTGGCCCCGCAGGTGATCAGATCCAGGATCCCCTGCTCCTGCAGGCGCCGGAACCGGGGCAGGAGCTGGCCGCCCATCCGCCGCCACTGCTCCTCGATCGCGGCGAGCGTGCCCTGGAGCTGGTGGGCCGGTGCCGCCTGGTCGGGAGGGGCCTCTTCGAGCAGGGAGCGGCGCTGGGCGAGCCAGTCGGGGAAACGGCCGTTCAGTTCCCTGTCGCTCAGCAGCGACAGCAGGGTGGGGGAAAGTCCGAGAGTGAGACGCGGCCGTTGCTCCCGATCGGCGGCCGCCCGCTCCAGCACCGCCAGCAGCGGCAGATAGCACTCCTGCAGCGCCTGGAAGTACCAGTCTTCCTCGAGGGAGCCGGGCTCCCCCGAACGCACGTAGGGGAGGTGGGCGTGCAACACCAGGGCCAGATCGCCTGCGGCCATGGAGCCCCCTCTGTGGAGTCACTGTACGGTCCACTCCTAGGCTGATCCCTCACTGGGATCCGGTCTGATGCGTCTGGCAGTGGCGGTCGATGGCCACAGCATGTTCTACGCCCAGCAGAAGGTGGGCTGGTTCTTCGACCCGAGGCGACTGCTGGAGCTGGCGACAGCCGAACCCGGGGTGGAGCTGGCCGGCGCGTTCTGGTACGCCGGACTCAAGGATCCCTCCGACCAGCGCCCGTTCCGGGATGCCCTGACCAGCCTTGGTTACACGGTTCGCACCAAGCCCCTGCGTGAGCTCGGGGGAGCCAACGGCGAGACGGATCAGCGCCAGTTCGCCCGGGCCAATCTGGATGTGGAGATCGCCATCGATCTGATGACGATCGCCCATCGCTGCGATGAGGTCTGGCTGCTCAGCGGCAGCCGCGATCTCGACCGCCTGCTGGAGACTCTGCGGGCCAGGGGACTGCGCACCATCGTGATCAGCACCGAAGGCATGGTGGCCCGGGAGCTGCGCAATGCGTCGGACCGCTTCGTCGATCTCGCCTCCCTGCGGCCCCGGCTGGAGAAGGCCGATGCCCTGCAGCAGCCGGTCTTTGCGCGCAGCACCTAGGTCTCTCGCCTCCGTCCGCCCCGCGCGCCCCGCGGCGGGCGCGCCGGCGGGGCCGGCAACGCCGCCTCCGGGGCGAGCGGAGCGGACGGAGGGAGGCAGGCCCCGGGAGTGGGCGAATGGGTGGTGGCGGGCTTCACGGGTGGGGGCCTCCACTCGCGCAGAACTCCGGGGGCCGCATCACCGGCCACGTCCTCTCTGCGGCGTGTTGTTCCACTCCTTAGGCCCTTTCGGCTCCGGTGCTCCCCGCCGGCGGCGTCGAGCGAGCGCAGCGAGCGTGGCGAGCGTGGCGAGCGTGGCGAGCGTGGCGAGCGTGGCCGCCGGCGGAGAGCACCGGAGCCGGGATCAGCGGCCCCTACAGTGAGTCGCTGACTCGAACACGTTCCGCTTAACCCCCATGGCCCGCGATCCCGGCCGGGTATTGATCTTCGATACCACCCTCCGTGACGGGGAGCAGTCCCCTGGCGCCAGCCTCAACCTGGAGGAGAAGCTCGCGATCGCCCAGCAGCTCGCTCGCCTGGGGGTGGACATCATCGAGGCCGGATTCCCCTTCGCCAGCAGCGGTGATTTCCACGCGGTGCAGAAGATCGCCGCCACCGTGGGCACGCCCGACGGACCGGTGATCTGCGGCCTGGCCAGGGCCGCCAGCGGCGACATCAAGGCCTGCGCCGAGGCCGTGGCTCCCGCTGCCCGCCGCAGGATCCACACCTTCATCGCCACCAGCGACATCCACCTGGAGCACAAGCTGCGCAAGACCCGCGCCGAGGTGCTGGCGATCACCGCCGAGATGGTGGCCTATGCCCGCTCCCTGGTCGACGACGTGGAGTTCTCCTGCGAGGACGCCGGCCGCAGCGACCCTGACTTCATGCATCAGGTGATCGAGGCCGCCATCGCCGCCGGCGCCACCACGATCAACATTCCCGACACGGTGGGCTACACCACGCCGGCCGAATTCGGTGAGCTGATCGCCGGTATCGATCGCTCGGTCCCCAACATCGATCAGGCGGTGATCTCGGTCCACGGGCACAACGATCTGGGCCTGGCGGTCGCCAATTTCCTCGAGGCCGTGAAGCACGGCGCCCGTCAGCTGGAGTGCACCATCAACGGCATCGGTGAGCGGGCCGGCAATGCCTCCCTCGAGGAGCTGGTGATGGCCCTGCACGTGCGCCGCAGCTACTTCAATCCCTTCCTGGGGCGGCCCGCGGACCAGCGCGATCCCCTCACCAACGTGCGCACCGAGGAGATCACCAAGACCTCGCGCCTGGTGTCGAACCTCACCGGCATGGCGGTACAGCCCAACAAGGCGATCGTCGGGGCGAACGCCTTCGCCCACGAGTCCGGCATCCACCAGGATGGGGTGCTCAAGAACCGGCTCACCTACGAGATCATCGATGCCCGCACCGTCGGCCTGACCGACAACCGGCTGTCTCTGGGCAAGCTCTCCGGTCGCAGCGCCTTCCGCGCCCGGCTGGAGGAACTCGGCTATCAGCTCGAACGCCAGGACCTGGACGACGCCTTCGCCCGCTTCAAGGAGTTGGCCGACCGCAAGCGTGAGATCACCGACCGGGATCTTGAAGCGATCGTCAGCGAGCAGGTGCAGCAGCAGGACGAGCCCGCCTACATCCTGCAGTCGGTGCAGGTGAGCTGCGGCACCAACCTCAGGCCCACCGCCACGGTCACCCTGCGCAACCCCGACGGCGTCGATCTCACCGAGGCGGCGATCGGCACCGGACCGGTGGATGCCGTCTGCCAGGCCCTCAACCGCCTGGCCCAGGTGCCCAACGAGCTTGTGGAGTTCAGCGTCAAGTCGGTCACCGAGGGGATCGACGCCATGGGCGAGGTGACCATCCGCCTGCGGCACCAGGGGGTGCTCTACTCGGGCCATGCCGCCGACACCGACATCGTCGTGGCGGCGGCGCAGGCCTTCGTGAACGCGCTCAACCGGCTGGTGGCCGGTGGCCAGCGCGCCCCGCTTCACCCCCAGAAGACCCCCCTGCCGGTGGCGGAACTGCCGCGTCTGTGAAGGCTCCCGGCCGTTCCCCCCTGGCCACCGGCCTCCAGCTGGCGATGCTGCTGCTGGTGGCGGTGCTGCTGCTCCTGCCGCTGCTCTGGCTGGTGAGCACGTCCCTGAAGGGGCCGGCCGAGAACATCTTCACCAGCCCACCGGCCCTGCTGCCGGCTCAGCCGAGCCTGGAGGCCTACGGCCGTCTGTTCGCCGCCAACCCCATGGGCACCTACCTGCTCAACAGCACCATCGTCAGCGCCCTGGCGGTGCTGGCCAACCTGCTGTTCTGCTCGCTGGCGGCCTACCCTCTGGCCCGGATGCGCTTCCGGGGGCGCGGTCTGGTGCTGGCCCTGGTGGTGGCCACGATCCTGATCCCCTTCCAGGTGGTGATGATCCCCCTCTATCTGCTGATGGTGCAGATCGGCCTGCGCAACACCCTCTGGGCTCTGATCGTGCCCCAGGCGGCCACGGCCTTCGGCATCTTCCTGCTGCGTCAGAGCTTCCTGGCCGTGCCGGTGGAGCTGGAGGAGGCCGCCCGCATCGACGGCTGTACGCCTCTCGGGGAATGGTGGAACGTGATGCTGCCGGCGGCCCGGGCCGATCTGATCACCCTGGCGATGTTCGTGTTCATCGGCACCTGGAGTGACTTCCTCTGGCCGCTGATCATTCTCGACGATCCCTCCCTCTACACCCTGCCGCTGGGGCTGCAGCAGCTGGCCAGCAGCTTCTCCCTCGACTGGCGTCTGGTGGCCGCCGGATCGGTGGTGTCGATCCTGCCGGTGCTGCTGCTGTTCGTGATTCTGCAGCGCTACATCCTGCCCAGCGCCAGCGGGGATGCCGTGAAGGGCTGAGGCGGCGTCCCGTTCCTCAGGGCGTGTCCGGAGCCGCCGGGCGGAGCACGCCGCCCTCGCCGCGAGGGGCCGCGGGACTGGTCGACCTGACATCAGGCGCCGGGGAGGGTCTCGGTGGAGAGGGGAAGGGGCCCGTCGTCGGCTCCAGGCGCCGCAGGGCAGGGCGCTGCAGATCGGCAAGGCTCTGCCGCCATTGCTCCTGCTCCCGTTCGATGGCCTCCAGCCGTCCGGCGCCGGCCTCGAGGGTCCGCAGGCGTTGCACCATGGCCCGCTGCTGCTCCTCCAGCGCGGAGGTGCGATCGAGCGCCCGGCTGTTCTCGAGTCCCTGCACCCGCTGCTCCAGGCGCCGCAGCAGCTGGTTCTGCTCCCTGGCCTTGGCCAGCATCACGAGGAACAGCACTCCCAGCATGGTGCTCAGACCGATCTGCAGCCAGCCCGTCCAGGCCGGGGGACCTGGCGGTGTCTGCGGGCGGTGCCGGGACAGGTCGTCCTGGCGGTCGGTGATCGAGACCATGGTGTCCGGGCGCTGCCCCATCCTGACCCGATCTCCCCGGGCCGTCAGCGGTCGGGCTGGCCGTTGGCCTCGCCGCTGCGGGCGCCGGCTCCCGCCAGGAGCTCCGCCACGGTGGAGCGGTAGACGGCGGCGGCCTGCTCCGGATCCCGGCCGATGCAGGTCATCCCGAGCTTGCCGAATTCCGAGAGGCAGCCCAGGAGGTGAAAGACGCTGCCCTGGAGGCGTGCCGGGTCGTAGTGCAGACCCGCCTCGGCCACGATGTCCACCAGGTCGACGGGCATCAGGCCCCGCAGGCGGGGGTCGCTGAGGTTGTCGGTGGCGCGGTAGTGCAGCGGTTGCCCCGTGGGGGAAAGGAAGAGGCCGGTGGCGGGTTCGAGGCAGCCGGCGGTGATGGCCCGCAGGGCCATGAAGGGATGGGTGGTGCCGCCCTGCCGGAGGTTGACCTCGATCGCCTGGAGATCCCAGTGGTCGCCGAAGCGACGCGCGATGAAGTCGACTCCGAAGCGCTCCAGGGCGCCTTCGGCCGCGAGGGCCTGCCCAACCGCCAGCCCGTGCTCCATCAGCGCGACCCGGTAGGGCTCGGCGGCCGGGAAGCAGCAACCCAGATAGGTCTGACCGCCGGCGCCACCGAGAATCTGTTCATGGGTGGAGAGCACTTCCACCTCCCCTCCCGGGTGGATCGTGCCCTGCACGCTCGGGGAACGGATCTCCTCCCCTCCCTCGAGCCAGGCCTCCGCCAGGGCCCCCTGGCGGCTCACCAGCTCCTGCCAGCCGGACGCCGGCATCGGCAGGGAGTCGATGGCCTGCCGCAGCCGCCCGACTCTCTCCGCCCGGGACAGACCCGCCAGCTCCAGCGGGGGGAAAGCGAGCCGGGCGTTGCCTTCGCCGCTGAAGCCCTCGTTCAGCTTCACCACGCAGCCCCCCAGGTCCGGGTGCGCCTCCCACAGGTCGGTGATCGCCTCGGCCAGATCCTCGAGGCTGCGGGCCAGCCCGGTGCCCGGGGGGTGGGGGACGCCGCAGCGGGCGAACAGCTCCCGGCTGCCGGCCTTGGTCCCCCAGTACCCGAGGGCGGGGTCGGTGCCCAGCAGCGGCACCTGCAGCCGCTCCGAGAGCGCCTTTTCCAGTTCCGTCACCACGTAGCAGGTCATGAAGCTGCGGCCGGGCCTTAGCAGTTCCCGGATCCGTCCGAGCAGGGCGGGCCGTTCCAGCAGCTTCTCGGTCAGGGGCCGGGCGGAGCCGTCGTCGGTGTCGAACAGGTGCAGCCGTCGGCGGGCGTGGGACGTGGGCACGCCGGGCATCAGCTCCAGGACCGCGTCCACCACCAGCTCGGGAAGCAGCTTGCTGGTCACGTAGACCACCCGCACACCCGGATCCCGCAGACGCATCAGGGAGAACAGCTGCCGTTCCTCGTAGTGGTGTGCCCCGGTCACCAGGGCCAGCTGGGCCGGATCCATCGTGAGGGAGGGCACCATCAGCAGATCGAAATCCCCGCAGCCCGCGCCATGCTCCCGGCCCCACGAGGCCTGCAGCTGCTCCTGCAGTTCCCGGAAGCTCAGGGGCATGGCTGAATCGGCGCGTTGCCTTCATGCTGAACCGATCGACGGCCATCGCCCATGGAGTCCCTCGCGGTGAGCGCTCTCGGCTACGGGGCCGCCTCGCTCACCACCCTGAGCCTGTTCCCCCAGGCCCTCAAGACGGTGCGCAGCGGCGACACCAGCGCCATCTCCCTGCGCATGTATGGCCTGTTCACCCTGGGGGTGCTGGCCTGGGCGGTCTACGGTCTCGTCACCGCCGACGGACCGGTGATCGCCGCCAACCTCATCACCCTGGTGCCCGCCTCGATCGTGCTCGAGCGCAAGCTGCGGGCCTCATGGCCCGGCGGTCCGTCGCCACGTCGGGGTTCCCAGGGGGAGAAGAGCTGAGATGGGCATGGCCGTGGGCAACGACGCCCTGTTCGTGGCCGTCGGTGCTGTGCCGGGCGCCTGGCTGCGCTTCCGGGTGGTCAACCATTTCGAGCCGATGCTTCCCCGCAAGCACTGGGGCACCTTCGGCGTGAATCTGATCGCCTGCTTCGCGCTCGGGCTGCTGGTGTCCCTGGAAGCCAGCTGCGGTGCGGCCGGCCACCGCACCCTGCTGTTGCTCGGTACAGGGTTTCTCGGCAGCTTCAGCACCTTCTCCACCTGGGTGGCCGAACTCCGGGAGACCCTGCGCCTGCACCAGCGCCGAGAGGCCTTTCTGCTCTGCGGCGGCTCCGTCCTGGGCGGCCTGCTGGCGATGACGGCGGGTCTGGCCCTGGGCACCTCCTAGGGCATCGCGATGGCCGGTTCGCCGATCGATCGTCCGTCCAGCCTCCGGGAGGAGGCCCGCGTCCTGGCACTGGTGGCCATGGGGGCCATCCCCGGGGCCCTGCTGCGCTGGCGGCTGGAGGAACTGGGCAAGGCACTGGTGGGGGGACTCGCCGGGCTCAGCCAGGCGGATCTGGCGGCCAACCTGCTGGGGTCCTTCCTGATCGGCGTGATCGCCGCGCTGCCCGGCCCCCGGGCGCGGCTGATGCTCTTCGGTGGCATCGGCTTCTGCGGCTCGCTCACCACTTTCAGCGGCTGGATTCTTCAGATCAGCCTCGCCGTTCGCCGCGGGCGCTTCCTGGAGGCTCTGGCCGTGCTGATGGTGAGCCTGGTGGGGGGGCTGGCGGCGGTGGCCCTGGGGCTGCTGGCGGGACGCCGGCTCGGCCGGGGCGGCCTCAGGCGCTGAAGGCCTTGCGGGCGGGAATGGGGTAGGGAATGCGTCGATGCCGCATCCGCTTCCAGACCTTCACGAACGCCCGGATCACCAGTTCCAGTTCGGCCCGGGAAAGGCCGCTGCCCTCCAGCTGGCCGTCGTTCTGGCGAGCCTCCACCAGCCGGCGCACCATGGCCCTGGCCTCCGCCTCGCTGGTGCCCGGCGGCAGCGAGCGGAGGGCGGCTTCACAGCCGTCGGCCAGCATCAGGATCGCCGTTTCACGGCTCCGCGGCGCAGGACCGCGGTAGCGGAAGCGCTCCTCGCTCACGGAGGGATCCCTCTCCCTGGCCTGGTGGAGGAAGTACCCCATCTTGAGCCTGCCCTGGTGTTCGGGGATGAAATCCGCCAGTGGGCGGGGCAGATGGTGGCGGCGGGCCAGCCTCAGTCCCTCGTCGACGTGGGCCTGGAGGATGGCGGCGCTGGCGAACGGATCGTCCAGCTCGTCATGGGGGTTGGCGCCGCTCTCCTGGTTTTCGATGAACCACTGGGGACCGTGGAGCTTGCCGACATCGTGGTACAGGGCGCCGGTGCGGATCAGGTCCACATCGGCGTGGATGGCCCGTGCTCCTTCCTCCGCCAGGCCGCAGATCATCAGGGTGTGCTCGAACGTGCCCGGCGCCTCCTTGGAAAGCCGGCGCAGCAGCGGGCGCTCGAGATCGGCCAGCTCCATCAGCCGCGCCCGAGTGAGCAGGCCGAAGAAGCTTTCCACCAGTGGCGCCAGCAGCAGGCCGGCCATCAGCAGTCCGGCCACCAGCAGGGCCTCCTGCAGCAGATCCCCGGCGCTGATCGGGGCGTTGCCCGCCTCCAGGGCTCTGAGGCCGAAGATCTGGAGCAGCAGCCACTGCAGCAGCAGGGCCCCCGCCGGCAGCAGCAGGGCCATCTGCAGCAGCTGGGCCCGGTTGCGCTGGCGTCCGGCCAGCACCGCCGCAATCGCAGCGACCAGGGCGGCCACCCCCAGCTGTGGCACCAGCAGGCCCTGGACCGGCATCGGCCAGAGCATGCTGGAGACCCCAAGCCAGGCCAGGCCGGCGGCGGTGCCCAGCCCCTGGGCCAGCAGCAGGGTGGGCGGCAACAGCAAGGCCAGGGGGCTGGCCTGGTTGCCGAGCCACAGCTTGAAGCCCTGCACCAGCACCAGCATCGCCAGCGCCAGCAGGGCCTGGCGCGGTTCGAGGCTGGCCCGCCAGCGGCGCATCACCAGGAGCATCACACCGCAGGCGGCCATGGCCTCACTGAAGCGGGCCAGCCAGGCCAGGGGCCGCGGGCGGTGGTTGACCAGATCGAAGTGCTCGAGCACATCGAACGATTGGGGACTGATCGGTTCGCCCTGGCGGGTGATCAGGTCGTTCCGGCGCACCCGGATTGTGGGCAGCCCCTGGCTGCTGAGCAGGTCTTCGATCCGGCGCTGGCTGAGGAAGCTGTCACTGCGCAGGTTCGTGCGCCCCTGCAGGCTGTCGGCCAGCAGGCGGCTGCCGAGGCTGCGGGCGGGCGGAGGCAGGTTCTCCAGCTGGAGACTCGCCGCCTCCAGCAGTTGCCCTTCCGAGAGGTTCGCCACCACCCCCTGGCTGAGCATGCGCAGCTGCGCCTTCCGCAGGGAGAGTTCCCATCCCACCAATTGCCGTGGGGTCAGTCCCGAGAGCCAGCGCCGCTCCTTGCCGCTCAGGTTGAGGGAATCGGGGCGCCGCTGGTCGCTGGCGATGGTCTGGCGCACGTTCTGGAGCCGCTGCTCCAGTTCGTCCTGCAGGAGGGCGTTCGCTTCCGGGTCGACGACCTTGATCTGACTGCGTGGCAGCATCTGGCTGCGGCGCTGTTCCAGGGCGGTGCTGTCGATCACCGTCGCGTCGGCGGGGGCACGGACGGTGAAGGGGGCCGCCATGCCGGGGCGCAGGTTGGGTTCCACCAGCCAGGGCCAGCTGGAGAGCAGCGACACCAGCAGGCAGAGCAGCAGAACGAGGGAACCGCCGCCTGCACGCCAGGGCACCAGAGCCTGGCGGGGACGCTCGAGCCGCAGCAGGCTGCGCCACAGCCCCCGGATCCGCTGCAGCACGTATCTCATCTGGTCACGTTAGCCATCGGATCCGGCGTCGCTGTTGGGCTCAGCGCCCGTGCATGCTGGGTGTCGGCAAACCATGACCCCATGGCCCACGTACTGGACGGCAGGCGACTGGCGGCGGAGATCGAGCGTCGGCTCGCCGCCGTGATCGCCGAGGCTCTGGACGCGGCGGGCCGCGCTCCCGGCCTCGCGGTGCTGCGCGTGGGCGACGACCCCGCCAGTGGCGTCTACGTGGCCAACAAGGAGAAGGCCTGTGCCCGCGTGGGGATCGCCAGCCTCGGGGAACACCTGGCGGCGGCGACCCCGGCGGAGGAGGTGCTGGCCGTGATCCGCCGTCTCAACGACGACCCGGCCGTGGATGGCATCCTGCTGCAGCTGCCCCTGCCGGCGGGCCTGGTCGAGGGGCCGCTGCTGGCGGCGATCGATCCCGGGAAGGATGCCGATGGTCTGCACACCCTCAATCTCGGTCGACTGCTGAAGGGGGAGAGCGGGCCACGCAGCTGCACGCCTGCCGGAGTGATGGCCCTGCTGAGAACTGCCGGCATTCCCATCAGCGGCGCCCGGGCCGTGGTGGTGGGCCGCAGCATCCTGGTGGGCAAGCCCATGGCCCTGATGCTGCAGGCCGCGGACGCCACCGTCACCATGGCCCATTCGCGCACCCGCCAGCTGGCCGAGGTCACGCGAACGGCCGAGCTGCTGGTGGTGGCGGCCGGTCGCCCCCATCTCATCGGCGCCGAGCATGTGACACCGGGGACGGTGGTGGTGGACGTGGGAATCCACCGGCGCAACGGCGGGCTCTGCGGAGACGTCGACCACGCGAGGGTGGAGCCGATCGCCGCGGCGATCACCCCGGTGCCCGGAGGGGTGGGGCCCATGACCGTGGCCATGCTCCTGGTCAACACGGTGGTGGCCTGGTGCCGGCGGCACGGTCTGGCGACGACGGCTCTGGCGGACCTGCTGTCCTGAGGGAGGCTCAGCGACGGGAGGGTTGCGTCGGAACGGGCTCCGGAGCCTCGCCGGCACCCACCAGACGGGGGATGACCTGGCTGATGCGCTCCACCCCTGCGGCCAGCAGCAGGCCCGCCAGCAGGAACCCCGAAACGCTGGCGCAGACGAGGGGCACAAGATCGGGACTGCTGTCGTGGGGGGCCTGCATCGCCATGGGCCGGACCGCTGAGCGGAGCATGGCGGCCTTTCCGCCGGGTGGGGCGGAAGCGTCATCGGCCTTCACCCCTTGCGGAAGGAATGTGTCGTTTCGTCAAGGTGGTGCTGCCCGACACCCCCTCCCCCGCCCCCGGGCCAGCGACGACCCCCCCGCACGGCCCGTGGCCTGAGAGAATCCGCCCCAACACCCAGAACAGCGATGTCCGCGGCGGTGAGCACGGCTTTCGACTTCACCGCCTACCTGGAGGCGGCCCGCTGGCGGGTGGAGGCGGCCCTGGAGAGCTCACTCGGGCCCGAGCGCCCGGAGTCGCTGCGGGAAGCGATGCGCTACTCCCTGCTGGCCGGTGGCAAGCGTCTGCGTCCCATCCTCTGCCTGGCGGCCTGCGAACTGGCCGGCGGCGATGCTGATCTGGCCATGCCCACGGCGGTGGCACTGGAGATGATCCACACCATGTCGCTGATCCATGACGACCTTCCCGCCATGGACAATGACGACCTGCGCCGCGGACGGCCGACCAACCACAAGGTCTACGGGGAGGCCAAGGCGATCCTGGCCGGCGACGCCCTGCTCACCCGTGCCTTCGAGATGGTGGCCCTGCGCAGCCCGGGGGTGCCCCCCGAGCGGCTGCTGGCGGTGGTGGGGGAAATCTCCCTGGCGGCCGGCGCCCCAGGACTGGTGGGCGGTCAGGTGGTCGATCTGGAGTGCGAAGCCCGCGAGGTGGACCTGGACACCCTCGAGTACATCCATCTCCACAAGACCGGCGCCCTGTTGCGGGCCTGCGTGCTCTGCGGGGCGCTGATCGCGGGAGCGTCCGAGGAGCTGCTGGCCGCGCTGCGCACCTATGCCCGGGGGATCGGCCTGGCCTTTCAGATCATTGACGACATCCTCGATGTCACCGCCAGCAGCGACGTGCTGGGCAAGACGGCGGGCAAGGACCTGACCGCCGACAAGACCACCTATCCCAAGCTGCTGGGTCTGGAGGAATCCCGCCACCGTGCCGATGCCCTGGTGACGGAGGCGAAGGTGGTGCTGGCGCCCTGGAGTGCCAAGGCCGCTCCCCTGCTTGCCCTGGCCGACTACATCACGAGCCGTGATCGATGAGCGAGGCCGTGAGTCTCCTCGAGGCCCTCGCTGAGATCCTCTCCAACGGCGTGCTGGCCTGGGGGCTGGCCGCCTGCGGCGTCGCCCAGCTCTCCAAGCTCCTGATCGAGCTGGTGGTCCACCGGCGCTGGCGACCGGCGGTGCTGGTCGAAACCGGCGGCATGCCCTCGAGCCATTCCGCACTCATGACCGGGACGACCGCCGCCCTCGGCTGGGAGCTGGGCTTCGGGGATCCCCTGTTCGCCCTGGCGGCCGTGCTCTCCTTCATCGTCCTCTACGACGCCAGCGGCGTCCGCCGGGCCGCCGGACTCACGGCCCAGCGGGTGAACGGCCTTCCCGACGGGCTCTGGGACGTCCGGCCCCTGGCGGGTGATCCGGCGGCGGCTCCCGTGCTGCGACCCCTCAAGGAGAACCTGGGGCACACCCGCCCGGAGGTGCTGATCGGCAGTCTGATGGGTCCCCTGGTCGCCCTGCCTGGTCTCGCCCTGCTGGGCTCCCCCTGGCAGATCGCCCAGCAGGCCGGCTGGCTGCCGCTGGGGTGAGCGATCTCCGGGAGCTCAGCGAGGACCAGCAGACCGCGGCCGCTGCCTTCTCCGAGTGGCTCTGTGCTCCGTCCGACGGCACACCGTTCGTGCTGGAGGGCTACGCCGGCACCGGCAAGACGTTCCTGTCGACACGATTTCTGGCCCAGGCCGAACGGGCGGGTCTCTGCTGGACGGTCGTGGCCCCCACCCACAAGGCGGTGGGTGTGCTGCGCCACCACCTCGCCCTGGCCGGCCTTCTGCCCACCTGGTACCCCTCCACGATCCACCGGCTGCTGCGCCTCAAGCTGAAGCGGGAACGGGACCGGGAGCGCTGCGAGGAAACCGCTCAGACGGCCCAGGCGCTGGAGAATCTCGGCCTGGTGCTGGTCGATGAGGCCTCCATGGTCGATGGGGACCTCCTGGACATCACCCTCCGCTGCGCCCATCCCTTCCGAACCCGGTTGGTGTTCGTGGGGGATCCGGCCCAGCTGCCGCCGGTCGGCGAGGAGCGCAGCCCCGTGTTCGCCCTGGGGCGTTGCCGGCGGGCGGCCCTGACCCAGGTGGTGCGTCACCAGGGGCCGGTGCTGCGGCTGGCCGGTGGCCTGCGGGAGGGAACCCTGCCCTGTCGGCGGCCGCCGGTGCTGGGGCCGATCCGCACCAGCCAGGGCCGGGTGTCGCTGCTGGCGCGCGCCGACTGGCTGGAGGCCGCCCAGGAGGGCCTGCGCCGCAGCGCCGAAGCCGACGATCCCGACCTGGCCCGCATCCTCTGCTACACCAACCGAACCCTGGAGCGCCTGGTCCCCATCGCCCGCCGGGCCTTGCATGGGTCGATGGCGGACCAGTTGCCGGTGCTGCCCGGTGAGGTGCTGATCACCCGCGCGGCCGTGATGGCGCCGGCCTGCCGGGAGGGCGACGCCGCCGCCGAGGAGCCCGACCTGGTGCTGGGCAGCAACCGGGAGCTGGTGGTCCGGGACGTCAAGCCCGAACGCTGCGACCTCGGCGATTTCGGCGTGGACGCCCCCCTCGGGGGGGCCGCGATCGACACCCTCATCGCCACCGTGACGTCAGGCGAGTCCGAGCTGAACCTGCGGCTGCTCCCCCCGATCGGCAGCGCGGCCCGCTCGTCGCTGGATGGGGTGCTGGCGCGGTTGCGGCAGCAGGCCCGCGAGGCGGGCAAGCAGGAAGGGAAGGCGTTCTGGCGCCGCTATTTCCTGGTGCGTGACGCCTTCGCCTCCCTGGGACCCGCTGCCGTGCTCAGCGTGCATCGCAGTCAGGGCAGCACCTTCACGGAAGTCTTCATCGACGAGGATGTCTTCTGGCCCCAGGATCCCCTGCTGTGCCGGCGGCTGGTGTACGTGGCGGTCAGTCGGGCCAGTCAGGCGGTGACGCTCATGGCCCGTGACGGGGATGCCGCGGAACGGCAGCTCTGGGAGGGGTGGCTCCGATCGCCGGATGGCCCCGGTGGCTGACGGGTGAGCTTGCCCGAGGCGCCCGTGCTGGCCGAGATGGTGGCCGAAAGGGAGCACCCGATGGCGCTCGACGCGCGGATGGGTCGATGGCGACCAGCCGGATCGCTGCCATGATCCTTGCCATGGTCCCCGAAACGACTCCCCAACCGGCCAGGCCACCGGCTCCCCTGCCCACGGGCACCACCCAGCCGGTGGAGAAGAAACGCCCTGACCCCAACGGATCGGGACGCTCCGGGGATTTCGGAGACCTGATGATGGACCTGGGCACCCTGGTGATCGTGGGGGTGCTGATCGGAGCGGTCGTGCTGGTGCGGCGCTGGCTCAGCCTCCGACGCAGGAAGCCCCTTCCAGGTCTGCCGCCGGAACGGGTCCTGCCGATAGGCCGTCACGGCACACTCCACGACCCCAAGTACCTGGGAAGCATTCTTCAGAAGGACGACTCCCCGCCCCCGTTCTGAACCCGGCGCACTCAGGCTCAACCGATCAGCTCAACCCATCCGCAGCCCTTCGATTCCCTGCCAGCCGAGGTAGGTCGCCAGCCCGAGGCTGATCACTGCCACGAGCAGTTCGGCGTTGAGGAACAGCCAGACCTTGCCAGCCTGCAGCACGGGCAGGAGCCGCTCCTGGCCCACCACCGCCAGCCCCGCCAGAGGCAGCGCCAGCAGGCTGGCCGTGATCAGGCAGAACACAGCTGCAGAGACCACTTCCAGGGGCTGGTCCAGCCCGGCTTCCAACAGGCTGGCCGCCGTCCTGGTGTACAGGAAGAGGTCGTCGGGGCTGGACACCTGCAGGGCCGTACTGAGACCGAGCAGCAACGGCAGGGGCATGGCGCAGAAGCCATCCAGCCGGCGTGTCCAGCCGGGTGGAGCGGCTCCCCGGCGGCTGGCCAGCAGACCGTTGAGGCCGAGGGCCAGGAGCCCCCCCGCCGCCAGCAGGTCCAGGCCGGTGCGCTGATCCGTGCCCTTCTCCATGGTGAGCAGCAGACCATGGCCCACGCCGAGCAGCAGGGCCATGGCGGCGATGGAGGTCAGCAGCCAGGCCAGGACGAACCAGCCGCCCCGCCGCAGGGGCTGGGGGCCCAGGAGCAGCAGCAGCAGCAGGCCGATGTGCAGGGGGCTGAAGCTGATCGCCAGGCCGAACCCGACCAGTTCCCTCCAGAGACTCGTGGTCGGCATCGTCGCCATCGGGCACGCCCCATTGTCCGCTGCCGGCTGGCCGCCGCCAGGTGGCCGGCACGTTCCAGCGCAGCAGGGGGACATCCGTGCGCCCGGTGTGACGGCCGGCGCGGGCCCATGCCGTCGCCCCGTGCCGGATGAGCCAGAGCTCGGGTGGGTGACCGCCCTGGTCCTCCCAGGACCGGGCCTCAGCCACGAATCTCGAACCAGTCGCTTCCGGTGATCGCGATCTGGCCGGTGGTGACGCTGCTGACGCGAGCTCCCGCGGGCCCCTTCTCGCACCAGAGGCGCAGTTCCCCGAGCTGCTGGGGAGGGCCTTCCGCCTCCAGTTCCACCGAACCGTCGGGGCGGTTGCGCACCCAGCCCCCCAGGCCCAGGGAGACTGCCTGACCGTGGCATCCGGCCCTGTAGCCCACGCCCTGCACCACTCCCCGCACTGTCATCCGCCAGCGTTCATGGGGCGTGGTCGCGCTCCGGAGGCCGGGTTGCAGGAAACGCCGTTCATCGGCGGCACGACGCTGGCGGCGGCTGCGGCCAGTCTCCCGGGAATCGCCGGGCAGCCAGCCCAGTGAAGGTGCAGCCAGCTGGCGTGAAGGTTTGAGCCTGTCCATCCTTCGATCCGCCGCGGGGAACCCCAGCCTTCAAGCTGCCACAGGGCCTCCTCCATTGCCAACTCGCCACCACGGGGCGGGCGAGGGATCAGCTGCCAGCGGTGGAACTCGTGACCGCAGAGGTGCTCGCCCCGGCGCACCAGGAGCCCGTCAGCGGCGGGAAGGGCGCTGCGGTAGCCCAGGCTGAGGGGGCCGCGGCGGGCGCCGAAGGGCAGCAGACCGGCCATGGGGTGGGCGTTGCCCTCGCCATCCTCGAGGTCCTGGCCCAGCAGTAGCAGGCCGCCGCACTCCGCCACGATGGGCAGACCGGCCCCGGCGGCGGCGCGAAGGGCCCCGAGACTGCGCCGGCTTGCCGCCAGCTGGCCGGCGTGCAGTTCGGGATAGCCGCCGGGCAGCACCACCCCCCGGCAGCCCGGTGGCAGGGGGGCATCGGCCAGGGGGCTCCAGGGAACGGGCTGCAGGCCGCAACCCTCCAGCAACTCCTGGGCTTCGGGATAGCGGAAGTGGAAGGCCGCATCGGTGGCGATCGCCACCGGACGGGGCGCCCCGTCGAAGGAGGCGGCCGTTTCCTGCCGAGCCTGCTGCAGGCACCAGCGGATCGGATCCTGCGGGTCCGGCGGCCCGGTCGGAGGCGCGAGCAGGGGCCACAGCCGGGTCAGATCGAGGTGCTCCTCCGCCAGGCGCGCCCAGATCCGCTGGCGCTGCTCCAGATCCCCCAGCTCCCCCGGGGTGAGCAGACCCAGGTGGCGGGAGGGCAGCTCCAGGCTGGGATGGCTCGGCAGCACCCCCAGCAGCGGCACCTCGATGGCGGCCAGGGTCTCCGCCAGCAGGCGCTGGTGCCGCCCGCTGCCCACCCGGTTTAGCACCACCCCGGCCAGGCTCACCCGGGGCGGGCCGTGGTCGCGGAACCCCCGCACCAGGGCCGCCAGGCTGCCGGCCTGCCGGGAGGCTTCCACCACCAGCACCACCGGCAGCCCCAGCAGTGCGGCCACCGCCGCAGAGCTGCCCTCGCTGCCGGCTCCCCGCCCGTCGAACAGGCCCATCACCCCTTCCACCAGCACCCGTCCGGCCCGGCCGCCGTGCCAGCGGTAAGTGCGCCGCACCCAGTCCTCGCCGCACAGGAGGGGGTCGAGATTCCGGCAGGGGCGGCCCGCCACCGCCCCCAGCAGCTGGGGGTCGAGGTAGTCGGGACCCACCTTGAAGGGCTGGATCGTTTCCCCCCGTGCCCTGGCGAGGGAGGTCAGGCAAAGACTCACGAGGGTCTTGCCGCTGCCGCTGCAGGGCGCCGCGATCAGACAGCTCATGCGGACGGCGGCGCGGTCAGGAGGTGGAGGCCGTTCAGCCTGGCAGCAGGCTGGCAGCCACAGGGGCGGCCGCCGCCAGGAGCGGAGCCGTGGTGTCGTGGCCACCGGAGAGGAGCCTGGCCATCTCCATCTCTTCGCTTTCCTCGGGGAGGGGAACCACCTCCTCCGCCAGTTCCATGGCGGCCATGCCGCCCGATTCCAGGCGCATGCACCCCCCCGACTCCGAGCAGAGGATCACGCACAGGGGCGGCCGGTGCTCCGGCTCGCAGATCAGCCGCAGGCCGACGATCGCCCCGGGATGGGTCTTGGGGACGCCCACGGGCACGGGCATCAGCCGGAACCGCACCGTGATGCCATCGGTGCGCTCGAATTCCGCGCCGATCCCGCCGCGCAGGCCGTCGGCGTCCACCGGATAGCTGCTGATCAGGTGCCAGCCGAGTCGGTCGGCGATCCAGGCGGCCAGCAGCAGCCCCTTCACCGGATGCTCCCCCTCCACGTCGATGTCGAGCTGCACCACATGGCCGAGGGCATCCCGGCGGGAGGGCGGATCGAACACCATGGCCAGCGATTCGCGCCAGGTGCGCAGCCGCAGCCAGTTGAGGTCGTTCACGGCCTGGCC
The DNA here is from genome assembly GCA_000708525.1 of Cyanobium sp. CACIAM 14. GTDB lineage: Bacteria > Cyanobacteriota > Cyanobacteriia > PCC-6307 > Cyanobiaceae > Cyanobium. Next base: position 41,501 of record JMRP01000017.1, read on the forward strand.
GGCGGTGATGCGGGCCAGCATCAGATCCAGGCAGCGGCGCGGTTCCCCCAGGGAGCTGTCGAGCACCAGCCGTCGGGGGATCGGTGCCAGGGCCTCCAGCATTTCGGAGGGTTCGTCCAGGCTGCTGTTCCACCACACCCAGCAGGGGAGGGAGTCGTCCACCAGCGGCTGGATCAGGCCCAGGCTCTGCTGCAGGGCCCCCATGCCGCCGCGCAGCACCACCACGTCGCCGCAGGCGGCGCCGGCGGCCCCCTCCTCCGGCAGGGGGCAGTAGGCCGCCACCAGGGTCTCCAGGGGATGGGCGGGGTCGAGGGTGGGGGCGAGGGTGATCAGCCGCCGCGGCATGTGGGCGCTGATGGCGCTCTCCACGAACTGGCCGCGCAGATCCTGGCTTCGGTGGCTGCCCGGCTTCTGGCCGAGGGCCCAGGTCAGGCGCGGGTCCATCGGCGCCGTGCTGAGGGGCAGATCGGTTTCCGCCACGGCATTCCGGGCCGCCTCCAGCAGCTCCTTGCGCAGCAGACCGGTGATGGGCCCGTCGATCCGGCCGATGCGCACCATCTGCTGCTCCAGCCAGGAGGGCTCCCAGACCAGCAGGGTGAAGGTGGCGGCGCCGGTGGACCCCTCCAGATCGTGGGTCCAGAGGCGCTGCAGGTAGGGAGTCACCTCCTCGGGCGGGAGGTCGAGCGGGGCCTGGAGTGTGAGCTGGGGAGCCATTGGGCGTGGGGGGAGCGGATGACGGGCGTCAGGCAGGGAGATGGACCGCGAGCTCAGGGGCGCCGCCAGATCAGGCCGTCATCGGCCAGCAGCGAATCGGCGGCGGCAGGTCCCCAGGTGCGTGCTTCGTAGGGATGGACGGGCAGCTGCCAGGGGGATTCCTCGATCAGGGCCAGCAATGGCGTGTAGAGCCTCCAGGCGGCCTCCACCTCGTCGCTGCGGGTGAACAGGGTGGGGTCCCCCAGCATGGCGTCGGCGAGCAGCCGGACGTAGCCCTCGTCGGAGGGTTCTCCGAAGGACTCGTCGTAGCTGAAGGCCATGTCGACCGGCCGGCTGCGCATTCCCGAGCCGGGGGCCTTCACCTCGAACTTGAACTCGGCGCCCTCGTCGGGCTGGATGCGCAGGATCAGCTGGTTGGGGGTGGGCGCCCCGCCGGCGGCGTCGAACAGGTGCACCGGAGCCTCGCGGAAGGTGAGCACCACCTCGCTGAGGCGCTTCGGCAGCCGCTTGCCCGTGCGCAGGTAGAACGGCACGCCCTGCCAGCGCCAGTTGTTGATGGCCACCTTCATGGCCACGTAGGTCTCGGTGGTGCTGTTGGGGTTCACCCCCGGTTCCTGGCGGTAGGCCGGCAGGGGATGGGCCGGGGTGCCGCCGGCGCCGTACTGGCCCCGCACGCAGCATTTCCAGGGCTCCTGCTCATCGGCAAGGCGGGCCGACTGCAGCACCTTGGCCTTCTCGTTGCGGATCGCCTCCGGATCGAATCGGCCGGGGGCCTCCATCGCCGTGAGCGCCAGGATCTGGGTGAGGTGGTTCTGCACCATGTCCCGCAGCGCACCGGAGGATTCGTAGTAGCCGGCCCGCTCCTCCACGCCGACGGTCTCGGCTGCGGTGATCTGGACGCTGGAGATGTAGTTGCGGTTCCAGATCGGTTCGAAGATCGTGTTGGCGAAGCGCAGCACCAGGATGTTCTGGACCGTTTCCTTGCCCAGGTAGTGGTCGATGCGGAACACCTGGCTTTCCTTGGCACAGGCCTGCACCACCTTGTTGAGGGCCTGGGCGCTGGCGTAGTCGCGGCCGAAGGGCTTCTCGATCACCACCCGGCTGCGCTCCGGATCCGCCAGCAGGCCAGCTCCTGCCAGCGCCCGGCAGCCGCTGCCGTAGAACTCGGGGGAGACCGAGAGGTAGAAGGTGCGGTTGCCCCGGGTGGCCCGCAGCCGGTCGATGCCGTCGAGCCGCTGGCTGAGGCGAACCAGATGGTCCGGTTGCTGCAGATCCACCGGCTCGTAGAAGAGCCCCTGGGCGAAGTGGTCCCAGGCGGTGCGGTGGGAGGCGACCTCGTCGGCCAGGGCGACCTCCATCTTCTGCCGGAACTCCTCGTCGCTCCAGGGGCGCCGGGCGCAGCCGAGCACGGCGAACTCGCTGGGAAGCCGTCGCTGGCGGAACAGTTCGAACAGAGCCGGAATCAGCTTGCGGTGGGTGAGATCACCGCTGGCCCCGAAGATCACGAGGCACTGGGGCGAAATCACCCGCTCCTGGCGCAGACCCACCCGCAGGGGATTGGTGAGGATGGCGGTCATGAGGGGCTGTCCGGTCCCCTCAGGTTTAACGGCTGCCCACCGTTCCCGCTGCCTCGGCCAGCGGGCGGCCGGCCAGGTGTGAGCATTCTCGGATCGGTGCCCAGCAAAAAGGCCCGCCGTGGGCGGGCCTGGAGGGCGGAATGCCCCAGAGGCCGGCAGGCCGGGCTCAGTAGGTCTCGACGTGCCAGCGGTCGGCCTTCTTGAGCTGGGGACGCAGTTCGCTCCAGTCGAGGCCCTTGGCGGCGGCAGCGGTGGTCATGGCCTCGTCGATGCCCGGTTCCATGCCACGCAGTCCGCACATGTAGACGTGGGTCTTGGGGTCCTCGATGAGGGAGAAGATCTCGTCGGCGTGTTCGGTGACCCGATCCTGGATGTACATCCGGCCCCCACTGGGGTTCTGCTGTTCCCGGCTGATGGCCTTGGTGTAGCGGAAGTGGTCGGGATACTTGGAGAGATACCGCTGGAAGTCATCCTCATAGAGCAGGTTGGCGGTCTTGGGGACACCCATGAACAGCCAGGCCTTGCCGCGGAACTGATACTCGGGGTTCTTCTCGCGTTCCGCAGGCTCGAACATGCGGCGCAGGTAAGCCCTCATCGGCGCGATGCCCGTGCCGGTGGCGAGCATGATGATGTTGGCGTCCTCTTCCGGGGGCAGGAGCATCTCCTTGCCCACGGGACCGGTGATCTTCACCTTGGCGCCGGGCTCGATGTCGCAGAGGAACGTGGAGCAGACCCCGTTGATCGTGACGCCATCCTTCTCGTACTGCAGCTGGCGGACACAGAGGGAGACTGTCGTGCCCTCGCAGTTGTCGCCGTGGCGGGTGCTGGCGATCGAATAGAGCCGCAGCTTGTGAGGTTTGCCGTTGGCATCCTCGCCATCGGGAATGATGCCGATGCTCTGGCCCTCCACATAGTGGAGGTTGCCGCCGGAGAGGTCGAAGGTGATGTGGTTCACCCGGCCGATGGCCCCGTCCTGCAGCAGGCTGTAGTTGCCGGTGACCGTTCCGATGAAGGGGTCCTTCGGCTTGTAGAGATTGACCGGAACGTCGGCGTGACTCACGGGGGCTTTGCTGGCGGCGGGGGCTCTGGTGGCGGGGGCGTCGGCGGACGCTCCGCCTTCGGGGGCGGGGGCTCCGGATCCCGTGGTGGGGATCTCGTCGGCACTCACCATCCGAATCCGACCACCCTTGCGGGCGATGGTCTGCATCAGCGGCTGCAGTTGGCCGAAGGGCACCGTCAGGCGTCGTTCCGCCCGTCGCTGCGGGCCGACCCCGAATCCCTCGACCACCACCGTGAACATGCGGCCGTCGCTCTGGGTGGCCTTGCCGGTGGAAACACGCATGCGGACAACGGACCCGAAAATCGGGCCGATCATAGAGAACGCGCCTTGCCGCCCATCGGTGTGGATTTGTTGACCGCCACCCGCTGACTCCGGCTAGTTTGTGTTCCGCCGCACCTTCGGTGGTGGCGGCGGCTGTCACCCTCCCACAGGCCCCAGGCAAGCCCCGATCCGTCTTGGCCCAGCTTCTGGCACCGTTCCCCAGCTCCGTGCTCCTCCCGCCCCCCGAGGCCGGGATCCCCGGTCAGGCCAGCTGTCCTCTCGACACGATCCAGCAGGAGATGGAGCGGCTCCCCCATGGGACGAGGAGGCTCGCAGTCCAGTTGCGCCTGGCGCTCTCGCCGGGCTGGATCTGGTCGGTGCTCACCGATTACGACCATCTCGATCAGTTCATCCCCAACCTGGCCAGTTCCCGCCAGCTCTGGCGCCGCGGCAACCGGGTGGCCCTCGAGCAGGTGGGCTCCCAGCAGTTCTGCGGTCTGCGCTTCAGTGCCCGGGTCCAGCTGGAGCTCAGCGAGGAGCCTGAACGGGGCCGGCTCTCCTTCCGGATGCTGGAAGGGGATTTCCGCTGCTTCCAGGGCATCTGGCAGGTGGGGGCGGACACCACGAGCACCTGGTTGCTCTACGACCTGACCGTGCAAGGCAAGCCCGGCATGCCGATCGGCCTGATCGAACAGAGGCTGAAGGACGACCTGGCCAGCAATCTCCGCGGTGTGCAGCGGGAGGCGCAGCGACGGGCTGCCCTGGCCTGACCCCCAGCCTCCGGCCTCTCGGGATCCGCTGCCTCCCTGCTGATCCGTTCGGGTGCCGAATCGGAGCGGCTGGGAACCGGGATCCGACACCGGGATCCGCGGCCGGACAGTGCCGGACTGGAAATCTCCGCTTTCCGATGAAAAGCGGTGCCATATCCAGCACCCTGCGATACCCCCAAGGGGATTCGAACCCCTGTCGCCTCCGTGAAAGGGAGGTGTCCTAGGCCTCTAGACGATGGGGGCGAGGCCACAGCCGGCCCACGGCCGAACTGATGTGCTGGACGCTACGGGCCGGAGGGACCCTTCGTCAAGAAACGTCAGGGCGCCGGGCCAGGTCCTCTCCAGTTGGATCCGGCCCCCAAGCGGCTCGGCTCGGTTCGGGAGAGCTCTGGCCTGTCCACACCGGAACGGTGAAGTTGAAGCAGGCTCCCTCCCCCGGCTCGGACACCACCCAGATGCGGCCTCCGTGCACTTCGGCGATGCGCCGGCACACCGACAGGCCCACACCGAAGCCGGAGGTGGTGCCGGACGTCTGGGGCAAACGCACACGGTCCTGGAAGATGCGGTGCTGCTCCTCCCGGGGGATGCCCGGTCCGCTGTCGCAGATGCTCACCTGGACCCACTGGCTGGTGCGGTGCAGGAGGCTGAGGCTCACCTTGCCGCCGTCGGGGGTGAACTTGAGCGCGTTTTCCAGCAGGTTCAGCAGCACCTGGCGCATGCGCCGCTGGTCGGCATGGACATCGGGCAGGTCGGCGGGGATGTCGGTGACCAGCTGCAGCCCCCGGCCCACCCAGAGCTTCTCCAGCTCGAGGATCGCTTCGGCCACCACCTGGCTGAGGTCGAGGCGCTGGGGATTGAACAGGGCTTCCCAGCGGGTGGTGCCCACCTCCAGCAGGTCCCGGGAGAGGGCCTCGATGTCGTCCAGGCGGCGGTTGAGCACGTCGCGGAAACGGCTCTCGTCGATCTGCCCCAGCCCGTGGCTCTGCAGGGCCAGCTTGGCGGCGGTGAGGGGGGTGCGCAGTTCATGGGCCACCATGCGCAGCAGCCGCTCCTGGACGCCGATCCGTTCGATCAGGGTCTCGTTCTCCTGGCGCAGCACCAGCAGCTGGTCCTCCAGCTGCACCTCCCGCTGGCTGCGGCTGCCGTCGATCTCGGCCGGCCTGAGGCTCAGCCCCAGGCTGCTGACCACCTCCATCTGCTGCCAGCGGGGCAGCCAGGTGCGCAGCTGCACAGCCAGGGTGTTGCCGGCGAAGACCTGCTTGGGCAGGGGGTCGAGCTTGACCAGGGCCGGGGTGGCCACGAGCCGATGCAGCTCGAGCAGTTCAGGGTGCTCGGCCGGATCGGCCACCTGCAGCGACACCTGGAAGGTGCACTCCTCGGAGTTGAGGAACCCCAGCAGGGCGCGCAGGTCGGCGGAGGCCAGGTGATGGCGTGCCGCCACCAGCAGCAGCTTCAGGGGTTTCTGGGGCTCGCCGCCGCTGCTCTGGCTGGCGCTGCCCTCGCTCGTGCTGCCCTGGCTGGCGCTCCCCTCGGTGACCGCTGACGTGGGCAACTGGGGGTCCACCGAAGACGGCAACGGGTGGGAGTTGGCGATGTCCTCCAACCTTATGGGTTTTTGGCAGAGGCCCGCGCCGTCGCTAGGACGGAGGGGAGCGTGCCAGGGCCGGGGTGGGGCCAGCCATGACCACAGGCATCACCGCATCGACAGACCCGTCGACGACCGGATCGACCCAGGCCGGCCTCACCAGGGGGGCTCCCGAGCGCAGCCGCATCCGTCTCGACACCAGCCTCAGGCGCTGGTTCGCGCGCAATCTGGGGCTGTGGCGCTCGCGCCGCACCTACTTCTTCACCGAGGACGACGAGGTGCTGCGCGTCGACATGCTCCTGCGCATCGAGATCCACGGCCCGAGCGCCGATGGGGATGAGGGCTACCGCTTCACCTGGTGGCCCGAGCAGGACCATCGCTTCTTCGAGCGCAAGCCCCGCTTCCGGGCTGAGGGCACCATGGAGGCCTGGCTCTGCGGCCACCAGCTGCGCCGCAGCTGCGGATACCTGGCGGGGGCCCCCACCGTGAGTCAGGTCCGCCAGATCGATGAGCACAGCATGGCGTTCCATTCCCACTACGAGGACTGGGAGATCCTCGAGCAGATCCGCCTGGTGGATCAGGACCGTTACCGCTCCCGCTCCATTCACACCTGGCGCCACGGGGCGCTGGAGCTGGCCGAGATCCACCACGAGATCCGGCTGGAGGGTGCGGGGGAACCGATCGTCTGATCCCCCGCGCCGTCCGGGTCGCGGTGGGGGTCGCCTTGCGGAGCGGTCCCCGGAGCAGGTGCAGCGGTCTCCCCCATGCATCACGATGGGGGCGTACGGATCCCTAACCCTTTGTCTCTCCTGCTTCGCCGCACCCGGACGCTGCTGGTGGCACCCCTGGTGGTCTTGCCGTGGCTGATGGCTCCCGTGGCCGCCGAGGCCGCCCCCGCCACCCCCGCGGAGATGGGCCTCTACACCCGCATCGCCGCCGTCAACGTCTGCATCTCCCGCACCGCCGGTATCGACTTCGACAAGGCTGTGGGCATCGCCGGGGAGACCATCGCCCAGCTCCTCCTTGGGCAGCACAAGGGTGAGATCCAGCAGGTGGGCAGCAAGGCCCTCACCATCGAGGAGCTTCGTCGCGGCTCGATCAATTCGGCCGTGCTCGGCGCTGCCGAGATCTGTCCCAAGGAGGTGCCCGCGGATGTCATGAAGAAGGTGCAGGACGCCCTCAAGCAGCAGGGCGGCTCCAAACCGGCACCGAAGTGAGCCTCCGCTGAGTCCCGATGGCTGCCGTGCGCCTCGCCGACTACCGTCCGGCGCCCTATCGGATCGAGCGCACCGAGCTCACGGTGCGCCTGTTCGCCGACCATGCCCAGGTGGCCGCCAGGCTGGCCTTCTTCCCCGGGCCGGAAGCGGCGGCGCCGGAGGGAACGGTGCCCCCCCTGGAACTCAGGGGGGTCGATCTGGTGCTTCTCTCCCTGACCCTCGACGGGGTTCCCCTCGCTCCGCATGCCATCGAGCGGCACGACGACCGCCTGTTGGTGCTCAGCCCGCCCCGGCGCCCGTTCGTGATCGAGAGCGAGGTGCGGCTGGAGCCCCAGGCCAACACCAGCCTCGAAGGCCTCTACGTGAGTGGGGGAATGGTCACCACCCAGTGCGAGGCGGAGGGGTTCCGGCGCATCACCTTCCACCCCGACCGTCCCGACCTCCTCAGCCGCTTCCGGGTGAGGATCGAGGCCGACCGGGAGACCTGTCCGGTGCTCCTCTCCAACGGCAACTGCATCGCGGCCGGCGACCTGCCGAACGATGGCGGCAGCGGCGAGGGTCGTCACTACGCCGTCTGGGACGACCCCTTCCCCAAGCCGTCCTATCTCTTCGCCCTGGTGGCCGGACGGCTGGAAGAGGTCCGGGATGTCTTCGTCACCGCCAGTGGCCGCACCGTGCAGCTGCGCCTGCACGTGGAGCCTGGCGATGCCCCCTTCACCGCCCATGCCATGGCCTCGCTGAAGCGCGCGATGGAGTGGGACGAGCGCGTCTATGGGCTGGAGTACGACCTCGATGAATACAACATCGTCGCCGTTCGCCACTTCAACATGGGAGCGATGGAGAACAAGAGCCTCAACATCTTCAACTCCAAACTGGTGCTGGCAGATGCCGCCACTGCCACGGACGGGGAGCTGGAGCGAATCGAGAGTGTCATCGCCCACGAGTATTTCCACAACTGGACCGGCAATCGGATCACCTGCCGCGACTGGTTCCAGCTCTCGCTCAAGGAGGGACTCACCGTCTTCCGTGATCAGAGCTTCACTGCCGATCTGCATGGCCATGCCCTCCACCGGATCGAGAACGTGACGATGCTGCGGAACACCCAGTTCCGCGAGGATGGTGGGCCCACGGCCCATCCGGTGCAGCCGGATGAGTATCAGGCGATCGACAATTTCTACACCACAACGATCTACGAAAAAGGAGCGGAGGTGATCCGCCTGCTGCACACCCTGCTGGGGGAGGAGACCTTCCACAGGGGCATGGCGCTCTACGTGCAGCGTCATGACGGCAGCGCAGCCACCTGCGAGGACTTCGTTCAGGCGATGCAGGACGCGGCCGGCGAGGCCTCCGCTAGCTCCGGGCTGCCGTCCTTCGATTTCAGCCAGTTCCGGCGCTGGTACCACCAGGCCGGCACACCGGTGCTGCACATCCGGCGCCGCTGGAACAAGGCCGCCGGCAGCCTGGAGCTGTTCATCCGCCAGTCCACGCCTGCCACCCCCGGTCAACCTCACAAGCAGCCGCTGGTCATCCCCCTGGCGGTGGGGCTGGTGGGCCAGGCGGGACAGCCCCTGCCCATCCGGCTGGAGGCCGAAGAGTCCGAGGCCCGGGATCCCGGCCATGGGGCTGCCCCCCTGCCGCCGCAGCGCTGGGGGGCGGGCACCCACCTGCTGCTGATCGACAGGGAGGAGCAGCGCTTCCGCTTCGAAGGGTTGCCGCCCCAGTCGCCGCCGCCAGCCCTGTCGCTGCTGCGGCAGTTCTCCGCACCTGTGCGGGTGCAGCTGGGCCGTCCCACCGCCGAACTGGTGCATCTGCTGGCCTGCGACAGCGATCCCTTCGCCCGTTGGGATGCCGGCCAGCTGCTGCTGCGCCGGGCCCTGCTGCGCCGGGCGGCAGGCCGGGTCGACCAGGTGCTGCAGGAGTCGTTGATCGCCGCCTTCGAGAGGATCCTGGCCGATCCCTCCCTCTCCGAGGCCAGCCGCAGCGTGCTGATGGGCCTCCCTGGGCTCGCCGAATTGGAGGATGCCGCGCCCGAACCCGACCCTCCGGCCCTGTTCGCCGCCCTGCAGGCTCTGCGCAGCCGCTTCGGGAAGGCCCTGGCCGATCCCCTGCTCCGGGCCCTGGAACGTTGTTCCGGCCAGTGGGCCCTGCCTTGGCCCGAAGGCGCAGGTGACCGCATGCTCACCGCCACGATCTGGCGCTGGCGGGCGGCCGCCGGGGACGAGGCCGTCATCGCCGCAGCCCGCCGGGCCGTGGACGGCCCCTCCATGACCCTCGCCCGTGCGGGTCTGCGCGCCCTGCAGGATCACCCGATCGAGGCACGCCAGCAGGCGATGGAGGCCTTCCACCGCCGCTGGCAGGAGAAACCGGTGATCCTGGACTCCTGGTTCGCCCTCGAGGCGGCCGCTCCCTTCCCCGACGGACTGGACCGGGTTCAGCGGCTGCTCGAGCATCCCCGGTTCGATCCGGCGGCTCCCAACGCTGTGCGGGCGGTGCTCGGGGGGCTGGCGGGGAATGCCCCGGTGTTCCACGCGGCCGACGGCAGCGGCTACCGCTTCATGGCCGATCAGATCGTCGACCTCGACCGCCGCAATCCGATCACCGCCTCGCGGATGGCCAAGGTGTTCAGCCGCTGGGAGAGCTACGGGCCTGCCCGGCGCCAGCGGATGCGGGAGTCGCTCGAGCGGCTGGCGGACGCGGCGCTCTCGGCCAACACCCGCGAGGTGGTGGATCAGTGCCTGGTCGGACGAGGGGCGCACGGCTGAACGCGTCCCTGGCGGGGGACTGACAGCGCCGAGCGGCTCAGCGGGGACCAGGGGACTCGGGCAGCGGCGATGCCAGGGCTGTCGGGACGACGGCAGCGCCGCCGCTCTGCGGAGTGCCGTTGTGGGCGCCGAAGACGGAACGGTTCAGCCGGCCGAAGGCGGCCTGCCGGTAGGCCGCCCCTTCTCTGCCCGCATGGACTCCCCAGAGCCCCTCCCAGTAGAAGAAGATGACGCCATGCCCCCGGGCGGCCGAGAGGCGCACCTTCTGCTCGAGGGTCGCCATGTCGGGGGTCCGCCCGCCGAAGCCGGCCAGGATGCCGATCTCGACGGGCATGCCCCAGCCGCGGGCCTTCAGCAGGGCGGGCTGATCCAGATCCCGGGCGAATCCCTTCACCGAATAGGCATAGTTCTGCACGATCAGATCGTCCACCAGTTCGCCCAGGGCCCACAGCTCCCAGTCCTGCAGCCAGTGGTTGTAGGCGAAGCGGAAGGGCCCGGGAGAGAGGCTGATCACTGTGCGCTGCGGACCGCCCACCTCCCGCAGCGAGCTCCGCAGCTCCCGCAGCAGGGAGGTGAGCCGCTGGCGCCGCCACTTCATCCAGTAACGGTCATTGAAGTCGGCGGGAGGCTCACGCCCCGTCTCGTCCCGGTAGAGCCCCCGGGTGTAGTCGTCGTAGCCAAGTTCCACCGGCCAGGCGAAGTGGTCGTCGAGCTGGATCCCGTCCACTCCGCATCGCTTCACGATCTCGCTGATCAGGCCGATGAAGCGGGCCCGCACCTCCGGATGGGCCGGATTCAGCCACACCCGCAGATCCTTCAGGGGGGAGGTCTGGAGGTTGGCGCCATGCATGGCGTAGAGCGCACTGCCATCGGCGCGGCGCAGCAGCCACTCCGGGTGACGCTGCACCACCTCGGCATCGGCCGGCTCCATCAGGCCGTACTCGAACCAGGGGATTACCTGCAGGCCACGGCGATGGGCGGCCCGGGTGAGCCGGCAGATGGGGTCGAGGCCAGGGTTGATCCGGGCGAGGGCCGGCTCCATGGGAGCCCAGCGGCTCTGGTGGAAGGTGGCTCCCCGGCTCCAGACGTTGGGATACAGGGTGTTGAAGCCTGCCTCGTCCAGCTCCCGCACGGCGCTGTCGATCCGGTTGGCGTCGTAGTAGAGGTTGCTGGGGCTGTTGGTGAGCCAGACCCCCACGCGCCGCTCCATGGGCCGGGGCAGCGACTGGGCCGCGACGGGCCTCGGTACGGCTGGGCTGAGCGCCAGCAGAGACGTCACCATCAGGGTGAGCGGCAGGGCAGGGCGGTGTCGTCTACGGACGAAGCGTCTCTGCGGCACTCTGGTGCCCGGGAGCGTCACGGCGGGCATGCTGGCCTGGCTCAGCGGAACATCGAGCTGACCGAGCTCTCCTGATGGATGCGCCAGATGGCCTCTCCGAGCATGTTGGCCACCGAGAGGACCCGCAGCTGGGGGAAATGACGGTCCGGCGGAAGCGGGATGCTGTTGGTGACCACCACCTCCTCGAACAGCCCCGGCTCGGAGAGGCGCTCGAGGGCCGGGGGCGAGAACACGGCATGGGTGGCGCAGGCCAGCACCCTGGAGGCGCCCCGCTGGCGCAGCAGCTTCGCCCCCTGGCAGATGGTGCCCCCGGTGTCGATCATGTCGTCGATCAGGACCGCCGTCTTGCCGGTGACATCGCCGATCACCGTGAGACTCTCGGCCACATTGTGCCCCGAGCGGCGTTTGTCGATGATCGCCAGTGGAGCGTCGCTCATCTGCTTGGCGAAGGCCCTGGCCCGGGCCACGCCGCCCACGTCGGGGGAGACCACCACCACTTCGCCGAGGTTCCGGGTGGCCAGGTAGTCCACGAGCACCGGGGAGCCGAAGATGTGGTCACAGGGGATGTCGAAATAGCCCTGGATCTGGGAGGAATGCAGATCCATGGCGAGCACGCGCTCCACGCCCGATTTCACCAGCAGGTTGGCGACCAGCTTGGCGGTGATCGATTCGCGCCCGGCGGTCTTGCGGTCGGCCCGGGCATAGCCGTAGTAGGGGATCACGGCGGTGATCTGCCGCGCCGAGGCCCGCCGGCAGGCATCCACCATGATCATCAGCTCCATCAGGTGGTCGTTGACCGGCGCGCAGGTGGGCTGGATCAGGAAGACGTCGCAGCCGCGGATCGATTCCTGGATCTGGATATAGAGCTCGCCGTCGGCGAAGCGCTTGATCACCCTGGGGCCGTCGGGAACACCGAGATAGGCACCGATCTCGCGGGCCAGGTCGGGGTTGGCATTGCCGCAGAACAGCTGCAGCCTGCGGGGATCGTGGCTGGTGAGGGGCCGCTGCCCGCTCCGCTCCACCCGTTCAGCGGTCGAGAAACTGGACAAGGGCGCAGGCGGCGATGCTTCGCTGCACGATGGTAGAAGCGAGCCGGCCCGGAGAGTGCAAACAACCATGTCGGTTTCCGTTGCTGCCGCAACACCCTGCGGCGGGCTTCTGCTGGTCGGGCTCGGCCAGCGCCCCGAACTGGCCGTGCTGCCCACCATCGCTGCCCGGCTGGCGAAGGGGTTGAACCTGAGCCTCAGGCAGGTGAGCGACAGCGACGATCCTTACGTCGCCCTGACGGGCCTGGCAAGCGACGACGCCCCAGCCCCTTCCGGCGGGGGACCGGGATGGCTGGCGGCCCTGCCGCTGGATCCCGGGGTGCCCCTGGCGCGGGGCGGCCGCTGGGTCGAGGCCCTGGGAGCCTGGCGCCAAGCCTGCCTGCTGGTGGTGAGCGAGGAGCAGATGGCCACCGGGCTGCCGGCGGCCGGCGCCGCCCTGCTCGAGAAGGATCGGGTTCCCCTGGCCGGGCTGCTCCAGGTGGGTGGGGACTGGCGGCCCCTGGAGCGCCGCCGCGATGGTCTGGCCTGGCTCGGCTGGCTGCCGCACTCGCCCCGGGCCGATGATGTGGCGCTGGAGGCGGTCACGACGGTGCTGCGATGCCGCTGGCGGCAGTTGCAGGCGGCCTAGTGTGCCGTCCCG